>NZ_JASISZ010000004.1 GCF_030063355.1 Streptomyces sp. PH10-H1
ATCCGCAGGCACGTTCCGACTACTCGCCAACACCCGTAACTCAGCGACCTGTTCCACGGAGAGCTCCATGCCAGTACCAACGAGACACACGAGATTAAGTAACGCCAACGGGATCACGAGACACTAGTGCTTGGCTGACGCGGGCCTCCTCCACGGTCAGCGGCTCGAAGCGGCGCGGCCTGGGGGTGCCCATGCGGACGTTGCGGGCGACGTTGCGCGGTATCTCCTCTTCCCGGACGGCGTGCTCCAGGGCGGACTTGAGCACGGAGTGGACGTAGGCCATGGTTAGCGGTGAGAGGCGCTTGCGGCAGCAGGTGCCGGCGGCGCAGCACTGGGGTTGGGCGCCGGCGGTGTCGAGGCCGCGTGTGCAGCACTGGCAGTGGTGCGGAGTTGGTCGAGCCAGGTGCGGACGTCCTTGGCGGTGAGCTTGGCGAGCTTCTTCTTGCCCAGGCCGGGGATGACGTAGAGGCGCACGCAGGCGGTGTAGCGGGTGTGGGTGTTCTCGCGCAGCCGGTGAACGACGACGCTCTCCAGCCAGTAGGTCAGGAACACGCCGACGCTGCCCTGCGCATTGGGGGCCGGGACGCCGCGGTTGCTGGTGGCGATCTTCTCGGTGAGCTTGGCCAGGGCCTCCTTGCACGTTGCCCCGTAGACGCGGACGCGCCTGCGGGTGCCGCCTGCCGCGAGGACGTATCCGGCGGCTTCCCAGCCGCCGTCCTTGCGCTGGTAGACGGTGCCGTCTCCGTTGGCGCGGGCGCGGCGGGAGCTGGGGTTCGGGGTGGTCATCAGCTGGCCTCTTCAAGGTGGTGGTGGACAAGGGCGTTCAGGGCGTGGGCGGGGATGCGGCGGGAGCGGCCGATGGTGATGGAGGCGAGTTGCCGGGTGCGGATGAGGTCGTAGACGGTGGAGCGGCCGACCTTAACCGGGCCATGACCCCGGGGACGGTGAGGAGCTCGTCGGCAGCCACGCGCCGCCCCCGAGGTCCCTTGGTTACCTGGTGGTGGGGCCAGGGCGGAGTCGAGGCGGGCGAGTTCGGGGGTGAGTCCGATGCCGGAGAAGGCCCAGTGGGCGAGGATCAGTGTCGAGTCCTGGTCCGGTCCCGTCGTCGGCGTGCTGGCCTGGGCGCGTTGCCAGGCGGCGCGGGCGTCTCGTAGGACGGCCAGGGTGGTGGAGTACTGGCGGGTCTTGGTGGAGAAGTGGCCTCGGAAGCCGAGCATGTGTGCCCAGGTCCGTAGCTTGAGGTTGGCTAGTTCGGGGCGGGCTCCCAGGTTCCAGGCGGTGCGGACCATGCGTTCGGCGTGCGGGGGTATGTCGAACGCGTGGAGTTCGCCGATAGGGCGGAGTCGCCGGTCCAGGGTGCGGTCGACCCTTCGGCTCGCTTGGTGGCGTACTTGGCGATGTAGGCGGCCACGGCGCGTTCGGTGACGGGGGTTCCGGCTTCGAAGTCGCCGCCGCGGATGGGGCGGACGTCGAGCTGGGTGCCGAAGGCGAAGGCGGTCTGCTGGCCGTCGAGTGTCGGCCTGTCGATGCGGGTGCGGGTGGCGGCGGCGTGGATGGCGTCGGTCAGCATGCTGGTGCTGGCCCAGGCGGGTGGCGGGGTGCGGTGGCCGTCGGGTCCGTCAAGGCGGATGACGGCGTGGAAGTGGACCAGGCCGCGCCGCTGGTACTCGGCGACCTTGGCGTAGGAGACCTTGACGGCGGCGGACGTGTGCCGCTGGGTGAGTCCGGCCGCCTTGGCGATCTCGCGGCGCAGGTGGAGCATGAAGCGGGACCACAGGGCCGGGGCATGGGCGTTCCACAGGACCGATACCGGGTAGTCGTAGCGGTCGGGCGCCAGGGGTGAGCCGAGTTGCGGGTCGTCCTGGTCGTGGGTGCGTCCGCAGCGGCACCGGCCAGTCTGCTTGGCATCGGCGGTGGGTCGGTTGTGGACGGGGCCGAAGGAGGGGGCGGTGAAGGTCGCGAAGACGCGGGGGTGTGCGGTGATGGTGTCGGGGACGGTTTTGCCGCCGCGCAGTCCGGCGGCGCTCTCTACAAGGCAGCAGGGCAGAAGCTTCTGACGCTCACTGACATGGGCTACATCGGTGCCGGCATTGGCATCCGCACCCCGGTCAAGCGCCGCCCCGGCAACCAACTCGTCGAGCAACATCTCTCGTATCAACGCCGTCCAGACCGCCCTGCGAGCGATCGGTGAACGTGGAAACTCCCTGCTCAAGACCACTTTCAAGGCTCTGCGCCACGTCAGCCTGGACCCCAGCCGCATCGGCGACATCACGGCAGCAGCCCTCGTCATCCTGCACCTCAAAGATAACCGGACCACCTGAACCAATACCGTACGTAATCTCTGGTTACCGAGAAGGGCTCAGTAGGGCCGCCCTCGGCCAGTACGTCGATCCTTCCTCGACGAGATCCGCACTCACCGGATCCCCCTCGGCCGGCTTCAGCAGCCACAAGTTCCACCGATGGGTGGAGATTGGTGTTCCTCCTCATGCTGTGCATCCCAGCGTGCGACGCACAGCTCAACAAGGAAACCCCTATATCTCCAGCTCAACCGGTGAAACTACTGCAGTCGTGTTGACGGGCGCCGCCGCTCAGCTTTCGTCGGGGGCGAGGCGCAGGGAGATGCTGTTGATGCAGTAGCGCTGGTCGGTGGGGGTGCCGTAACCCTCGCCCTTGAAGAGGTGGCCGAGGTGAGAACCGCAAGTGGCGCAGCGGACCTCGGTGCGGGTCGTGCCCATGGAATGGTCTTCCAGAAGTTCTACGGCGTCTGAGTTGCGTGCATCCCAGAAGCTAGGCCAGCCGCAGTGGGACTCGAACTTCGTGTCCGAGCGGAAGAGCTCGGCGTCGCAGGCGCGGCAGGAGTAGACACCGGTGGTCTTGGTGTCGGTGTACTCGCCGACGAAGGGACGCTCGGTGCCGGCCTCGCGCAGGACGGCGTACTCCTGGGGGGACAGCTCCTCGCGCCACTGCTCGTCGGGCTTCTCGACTTCGTACGGCATGCCGTTGCTCCTCAGTTCTGGCTCTCCAGGCGGGACAGGATGAGCGGACCGAGGTCGGTCACGTCGCCCGCGCCCATAGTGAGAACAAGGTCCCCCGGCTTGGCCATTCCTGCGATCACGTCCGGGATCGCGTCCTTGTCGTGCTCGGCCGTCACATCGGCGCCCGCCGTGGTGGCCGCGTCGATGATCAGGGTGCTGGTGATGCCCGGGATCGGGTCCTCGCGGGCGGGGTAGATGTCGAGGACCACGGAGGCGTCGGCCAGGGCCAGCGCCTGCCCCATCTCCACGCCGAGCTCGCGGGTGCGGCTGAACAGGTGCGGCTGGAAGACCACCAGCACGCGGGCGGCACCGGCGGCGCCCCGGATGGCCTCCAGATCGGCGGTCATCTCGGTGGGGTGGTGGGCGTAGGAGTCGATCACCTGCACCCCGGCCGCCTCGCCCTTGAGCTGCAGGCGGCGCCGGACACCGGTGTACTTGGCGAGCGCCGAGGCGAGATTGCGCGCGGGCGTGCCGAGCGCGATGCCGGCGGCGAGCGCGGCCACCGCGTTGTGCGCGTAGTGGCGGCCGGGGACGGACACGGCGAAGGTGAGCATCCGCCCTTCGAGGACGACGGTGACCTCGCTGGTCAGACCCCGCTGGTTGATCTTGGTGATGCGCAGGTCGGCACCCTCGGACTCGCCGACGGTGACGATGTTCAGCTCGCCGATGTCACGGACCCGCGAGGTCAGCTCGCGGGCGCCCGCCTGGTCGGCGGAGACGATGAGCGTGCCGCCGGGACGGACCCGGCCGACGAACGTCTCGAAGGAGTCGTAGATCTCGTCCATCGAGGCGTAGTTCGCGTGATGGTCCAGCTCGACGTTGAGGATGATCGCGACTTCGGGGGCGTACTTGTGGAAGCTGCGGTCGCTTTCATCCGCCTCCGCTACGAAGATCTCGCCGCCGCCGTGGTGGGCGTTGGAGCCGGGCGCGTCGAGGTCGCCGCCGATGGCGTACGAGGGGTCGAGGCCGAGCGCGGTGAGGCTGACCGCGAGCATCGAGGTGGTGGTGGTCTTGCCGTGGGTGCCGGCCACCGCGATCGGGCGCTTGCCGTCCATGAGCGCGGCGAGCGCGTCGGAGCGGTGCACGACCGGGAGGCCGCGCTCGGCGGCGGCCACCAGCTCGGGGTTCTCCGCGCGGATGGCGCTGGAGACGACCACGCAGGTGGCGTCGGAGGCCAGGTGCCGGGCGTCATGGCCGATGCGCACCGCGACCCCGAGGGCGCGCAGCGCCTCGGCCGTCTCGGAGTCCTTCGCGTCGCTGCCCGCGACTTTGGCGCCGCGCTGCGCGAGGATCTTGGCGATCCCCGACATTCCGGCTCCGCCGATGCCGATGAAGTGCGGTCGGTCCATCGTGGAGGGAATGGTGGGGCTCATACGCGGGTCTCCCGGACGTCTCGAACGGTTTGCCTGACGGCTCCGATTCTCGCACCTTCCCGTAGACGTCCTGCGCCGCGCTGTCTGCCCGCGCAAGCGCACTTTTTTGGATCATGGTCGGTGCGCGGCCCTCACGAGGACCGGATCAGGCCGCTGCTGAGGCCCGCCGCGATGGCGCCCGTCCGGCTGTCCACGTCGAGCTTGCCGTAGATGTGCACGAGGTGGGTCTTGACGGTCGCCTCGCTGATGAACAGCCGTCGGGAGATCTGCTTGTTGGCGAGTCCCTCGGCGAGGAGCCGCAGGATCTCGGCCTCGCGCGGCGACAGGGTGGGCCGCCCGGACCTGACCCGTCCCAGCAGCCGGGCGGCGACCGGCGGGGCCAGTACGGTCTCGCCGCGCGCGGCGGCGCGGACGGCGGCGGCGACCTCCTCCGGAGGCGCGTCCTTGAGCAGATAGCCGGTGGCTCCGGCCTCGACGGCGGCCAGGATGTCGGCGTCGGTGCTGTAGGTGGTGAGGATGAGGACGGCGGGCGGGTCGGGCAGTGCGGTGATCCGCCGGGTCGCCTCGACACCGTGCATGCCGTCACCCATCTGGAGGTCCATGAGGATCACTTCGGGACGGGCCACGGTCCCGTCGGCCAGCAGGCGCAAGGCCTCGGCGCCGTCGGCGGCCTCGCCGACGGCTTCCAGTTCCGGCAGGTCGTCGACCATGGCGCGCAGGCCGCGCCGTACGACGGGGTGGTCGTCGACGATCAGGATCCGGATCACCGCTCCACGCTGACCACGGGCGTCGCGGCTGCTGCCGCTTCCGGCCGCCCCTGGCGCGGCACCGGCACCACCGCACGCACAGGCACGGGCTCGGACACCGGCTCGGGCAGCGGCGCCGACACCGGCCCCGACACCGGCCCCGACAGCGGCACCGGCAGCGCCGCCGCGACCGCCGTGCCCTCGCCCGGGGCGGACTCGACCGTCAGGGTGCCGCCGAGTTCGGCGATGCGCTCGCGCATGCCGTGCAGGCCGAAGGTGGCGCGCTCGCCGGCCGCGAGCGGGGCCTGCGGTGCCTTCGGGTCCTGCGGGGTGAAGCCGACCCCGTCGTCGTAGACGTCCAGCGTCACCTGTCCGTCGAGGAAGACGAGCGTCACGGCGGCGTTGCGGGCCCGCGCGTGCCGGGCGACGTTGGCCAGCGCCTCCTGGGTGAGCCGCAGCAGCGCGACCTCGGCCTCGATGGGCAGCGGGTAGGGGTCGCCGTCCAGGCGGAAGGCGACCTTCGGAGCGGTGTACGGGGCGGTCTGCGGGCCGGAGCCGAAACCGGCCGTGACGCGGCGCAGCGCCTCCGGCAGCGCGGCGTCCTCCAGGGCGGACGGGGTGAGGTCCTGTACGAAGCGGCGGGCCTCGGCGAGGTTCTCGGACGCGGTGCGCCCGGCTTCCTGGATCCGGGCCCTGGCCGTTTCGGTGCCCGCGCCTGCGGCCGGCAGTGCGCTGTCGGCGGCACGGGTCAGCAGCACGATGCTGGACAGTCCCTGGGCCAGGGTGTCGTGGATCTCCCGGGCGAGCCGCTGCCGCTCGGCGAGCCGGCCCGCCTCGCGCTGGGCCGCCGCCAGCTCGTCGCGCGTCGTCACCAGGTCGTCGATGAGCCGCCGGCGCTGCCGGCTCTCGCGGTACAGCGCCGCGTACCCGTAGGCGGTGAGTACGGCGACGGCCGCGCCGGCGGTCGGGCCGATGACCTTCGCGGCGGTGAACCCGTCGGGACCGTGGGACTGCACGACGACGATCAGCGCGGTCGCGGCGCCGACGGACGGCAGCGACCAGCGCGGCGGCAGTACGTGCAGATGGAGGAAGAACAGCGGGAAGACGACGTAGCTGAAGTCCCGGTCGGCGAGCAGCAGTCCGACCCACAGCGCGGTGACGACGGCCAGCCAGCCCCGGACCCAGGCCTGCGACGGCTCCCGGCGTTCGCGCAGCGCTCCGGCACCGTAGACCAGCCCGAGCGCGATGCCCGGCACGAGCAGCAACGCGGACTCGGTGCCGACCGCTGCGGGGCCGAGCGCCACCGCGAGCAGCACGAAGAACGTGCCGTGCAGGGCGGCGCGCATCAAGCGCAGTGCGGGGGTGTCCTCGGGTGTGCGACGGCCCGTAGGCAGGGATATGCCGGAGTTGCTCACCTCTCCGAGGGTACGGGGGCGGGGCAGCCGCGATGGGGCCGTGCCATCAACCTTTCGATGGATTCCGGTACCGCTCCTCTCCCTGATGGCAGCGGCGGCCGGGCCGGACAGCCTTGAGGGACAGCTGGAGAATGTCCGACCCAGGAGGGTCCAGAAGGTGTTCGTCGCACTCCGTGACATCAGATTCGCCAAGGGGCGGTTCGCCCTGATGGGCGCGGTCGTCACGCTCATCACCACGCTCGTCGTGTTCCTGTACGGCCTGACGGGCGGGCTCGGACGCGACGCCTCGTCGGCCATCGCCGAGCTGCCCGCGAACGACATCGTGTTCGGCGCCCCGGCCGGCGCCTCCGCCGGGGTGTCGTTCAGCAACAGCACCATCAGCGACCGCCAGGCCGCGGCCTGGGCCGCCACCGCCGGGGTGACCTCCGCCGAGCCGCTGGGGGTTGCGATGACCCGAGCCACCGGCGCCGCGGCCGCGGGCTCGGTGAGCCTGTTCGGCGGCTCCGCGAAGCTGCTGCCGCCGCTGGTCTCCGGCAGCGCGCCGAAGGACGGCCAGGTGGCCGTGAGCCAGTCCGTCGCGGACACGTACCAGCTGGTCCCGGGCAGCACGCTCGGGCTCGGTACCGAGCGGGTGACCGTGTCGGGGATCACCGCCACCCGCTCGTACGGGCACGCCGCGAGCGTGTGGACCACGCTGTCCACCTGGCAGCGGATCAGCGGGCAGCGGCAGGCCACCGCGCTCGCCGTCGGCCAGTCGGGGGCCGACCTCGGGGCGGCCGACGCCACGCAGGGCACCAGGGCCGTCGCGCGCGGCGACGCGCTCGCGGGGATCGACGGTTACCAGGCCGAGCACCTGAGCCTGCAGATGATCCAGGTGTTCCTGTTCGCGGTGAGCGCCCTGGTGACCGGCGCGTTCTTCACGGTGTGGACGGTGCAGCGCAAGCCGGACGTGGCGGTGCTCAAGGCCGTCGGCGCGAGCAGCGGCTACCTGGTGCGTGACGCGCTCGCGCAGGCGCTGGCCGTACTCGCCGGGGGAGCGCTGCTCGGCGGTGCGATCGGGGCCGGGGGAGGCGCGATCGCCTCGTCGGTGGTGCCGTTCGCGGTAGGCCCGGCCACCGTCGCCGTGCCGGTCGCCGTCATGGTGCTGCTCGGCCTGGCGGGTTCGGCCTTCGCGATCGCCCGCATCACCTCCGTCGACCCGCTGACCGCGCTGGGAGCCAACCGATGACCGCCCTGTCCCTTGCTTCCGTCCGTCTCACCTATCCGGACGGGGACGGCCGGCTCACCGCCCTCGACGACATCTCCCTGGAGGTCGGGGCAGGTGAGCTGCTGGCGGTGGCCGGGCCGTCGGGCTCCGGCAAGTCCAGCCTGCTGGCGGTGGCCGCGACACTGCTGCGGCCCGACGCCGGAAAGGTCGTCGTGGCCGGTCAGGACACCACCCGGCTGCGCGACAAGGAGCGCACCGCGCTGCGCCGCGAGCACATCGGCATCGTCTTCCAGCAGCCGAATCTGCTCGCCGCGCTGACCGCGGTGGAGCAGCTGCTCGCCGTCGAGCACCTGCGCGGCGGAAAGGTGCGCGCGGCTCGGGAGCGGGCCGAGGAACTGCTCGACTCGGTCGGTCTCGACGCCGCCCAGCGCGCCCGCCGTCCGCACCAGCTGTCCGGCGGGGAGCGCCAGCGGGTGAACATCGCCCGCGCGCTCTTCGGCCGCCCGGCCGTCCTGCTCGTCGATGAACCGACGTCCGCACTCGACCACGACCGCGGCGCGCGGATCGTGGAACTGCTGGCCCGCGTGACCCGCGAGCACGGCACGGCGACGGTCATGGTCACCCACGACCGCGGCCTCATGGACCACGCCGACCGCCTCCTGGAGATGACCGACGGTCGGCTGGATGGAGCTCCGACGGCAGCCGCCCTCCCATTGCCGGACCAGGCGGGTTGAACGGAAGGGGGACGGGGCCGCAGGGGTAGGGGTCCGAAATGCTGCCGTGTATTTGTGGGCCGCCAGGCCCGTACATATACGATTTCGGACCCCTGCCCTGGAGGCCCCGGCCCCCGACTCCCAGCGGACAGGCTCAGTCGTGCTGCGCGAAGAGCTTGAGCACTGGAACGCCGACCCTGTGGCGGGCGCGTGACGTCCAGTCGCGGTGGAAGAACTCCTCCACGAAGTGCGGAGCGGTCAGCACGATCACCTCGTCGGCATGGGTCTGCTCAACCACCGACTTGAGCAGGTCGAGCGGATGGTCCTCGACCACTTCGCCGACCGCTTCGGCGCCGGTGGCGCGCAGCGAGGCGAGTGAGTGGCTCAGGGCTCGTTCGGCCGGAAGAGTGGCCTCCTGGCCTTCGGGTTCCGCGCGCTCGTGGGCGGCGTCGTCCAGATAGCCGAGGGCCACGTCGTCCACGGCCCGCAGTAGCCGGTCCTGGTCGCCGCGTGGCTGCATGAGTACGACGAAGGAGACGGGCTCGTCGCCGTGCAGTGTGGTGACGAGCTCCACATCGGCGGGGGCGAGCGGCTTCTCGATCATGAGTACGGTCGTGAACACGGACGCGTCCTTCTTTCTCGTGGGCCACCGGGCCGGCACAGAATCCATCCTGCCCCGACTCCGTACAGGGCACGCGGTGTAAGTGTTCCCTCGCGGAGGCAAACGGAACGACATATTCCGCAGATTGTCAGCCGCGGGAGTAACGGGTGAACAGGAAGCCGTCCTCCTCCAGGATCGAGGTCGGGGAGAATCGTTTCGGCACGGCGATTCCGGGACCGTTCATGATCCGCGAGGCATCCCCCGCGGTGATCAGTGGAGCGATGGTCAGGCACAGTTCATCCACTACCCCGGCAACGGCGAACTGCGCCAGGACCTTCGGGCCGCCCTCGTGCAGCAGTCGCGTCAGCCCGAGGTCCGCCAGTGCGCGGACGGTCCGGGCCGGGTCGGCGCCGGCTCCGTCGCCCGCCACCACGACCCGCGCTCCGGCCTTCGTGGCGGCCGCCACCCGGTCGGCGGGCGCGGTCGCGCCGGTCACCACCAGCGTCTGCGTCACCGGCTCGGTGAACAGCGGCAGGGAGAAGTCCAGGTCAAGGCTTGCGCTGAGTACGGCGATCACCGGCGCGGGCGGCTGGCCGGCGGCCGCCCGCCGGTCGGCGAACGCCTCGCGCGCCTTCGCCGGCCGGTAACCCTCCTGACGAACCGTTTCCGCACCGACGACCACCACGTCCGCCAGTGCCCGCAGCACTCCGAACACCCGCAGATCGGCGGCCGACGACAACCCCTGCGACCGCCCCTCATGCCGGGCGGCCCCGTCCAGGGACGCGACCATGTTCGCCCGCAGCCACGGTCCGCGGGCCCGGTCCGGATACGCGTACGCGTCCGCCAGCCCGTCGAGGGAGTCCAGGGAGCCGGCGGATCCCGGGGAGTCGAGGGGATGCGCGGAACCGGCGGAATCGAACGCGGCGGCGGTCTCATCGGCACTGGGCACGGGATACAGGCGGCGCATGCCTCGCAGTCTGGCATGCGCCCCCTCTTCCGGGCGACGATCAGCGCGCCCGGTGTTCGACGTCCGGAGCCCGGCCCGCACCCCGCACGAGCCCGGCCCGCACCCCGCTCAAGGGCCGGGCGGAGTGGGGTCCACCACACTCCCGCGGCACTCCGTGCCGGAGGGACTAGGCTGAATGGTCGTGTCAACCCCTGTCTCCTCCCTCGCCCAGGCCACCGGTTCCCGCCCCACCGCCGGGGGTCCCGCGGCCCTCTGCGGCCGAATGCCGCAGGTGCCCGCCGACCGGCTGGTCGCCGAGATGGTGCCGCCGCCGCGCTTCGACACCGTGCGGTTCGACACCTACCTCCCGGACCCCGATGAGGCCAGCCAGACCGACGCGGTGAAGGCGCTCAGCGGCTTCGCGTCGACCCTGGGCGGGGCGACGGCGGTCAACGGCGGCCGGAAGCGCTGGTTCCGGCGCGAGCCCCAGGCCCCCGCGGGACCCGGCGGGGTCTACCTCGACGGCGGCTACGGCGTCGGCAAGACCCATCTGCTCGCCTCGCTGTGGCACGCGGTTCCGGCGCCGCGCGAACAGAAGGCGTTCGGCACCTTCGTGGAGCTGACCAACCTCGTCGGGGCGCTCGGATTCCAGCAGGCGGTCCAGGCCCTGAGCGGCCACCGGCTGGTCTGCATCGATGAGTTCGAGCTGGACGACCCGGGCGACACGGTGCTGGTGTCCTCGCTGCTCGGCAAGCTCGCCGACGCGGGCGTGAAGCTCGCCGCCACGTCGAACACGCTGCCCGGCAAGCTCGGCGAGGGCCGGTTCGCCGCCTCCGACTTCATGCGGGAGATCCAGGGGCTGTCCGCGCGTTTCCTGCCGCTGCGCATCGACGGCCAGGACTACCGGCACCGCGGACTGCCCGAGGCCCCGGCGCCGTACACCGACCGGCAGGTCAGCGAGACCGCGGAGCGCACGCAGGGAGCTTCGCTCGACGACTTCGGCCCGCTGCTGGACCATCTGGCGCGGGTCCACCCCAGCCGGTACGGCGCGCTGTGCGACGGCGTCGACGCCGTCTTCCTGCAGGACGTATGGCCGGTGACCGATCAGGCCACAGCGCTGCGGCTGGTGGTACTCGCCGACCGGCTGTACGACCGCGAGGTGCCGGTGATGGCCTCGGGCACACCGTTCGACCAGATATTCAGCGCGGAGATGCTCGCCGGTGGATACCGCAAGAAGTACTTCCGGGCCATCTCGAGGCTGACGGCGCTCGCGCGTGACGCCGAGCGGCTCCCGGGAGCTGGCGCCTCCGCCTGATCCGTCGCAGGATCGGGGCATGGCGAAGGACGACAAGAGCGGGAAGAACGACCAGAGCGACACGAGTGGGAAGAAGCAGGGCGGCGGGAAGAGCGGCGAGGACGAGTCGGCCGCCGACGTACGCACCCTGCTGCGCGTTCCGCCGGGCGGCGGTCCGGTCAAGCTCAAGACGTACGACACCTCCGGCACCCCCGGCGGCCCGCAGGACAAGAAGCGGGCACTCGCCGAGACCGCCGCGATGGGCCTGCGGCTCGCCGAGCTCCAGGAGAAGCTCTTCGCGCAGAGCAGCGCGGGCGACCCGCGCGCGATGCTGTTCGTGCTGCAGGGCATGGACACCTCCGGTAAGGGCGGCACCGTCAAACACGTGGTCGGGCAGTTCAACCCGGCCGGGCTGCGGATGCGCGCCTTCAAGGCGCCGACGGACGAGGAGAAGCAGAACCCGTTCCTGTGGCGGATCCGCAAGGCGCTGCCGGAGCCCGGCGAGATCGGCATCTTCGACCGCTCGCACTATGAGGACGTGCTGATCGTCCGGGTCAGGAACCTGGTGCCGCGCGCCACCTGGTCCAAGCGGTACAGCGTCATCAACCGGTTCGAGCAGTCGCTCGCGGACGACGGCGTCAGCATCGTCAAGGTCTTCCTGCACGTCGGCTACGACGAGCAGCGCGACCGGCTGCTCGCACGGCTCGACAACCCGGACAAGCACTGGAAGTTCAATGCCGGCGATATCGCGGAGCGGGCCCTGTGGCCCGCCTACCAGGAGGCCTACGAGGCTGCTCTGGAGCGCTGCTCGACCGACGCCGCGCCCTGGTACCTCGTCCCCGCCGACCGCAAGTGGTACCGCAACTGGGCGATCAGCAAGCTGCTGCTGGAACACCTGGAGCTGATGGACCCGGCCTATCCGAAGGGCGACTTCGACGTGGAGGAGAGCCGGGCGCAGCTGCTCAAGACCTGAGCGGCCTCAAGACCTGACCGGCCTCACATCTTCTGATGAGCGCTAACCCGAGCAGGCCGTGCGCTGCGCTTCCTGCCATTCGCAGACAGGGCACATGGTCAGGCCTGGCTGCGTGGCCGGGTATTCGGTGGGCTTGCCGCACAGCACGCAGTCGGCGCGCGGCTCGCCCGCCGCCAGGGGCGCGGAGGGAGCGGCGGGGGCCGGCTCGGGATCGCCGGGGTCGGCGTAGCACTCGGTCACCCGTCCACCGTACTGCGCAGGATCGCGGCCGAGCGCGCGGGCAGGTGCAGCACGCCGGCCGGACCCGGCGGCTCGCAGGGGAGCCAGGCCGCGGCGATCTCGGCGCGCGCAGCGTACCCGCGATCGAGCGGGACGGCGGCCGGCGCGTCGGAGAAGTTCACGGCGGTGAGGAATCGGCCCCGGCGGACGGTGAGCAGGGTCCCGGTGGCGGTGACGCCGGGCGCCGCCGGGCCGCCGCCGGACAGCTCCGGCTCGGCGTGCCGCAGGGCGATCAGTTCGCGGTACCAGCTGAGCAGCCGAGCGTGCGGGTCGCGGAAGGACTCGTCCCAGTCGAGGCAGGAACGCAGCCGGGTGGCGGGGTCCTGGGGGTCGGGGATGTCCTCGGCGGCCCAGCCGTGTCCGGCGAACTCCCGGCGGCGGCCCCGGGTGATGGCCGCGGCGAGTTCCGGGTCTTCGTGGTCGGTGAAGAACTGCCAGGGCGTGCCCGCGCCCCACTCCTCGCCCATGAACAGCATGGGGGTGAACGGCGAGGTGAGGACGATCGCGGCGGCGAGGGCGAGCTGCCCGGGGGCGAGCCGGTCGCCGGTGGCGCGGTTGCCGATCTGGTCGTGGGTCTGGGAGTAGCCGAGGAAGCGGTGCGCCGGGGTCGTCGCGCGGTCCACCGGCCGGCCGTGGCGGCGACCGCGGAAGGACGAGTAGGTGCCGTCGTGGAAGAAGACGCGGGTCAGCGTCTTGGCGAGCGCGCCGAGCGGTTCCCGGGCGAAGTCGGCGTAGTAGCCCTGTGATTCACCGGTCAGTGCGGTGTGCAGGGCGTGGTGGAGGTCGTCGTTCCACTGGGCGGTCAGGCCCAGGCCGCCGGCCTCGCGCGGGGTGGTGGTGCGAGGGTCGTTGAGGTCGGACTCGGCGATCAGGAAGAGCGGGCGGCCGAGCGAGGCCGCCAGCGTGTCGACCGCCGCCGACAGCTCCTCCAGGAATTGCAGCGCTCGGGTGTCGACGAGCGCGTGGACGGCGTCCAGCCGCAGCCCGTCGAGGCGGTAGTCGCGCAGCCAGGCCAGCGCGCTGCCGATCAGATACGCGCGCACCTCGTCGGAGCCGGGGGCGTCCAGATTGACGGCGTCGCCCCACGGCGTGTGGTGCCGGTCGGTGAAGTACGGGCCGAACGCCGGGAGGTGGTTGCCGGACGGCCCGAGGTGGTTGTGGACCACGTCCAGGACGACGCCGAGGCCGTGCGCGTGAGCCGCGTCCACGAAACGTTTGAGGCCGTCGGGACCCCCGTAGGGCTCGTGAACGGCCCACAGGGACACGCCCTCGTAGCCCCAGCCGTGGGTGCCGGGGAACGGGCAGACCGGCATCAGCTCCACATGGGTGACGCCCAGTCCGGCTAGATGGGGGAGACGGCCGATCGCGGCCTCGAAGGTGCCCTCGCGGGTGAACGTGCCGATGTGCAGCTCGTAGAGCACCGCGCCCGGCAGCGGACGGCCGTTCCAGGGCCGCGTCCAGTCGAAGGCGGCGTGGTCGAGTACGGCGCTCGCTCCGTCGGGGCCGTCCGGCTGGCAGCGCGAACGCGGGTCGGGGAGCGGCGGTCCGCCGTCGAGTACGTAGGCGTACCGGGCACCGGGTGCGGCCGGGGCCTCGGCGCGCCACCAGCCCTCGCGGTCCGGATCCGGCTCCAGGGGATGGGTACGGCCTTCGGTCACGACCTCGGCGCGCGCCGCGTCCGGCGCCCACACCTCGAACTGCACTGGCGGCTCCTCTGAGCGGTCCGGCACGGACGTGTCCCGGCCTTCGCAGGCCTTCGCGGACCTTCCGCACCCTAGCGCCGGGACCGCACGGCTCACCGGGTTACGCGTCCTTCGGCCGCGCTGTCCTCGTCCTCACCTGCCGGGCGGGCTGAATTTCAGCCCACCAGGCGGCGCGGGCGACGACGATGCCGTCCCGCAGGGCGATCCAGGTCCATTCGGGCCGGTACTCGCCGCCGTCGGCGACCATGGTGTATGTGCCGCCGCTGATGGCGCGGCCGACGAGGCCGGAGTCGGCGAGGGAGTTGAAGAGAGGTGTTTCGCCGCGACGAGCGGACGGATGACCAGGTCAGTCATGAAGATCCTTCGGGAGAGTGACGCGCTCCCGGTCAGATCTGGGACGCCCGGTGGACAGGACGGGAGCGCGGACGGTTCGTTGTGAACATCGCGCTCGCCTCCTTCCATGTTGATCAAGGGCGTTCGAACACCGTAGCCGGGTCTCGACGCGCCTGTCCAGGCACTATTTTGGCGGCATGATCCACAGCCAGGAAGTACCCGTCGTCCGGCATGCGACCCGGTCCGACCTGCCGCGCGTCGCGGAACTCGCCATCGCCCATGCCGCCTACGAGCAGGCCGACCCGCCGGCCGCCGGCTTCGCCGAGCGGCTCGCCGACGCGCTCTTCGACCGCGCCGAGCCCCGGCTGATCTGCCTCGTGGCGCAGCTGCCGGGCGGCGACCTGGCCGGATACGCCACCTGCACACCCGAGTTCGCGACCTGGTCCGGGCATGAGTATCTGCACATGGACTGTCTGTTCCTCGACGGCGAGCACCGCGGCCTGGGCCTGGGCCGGATGCTGATCGACGCGGTCGCGGCCGAGGCGGTGGCCCTCGGTCTGGAGGAGGTCCAGTGGAACACCCCGGTCTGGAACAAGGGCGCCATCCGCTTCTACGACCGCCTCGGCGCCACCTCGCGCGAGAAGCGGCGCTACGCCTGGCGGGTGCCGGGCGCCTGCGGCTAGAGCCTGTCCGGGGTGACCGCATGGGTTCGCCGGGTCCGCCCGGCAGCCGGTTCGTCCTCAATCGCCGGACGGGCTGACTTCAGCCCGTCCGGCGATTGAGGCGTGCCGGTTACCGCACGCGGCGGCGCAGTCCGGCGAGGACCAGGGCCGAGCCGGCCAGGACGATCACCGCGTCGAGGAGGAGGGCGGTGTGGACGCCGCTCAGGACGGAGCCGGTGGCGGCGGTGCTGGCGGTGGCGACGGCGCTGAGGACCGGGATGCCCATCGTGACGCCGACCTGCTGGGTCATCGAGGCGAGTCCGGTGGCCAGACCCTGTTCGTCGTCGGGGAGGCCCGAGGTCGCGGTGACCATGTAGCCGACGATCGCCGAGATATGGCCGAAGGCGCCCGCCGCGGAGGCGGCGATGAGCAGAGTGAGGGCGCTGCCGCCGCCGGTGCCCAGCCAGAAGAAGGCGGCGGTGGACAGGGCCTGGACGAGCAGGCCGCCGGACAGGACCGTACGGGTGCCGTAGCGGCCGATGAGACGCGGGGCGGCCAGCCCTCCGGCGAAGGCGGCGAGGCCGATCCCGCAGAAGGCCAGGCCGGTCTGGAGCGGCGAGTAGTCGAGCACCTGCTGCATATAGAGGGTCAGCAGGAAGATGACCGAGCTCTCCATGGTGAAGGTGATCAGGCCGCCGAAGTTGCCCCACTTGACGGTGGGCCGGGTCAGCACTCCCAGCGGGGCGAGCGGTGCCTCGGCGCGCAGCTCGATGCGCCAGAAGGCGAGGAGCAGCAGAGCGGCGGCGGCGAGGCAGCCGAGCGCGGTGGGGTCGGTCCAGCCGTGCTGGCCGGCCATGGTGACGCCGTAGACGAGGGTGAGCAGCCCGCCGGTGACGGTGATCGCGCCGGGGATGTCGAGCTTGGAGCGGGCGCCGCGGCTCTCCTCGATCACGGCGGGGGCGGCGCAGAGGATGAACAGCGCGACGGGCACGTTGAGGAAGAAGGCCCAGCGCCAGCTCAGCAGGTCGGTGAGGACACCGCCGAAGATCGCGCCGATGGTGAATCCGGCCGACAGGAGGGTGCCGTTGAGGCCCAGCGCCTTGTCCCGCAGCGGCCCTTCGGGCAGCGAGGTGGTGAGCAGCGAGAGCGCGGCGGGGGTTGCCAGCGCGGATGCCAGGCCCTGGGCGACGCGGGCGCAGAGCAGCATCTCGGGGCTGGTCGCCAGACCGCCGGCCAGTGAGCCGGCGGCGAGCAGGCCCATGCCGGTCAGCAGCATCCGGCGGCGTCCCGCGAGGTCGGCGAGCCGGCCGAAGAGCAGGGTGAATCCGGCGGCCGGCAGCATCATCGCGGTGGCGATCCACTGCAGATTCGCCATCGAGAATCCGAGGCCGTGGCCGATGTCGGGAAGTGCAACGTTGAGGATGGAGAAGTCGACGGCGAGCATGAACTGCGAGCCGAGCAGGAGCAGGAGGACGAGGCGCTGGCGGGAGGTCATCCGGGAGGCACCGGCGTCACCGGCCGGGCCGGCGAAGGCCCCGTCCTCGGTGGCGGGCGACTGCGTGAGGGTGGTCATCACTACTGTCCGATCGTGAGTACGGCGTTACCGGTGATCCGCCGGTCGCGGAGGTCGTTGAGGGTTGCGGCGGTGTCCTGCCAGCCGCACAGGCGCCCGATCTCGGGGTGCAGCCGGTCGTTGGCCACCAGCCGGACGAGGGCGGCCAGGTCGGGGGCGAACGCCTCGTCGAAGTGCTCGTAGTGGAAGTGCCGGACGGTGCCGGAGCGGGGGCCCTTGAAGAACTCGAAGAAGCTGAGTTCAGCGGGTTCGCGGGACGCCTGGCCGAACCAGATCAGCGTGCCGCGCGGCCGCAGGAGCGACAGCGCCCGCGCCGTGGACGCGCCGCCCACCGACTCCAGCACCGTGTGGAACGGCCCGCGGGCGTCGGCCAGGTCGTGGACGACGGTCGCTCCGAACTCGGCGAGCCGCTTGCCGCGTTCGGGCGTCGCGGTGACGGCGGTGACCTCGGCGCCCGCCCCGATGGCCAGTTCGGTGAGGTAGTGGCCGACGCCGCCGGACGCGCCGGTCAGCAGCAGCGGATGCCCGGACACACAGCCGGTGGTGCGCAGCAGCCGCAGCGCCGTCAGCCCGGCCAGCGGCAGGGCGGCGGCCCGGATCGAGGAGACCCCGTCCGGCAGGACGGCGAGCGCGTCGGTGCCCACGGCCGCGTATTCGGCCCAGCCGCCGCCCGGCGGATGGCCGACGACCCGCTGCCCGGCCCGCGGTCCCGAGCCGTCCGCGGCAGCCTGGACGACCAGGCCCGCGATGTCCTTGCCGGGCCGCCAGTCGGGCCGCGGCCCGGGCTGTGGGCTGTACAGCCGGAAGACCTCGCCCCGGTTGACGGAGAACGCCTCGACCTTGACGAGCGCCTCGTCGGACGCGGGCCGGGGTTCCTCCGTGTCGCCCAGGACGACCATGTCGTCGGGACGCCCGGTGGGCAGCAGTGCCTTCACGTCAGTTCCTCGATCCGGTCCGGTGCGGGTGTGCCGCGCTGGGATCAAGGAAAGCCGCAGGTCAGAGGGTGCGTCCAACAGCCTTTTGGAGGGGTCGACAACCGGTGGTTGTCAGCGCACTACAGGGGGCCGGACAGCGGCCCGCTCGATGGTCCAGCTGGTGAGCAGAGCCAGCCGTTCGGCCGTCGCGGAGCCCGGGACCGCGGCGCAGGCGACCAGGATCTGGTCCGGATCGCCGGGCAGCTCGGGGGTATGTACAAGGCGATCGGCACGCTGTCGGCCGATGAGATCGCCGACATCATCGGCTTTGTCGCCAGCCGGCCCGCGCACGTTAGTCTGCGCCAGGTGATCGTGCTGCCGACTCGGCAGGCATGACCCGGAGGTGAGCGGGGGAACGGCAGCGGTGGATCTCGATCTCGCACCGGTGCGGGCCTTCGTCGTCACGGCGCAGCGGTTGCACTTCGGCCGGGCCGCCGCCGAACTGTTCCTCAGCCAGCAGGCGCTGTCCAAGCGCATCGCCCGCCTCGAGGACGCGCTCGGCGTACGGCTCTTCGACCGCACCGGACACAGCGTCGGCCTCACCCCGGCGGGGCAGCGCTTCCTCGGGCCCGCCCAGGACGTCGTACGGGCCGGGGAGGCGGCGGTGGCGGCCGCCCGGCACAGCGAACGCCCGCTGCGGGTGAGCGTCTGGGGCCATATGTTCATCCCGCTGCGGACGATCCGGACGGTCGTCGAGCAGGAGCCCGGCCTGGACATCGAGCTGAGCCTGCGGCCCGGTTTCCTGGCGGCGCTGTCGGGACTGCGGGGCGAAGAGATCGACTTCGCCCTCGGCCGCACCCACGGCCTCGACGAACCGTGGCCGGCGACCCTCACCCGCCGGCTGGTGTGCCTGGACCCGGTCAAGGCCGTCCTGAGCGAGAAGAGCCCGCTCGCCGGAGCTTCCGCGCTGCGCCCGGACGACCTGCGGACGAGCCGGCTGTGGTTCCCGGCCGCGATGGAGAAGCTCGAATTCCTCCGGAGCTTCGTGGAACGCTTCGGCATACCGGGGGACTTCGGCGGGATCAACCTCGGCCTCGAACCCTTCCTCGACCACCTCCGCGGCCGTCCTGAGCACTTCTCCCTGCTGCCCACCGATGTCGAGATCCCCCCGGGCACGGGCCTGGTGGAGCTCCCCGTGGTCGACCCCACGCCCCTCTACGCCTGGCATGTCGTCTGGCGCGCCGGTGAACGCCACCAGGCGCTCGGCCCCCTCCTCGACGCCTTCGCCCGCGCCGCGAGCACCCACGACTGGCTGGCCTACGACCCCGCCAGACACTGGCTCCCGGACACCGACCGGGGCGTCCTCTGACGGCGTCCGGTGGCCGGGGAGCCCGCTGACCGCTCATGCCTGATCGCTACGACGTGAGCAGCGCCACCGGGTGCGCCGCGAAGAGGTCCGCGACGGCCACGGTGCCGCGGTGGTGCACGCCGGTCAGCCGGTCGGCCCAGTCGCCCGGCGGCAGGGTGAGCTCGGTGCCGCGCCAGCCGCCCGCCTGCTCCAGCCCGTGCGGGAGACGGGTGACGGCGGTGAGCGACCGGCCGGTGCGGATGAAGGCGACGCAGTGCCCGGAGGCCGGGCCGGCCGCGTACAGGGGCTCGTACGTGGCGTCGGCTCCGAACCAGCCTGGGTGCTCGCGGCGCAGCCGCAGCGCCGTGGTGGTCACCAGCTCCTTCGGACCGTCCAGCCGGCCGGCGGGCCGATAGGGGCGGCGGTTGTCGGGATCGACGAGGAGCAGCTGGGGGTGCTCGTCGCCCTGGTAGACATCGGGCACGCCGGGCATGGTGAGGTGCAGCAGGGTGGCGCCGAGCCGGTTGACCAGCGACGGGCTCTCGATCGCGCGGGCGATGTCGGCGGTCGCGTAGTAGGTGGGGCCGGTGATCAGCTCACGGGTGAAGGTGTCGAGCCGCTTCTCGTAAGCCGGGTCCTGTTCCGTCCAGCTGGTGCGCAGGCCCGCCTCGCGCTCGGACTTGAGCATGGTGGCGGCGACCACGTCCTCGGCGCCGTAGCTGCAGTAGACCACCGCGTACTGCCAGGCCAGGTACTCGGTGTGTCGGTCGACGAGCGGAATGCCGGCGCGGGTGAAGTACGCGCGCAGGTGGTCCGATTCGCGGCGCAGCCAGGCGCGCCACAGGGCCGGCTGCTCCGAGACCGCGGCGAGCCGGGCCCGGACGTCTGCGCTGCGCTTGGTGTCGTGGGTGGACAGGGCGGTGCCGGTGGTGGGCCAGTCGCGCTGGAGGCGGGTGCAGAAGGCGTGGAACGCGTCCGGAGCGGTGGTGGGGTGGCCGGGGTCGCGGCCGACCTCGTTGAGCGGCAGCAGCGGGTACCAGCGGTAGAAGGCGGTGTCCTCGACGGACTTGGCGTGCAGCGCGGAGGCGACCTGGGCGAAGCGGACCGCGAAGCCGGCGTCCGCGCCCAGCGCGAGATCGCGGATCTCCTCCGCGCCCGGGACCGCCGCCTCACGGGCCGCGGTCCCCAGCATGGCGACGGCCTCGGCGGGCGCGCTCTCGCCGGGGACGACGTAGGGGCGGTAGACCGGCAGCCGGACCAGCAGTTCGCGGATGGCCTGGCGCAGCACGGCCGGATCGTGGCCGGGGAGCGCGCGGGCGGCGGTGCGCCCGAGCCGGCTCACCTCGGCGGCCAGGTCCTGCGTCACGATCTTGTACGAGGCGCGGCGGGCGGTCGGCGCCCACGCGCCGCCCCGGTCGGCGTCCTGGCCGGTGAAGTCGGCGTAGCAGGCGGTGATCCGCTCCACCCCGCCCGGATCGGTGAACAGCCCGTCGACGCGGTCCAGGGCGTCGTATCCGGTGGTGCCCGCGCAGGCCCAGCCGGCGGGCAGCTGCTCGTCGTGACCGAGGATCTTCTCCACGACGGTCCAGCGGCCGCCGGTCGCGGCGGCGAGCCGGCGCAGATATCCGGCGGGGTCGGCGAGGCCGTCGGGATGGTCGATGCGCAAGCCGTCCGCGACCCCGTCGCGCAGCAGCTCCAGGAGCTTGGCGTGGGTGGCGTCGAACACCTCCGGGTCCTCGACCCGGATCGCGATCAGGTCGGAAATGGTGAAGAAGCGCCGGTAGTTGAGGTCGGTGCGCGCTTCGCGCCAGTGGGCGAGCCGGTACCACTGGGCGTCGAGCAGTTCGCGCAGCGGGAGCGACTCGGTGCCGGGGCGCAGCGGGAAGGCGTGATCGTAGTAGCGCAGTACCGGTTCGCCGAGCGTCTTGTCGTCCTCGACGCGCAGCTCGCCGAGCACCTCACCGAGCGGGCCGCCCAGGACCGGCATGAGGAGCTTCCCGTCCAGCGCCTGCCAGTCGATGTCGAACCAGCGGGCGTAGCGGGAGCCGGTCCCTTCGCGGAGCACGGACCACAGCGGTCGGCTGAGGTGTTCGGGGGCGGGTACCGCCATGTGGTTGGGCACGGTGTCGAGTACGAGGCCGAGTCCGTGCGCGCGAGCGGTGCGGGACAGGGCCCTCAGCCCCGCCTCGCCGCCGAGTTCCTCGCTGATCCGGGTGTGGTCGACCACGTCGTACCCGTGGGTGGAGCCGGGGGCGGCTTGGAGCACCGGGGACAGGTGCAGATGGGAGACACCGAGCGCGGCGAGGTGCGGCACCACACCCTCGGCGTCGGCGAAGGTGAAGTCCGGTTGCAGCTGCAGCCGGTAGGTGGCTGTCGGCACAAGGGCTGTCGGCACGGCGGCCGTCGGCGGGGTCATGCAGGAGTGCGTACCCCGCCGCGCGGTCCTACCATCACATCGGCCCGGTGATTACGCCGGGCGTTGCAGCACCGTCAGGCTCCGGTCGGCGAGCCGGAGCCGGTCACCGGCCCTGACCTTCTGCCCGCTGCCCGGCTCCACCCCCTCGGGCCGGCCGGTGTCCACCACCAGCTGCCACTCCTTGCCGTGGTTGACCGGCACCACGAACTCCAGCTCCTCGGCCTGCGCGTTGAACATCAGCAGGAAGGAGTCGTCGGAGACGCGCTCGCCGCGCGCGCCCGGCTCGGAGATCGCGCTGCCGTTGAGGAAGACCACCAGCGACTTGGCGTTCGCGGCCTGCCAGTCCCGCTGGGCCATCTCCTCGCCCTCAGGGGTGAACCAGGCGATGTCGGAGAGCTCGTCATGGGTGCCTTCCACGGGCCGGCCGTGGAAGAAGCGCCGGCGGCGGAAGACCGGATGGTCGCGGCGCAGCCAGACCATGGTGCGGATGAACTCGTGCAGCTGCTGCGCCCCGGGCTCGTCCTCCTTCGGCCAGCGCACCCAGGCCAGCTCGTTGTCCTGGCAGTACGCGTTGTTGTTGCCGCGCTGGGTGCGGCCGAACTCGTCGCCGTGGGAGAGCATCGGCACGCCCTGGGAGAGCATCAGGGTGGCGATGAAGTTGCGCACCTGGCGGCCGCGCAGAGCCAGGATGTCCGGATCGTCGGTCGGGCCCTCCTCACCGCAGTTCCACGAGCGGTTGTGGCTCTCGCCGTCGCGGTTGTCCTCGCCGTTGGCCTCGTTGTGCTTGTCGTTGTACGAGACCAGGTCGTTGAGGGTGAAGCCGTCGTGGCAGGTCACAAAGTTGATGGAGGCCAGCGGGCGGCGGCCGTCGTCCTGGTAGAGGTCGGAGGAGCCGGTGAGCCGGGAGGCGAACTCCGCGAGGGTGGCGTTCTCACCGCGCCACAGATCCCGGACGGTGTCGCGGAACTTGCCGTTCCATTCGGCCCACAGCGGCGGGAAGTTGCCGACCTGGTAGCCGCCCTCGCCGACGTCCCACGGCTCGGCGATCAGCTTGACCTGGCTGACCACCGGGTCCTGCTGCACCAGGTCGAAGAAGGACGACAGCCGGTCCACCTCGTGGAACTGCCGGGCCAGCGTCGCCGCGAGGTCGAAGCGGAACCCGTCCACGTGCATCTCGGTGACCCAGTAGCGCAGCGAGTCCATAATCATTTGAAGGACGTGCGGGCTGCGCATCAGCAGCGAATTGCCGGTGCCGGTGGTGTCCGTGTAGTAGCGCTGGTCGTCGCCCAGCCGGTAGTACGAGGCGTTGTCGAGGCCGCGGAAGGACAGCGTCGGCCCCAGATGGCTGCCCTCGGCGGTGTGGTTGTAGACCACGTCCAGGATCACCTCGATGCCGGCCGCGTGCAGCGCGCGCACCGCCGTCTTGAACTCCAGGACCTGCTGCCCCCGGTCGCCCAGCGAGGAGTACGTGTTGTGCGGGGCGAAGAAGCCGATCGTGTTGTAGCCCCAGTAGTTGTTGAGCCCCGCGTCCGCCAGCCGGTGGTCCAGCACGAACTGGTGCACCGGCATCAGTTCCAGCGTGGTGACGCCCAGCTCCACCAGATGGCCGATGACCGCCGGGTGGGCGAGCGCCGCGTAGGTGCCGCGGATCTCCTCGGGCAGCTCGGGGTGGAGCATCGTCAGGCCCTTGACATGGGCCTCGTAGATCACCATGCGGTGGTAGTCGATCCGTGGCGGCCGGTCGTTGGACCAGTCGAAGTACGGGTTCACCACCACCGAGGTCATGGTGTGCGGCGCCGAGTCCAGATCATTGCGGGACTCCGGCTGGCCGAAGCGGTAGCCGTACACCGCCTCGTCCCAGTCGATCGACCCGCTCACCGCCTTCGCGTACGGGTCCATCAGCAGCTTCGACGAGTTGCAGCGGTGGCCGCGGTTCGGCTCGTACGGGCCGTGGACCCGGAAGCCGTACCGCTGGCCCGGCATCACACCCGGCAGATACGCGTGCCGGACGAAGGCGTCGGCCTCCCGCAGCTCCACGGCCGTCTCGGAACCGTCGTCGTGCAGCAGGCACAATTCGATCCGTTCGGCGACTTCGGAGAACAGTGCGAAGTTGGTGCCCGCGCCGTCGTACGTGGCGCCGAGGGGATATGCCGAACCCGGCCAGACTTGCATGTGGTGACTCTTCCACTCCGGGACCGGATGACGGTAGGTCGCTCGCCCGGTCACATCGTTGTCAAGAGTGCATCCTCGCGTAGATGTGTGGGCAAAAGTGCCAATTGCGAAGATCTTCCCCCGGGAAAGGTGCGGTACGTCACCCCGGAAGTCACCCCGCGTCCCAACGTCCGGCAACCGTAAGGGTGATGACGCGGTGAGGTTGTAGTCAAGTAGGGTCGATAGGGCTGCGGTGCCACCCGGTGGGCAGTAGCCTTCCTTGATCGTGGACGGGGGAGGGAGGCGGTGGCGTGGTGACGTCGGGAGGCCTGGTGCTCCCCAATGGCGGTGATCAGGGCGACCAGAGCGGCGCCACTGCCGATGGGACGCCTGGTGCGGTCACCCTCGCGCAGCCGCTGGAGATCGGAGCGGAACTGGACTGGGGCGCCGACGCCTGGGCCGAGGTGCGCACCCGCGCCAGCCGCGCCGGGCGGGCATACGTCTGGCTCAACCTCGTCGAGCAGCGTCTGCGCGCCGTCGTGAACGCCGTGCTGCGCCCGATCTACGAGCCCGTGCACGGCGAGGAGTGGGTGGTCGCCGCAGCGGGGCCGGCCGGCCATGAGTGGGTGCAGCGCGCCGCCGCCGTCCGCGAGGTCAGCCGTCGCAAGGGCTTCCTGCTCGACCCCGCCGACGACAACATCCTCAGCTTCCTCACCCTCCCGCAGCTGCGGGAACTCGTCGTCCAGCACTGGCCCTGCTTCGAGCCCTACTTCGACGAGCGCCGCGACCTGGAACTCGCCCTCGACGAGCTCGAGGTCGCCCGGCACGTCGTCTCCCGCAACCGCGCGCTGTCCCGCACCGTCCTCGCCCAGGCCGAGCGGGCCGCCGCCCGGCTGCTGGACATACTCGGCTCAGGATCCGGCTACGCCGCCGCCGACCGGCTCCCGGTCGACGTCGTCGAGGAGCTGGTCGCCGACCGGTACGCCGATGTCGTCGGCGTGTACTCCGACCGGGTCCGCCTCCAGCGCCAGCTGCCCGCCGAGGACCTCTTCGGGGCCGCGCACCGGCTGGACGCGATAGGCATCGGTCTGAACCTCCTCGTGCAGAACTACTCGGGCCGCCGGCTGATGCGCCTCGCGGAGTCCGGCTGCCGCATCCGGCTGCTCTTCCTCAACCCCGCCAGCAGCGCGGTCCGGCGGCGCGAACGCGAGCTGGGGCTCGGGCGCGGCGAGCTGAGCCGCTCCGTCGAGATGAACATCATGCACATGCGCCGGGTCCGGGCCCGGCTCCGCGACCCCGCCGCCTTCGAGATCCGGGTCTTCGACGAGACCCCGCGCTTCACCGCGTACCTCGTCGACGGCGACAGCGCCGACGGCCTCGCGGTCGTCCAGTCCTATCTGCGCAAGGCCCGCGGTATGGAGGTCCCGGTGATGGTGCTGCGCGGTCCCTCGCGCCGGGTCGTCAAGGACGACCGGCGCGGCGACCACAGCGGGCTCTTCGACGTCTACCGCGAGGAGTTCGAAGGCGTCTGGGCCGACTCCCGCCCGGTCTCCTGACGTTCCGCCCGGCACCCCCGCCCCACTGCTGACCGGCCCGCGTCCGGCCCGCGTCCGGTCCGCGTCCGGTCCGCGTCCGGGTCCGTGCGCCCGGACCCGGGGGGCCCACTGTCAGTGGTGCACGAGAGGATGGCAGGGCACACGGGGGACCAGTGGGAGGTAGGCGCATGGCATGGCATGGGGAGCTGCTGGTCGGCTTCGACCTGGAGACGACGGGGACGGACCCGCACGAGGCGCGGATCGTCACGGCCGCTGTCACCGAGGTCAAGGGCGGTGAGCCGGTACGGCACCGGGAGTGGCTCGTCGATCCCGGCATGCCCATTCCCGAGGGCGCGACCGCGATCCACGGCATAACGACCGAACGGGCCGTGGCCGAGGGCCGCCCCGCCCGGGCGGCCGTCGCCGAGATCGCCCGCGCGCTGCGTGAGTACTGGGCGGCCGGCGTGCCGGTCGTCGTCTACAACGCCCCCTTCGACCTGAGCCTGCTCGCCGCCGAACTGCTGCGCCATGAGCTGCCCGTCCTGGGCGCAGCCCCCGGCCCGGCCGTGGGACCGGTCCTTGACCCGCTGGTCATGGACCGGGCGCTGGACAAGTACCGCAAGGGCAAGCGCAATCTGGAGGCCGCCTGCGCGGTGTACGGAGTCGTGCTCGACGACGCGCACGAGGCGGGAGCCGACGCCCTGGCCGCCGTCCGGGTCGCCTGTGCGCTGGGCGCGCGGTACGCCGAGGCGGGTGAAGCCGACCTCTGGGATCTGCACCGCTCACAGATCCGCTGGTACACCGACTGGGCCACCGGCTACCAGAAGTGGCTCCGCCGCGACCGCGACCCGGCGGCCGTCGTGGACGCGTCGTGGCCGCTGCGGCTGGACGGACTGCTCCCCCGTCAGCGCAGTGCGCCGTGACCGGCGGTTCACGGGGGTACGCGTCCTCCGGCCGCGCCGTCCTCAAGCGCTGGACGGGCTGAAATCAGCCCGTCCAGCGCTTGAGGACAACGCGCCGCCGGGGGCGCCGCCGCTCAGAACGGGTACCAGCGCACCGTTGGATCGCCGTCCCGCAGGGACGCCACGCGGCGGCGGAACTCCGCGAGGGCCGCCGGGTTCGCGGGCGCGTGCTGGGCGACCCAGGCGCAGCTCGCCGTCTCCCGCGCGCCGCGCAGCACGGCGCAGCCGTCCCACTCGCGGACGTCCCAGCCGTACGCCGCCGTGAAGGCGTCATAGGCGGCCGGGTCGGGCCCGTAGCGGTCCCGGCTGAGCGCCATCACCACCAGGTCGTGCTCGCGCAGATCGGTGGAGAAGGTCTCCAGGTCCACCAGCACCGGTCCGTCCGGACCGACCTGGACATTGCGGGGCAGCGCGTCGCCGTGGATCGGACCGCGCGGCAGCCGCGGCGTCAGCTCGGCCGCGGCCGAGGCGAAGCCGTCCCGCCGGCCGCGCAGATACGCGGCGTCCGCCGGATCGATCGCCCCGCCCGCCAGCCGCAGCCAGCGCTCCACCCCGCCCAGCAGGTCGCGCGGCGGCAGCGTAAAATCCGGCGGCTCCGGCAGGGCGTGCACGAGCCGCAGCAGTGCGGCGAGGTCGGCGGGCCCGGCGGGGCGTACCGGCTCGGGCAGTTGATCCCAGTACGTGACGGGATGTCCGTCGACCAGCCGCGCCCGCGGCTCGGCCGCCCGGACGGCCGGCACACCGTGCTCCGCCAGCCAGCCGGCGATCAGCACCTCGAGCCCGGCGCGCTCCAGCAGTTCGGCACTGCGGCCGATCTTGACGACCAGGCCGCCCACGGCGAACACCGCGTTCTCGCCCAGCGCCAGCAACCGCGCCCCGCCGGCGGCGTCCGTGGCCGCCGCGAGGATCGTGCGTGCCCGCTCCTCCGTGAACGCCGCGCCGACCGCACCCGCCGTACCGGCCGTGCCTGAGTTCCCCACGACTGCCCTCCGCCGTTCCCCGTTCGAGTGATCACCGACAGTCTCCCACCTGCCCGGAAACGGTCTCGTCGGCGTTGCGGTCGGTGCGGGGGCTGAGCGGGGACAACGCGGTTCAGGACTGGGCGGGTCTGGCGGGGGACGCGTACCGGGAGCAGTTCGGTGATCTGCCCAATGAACTGAGCAAGTTGGAGAAGTCCTACCGGCTGGCCCCGGGGGCCAGGAGACAAACAATGGACCTGACGTCCACGGTGTCCGCGCTCCCGGGCGCCACCCCGATCGAAGGGCTCCCGGACGCCTGGCACTGGTCGCGAGCGGTCTCAACGACGACATGAGCTGCCTGATCGAGTACCGCGAGGGCGGGCCGCACGCCCACTTCCAGGCCCGGGTACCTGCCCCGTTCGCGATGTACGGCCACGACCTCGCGGCCGAGGTCGTCAAGAGCTGGGCCCGAGAGGACGGCTACTGGTGCGATGCCCTGCCGTGGACACCGTATCCACCCGGCAAGGCGTAATGCGGCGGCGCCCCGTCGTGGATCTGTCGCAGGCCAGTCTGACGGCGGGTCTGACGCGGAACGTCCCCGAACTGTTGCGGAGCAAGCTTTCGGCCCATCGCGCCGATGTCCGGCACGGTGACCGGTTCCTGCCCGGCGGCGGTGTGCAGTTCGCCTTCCTCGGCGGGAACAGCCTGGGGACATCACCGATCTGAGGGAGCACCAGGCGTTCATCGCGTCGCTGGCGGCGGCCCTGGCCCCCGGCGGTGTGCTGGTCTTCGACTACGTCGGCGACCGCTACCTCAGGGGCGCGGACGATGCCCCCACCGAGTGGCCGGAGATCTACCACGCCGATGACGGGGACATCTCGGTGATCGACTGGAGAACCCAGAGGGACAGTCCCGTACCCGGCACCGAGATGTCGGTCCTCCGGTTCACCGCGGAGGTGTGCGACGCGCGAACCGGCGAGGTGGTCGTCGAGGCCCACGCCTACAGCAAGCTGATCGTGCCCGACGCGCTCCGGGTCCAGCAGTTCGCCGACGCCGGGCTGGAGCTCACCAATGTCGGCAGCGCGGCCGACCTCTCGCCCTACCACCGGTCCAGGATCGCCGAGAGAGGCGATCTGGGGATGCTGGGCGAGCCCGACTGCTTCTACCGAGCCGTCAAAGGGTGAGCCCGACCGGCTCTGCCTTCCGTGTCCTGGACGAACGGTCTCCCATGGACGGAGCAGCCGCGATCGCCCTGGGCTACGGCAGCCTGTACAACCACTCCGCCCTGCCCCGGGCGCGGTACCACAAGAACTTCCCCGCGGGCGTCGTCGAATTCGTCGCCGCCCACGACATCGCAGCAGGGTGCGAGATCACCGTCGACTACACCGACGGCGGCACGAACGAGCTGTGGTTCCCGCAGTGACAGCCCCGGACTCCACTCCCGACCCGCGCCGACCGCGCCGCCGGGGCAACTCCGACGGATCACGCGGCTGCCTCACGATGATCCGCCGGACCGGCCCTAGCGGGTCACCACGTTGAACACCGGGTAGATCTTCGGCGTCACGTCCGCGACGCCGATCTCTCGCAGGATCGGAATGATGATCTCGCCGAACTTCTGGAATGCCTCCTCGGACTCCCAGACGTCGGCGACGAACCAGCCGTTGGGAGTGGGGGCGGACGTGTGCGAGATGAGACCGGGCACCGGCCAGTCGGCGAGGCTCTTGGCCGGGCCACGCCCGCCGGTCACCTTGTCCGCGGACTGCTCGTACTGGGCCTGGGTCATCCCCGGCATTTCGAAAATCGCGACGATCGCCATGCTGAGCTCCTTTGCAGGAAGGTACAGGGTCCGGCCCAGTCGACCATCGTGGAGGGCCGTCCGCGCGGTGGCCTGAGCCGGTGGGGTGACGGCATGCGTCGGCCCGGTCTCCCCCCGTGAGAGACCGGGCCGACTGCTGGTGGGAGCCGGTCAGACGCGGGCCGCGTCCGACGCCTCGGCGGGGCGGGTGGCCTCGACGGGTGCCGCGGGCGGGGCCAGTACGGCCTCGTCGTGGGTCATGTCCGGGAGCCAGCCGAGCCACTTGGGCAGGTACCAGTTGCGCTCGCCGAGCAGTGCCATGACGGCGGGGAGCAGTACCCCACGGATGACGGTCGCGTCGATGAGGACGGCCACCGCCAGGCCGACGCCCATCTGCTTCATGCTCTGCATGGAGAGCGTTCCGAAGATGGCGAACACCGCGACCATGATGACTGCCGCGCTGGTGACGACGCCTGCCGTGGTGGTGATGCCCTGCTGGATGGCGTTCTGGGTGCTGAGGCCGCGCATCTTGGCCTCACGGATCCGGGAGACCACGAACACGTGGTAGTCCATGCTCAGCCCGAAGAGGATCACGAAGAGGAAGAGCGGCAGCCAGGCGACGACCGCGCCGGTGCCCGTCGCCCCCACCAGTCCCGCGCCCCAGCCGTGCTGGAAGACGGCGGAGAGGACACCGTAGGCCGCGCCCACCGACAGCAGGTTGAGGACGATGGAGGTGGCCGCGATGGTGAGGGAGCGGAAGGAGAGCAGCATCAGGACGAAGGCGAAGACGATCACGAAGGCGAAGACCGGCGGGACGCTGCTCGTGATCTTGTTGGTGAAGTCCATCGAGCCGGCCGTCTGACCGGTGATCGGCGCTTCGAGCCCTTCGACCTTGCCGAGCGTGTCGGGGCGTACCTCGTCACGCAGTTGGACGAGCCCGGCTTCGGCCTTGGCCTTGTCCGTGCCGCCCGCCAGCGGGACGTTGATCTGCGCGATGTTCTCCTTGGCGTGGACGGTCACGGTGACCGGTCCCTTGCTGGCGCCCTTGGCGACGGCCTCGGCGCGGAAGTCCTCGATCGCCTGCTTGACGGGCGCGGCGTTGATGTCGGCGGCCTTGACGACCACATGGGCCGGGTCGGGGCCGCCGGGGAACGCCTCGTTGATGCGGTCGTAGGTCTGGATGATCGGCAGACCGTTGCCGAGCTCCTGGTTCATGGTGAGGTTCGCGGTGTGCATCCCGAGCGCCGGGGAGGCGATGAGGACGAGCGCGCCGCCCGCGATGATGGTTGCGGTCTTCGGGTTGCGCAGCACCGGGGTGAGGACGGTGGTCCAGAAGCGGCTGTCGCTGTTGCCGCCGCGCTTGGCGGTGTTCTTCGCGGCCCGGTTGAGGAAGGGTATACGGCCCTTCTCGACACGGTGGCCGAGCAGCGAGAGCAGGGCGGGAAGGACGGTCACCGAGCCGAACATGGCGACCGCGACGACCATCATGGTGGCCACGCCCATCGCCTTGAAGTCCGCGATGCCGGTGAAGAGCATGCCGGCCATGGCGACGATCACGGTGATGCCGGAGATCAGGATCGCGCGGCCGGACGTCGCCGAGGCGATCTTGATGGCGGTCTGCGCGTCGTGTCCCGCCGCCCGCTCCTCACGCTCGCGGCGCAGGTAGAACAGGCAGTAGTCGACGCCGACGGCCAGACCGACCAGCAGCATGACCGAGTTGGCGGTGTCGCTCATGGGCACCAGGTGGCTGATGACGGCGACCAGGCCGGTGGTCGCCACGAAGGCGGTCACGGCGAGGAGGACCGGCAGCAGGGCCGCGACCAGCGCGCCGAAGGCGATCAGCAGGATGCCGAGGGCGACCGGGACCGCGGAGAGCTCGGCGGTCTTGAAGTCGTTGCCGAAGGCGTCACCGAGGACCTTCTGGGAGCTCGCGTCGCCGAACTCCTCGATCCGCAGGTCCTGGTGCTTGGACTGGATTCCCGACACCGCGTCGGTGACGGGCGTGACACGGTCCTTGGCGGTCTTGATGTCACCGGTCATCTCGAACCGCACCAGCGCCGAACGCTGGTCGGGGGAGATCGCCTTGGTGTCGTAGGGCGACATGATGTTCTGGGTCTGGCCGCTGCCCTTGACCGCCGCTATGACGTTGTCCACGGCGGTGTGGAACGCGGGGTCCGCGACCGTGCCGCCCGGGGTCTTGACCTGGATGAGCACCATCTCGCCCGCGGCGCCCTTGAGGCCCGCGTCGTCGATGATCCCCGCTGCCTGGCTAACCTCGCCCGGGAGCCCCTGCTCCTGGGTGGAGTCCACGCGCCCGGCCATCTGTCCGACGGCCAGCGCGAGGACGACGAACACCAGCCAGCCGATCACCGCCGTCCATCGGTGACGGGCGCTCCAGCCCCCCATTGCCGCAGCGATTCCCATCTTGCTGCCGTGTGCGCGTACGCGACTCACGGTTCCCCCTCGTCATTGCAGCGGTACGGCACCGCTTGCTTCGCCTATGACGCTATGGGTCGCGGGCACGTCAACCCATCAGGCTTCCAGGTGACTTGATGGTGGGGGCTCTCCCCCCTTGGGGTGAGGCCAGCCCCACCCCCGGAGGATTCCGGTCCCTTACACGTATAAAGATCGCCTAAGGAAACGATCTGCCAGTGGTCCGATGAATCAGCCGATTTTGGCGCGCCGGGGCGCCGTTTCCGGGGAATTCCTTGACCGTGTCATGCCAGTGGTCGTATGTTTCCGGCACCTACGAGGCTGATCCCACGGGAGGGAACATGCCCGCACCCCTGAGGCCCGTCCGCCGCCGAGCCGCGGCCGTACTCGCCGTACTGGCCGCGACCGCGACCGCTCTCACCACCACCGGCATTCCGGCGGCAGGAGCCGCCGGAGCCACCGGATTATTCGGAGCCGAACACCGTGCCGCGTCGAGCGCCGCGTCCAGTGCCGCCGATGTCTATCTCTCCCCGGATGGTGACGACCACGCCTCCGGCACCGCCGAGCAACCGGTCCGCACCCTTGAACACGCCCGCGACCTCGTCCGCGCCCGGACGGGACACCTCACCGCCGACCTCACCGTCCATCTGGCCCCCGGCACCTACCGGCAGTCCGAGCCCCTCGTGCTCGACGCCCGCGACTCCGGCGGCAACGGTCACCGGGTCGTCTGGGACGGCGCCGGCTCCGCCGTCGTCAGCGGCGGCCGTCAGGTGACCGGCTGGCAGCAGGTCGCCGCCCGCCCCGGCCTGTGGGCCGCGCCCGCGCCCAGTGGGCTGGCCGACACCCGGCAGCTGTACGTCGACGGGGTGCGCGCGCAGCGTGCCCGCGGCGAGGTTCCGGTGGATCTCACCGTCACCTCCACCGGATACACGGCCTCCGCGGGCACCCTCGCCACCTGGCGGAACATCGGCGACGCCGAGTTCGTCTACACCAGCGGCGAGACGCTGTGGAACATCGCCCGCAACGGCCTCGGCCAGTGGACCGAGCCGCGTTGCCCCATCGCCTCCGCCACCGGCACCACGATCACCATGGCCCAGCCCTGCAGGGACAATTCCAACAAGCGGGTGGAATTCCCCGACATCCCCGGCCGTACCGTCAGCATGGTCGGCCCGGGCAAGCTCACCAACAGCGGGCACGCCTCCTATGTCGAGAACGCCTACGAACTGCTCGACCAGCCCGGCGAGTGGTATTTCGACCGGTCCGCCCACACCGTCTACTACCTGCCGCGCCCGGGTGAGGACCTGCGGAACGCCGACGTCGAGGCGCCGGTCGCGCAGAAGCTCATCGACGGCGGCGGCACGGCCGCCGCGCCGCTGCACGATGTCACCTTCCGCGGCCTGCAGTTCAGCTACGCGACCTGGCTGACCCCCTCGTCACCCGGGGGCTTCTCCGAGATCCAGGCCGGTTACACCATCACCGGGCCGACCGGCTGGGCCACCCAGGGCCTGTGCCACTTCGTCGCGGGCGGCACCTGCCCGTTCGCCAGCTGGACGAAGATGCCGGGCAACGTCTCGCTCGCGCACAGCCGGAGCATCGACTTCACCAGCGACGTCTTCGCGCATCTCGGCGCCGCCGGACTGGAGTTGGGCACCGGTACGAAGGACGCCCGGGTCAGCGGCGGCATCTTCACCGACATCTCCGGCAACGGCATGGAGATCGGCGGCGTCGACGGCACCGAGCCGGCCAGTGGCGTACAGGTCACCGACAACCATCTCTACGCGCTGCCCCGCGAATTCCACGGCGGCGTCGCCATCGTCAACGGCTACACCCAGCACAACACGATCGCCCACAACCAGATCGACCACGTCGGCTACTCCGCGATCTCGATGGGCTGGGGCGGCTGGCCCGACAAGATCGGCTCGCCCGCGACGCCCAACCCCAGCCACGACAACGCCGTACGCGACAACCTCATCTTCGACTACATGCAGATGCTGGACGACGGCGGCGGCATCTACACCCAGGGCCTGACCGGCACGTCGATGGCCGACGGCGAGAAGGTCACCGGCAACGTCATCCACGGGCAGTGGGGCCTCGGCAAGAGCGTCTACACCGACAACGGCTGCACCTACGAGACCGTCCAGGGCAACGTCCTGTACGGCGCCGCCTACGCCAATGTCGCCAGCCGCCACACCGACTACCGCGATGCGCTCGGCAACAGCGACCCCACCCTCGTCAAGGACAACTGGTGGGAGGAGGGCAGCGGCGACAGCGACAACAAGGGCCTCGTCACCACCGGCAACCACATCATCGCCGCCCCGTCCGACGCGCCCGCGGCGATCCTCGGCAACGCGGGCCTCGAACCCGCCTACCGCGGGCTGCTGGACCGGCGGATCGGTGCGCTCGCCGTCCCCGAGGCGCCGTCACGCGTCGGCACCGCCACGGCCGGCGCCGGGGCGCTCCAGGTCACCTTCAACCCGACGTTCGCGGACGGCGGTTCGCCGCTGCTGTCCTACACCGCCCATGTCCTCGACGCGGCCGGGCACCAGGTCACGACCGCGGACATCTCCGCCGCGGACTTCACCGACCGCGCCCATCTGCGGATCGCGGGACTGGACGCCGGCCAGGCGTACACGGTGACCGTCACGGCCACCAACGCGCAGGGCGCCGGCGCGCCGTCCCTCACCTCCGCACCAGTGAAGCCCGGGCCCGCCACCGTCCTGCCCGCCGCCCCCAGCGGCGCCAAACTCCGTACCAGTGCCCACGCGGCCACCGTCGCCTGGACCCCGCCCACGGCCATCGGCGACTCCGCCGTCGTCGGTTACCGGATCACCGTCTCCGACGGCCGCACGATCGACGTCACCGGCCGGGACGCTCTGGTCACCCAGCCGTCCGGCAAGGGCATGTTCCGCGTCATCGGCGGTCTCGCACCGGGCACCGCCTACACCGTCACCATCGCGGCCGTCACCGGCGCCGGCACCGGCCCGGAGGTGAAGGTCACCGCCACCACGCCGGCGGCCTGAGCCCCATGAACGACCACCGGCCTGTGCCTCGGAGGCACAGGCCGGTGCGCACGACGTGAGTCCGTCGGCACGGTCAGGCCGAGAGCAGTGCCCCGCGGGGGACCAGTGCCCCGGCGTAGCGCTCCAGCAGCAGCTGGACGAGCTCCGGGGCCGCGCCCAGCACCGGGGCCAGCACGTCGGCGCCCGCCTCGCGGGCGCCGCGGGCGATGCGGTCCGGGAGGAAGCCGGGCGCGATGACGTACGGGGCGACGGCGATACGCCGCACGCCCTCGGCGCGGAGCTGCCGGACGGCGTCCTCGGTCCGGGGAAGGGATGCGGAGGCGAACGCAGGCCGCACGGCGCACCAACCGGTGTACCGCCACTCCCGCGCGATTTCAGCGATCACTGCGATCGCCTCCGGGTCGGTGGAGCCCGCCGAGGCCAGTACGACCCCGGTCGAGCGGTCGCCGGGCGTGACCCCGGCCTCGTACAGCCGCCGCTCCAGGGCGGCGGTCAGCAGCGGCGAAGGGCCGAGGACATCGGCCACCGCGACCCTCAGCCGGGGGTGCGCGGCCGTCGACTCGCGCAGCACGGCGGGGATGTCGGCCTTCGCGTGGAAGGCGCGGGTGAGGAGCAGCGGAAGGGCGACGATCTCGCGGACGCCCTCCGCCGCGAGACGGTCGACGACCTGCGCCACGGTCGGCGCGCAGAAGTCGAGAAATCCGGTGACGACGCGGAGCCCCGGCCGGGCGGCCCGTACCTGCTCGGTCAGCGCATGGACGGTCGCGGCATGGCGCTGATCGCGGCTGCCGTGGGCGATGACGAGAAGGACCGGGCCGGTCATCACTGGCTCCGGGACGACAGGCCGCGGCTGCGCAGCACGCGGCGCTCCAGCGGGCTGAAGATCAGCAGGTCGATGGCGATACCGACGACGAGGATGAGGATGATGCCGAGGAAGATGCCCGGCATGTCGGAACCCTCGCGCATGTTCTCCAGGTAACGCCCCAGGCCGGTACCGAGATCGGGGGAGGAGGCGATGAGTTCTGCGGCCATCAGGGAGCGCCAGGAGAAGGCCCAGCCCTGCTTGAGACCTGAGAGGTAGCCGGGCAGGGCGGCCGGCAGCAGGATGTGCCGGGCGCCGCGCAGACCGGTGGCGCCGAGCGTACGGCCGGCGCGCAGATAGAGCGGCGGGACCTGGTCGATACCGGAGATCAGGCCGTTCGCGATGGAGGGCACCGCGCCGAGCAGGATGACGGCGTACATCGCCGAGTCGGTGATGCCCAGCCAGATGACCGCGGCCGGCACCCAGGCCACCGACGGCAGCGACTGCAGACCCGACAGGATCGGCCCGAGGGCGGCACGGACGAACGGGACGCGCGCGACGACCAGCCCGACCGGGGTGCCGATGGCGACCGCGGCGACGAAGCCCAGCAGACCGCGCGAGACGCTCGTCCAGACGATGTCGAAGAGCTGGCCCTCGTTCCACAGGGTCATGAAGCTGCTGCCCACCGCCCGGGGGCCGGGCAGCTTGGTCTCGGGGGCGAGCCCGGCCCAGACGGCGAGCTGCCACACGACGAGCACCAGGGCGACCGCCGCGACCGGCGGCAGCACCTTCTTGAGCAGGACCTGGGTGACCGGGGTACGCCGGATCTGGACCGCGTCCAGGGCGTCGAGCCCGGCCTCCAGGCCCTCGAGGTCCTGAGAGACGGTGCTGCCCGCCTTGCCCGCCCGGCCGGCGGGAACGGTGTCAGTGCTGGCCATGTCGGCGGATCTCCCCACGCAGTTCTTCGGTGATCTCGATGGACAGCTCGGCGACGGCGGCGTCCTCGATGCGGCGCGGCTGCGGGATGTCCACGGACCACTCGCGGGCGACCCGGCCCGGCCGGGACGTCAGCAGCACCACGCGCTCGGCGAGCCGGACGGCCTCCCGGACGTTGTGGGTGACGAAGACGACGGAGACGCCCGTCTCGGCCCAGATACGGGTGAGCTCGCCGTGCAGGACGTCGCGGGTGATGGCGTCCAGCGCCGCGAACGGCTCGTCCATCAGCAGCACGTCGGAGTCCTGGGCGAGCGCGCGGGCCAGCGCGACGCGCTGCCGCATGCCGCCGGACAGCTCGTGGACGCGCTTGCCGTAGGAGCCGTCCAGCCGCACCAGGCTGAGCAGCCGCTCGGCCTCGGGGCGTCGCTCGGCGCGCGGAACACCGCGCAGCCGCAGTGCCAGTTCGATGTTCCGGCCGGCGGTGAGCCAGGGGAAGAGCGCGTGCTCCTGGAACATCAGCGCCGGGCGGCCGCCCGGCACGGTGATGGTGCCGGCGGTCGGCTGGTCGAGGCCCGCGACCAGGTTGAGCAGGGTCGACTTGCCGCAGCCCGAGGCCCCCAGGAGGCAGACGAATTCACCCGGACGGACATCGAGGGTGATGTCGTCGAGCACGGCCTGGGCCGAGCCCGGACGGCCGAAGACCTTGTGGACGTGGTCGATCCGTACGGCGGGCGCGCCGTCTGCGACGGCGGTGGCCGCGCTGTGCTGCTCGGTGGTCGTCAGTGCCGTGGCCATCCGGTCACCTCCTGGTACGTGGGCGGGCGGTGCGTGCTGTGGGCCGCCGGTGTCCGGCCCGCTGGGGGGCCCGACACCGGCTTCGTGCTGCCGTATCGTGGTCCGGCTACTGCTTGCCGAGCCCCGCCGCGGCCGCCGCGGGCTTGCCCGCGGCCTTGAGGACCTTGTTGAGCAGCGTCAGGTCGAAGATCCCGGCGAGGTCGGGCTTCTTCAGCAGACCGGCCTTGACGGCGTGGTCGGCCTCGGACGACAGCGACGCGGCGAGCGGGTCGTCGAGGACCTGGATGCCCGCCCACGCCGGGTCGAGCACATTGGCCGGCAGCGCCTTCTGGGTGTCCTTCTTGAGCTGGTCGTTGGCGGCGGCCTTCGCCTTGTCCGGGTTCGCCGTGATCCAGGCGTTGGTGTTCACCGAACCGCGCAGCACCGCTTCGACGACATCCGGGTGCGCCGCGAGGAACTTCTGCGACACGATCACATTGGTGATCACGAACTTCTTGTCCGGCCACAGGTCCTTCTCGTCGAGCAGCACCTTGGCGCCCTCGGCGACGAGCTTGGACGCGGTCGGCTCCGGCACCCACGCGCCGTCGATCGAACCGGACTTGTAGGCGTCGGGCGTGACCTTGTTGTCGGTGCGGAAGACGGAGACATCGCCCTTGCCGCTCTGCGCGTCGACCGTCCAGCCCTTTTCGGCGATCCAGTTGAGGAAGGCCACGTCCTGGGTGTTGCCCAGCTGCGGGGTCGCGATCCTCTTGCCCTTGACGTCGTCCAGGGTCTTGATCTTCGCGGGGTTGACGACCAGCTTCACGCCGCCCGAGGCGGAGCCGGAGATGATCCGCAGGCTGGTGCTCTTGGACTTGGTGTAGCCGTTGATCGACGGCGAGGGGCCGATCCAGCCGATGTCGATGGAGCCGGCGTTCAGCGCCTCGATCTCGGACGGGCCCGCGTTGAAGGTCTGGGTCTTGACGGTGGTGCCGCCCAGCTCCTTCGCGAACAGGCCCTGGTTGAGGCCCACGAGCGCGGTGGCGTGGGTGAGGTTCGGGAAGTAGCCGATCTTCACCTCGTCGGCGGAGAGCTTCTTCGCTCCCGCCGCGGCGGGAGCGGGATCGCTGTTCTTGGCGGCCTTCGAGCCGTATCCGCACGCGGCCAGGGCGCCGAAGAGCAGCGGGAGTGTTACGGCAGCCGCCAGGACGCGCCGGCGGCGGGGAACGGCTGGGCTCCGTACGGCGTGGTGCTCGGCAGACACGGGAGGTGTCCTCTCGTAGGCCCGGCCGTGGGCGCCTCTTAGGGCGCGGCCGGGAAAGCGGCAGGTCTTCGGTGGTGGTGATACGGCGTGCGCGAGGCACTGCGGCGGCGGCCCAAGGCCCGCGGAGCGGGCCACTGAGGGCGCCAACCGCGGAATCGCGCCGTAGGCGGAGGCGTCAGCGCACACATCGCGCCACCCCGCCCGTACCCGCACCGAGGAGGCCGCTGCCGACGCGGCCGCCCTCCTTCGCGAAGCCCGAGTAGGCCTCAGTGACCATCAGAAGTCCCACCCCTCTGGTTCGTTGCCCGTGCCGGACGTGCCGGACGTGCCGGGCGCGGACGGTGCGGCGGGTTCGGCGAACGCCTCGCCCGCCATGCCGGCGGTCAGCGTCGTGCCGTCCGCCGGGTCGATCAGCAGGAAGGAGCCGGTCAGCCGCGAGTCCGCGTAGGCGTCCAGCGGCAGCGGCTCGGCGGTGCGCAGCACGACGGAGCCGATGTCGTTGACGTCCAGCTGCGACGGCCCGGACTCGTGCGCGAGCCCCGCCGTGAGGTCGATGCGGTACGGGAGCGCCTTGACGACGGCCTTCACCGTGCGCGTCGCGTGCTTGAGGAGCACCCGGGAGCCGACCTTGAGCGGCCGCTCGTGCAGATGGCAGACGGTCGCCTCGACGTCCTGCGTGGTCGCCGGCGCCGAGCGGGTCGGCGCTATCAGATCGCCGCGCGAGACGTCCAGGTCGTCGGCGAGCAGCACGGTCACGGACTGCGGCGCCCAGGCCACGTCCACCGTCTCCCCGAGCGCGTCGATACCGGTGATGGTGCTGGTCGCGCCGGACGGCAGAACCGTCACCTCGTCGCCGACCCGCAGTACGCCGGAGGCGATCTGTCCCGCGTAGCCCCGGTAGTCGGGGTGCTCGGCGGTCTGCGGCCGGATCACGTACTGGACCGGGAAGCGGGCCGGGGCGTCCGTCTGGTCGGTGCCGACCGGCACCGTCTCCAGGTGTTCCAGGACGGTGGGGCCGCCGTACCAGTCCATGTTGGCTGACGCGGTCACGACGTTGTCCCCGGCGAGCGCAGAGATCGGGATCGCGGTGATGTCCGGGACGCCGAGCGACGCCGCGTACGCCGTGAACTCCTTGGCGATGGCGGCGAAGACGGGCTCCGCGTAGTCCACCAGGTCCATCTTGTTGACGGCCAGCACCACATGCGGGACGCGCAGCAGCGCGGCCACCGCGGCATGGCGCCGGGTCTGCTCCACGACACCGTTGCGGGCGTCGACGAGCACCACGGCCAGCTCGGCGGTCGAGGCGCCGGTGACCATGTTGCGGGTGTACTGCACATGGCCGGGCGTGTCGGCGAGGATGAACCGGCGCCGTGTGGTGGCGAAGTACCGGTACGCCACGTCGATCGTGATGCCCTGCTCGCGTTCGGCCCGCAGGCCGTCGGTGAGCAGCGCCAGGTCCGGGGCCTCCTGGCCGCGGCGGCGCGAGGCGTGCTCGACGGCCTCCAGCTGGTCGGTCAGTACCGACTTCGAGTCGTGCAGCAGCCGCCCGACGAGGGTGGACTTGCCGTCGTCGACGGAGCCGGCGGTGGCGAAGCGCAGCTGCGAGGTGGCCGCGATCTGCTCTGCGGTGGCGATGCTGGTCATTTAGAAGTACCCCTCGCGCTTACGGTCTTCCATCGCGGCCTCGGACATCTTGTCGTCGGCGCGGGTCGCGCCCCGCTCGGTGAGACGGGACGCGGCGATCTCCACGATGACCTGCTCGATCGTGGCGGCGTCCGAGTCCACGGCGCCGGTGCAGGACATGTCACCGACCGTGCGGTAGCGGATGAGCCGCTTCTCGACGGTCTCCCCGGACTTCGGGCCGCCCCACTCGCCCGCCGTCAGCCACATGCCGCTGCGGGAGAACACATCCCGCTCGTGCGCGTAGTAGATCTCGGGCAGGTCGATGCCCTCGCGGGCGATGTACTGCCACACGTCCAGCTCGGTCCAGTTGGACAGCGGGAACACCCGGACATGCTCGCCGGCCGCGTGCTTGCCGTTGTAGAGCTGCCACAGCTCGGGGCGCTGACGGCGCGGGTCCCAGGCGCCGAACTCGTCGCGCAGCGAGAAGACCCGCTCCTTGGCGCGGGCCTTCTCCTCGTCGCGGCGGCCGCCGCCGAAGACCGCGTCGTACTTGCCCTCGGCGATCCCGTCGAGCAGCGGCACCGTCTGCAGCGGATTGCGGGTGCCGTCGGGGCGCTCGCGCAGCCGGCCGTCGTCGATGTAGTCCTGCACATGCGCCACCTGCAGGCGCAGGCCGTGCTCGGCCACCGTACGGTCCCGGTACTCCAGTACCTCGGGGAAGTTGTGCCCGGTGTCCACATGCAGCAGCGAGAACGGCACCGCGGCGGGCGCGAACGCCTTCAGCGCCAGGTGCAGCATGACGATCGAGTCCTTGCCGCCGGAGAAGAGGATCACCGGCCGTTCGAACTCACCCGCCACCTCGCGGAAGATGTGCACGGCCTCGGACTCGAGCGCGTCCAAGTGGCTGAGCGCGTACGGGTTCTCGATGGAATCAGTGGGTGCGGCGACGGTGGTCATGCGGCCAGTCCCCTCTCGACGAGCAGCGCGCGGAGCGCCACGGCGGAGTCCTCGACGGTGCGCCCTTGCGTCTCGATGCGCAGATCGGGTGCCATGGGCGCCTCGTACGGGTCGTCGACCCCGGTGAGACCGGTAATCTCGCCCGCGGCCTGCTTGGCGTACAGCCCCTTCACATCGCGCTCGGAGCACACCTCGACCGGAGTCGCCACGTGCACCTCCAAGTACGCGGTGCCCTGCTTCTGGTGGCGCCCGCGGACCGCCTCGCGGCTGTCCGCGTAGGGAGCGATGACGGGGACGAGGACCTTGACGCCGTTGGAGGCGAGCAGCTCGGCCACGAAGCCGATGCGCTGCACGTTGGTGTGCCGGTCCTCGCGGGTGAAGCCCAGCCCCGCGGAGAGGAACTCGCGGATCTCGTCGCCGTCCAGCACCTCCACCTGGTGGCCGTCGGCGCGCAGCCGGTCCGCCAGCGCGAAGGCGATCGTGGTCTTGCCCGCGCTCGGCAGACCGGTGAGCCACACCGTGGCGCCCGTGTCCGTCCCGCTCATCGCTCGCTCCTGGGGTACCTGGGACAGCTGGTCTGCCCGGCATATCTGAGTGGTCATCAGCCGTGCAGCCCGCACTCGGTCTTGCCACGGCCCGCCCAGCGGCCGGCGCGGGCGTCCTCGCCCTCCAGCACCCGGCGGGTGCACGGCGCGCAGCCGACCGACGCGTAGCCGTCCATCAGCAGCGGGTTGGCCAGCACCCCGTGCTCGGTGATGTACGCGTCCACGTCCTCCTGCGTCCAGCGGGCGATCGGGGAGACCTTGACCTTGCGCCGCTTCTCGTCCCATCCGACGACGGGCGTGTTGGCGCGGGTCGGGGACTCGTCGCGGCGCAGACCGGTGGCCCAGGCGTCGTAGCCGGTCAGACCGTCCTCCAACGGCTTGACCTTGCGGAGCGCGCAGCACAGGTCCGGGTCGCGGTCGTGCAGTTTCGGCCCGTACTCGGCGTCCTGCTCGGCCACCGTCTGGCGCGGGGTGAGCGTGATGACGTTCACGTCCATCACGGCCTCGACCGCGTCGCGGGTGCCGATGGTCTCGGGGAAGTGGTAGCCGGTGTCGAGGAAGACCACGTCCACGCCGGGGAAGGCGCGGGACGCGAGATGCGCCACGACGGCGTCCTCCATCGAGGAGGTGACGCAGAAGCGCGGGCCGAACGTCTCGGCGGCCCAGCGCAGGATCTCGAGCGGCGCGGCCTCTTCGAGGTCACGGCCCGCTTGCTCTGCCAGGTGCCGCAAGTCCTCGGCGGTGTGCTGTGCGGTGGTCACGACTCGCCTCCAGTCGGGGAGCTGTTCTCAAGTCCCTTGGCCAGCAGACCGAGGAACTTCAACTGGAAGGCCCGGTTGCATGCCCGGCATTCCCAGGCGGCGCCCGATCCGTGGGGGACCTTCTCCTCGGAAGGGCGCAGATCCTCGTCCCCGCAGTACGGGCAGTAGAACGGTGCGGCGCGCTCGGTCATGACAGCGCCTCCTCGGAGGCGCGGGCGGCCCAGGTGGCGAAGCGCTCGTCACCCTCGCGCTCGGCCTCGAAGCGCCGCAGCACCCGCTCGACGTAGTCGGGCAGCCCGGCGGAGGTCACCTTCAGACCGCGTACCTTGCGGCCGAAGCCGGGCTCCAGGCCGAGGCTGCCGCCCAGGTGCACCTGGAAGCCCTCGACCTGCTCGCCGTTCTCGTCGGTGACCAGCTGGCCCTTGAGACCGATGTCCGCCACCTGGATACGGGCGCAGGAGTTCGGGCAGCCGTTGACGTTGATGGTCAGGGGCTGGTCGAACTCCGGCAGCCGGCGCTCCAGCTCGTCGATGAGGGAGGCGCCGCGCGCCTTGGTCTCGACGATGGCGAGCTTGCAGAACTCGATGCCGGTGCAGGCCATGGTGCCGCGCCGGAACGGGGAGGGCTTCACCTGGAAGCCCAGCGCCTCGAGACCGGCCACCAGCGACTCGACCCGGGACTCCTCGATGTCGAGCACGATCATCTTCTGCTCGACGGTGGTGCGCAGCCGGCCCGAGCCGTGCTCGGCGGCCAGTTCGGCGATCTTCGTGAGTGTCGAGCCGTCGATCCGGCCGACGCGCGGCGCGAAGCCGACGTAGAAGCGGCCGTCCTGCTGGCGGTGCACACCGACGTGGTCGCGCCACTGCTGCACGGGGTACTCGGGGGCGGGACCGTCGATGAGCTTGCGGTGGAGGTACTCGTCCTCCAGGATCTGCCGGAACTTCTCGCTGCCCCAGTCGGCGATCAGGAACTTCAGCCGGGCGCGGGTACGCAGCCGCCGGTAGCCGTAGTCGCGGAAGATGCCGATGACGCCGGCCCACACGTCGGAGACCTCGTCCAGCGGGACCCAGGCGCCGAGCCGCACCCCGAGCTTGGGGTTGGTGGACAGTCCGCCGCCGACCCACAGGTCGAAGCCGGGACCGTGCTCGGGGTGGCGCACGCCGACGAACGCGATGTCGTTGATCTCGTGCGCCACGTCCAGCAGCGGGGATCCGGAGATCGCCGTCTTGAACTTGCGCGGGAGGTTGGAGAACTCCTTGGTGCCGATGAAGCGGTCGTGGATCTCGTCGATCGCGGAGCTGCCGTCGATGATCTCGTCGGCCGCGATACCCGCCACCGGCGAGCCGAGGATGGTACGCGGGGTGTCGCCGCATGCCTCGGTGGTGGACAGGCCCACGGCCTCCAGCCGACGCCAGATCTCCGGGACGTCCTCGATCCGGATCCAGTGGTACTGGACGTTCTGCCGGTCGGTCAGGTCGGCGGTGCCGCGCGCGAACTCCTGCGAGACCTCGCCGATCACCCGGAGCTGGTCGGTGGTGAGCCGGCCGCCGTCGATGCGGACCCGCAGCATGAAGTACTCGTCGTCGAGCTCGTGCGGCTCCAGGATCGCGGTCTTGCCGCCGTCGATCCCGGGCCGGCGCTGGGTGTAGAGCCCCCACCAGCGCATGCGGCCGCGCAGATCATTGGGGTCGATCGAGTCGAAACCGCGCTTGGAGTAGATCGTCTCAATGCGTGTCCGCACGTTGAGACCGTCGTCGTCCTTCTTCGTCTGCTCGTTGCCGTTGAGCGGAGTGAAGTGGCCCATGGCCCACTGGCCCTCACCACGGTGACGCCCGGCCTTGCGGCGGGCCGTGGTGGCGGCTGGCTGGTCAGGTGTGGGGGCCATGGCGATGCGTCCTTCGGGCAGGGGCGAATACGTCGGTGGTAGCGCGGGTGCACCTTATGGCCTGCGGAAACCTGAAAATGATCAGGGCAGTCGGCCTCGGCGGGGTGCGTGCGCATCCACGGCACAAGAGGTCGGCGGGAGTGCCGGTACCAACCGGCGCGGCGCGGTCAGCTCGCCGGACAGATGGCGCTGGACACGCGGCAGAAGTCGACGTGCGGCCGACCTACCAAGGCGATTCCAGTGCGGGACATGTCGGAAGCGTGGCATGGGGGTCTTGGAGGAGTCCACCGTAGTCCACCATGTGGACCAGATAATCCCATCTAGCGAGACGATGTGTTCTGCGTCACCGCTCAGCGGGCCACGGGCCCGCCGGGACGGCCTGGTCCGCTTCCTCTTCCGTCCTGGTGTCGAAGAGCCGGAACCCGCGCCGCTCGTAGTTCGCCATCGCATGCGGCCCGTCCAGGCTGCAGGTGTGCACCCACACCCGCTTCGTCGCGTCCCGCCCCCGCCACCGGCCGGCCAGGTCCCAGGCGCGGGCGGTCCCGTACGAGAGCAGATGCCCGCCGATCCCGCGGCCACGGAAGGCCGGCAGCAGCCCGAAGTAGATGATCTCCACGACTCCGTCGTCCTGCGGGTCGAGCTCGACGAATCCGGCCGGGGTGCCGTGGTCGTACGCGACCCAGGTCTCGGAGCCCGGCCGGTCCAGGTGCGCCTGCCACTGCCCGTACGTCCACCCCAGCCGGTCCGTCCACCGGCAGTCCGCGCCGACCGACGCGTACAGGAAGCGGCTGAAGTCGGGCGACGGCACCTCGGCGGCCACGATCCGGATCCCCGCGTCCGGGGCGGGGGCGCCGGAGGCCCGCAGATCGGCCGGGGAGGTCTGTTCGAGGGACCAGGTGGTCACGCTGATGCTCATGCCGCCACCTTACGATCGGCGCCGGATGCCTGGGGCGGGAGGCTCGGGGCTCTGCGCTCGGGGCTTGGCGCTCTGCGCTCGGGGCTGCGCACGGCGCTCAGCGCCGCCCGGTTCCGCGCACCGCGCTCAGCCGGGCGAAGACGACCACGTTCCCGCTGTACCCGGACTCCTGCGTGTAGCCGCCGCCGCAGGTGATGATCCGCAGCTCGGGCCCGCCCATGTCGCCGTACACGCGCTTCGCAGGGAAGGCCTTCTTGTCGAAGACCTCGATGCCGTAGACGTCGAAGACCGCGGTATGGCCGTCCCGGCGGGTCACCTCGATGCGGCCGCCCTTCTTCAGGGCGCCGAGGTTGTAGAAGACGGCGGGACCCGCCATGTTGTCCACGTGCCCGTCGATGACCGAGGTGCCCTCGGCGCCCGGGGCGGGGGAGTCCTGGAACCAGCCGGCCAGATTCTTGTTCGCCGGCGGCGGCGAGCCCACCCAGCCGCCCGCGTCGAGGCCGACATTCATCAGTGGGGCGTCCACGCCGATCGACGGGATCATGACCCGGACCGGCGGCGAGGCTTGCAGCGGCTCGGGCGGCGCGGCCTGCCGGGCCTTGGTGGGCAGGGCGGCGGGAAGCAGGTCGACGGCGGCGGCCGGGGCGGGCTGCGGGGGGAGGGTCCGCTCCTCGGATCCGCTGCGTATCAGGCTCACCCCGAGGACCGAGGTCACGGCTATGACGACCGGGAGCGCGAGGCTCCGGAGCCCGGGCCGCAAGGTGTTGAGGCCGGGCCGCAGGCTCTTGAGCCCGGGCCGCAGGTTCTTGAAGCTCGTCCGCGCCCGCGTCCGCTCCTGCTCGCGCGTCCGCTCCTGCTCCTGCCCCACCTCCCGCTCCCGCATCCGCGCCTGCTGCCGGGCCCGCTGCCGCGCTCGCTGCTGCTGCCTCGTGGCCATCGCCGTCCTCCCGCTCGAGCCGTCCCCCGAAACGCTAGGTGCGGGGCGGGCGGGCGGCGACAGCTGACCGGCGATCGGGTGGCCGGGGCGCCGGGGGCGGTTTCCGTACGCCCTGCCGCCCTGCCGCCCCGCCCTCGTACGCTGTGGCGCATGAGTCCGACCCGCCCCGTCATCGTCCTCGGCGAATGTGTCGCCGACGCCTTCGCCGTCCCCCGGTCAGGGGACGCGGCCGCCGGGCTCGAACTGAACGTCGTACCGGGCGGCGGCCCGGCCAACACGGCGGTCGCGCTGGCCCGCCTCGGTACTCCCGCGCGGTTCCTCGGGCGGCTGTCGGGCGATGTCTTCGGCAGGCTCTTCCGTGAGCATCTCGCCGGCTCCGGCGTCGACCTGTCCGGCTGCCCCGACGCCGCCGAGTCCAGCACGCTCGCCGTCGCGGACCTCGACGCGGCCGGCCGCGCCTCCTACAGCTTCCACGCCGAAGGCACCGCCGACTGGCAGTGGACGGCGGCCGAACTCACGGCCGGGCTGCCCGCCGACCCCGGCTGTCTGCACACCGGATCGCTCGCCCTCGTGCGCGACCCGGGAGCCGACCGCGTCGAGGAACTCCTCGACGACCTCCGCCCCCGCGCCACCATCAGCATCGACCCCAACGTCCGGCCGCGGCTCGTGCACCCCGACCGGTACCGCGAGCGGCTGCCACGCTGGTGCGCGGCCGCCGACATCCTCCGTCTCAGCGACGACGACCTCGCCCTCCTCCACCCCGGCACCCCGCCGGAACGGGCGTGCGACGACTGGCACGCGCTCGGCGTCCCGCTCGTCGTGATCACGCTGGGCCCCAAGGGAGCCCTCGCCTCCCTCAACGGCGAACGCGTCCAGGTACCGGCCCAGCCGTCCCACGTCGTCGACACCGTCGGCGCCGGCGATGCCTTCATGGCCGGCCTCCTCCATCACCTCCACTCCACCGGTCAGCTCGGCGCCCGCCTCACCGCCCTCACCCCCACCGACGTCCACGCCGCCCTCACCCTCGCCACCACGGTGGCCGCCGCCACGTGCGCTGCCCGCGGCGCCAACCCGCCGTGGGCGGACCAGCTCCCGGCCTTCCGATAGCCCTCAAACACCGGGCGGGCTGGAAGCTTGCCGCTTCGGTTGCGGGGGGTGTGGGGCCGTACCGCGGCCCGTCCGGTGCGTGAGGCCGCGCTTCGGCCGGCCCAGAGGGTGCACGCCGCTCTCAGCCCGGCCGGCGTTTGAGGCCATCGGGTGCACGAGCCGATGGCTGGGATCAAGACGGCAGCCACCCCCGGGGAGCGGTTCAGGCGCGGGCCGCCCGGACGGCTGGGGCCTGGGAGTGGGGGAGGAGGTCGGCGGGGTGGTGGGGGCGGATGAGTTCGACGTCGACGCCGTCGGCGAAGCGGTAGGGCCGGTGGGCGAGGACGCCCGCGAGGTTGCGGCGGAGCCGCGAGAGCTCGGCGCGGACCGTCACCGTGCGGCCGGCGTCACCGAACAGGTCGTGGGCCAGCTCGGCGGCGCTGCGGCCGCCGCGGTGCACGGCGAGGACGAAGAGCAGCTCGGCATGGCGCGGGCTGAGCTGCTGGGCCCAGCAGCCGGCCGCACCGGAGACCGTGACGGCCCAGGCGCGCGGCAGGCTGACGTCGAGGACGACGCGGCTCGCGGCCGACGGCCGCTGCCGGTCGCCGACCCGGATCAGCCAGCCGCCGGGCAGCGGTTCCAGGGAGCACATGCCGAGGCTGGGCAGCCACACCTCGCCGGACCGCACGGACAGCGGCAGGGCCACCCGGTCCGGCGGCGCCATGGCGGTGACCGCGGCGGTCCAGCCGTTGCGGTCCACGGCCACGGCCTTGCCCTCGATACGCGCCAGCAGGGGCGCGGCGATCGCTCGCAACCGTTCGATGGAGGCCCAGTGCCGGAGCCGCAGCTCGCCCTCGGCGACCCGGGTCACGGCGGTCACCAGGGACAGCGTCGCCGGGTGGAGGGTGGCCGCGGGGCCGCTGATGTCCACGACGCCCAGCAGCCGCCCGTCGCGCGGGTCGTGCAGCGGGGCGGCGGCGCAGGTCCATGCGTGGTGGGTGCGTACGAAGTGCTCGGCGGAGTGCACCTGCACGGGCGCGCGGGTCACCAGCGCGGTGCCGATCGCGTTGGTGCCGACCACGTCCTCGGCCCAGGACGCGCCCTCGGCGAAACCGAGCCGGTCCGCGCTCTTGCGCACCGCGAGGCTGCCGTCCCGCCACAGCACCCGGCCGTCGGCGTCCGTGACCACCATGATGTGCGAGGCGATGTCGGCCACCGACACCAGTCCCTCGCGCAGCAGCGGCATGACGTCGCCCAGGGGCGAGGACTGCCGGCGGTGTTCGATCTCCTCGGTGGACAGCAGGGTGGAGTGCCGGCCGATGTCCGGATCCACACCGTGGTTGAGCACCCTGAGCCAGGATTCGCCGATGACCGTCCGCAGCGCCGCGGGCGGGGCGTCACCGGCCAGTGCGGCCTCGCGCACACTGGCGAGCAGCCGCGCCGAATCGCGGACGCCCATCGGCCCGAGGCGGCCGGGACCGGTCGGTGGGTGTGTCACTTCGCCACTGGATCGCATGCTTCTCAATGCTGCACTCCATGGTGCCGCCGCGGGATGCGTCATGCGGCGGCAACCGGCATATCCAGTGCAACGGCTGCAACCGTTGCGAGTGCCCGGCGGCCGGGCGGACAGTGACGCGGCATCACCGCAAGTGCGGTCGCCGGCACATACTCCGTCGTCCGACCGCACCACAAGGGGGGAATTCCGCCATGTCGCGCACCTCCCCCGGTGGTCGCAGGACCGGGGGTGGTGCCGAGTCGGCGCGGCGCCACCCTCTGCCGGCGCGGTAGCGGACCGTTCCTCTCCGATACCCCTCGGAGGGTGCGGGCCCGCTACCGCGCCCACCTCCTCGTCGACCGAGTCCTCGACCGAGTCCTCGGCCGGCGTCCTCGGCCGGCGTCCTCAGTCGGCGTCCGGCCGGGCGCGGTCCACGATCGAGGCCAGGTCGAGGGTGTGCGGCAGGGTGCCGAAGGTGGCTCCCCAGTCGCCGCCGAGCCGCGAGGCGCAGAACGCGTCGGCCACGGAGGAGGGCGCGAAGCGCACGAGCAGCGAGCCCTGGAGGATCAGGGCCATGCGTTCGACGATGCGGCGGGCCCTGGCCTCCACACCGTCCAGGTCGGCGAGTTCGGTGAGCAGCCCCTTGATGGCGCCGTCGAGTCGGTGGTCCGCGCCACGGGCCAGGCCGATCTCGCTGAGGAAGGCGTTCAGGGCCGGAGGATCACGGCGCAGTACCCGCAGGACATCCAGCGCCTGGACGTTGCCCGAGCCCTCCCAGACCGAGTTCAGCGGGGACTCCCGGAACAGCCGGGGCATGCCCGACTCCTCCACGTATCCGTTGCCGCCGAGGCATTCCAGGGCCTCCACCGCGACCGCCGGGCAGCGCTTCGTCACCCAGTACTTGGTGACGGCCACCGCCAGCCGCCGGAAATGCCGCTCCTGCTCGCCGCCGGAATCGTAGGAGGCGGCCAGCCGCAGCGCGGTGGTGGTGGCGGCCTCGGACTCCAGGGCGAGGTCCGCCAGCACGTTGCGCATCAGCGGCTTGTCGATCAGCGGGCCCCCGAATGCGCTGCGGTGCGCGGCATGGTGCACCGCCTGAGCGACCGACTGCCGCATGATCGCCGCGGAACCGACGGCGCAGTCCAGCCGGGTCGCTGCGACCATCTCGATGATGGTCGCGACCCCGCGGCCCTCCTCGCCGACCCGGCGCGCCCACGTCCCGTCGAACTCCACCTCCGACGAGGCGTTGGAACGATTGCCGAGCTTGTCCTTCAGCCGCTGGATCGCGAAGACGTTACGTGTCCCGTCCGGCAGCACCCGCGGCAGCAGAAAGCAGCTGAGCCCGTCCGGAGCCTGCGCCAGCACCAGGAAGCCGTCCGACATCGGCGCGGAGCAGAACCACTTGTGGCCGGTCAGGGCGTACGTGCCGTCCTCGGCGAGCGGCTGGGCGCGGGTGGTGTTGGCCCGTACGTCCGATCCGCCCTGCTTCTCCGTCATTCCCATTCCGAACAGCGCGCCCGGCTTCCGGTCCGCCGGGGCGAGCTTCGGATCGTAGATCCGCGAGCGGAGTCGCGGCTCCCATTCGGCGGCCAGCGCCGGATCGGCACGCAGGGCGGGCACCGCCGCGTGGGTCATCGACACCGGGCAGCCGTGCCCGGCCTCGGCCTGCGACCACACCAGGAACCCGGCCGCACGGCGCAGATGGCCGTCGGGACGGGACCAGGCGTCGGTCAGGCCGGCCGACACCGCGCGGCCCAGCAGCCGGTGCCAGGACGGGTGGAACTCGACTTCGTCGATCCGGGTGCCGTATCTGTCGTGCGTACGCAGCACCGGGGGATGGGTGTTCGCCTGGTCCCCCCAGCGCTGTACCTGCGCCGAGCCCGCCGCCCGGCCCAGCTCGCCCAGTTCGGAGTGGATCTCCGCCAGCCGTTCCGGAGCGGCATGGCGTTCCACGGCCTCGACGAGCGCGGCGTCGGAGGCGTAGACGTCATGGCCGACCAGCGGCGGAGGCTGGTTGGTCACCATATGCGTAGGGGGACTCATGGCAGCAACCGTAGGCGCCCGCGCACACCGGGCGGAAGGAGCCGCCCCGCCGCCGCGGGTCGCGGACCGGTGGCCCGAAGGGAGTGGGACCGGCTCTGCCCGGGGCGGCTACCGTAGGCGGGTGCACGCAGCGGATGGAAGAAGAGAGCGGTCCCCCGGCCGCTGGGGCAGAGCTCGGGTCCTGTACCGGAATGTGTCGAAGCGCAGGGTCGGCTGGCTGCTGCTGAAGGACACCGTCAACTCCTCCATCGAGTACCGGGTCACCGGACTCGCCGCGGAGGCCGCCTTCTTCGTCCTGCTGTCCCTGCCGCCGCTGCTGCTCGGTCTCGTCGGCGCGCTCGGCTACGTGGACTCGGTCATCCGCACCGACACCATCGCCCACCTCCGCGAGAACATCCTCACCGCGTCTGCGACCGTCCTGTCGGACAAGGGCGTGAACCAGCTGGTGCGGCCGCTGGTCGACAGCGTCTTCCACGGGCGGCGGCCCGATCTCATCTCGCTCGGCTTCGTGATCGCGCTCTGGTCGGGTTCCCGCGCCCTCAATGTCTTCGTCGACACCATCACGATCATGTACGGCCTGGAAGGGCACCGCGGGATCGTCAGGACCCGGCTGCTCGCCCTTGTGCTGTACATCGTCGCGCTCATCGTGGGCGCGGTCGTGCTGCCCCTCATGGTGGCCGGGCCCGACGCGTTCGTCTCGCTGCTGCCGCGCAGCCAGGGCACGATCCACATCCTCTACTGGCCGGTCGTCCTGCTGGTGTCGATCGCCTTCCTCACCACGCTCTATCACGTGTCCGTGCCGGTGCGGTCGCCCTGGTACGAGGACGTGCCGGGGGCGCTCATCGCCCTGATGATGTGGGTCCTGGGCAGCTTCCTCCTGCGGATCTACCTGACGCACACCGTCGAGGGCCCGACGATCTACGGGTCGCTGGCCGCGCCCGTCGCGGTGCTGCTGTGGATCGGCATCTCCGCCTTCGCGGTCCTGGTCGGCGCAGCCGTCAACGCGGCCGTGGACCGCATTTGGCCGTCCCTCGCGACCGCCGCCGCCCGTGAGGAGAACGCCCGCGCCCTCGAGGCCGTGGCCGTCCGGGTGGTCGCCGACGCCGCCAAACGACGTGCGGAGCACGCCGCCGAGGACGGCCGCGACGACGATGACGGCGACCCCGGCCCCGACGACCCTCCCGCCGAATTCCCCGAGCGCTGGGCGGGCTTCCTCCCCCCGGCGGACGTCCGCTCCCGCCTCCGCCGCCGCGACTGAACCGGGACCCGAGTCCGCGACCTGGAGTCCGGGACCTGGAGTCCGGTCGCCGGGCGCCGGAACCCGGGCCCCGCGGGGCACAATGGGGGTGTGTACCGGGAGAGGTCGTCGCGGGTCGCGGGCGCGGTGCTCTGGACCAGGACCGTCGGGGCCGGGGACGGCGGCCCCTACCGGGTGCTGCCCGACGGGTGCATGGACGTGATCTGGTCGGACGGGCAACTGATCGTCACCGGTCCCGACACCCGCGCCCATGTCGCGGAGACTCCCGCCGGCGCGCGCTTCGCCGGACTGCGGTTCGCGCCCGGCACGGGGCCGGGGGTGCTGGGCGTCCCGGCGTACGAACTGCGGGACCTGCGCGTCCCGCTGGACGCGCTGTGGCCGGGCGGCACCGCGCGGCGGATCGCGGAGCGGATCGATGACGCCGCAGACCCGGGGACCGCGCTGGAGGAGGCGGTGGCCGGGAACGGGCTCGGGTACGGGTACGGGTACGGGCAGGGCCGCGAGGCCGGGACCGCGGATCCGCTGCCGGCCGCGACGGCGGCGCGGCTGGCCTCCGGCGGGAGCGTGGCATCCGTCGCGAAAGCCGCCGGGCTGGGCGAACGGCAGCTGCACCGGCGCTGCCTGGCGGCGTTCGGCTACGGCCCGAAGATGCTGGCGCGGGTACTGCGGCTGCAGCGGGCACTGGAACTGGCCCGGCGCGGCACCCCGTTCGCCGAGGTCGCGGTGGTCGCGGGCTACGCCGACCAGGCTCACCTCGCGCGCGAGGTGAAGGCGCTGGCCGGGGTGCCGCTGGGCGAGCTCATTCGCTAGCGGGCAGCACCGCCAGCAGGTCGACGTGGTTGCCGTCGGCGTCCAGGACGGTGGCGTAACGCTGCCCCCAGAAGGCGTCGAACGGCGCGAGGTGTCCCGTGTACCCGGCGTCCACGAGGCCGGCGTAGACCTTGTCCACCTCGGCGGGGCCGTCACAGGCGAAGGCCAGTCCGACCCGCCCGGAGCCCTGCGGGGGCTGCCATCCCGGGGTGAAGGAGCGGATGACCTCCTCGGTGTCCCATACGAGGAGCGGGCCGCCGGGAAGGGCGGCCTCGACGTGCGGCTGGGCGTCGGCCTCCGCCGGGATGTCCAGACCGAGCCGGCGGTAGAAGGCGAGCGACGCGGCCATGTCGGAGGCGACCAGACCGATGAACGAGAAACGAGGAGTCATACGGCTCACGTTAGGCGGGCCCGGACTCCGGAGTCTTGAACGAATCGGACATCGGAACCGGCACTGGCATCGGCACTGGCATCGGCACTGGCATCGGAACCGGCATCGGAACCGGCATCGGAACCGGACATCAGGAGAGGTCGGCGGGCCGCGCAAAAAGGGGTGGACAGCGATCTGAGCCGTGTCGTAACTTCCTCAGGAGCGCAGCGGTGGAAGACCGCGGCCCGCACACATACGTGGAGGTGTTTTTCGATGACTGTCATTGCGCAGGGCTCTGCCCGCATTCCGATGCACGTCCTCCTCACCTCCGCGGTCGCCGGCTGACCTCTTCCGAACCCTCAGCTCCGGGACCGCCCTTTCGAAGGGCATTCCGTTGATCAACGGATCTGCTTCCCACCCGCTCACCTCGTACGGCTGGGACTCCATTCTCGACACCGAATTCACCCCGTACGCCGCGCAGGGCCTGTTGCCCGGCCGGATCGTGCGGGTCGACCGCGGGCTGTGCGACGTCGTCACCCCTGATGGCACGCTGCGCGCGGACACCACCCCGGTCCATTCCTCCGACCCCATGAAGATGGCCTGCACCGGCGACTGGGTGGCCGTCGACCCGGTCGCCGCGACCGGTCCCGCCGTCCGCGCGGTGCTGCCACGCCGTACCGCCTTCGTCCGCTCGACCTCGTCCACCCGGTCCGAGGGCCAGGTGCTGGCGGCCAACATCGATCACGCCGTGATCGCGGTGTCGCTCGCCGCCGAACTCGACCTGGGCCGCCTGGAGCGGTTCCTGTCGCTGGCCTGGGAGAGCGGCGCGCAGCCGCTCGTCGTCCTCACCAAGGCGGATCTGGCGGGCGACACGACCCATCTGCTCGCCGACGCCGAGAGCGCTGCTCCCGGCGTCCAGGTGCTGGTGGTGAGCGCCACGACCGGGGAAGGCATCGATGTGCTCGGGGCGGTGCTGGCGGGCACCACCTCGGTGCTGCTCGGCCAGTCCGGCGCGGGCAAGTCCACGCTGACCAACGCCCTGTTGGGCCGGGAGGTGCAGGAGGTGCAGGCCATCCGTGACGCCGACGGCAAGGGCCGGCACACCACCACCACGCGTGACCTGCTGCCGCTGCCGTCCGGCGGGGTGCTCATCGACACCCCCGGGCTGCGGGGTGTCGGGCTGTGGGACGCCGAGTCCGGTCTCTCGCAGGCCTTCTCGGAGATCGATGCGCTCTCCGCCGACTGCCGGTTCCACGACTGCTCGCATGTCGCGGAGCCCGGCTGCGCGGTGCTCGCCGCCCTGGAGGACGGCTCGCTGCCGCACCGCCGGCTGGAGAGCTACCGCAAGCTGCTGCGGGAGAACGCGTGGATCGCCTCCCGCACCGACCAGCGGCTCCGCGCCGAGATGCGCCGTGACTGGAAGATGAAGTCGGCGGCGGGGCGGGCGATGTACGAGGCGAAGCGCGGTGGCGGCCACCGCAGGGAGGCCTGAGGCGGCCCCCGCGTCCGGGGCCGGACCCTCCGGCGAGGCCGCCAACGAGGCGGCCGCGCCGGTGGGTTCAGCCGGCGCCGTTGTGACGGTGACGGCGCCGGACCGCGATCGGACTTCCCTCGCTCCAGAAGGTGGCCACGACGCTCGCGATGCCGAGGGCCACAATCACAATGCCGAGGATGATCGTGTAGACCATGAGCGTCCTCCTGTTGGCGGGGGTGCGCACCATCACCGCACCTTCACAATCGCTGTCAGTCCGTGACCTTCCCGTTGCCTTCCGTTCCCAACCGTCCCGGACCCCCCGGACCTTGGCGCCCGGGGCGGCCGGCTGTCACGGCGTCAGGCGGAGCGCCGCCTGACCAGGTGGGTGGGGGTGATCACCGAGGACAGCGGCAGGGCGCCGGGAACGTCCCGCCTCGGGTCGAGGCCGCTCAGCAGCAGCCGGGCCATCAGCCGGACCGTCGTCAGCGGGGGATCGGTCCACTGCGCGACCTGGACCATGTCGTCGAAGCCGACCACCGCGACATCGTCGGGCACGCGCAGCCCGCGCTGCCGCAGCACGCGCAGCGCCCCCGACGCCATCAGGTCGGAGGCGGCGAAGACCGCGTCGAGGTCCGGGCAGCGGTCCAGCAGCCGGGCCATCGCGCGCTCGCCGCCGTCCGGTGTGAAGTCGCCTTCGGCGATCAGCATCGGGTCGCAGTCCGGCAGAACGTCGCGGAATCCGTCCAGCCGGTCGACGGACGCGGTCTGGTCGAGCGGTCCGCTGATGTGCGCGATACGGCGGCGCCCGAGGCTCGTCAGCAGGCGTACGGCCGTACGCGCCCCGCCGCGGTTGTCGCAGTCCACGTACAGCGCGCTGCGGTCCCGCTCGGTCTCCGCCCAGCCGGGACGTCCGCCGAAGACCGTGGGAACGCCCGCCTTGCGGGCGAGTTCGGGCAGCGGGTCGTGGGCGTGCAGGGAGAAGATCAGCGCGCCGTCGACATGGCCACCCGCGAGGTAACGGCCGACCCGGTCGTAGTCGGCCGTGCCCTCGACCAGCAGCAGCACCAGCTGGTTGTCGTGCGCGGTCAGTTCCTTGCTGATGCCGCGCACCTGCTGGGCGAAGAACGGGTCGGAGAAGAACCGGGTCTCCGGCTCGGCGACCACCACGGCCACCGCGTCGTTGCGGCGGGTGACCAGGGTCCTGGCCGCCTGGTTCGGTACGTAGCCGAGTTCGTCGACCGCCTGCCGCACCCGGTCGGCCAGCGGCGCGCGCACCCCCGCCCCGCCGTTGACCACGCGCGACGCGGTGGCCCGCGACACCCCGGCCCGCTCGGCGACGGCCTCCAGGGTGGGGCGGGACGGGAAGGTCTGCTCGGACACTGAACGCTCCTCTGCGAGCTGGATGCGGACAGGGTATCTCCTGGCAAGACGCTGTGAGAGCGCTCTCACAAGCTGCGCCGCCCCGCTGATCGCCATGTCTGATTTCCGCCAGTCGATTCCCGCCCGATGCCGCAGACTGGAGAACATGATTGACGAAGAGACCGGATATGCGGCGGTACGCGGCCGCGATGCCCGTTTCGACGGCGTCTTCTTCTTCGCCGTCGCGACGACAGGCATCTACTGCCGCCCCAGCTGCCCAGCCGTGACGCCTAAACAGCGGAACGTGCGCTACTATCCCACGGCCGCCGCCGCCCAGAGCGGCGGCTTCCGCGCCTGCCGGCGCTGCCGCCCCGATGCCGTCCCCGGCTCCCCGGAGTGGAACATCCGTGCCGACGTCGTCGGCCGCGCCATGCGGCTGATCGGCGACGGCGTGGTCGACCGCGAGGGCGTCGCGGGCCTCGCCGACCGGCTCGGCTACAGCTCCCGCCAGGTCCACCGGCAGCTCACCGCCGAAGTCGGCGCAGGGCCCGTGGCGCTGGCCCGCGCTCAGCGCGCCCTGGCCGCACGGGTCCTGCTGCAGACCACCACGCTGTCCGTGACCGACACGGCGTTCGCGGCCGGTTTCGCCAGCGTCCGCCAGTTCAACGACACGATTCGCGAGGTCTACGCCCGCACCCCGAGCGAACTGCGCGCCGCCGCGCGCGCCACCAAGACCGGCAGTGCCACCAAGACCGGCAACGCCACCAAGGAAGGCAGTGCCACCAAGGCCGGCAGTGCCGCCGCCCGTGCGGCGGAGCCCGGCGGCCTGGCGCCCGGTTCGGCCCCGGGTTCCGGCGTGCCCCTGCGGCTCGCCTACCGGGGCCCGTACGACGCGGCAGGAGTCTTCGACTTCCTGCGCGCGGACCTGGTGCCCGGGATCGAGGAGATCACCGGTCAGCCCGGCCGGCGCACCTACCGGCGGACCCTGCGGCTGCCGCACGGCCCCGGCGTGGCCGAGGTCGACGAGCGAGGCCGATCCGGCTGGCTCGACTGCCGGCTCCGCCTCGCCGACCTGCGGGACCTGACGACCGCCGTACAGCGGGTGCGCCGGCTGTTCGACCTGGACGCCGACCCGTACGCCATCGCGGACTCGCTGCGCGGCGATCCCCTCCTCGGCCCGCTGGTCGCCGCCCGCCCCGGGCTCCGCTCACCGGGCGCGGCCGATCCCGACGAGCTGGCGGTCCGCGCCGTACTCGGCGGCCCGGCCGCCGCCGGGGCGCTCGTCACGGCGTACGGCGAGCCGCTCCCCGTCGCCGACGGCGGGCTCACCCACCTCTTCCCCGAACCCGCCCGTATCGGTGATCCCGCCCTGCGTCCGCTGACCGCCGCGCTGGCCGACGGAACCCTGCGGCTCGACCCCGGCGCCGACCGGGACGAAGCGGGCCGCGTACTCCTCACCTTGTCCGGCATCGACCCGTGGACGGCCGGTTACATCCGGCTCCGCGCCCTCGGCGACCCCGACGTCGCCCTGCCCAACGAACCACCGCTCAGTGACGCGTGGCGCCCCTGGCGCAGCTACGCCCTCCACCACCTCTGGGCCGCGGGCCACCGCGCCCGCCCCCGACTGGAGTTGACGACCTGATGACCAGCCCCGTGACCACTCCCGTGACCCTGTACACCACCTTCGACAGCCCCCTCGGCGAGCTCCTCCTCACCAGCGACGGCACCGCCCTCACCTCGCTCTCCGTCCCCGGCCAGCGCGGCGGCGCCACGATCCTGCCTGGCTGGCGCCACGAGCCGACCGCCTTCACTGAGGCCGAACGCCAGCTCAAGGAGTACTTCGCGGGCGACCGCCGGGAGTTCGACCTCCCCCTCGCCCCCACCGGCACCGACTTCCGCCGCAGGGTCTGGAACGCCCTCGACGCCGTCCCCTACGGCGCGACCGTCACCTATCGCGACCTCGCGGCAGCCGCCGGATCCCCCGGCGCGGTGCGCGCCATCGGCGGCGCGGTCGGCGGGAACCCGCTGCTCGTCCTCCGCCCCTGCCACCGCGTGATCGGCGCCGACGGCAGCCTCACCGGCTACTCCGGCGGCCTTGACCGCAAGCGCACTCTGCTCGCCCTAGAGGGCGTCCTCTGACACCGTGCGCCCGCGCATCCCGGACTCCCCGCCCTCGATCCCCCAGCTGATGATCCGGCGGGGCCGGATCCGGATCACCTCAGGACTGAGATGCGCCCCCAGATCGTGGGCCCCGGTCACCTGCTCCGCCTCACCCCGGATCTCGATCCCGCGCACCATCCACGGCTGATGGCTGACGATGTCATCGACGATCAGCGAGACCAGCGGATTCCCCGCGATGTTCCGCCACTTCTTCGTGGTCCCCATCGCATACCCGCCGATATCGATCGCACCGTCCTCGCGTACCACGAACCCCACCGGATTCGCCTGCGGCTGGCCCTTTCCGTCGACCGTCGCCAGCCGGCCCAGCTTCTGCCCGTCCAAATACGCCCGCTCGCCCGCACTGAAAGTCGCCATACAGCCAGCCTCACACCCGCCGTCCCCCCTGGCATCGGGCGCTGGGCCTAGGACCTGTCCGGCCGCTGGTCGCAGCGGTGCCGCGGTCTGTGGCGGCACGGGCTCCGGCGGCGCGTCGGGACGGGCCGGGCCGGTCGAGCCGCGTCAGGCCGCGTTCAGGCGAAGAGCACGGCGCCGAGCCAGGCGCCGGCCACGAGCAGGCAGGAGAACAGCTCGGCGAGGACGGAGCGGCCGATGGCGCGCATCGCGGTGCGGGTGGCGGTCCAGGCGGCGCCGTGCGTGCCGAGGCGGACGCGTTCCACGGCGTAGATGTAGGTGACGAAGCCGATGGGGGCGCCGATCACCGGGAGGACGACGAAACCGGCGATGGCGGCGGAACCGGCGGCGAACAGATTGCGCCAGCTGAGTCCCGAGTCGCGGATGCGGCGGGCGGGGAGCAGCCATTGGATCACCTGGTTGAGGGCGAGCAGTCCGGTGGCGGTGGCCAGGACCGCCCAGGTGAGCGTGGTGTGCAGATTGGTGGCCCACCACAGCACCGCGCTCCAGCACAGCAGCGACCCCGGTACGCCGGGCACCAGCACGCCGAGCAGGCCGAGCAGCATCACGGCGCCGATCAGCAACAGCTGTGGGGTCCCCATGCGCTCACCCTGCCGGAAAGCCGCGGTGGCCGCCCCCGGATATCGTCCGGGTGGCCGGTGGCCGGTGGGCGGCCATCGGGTGGCCGGAGTCCGGCCGAGGTGGGCCGGTCAGCCGTGGCGGGCGACCCAGTCGCGTTCGTAGGTGTGCCAGCCGAGCTGGAGCCGGGTGGTGACCCCGGCCATCTCCATGAGGTGTTTGACCCTGCGCTGCACGGTGCGCAGCCCGAGGTCGAGCTGTTTCGCGACGCTGGCATCGGTGAGTCCGGCGAGCAGCAGCGACAGGATCTGCAGGTCCAGGCCGTCGGGTTCGTGCAGAGGCTGCTCGTCGATCACGACGCCCTTCAGCCGCAGCGGCATGGCCTGGCGCCATACGCCCTCGAAGAGGCCCATCAGGGACTCGAGCAGGCCGCTGGCGTGCACCACCAGCGCGGCGGGCTGTCCCGCACGGCGGGTCAGCGGAACCATGGCGAGCGTGCCGTCGGCGAGGACCAGTTTCGTCGGAACCCGGTCGATCACCCGTATCTGTTCGTCGCGGCTCATCGCGGCGGACAGTTCCGTGATGCCGTTCGGGCTGGTGAGGATCTCACGTTCGATCACCACGCGGTAGGCGACGCCGCGTTCCGCGGCCTGCTCCTCGGCGCTGTTGTCCATGCCGCTCACGACGACCGGGTGGCCGGTGACCAGGGCGCAGACCTCCTTCTCCGCACCGAGTTGCAGTTGTAGGAAGCGCTGGGCTACGGCGTTCGCGCCGGTCACCACTTCCACCAGGTCGTGGACGGCGGGCTCGGTGGCCTCGGCCCGGAACTCCGAGGCGAGCACGGCGGCCGCCAGCTCCGCCTGTTCGAGTTCGTACCGCTGCTGGGTGAGGAGCGCGGCCAGGGCCACGCCCGGGGGAGCGGCCACCCAGCGGCCGGGCCGGGCCGAGGACTGGGCGACGAGTCCACGGCCCTCCAGCCGACGCAAGGTGCGTGCGGCGTCGTCCTCGGACGTGCTGAGGCGGTGCGCCAGATCGGATATTTCGGCGGCGCCCAGAGCGATCAACGCGCGGTAAGCCGACTCCTGTACGTCGTCGAGTCCTATGGCACCGAGCACGGCGCCCCCTCCCCAAGATGGCGGAAATGAGCCACGGCGGGTTCCCGCCGCGGACATCTTCGCTGCTCACCCGCCTGTTCTGCCAGTGTGGCGGCACTGCGGGAGTGACTTGACACCACTTGGGTCGTTTCGCTGAGGCGCCGTCGGCCGACCCCACCGTGGGGGGAGGGCCGGCCGACGGGCCGGGGTTCGGTCACGCATCCGCCGTTTCCGAAGGCCCTTCGCGGTGGACAATAAGGGCATGAGCCAGCAGGGGGAGACGCACCCTCGTCAAGAGGACGAGTGGTGGCGCGAGTTGTACGGGAGCCCGGAACCGGGCGTTCCCCAAGAGTCGGCCGACACCGTCGACGACCACTACGCCTCGGCCCTGTCAGCCGTGAGCACCCCGGAAGAACCACCCGTTCAGGACGAGCCACCCGTTCGGGACGATCCGTCAGCCCTCGACGATCCCGGCCCGCCGGACACCCTCCGCCTCCGCCGGACCGCACCGCCCACGGCCCCGCAAGCCGAACCGCCCGCCGCCCCGCCCGTCGTCCCGTCCCCGCAGCGGTCGCCCGAGGAGCTGCCACCGCGCGGCGGAGTGATCCCCGCGGCCGGGGAGGCATGGGGACCGCACCAGACGTACCAGCCGCAGCAGCCGCCCCAGCGGCAGGAACCGGAGCAGCCGCGGCAGCCGCAGGAGCCGGAGCAACCGCGGGAACCGGAGTGGCGCGGGACACGGGACGCGACCTCGTTCGGCGAAGGACCGGTGACCTGGAGCGATCCGGACCCCGGCCCCGCGCCGGATCTGCCGCCGGGGTGGGCCGCGGCGGAGCCGCTCGTCGAAGAGGCGGCACCGTTCGTGGGCGACGGGCCTCCGACGTACGCGGCGGAGCCGACGGCCTGGCCCGTGACGCACCCGGACGAACTCGACAACCTCGTACCCGACACCGTGCTGGACGGGGCGCACTACGGCGTCCTGACGCTGCGGACCGTGTCCGTGCGCGGGGACTCCGCCCGGTACCGGGGCCAGCCCCGCCGTGACGCGCTGCTGACGGCGCGCTTCGGGGCGGGGGACGACGGCCTGCTGCTGCTGGCGGTCGCCAGCGGGGCGCGGGCGGCCGATGACGCGCACCGGGCGGCGCAGGACGCCTGCCGGTGGATCGCGGGCGCGGTCGGCCGGAGCCAACTGCGGCTGTCGGAGGACATCCGCTCCGCCCGCCGGGGCTCGCTCAAATCGGGGCTGCACCGGCTCACCGACCGCTGCTACGGGCGGCTGCGGGCCCGGGGCGAGGATCTCGGGCTGGAGGAGGGCGAATACACGGCCTCCTTGCGGTGCCTGCTGCTGCCGGTCGACCCGTCCTGCCGCATCCGGCTGTTCTTCGGGGTCGGGGACGGCGGTCTGTTCCGGATCCGCGACGGAAGCTGGCAGGACCTGGACCCGCTGCGGAAGCCGTCCGAGCCAGAGGAACGGTTCCGCTTCCGCGCCTCGGTCGCGCACCCCGGCGACGCGCTGCTGCTGTGCAGCGCCGGCTTCGCGGAACCGCTCCGCGGCGAGCCGGCGCTCGCCGCGCGGCTGGCCCACCGGTGGGGGAGCGGCGAGCCGCCGGGCCTCACCGCGTTCCTGGCCGAGTCGCAGACCCGCGTCAAGGGCTACGCCGACGACCGCACGGCTGTCGGCGTCTGGGACGCCTAGGGCCGGGCGGGCTGAATTCAGCCCGCCCGGGGGTCCGGGTGGCGGACCCGTGCGCGTCATGCGGAGATGGAGTCAAGTCCCGCGACGAGCGATTGGCGCCCGATGGCGAAGCAGACCGTGGCCGAGCAGTTCGTCGATGTCCTGGTGCGTGCCGGGGTGGAGCGCATGTACGGCGTGGTCGGCGACAGCCTGAATCCGATCGTCGACGCGATCCGGCGCACCGGTGGACGACGCCGACAAGGTCACGCTGTTCTGCGGCAGCGGCACGGCCGGCGCTCACGACGAGGTGATGGCCTTCGCCGAGCGTGTGAAGGCGCCGGTGGGCCACGCCCTGCGCGGCAAGGAGTGGATCCAGTTCGACAACCCGTACGACGTGGGCATGAGCGGCCTGCTCGGCTACGGCGCCGCGTACGAGGCGATGCACGAGTGCGATCTGCTGATCCTGCTCGGCACGGACTTCCCGTACAACGCCTTCCTGCCCGACGACGTGAAGATCGTGCAGGTGGACGTCCGCCCGGAGCACCTCGGCCGCCGCTCCAAGCTGGATCTGGCCGTGTGGGGCGACGTACGCGAGACGCTGCGCTCCCTGACGCCCAAGGTGCGGGCCAGGTCGCAGCGCACGTTCCTCGACCGGATGCTGAAGAAGCACAGCGACGCCCTCGAGGGCATCGTGAAGGCGTACACCCGCAAGGTCGAGAAGCACGTCCCGGTCCATCCCGAGTACGTGGCGTCGGTCCTGGACGAGGAGGCCGCAGACGACGCGATCTTCACCGTCGACACCGGCATGTGCAATGTCTGGGCGGCGCGCTATCTGACCCCGAACGGCAAGCGCCGGGTGATCGGCTCGTTCACCCATGGGTCGATGGCGAACGCGATGCCGCAGGCGATCGGCGCGCAGTTCCTGGACCGCCGCCGGCAGGTCGTCTCGATGTCGGGCGACGGCGGTTTCTCGATGCTCATGGGCGACTTCCTGACCCTGGTGCAGCACGACCTGCCGGTCAAGATCGTCCTGTTCAACAACTCCTCGCTCGGCATGGTCGAGTTGGAGATGCTGGTGGCGGGCCTGCCCGCCTCCGGCACGACGAACCACAACCCGGACTTCGCGGCGGTCGCGCGGGCGTGCGGGGCCTACGGGGTCCGGGTGGAGAAGCCGAAGGAGCTGCGGGACGCGCTGCGCGGCGCGTTCCGGCACAAGGGTCCTGCGCTGGTGGACGTGGTCACCGATCCGAACGCGCTGTCCATCCCGCCGAAGATCACAGGTGAGCAGATCGGCGGCTTCGCGCTCTCGATGAGCAAGACCGTGCTCGACGGGGGCGTCGGCAAGATGCTGCAGATGCGCGCTCGAACCTGCGGAACGTACCGCGGCGGTGAGGAGCGGCGCACCGCCGTCCTAAGGACGCCCCGGCCCCGGCCGCAGCCGCAGCGTCAGGATCTGGAACGGCCGCAGCTCCAGCGCGACGCCCCCGCCGGCCGTCCGCTCCGCCGCCCGCAGCGGGCGTTCCAGCAGGTCCGTCACCTGGGCGTCCGCGACAGGGAACCCCGTCGAGAGGGTGCCGGCGGCTCGGCCGCCCCGCGACTCGTACAGCCGCACCATCACATCGCCCGAGCGGTCGTCGGCGAGCTTCACCGCCTCGACCGTGATCCCGGGATGATCCGCCGACACCAGTGACGGAGAGGCCGGCGCCTCGGCGATCAGCAGCGGCAGATTCAGCGCGAGCCCCTCGGCGACCGCGTCACCGGTCCCGGCGCCCGGCAGCAGCGCGTAGGTGAAGCGGTGGGTGCCCTGGTCGGTCTCCGGGTCCGGGCTGTGCGGGGCGCGCAGCAGGGTGAGCCGGACGGTGGTGGCCGCGCGTCCGGAGTGGACGGTGCGGTTCACATCGTGGCCGTACGTCGAGTCGTTGAGCACCGCGACGCCGTAGCCGGGCTCGGCGACGCGCACCCAGCGGTGCGCGCAGATCTCGAAACGGGCCGCGTCCCAGCTGGTGTTGGTGTGGGTCGGGCGGAAGACATGCCCGAACTGGATCTCGGACGCGCTGCGGTCGGCGTGCACATCGACGGGGAAGGCGGCCTTGAGCACCTTCTCGGACTCGTGCCAGTCCACCTCCGTGACGAAGTCGAGCCGCTTGCTGCCCGCGCGCAGCCGGATGTCCTGCCGCACCCGGGAAGCGCCGAACGCCCGGACGGTGCGCACGACCGCGAGCAGCGGTCCCGAGGCGGTCGCCCCGACCGATTCGGCGGCGGTCAGGTCGGTGCGCCGGCGCCGGTAGTGCCGGTCGATGTCCCAGGCGTCCCACTTGTTGGGGTGGTCGGGGTGCAGCTGCAGCAGATTCCCCCGGGTGCCGGGCGGCAGGACCTCACGCCCCGCCGGGCCCGCCGTCAGGTCGGTGACGGAGGCCAGCAACCCGTCCGGGTCGACGACCACCCGCAGCAGGCCGTTGTCGAGGATGTGCGAGCCGTCGCGGACGGTGACGGACACCGGGGCGGGTTCCGGGCCGGCCTCCGCCACGGTCGCGGAGCCGAGCGCGGGCACCCGGACGGCGACGGCCGCCCGCCCACCCGGCAGGGGCTGGGCGGCGGCGCCGTCCGGCAGTGCGGCGGCGTCGAGTTCGACCACCTCGTCCCGCCCGTACGGGGAGGCGTTGAGGACGGCGGCACCGCCGCCGCCCAGCGCCCGTACGGCAGAGGCGGTGATCTCCGACAGCTCGGCGCGCACCCGCTCGTAGGTGTCACGGGCCTCGCGGTGCACCCAGGCGATCGAGCTGCCCGGCAGGATGTCGTGGAACTGGTGCAGCAGCACCGTCTTCCAGATCCGGTCCAGGCCGTCGTACGGATAGCCGTACGACGGGTTGTGCAGCGCGGCGGCGGTGGCCCACAACTCGGCCTCCCGCAACAGGTGTTCACTGCGCCGGTTGCCCTGCTTGGTCTTGGCCTGGGTGGTGTACGTCGCCCGGTGCAGCTCCAGGTACATCTCGCCGGACCAGACCGGCGCCTCGCGCGCGTACTCCCGTTCCGCCGCCGCGAAGAAGGCGGCCGGCTTCTCGATCTCGACGCGCGGCGAACCCTCCAGCGACCGCAGCCGGCGGGCCTTCTCCATCATCTCGCGGGTCGGGCCGCCACCGCCGTCACCCCAGCCGAACGGCACCAGGGAGCGGGTGGCGCGGCCCTTCTCGGCGAAGTTCCTTACCGCGCGGGAGAGTTCGTGCCCGGCGAACCGCGAGTTGTAGGTGTCGACCGGTGGGAAGTGGGTGAAGACCCGGGTCCCGTCGATGCCCTCCCACCAGAACGTGTGGTGCGGCATTTTGTTGGTCTGGTTCCACGACAGCTTCTGGGTGAGGAACCAGCGGACCCCGGCGAGTTCCGCCAGCTGCGGGAAGGCGGCCGTGTAGCCGAACGAGTCCGGCAGCCACACCTCCTCGGTCTCCACCCCCAGCTCGTCGAGGAAGAACCGCTTGCCGTGCACGAGCTGCCGCGCCAGCGCCTCGCCGCCGGGCATATTGGCGTCCGACTCGACCCACATCGACCCGACCGGCGCCCAGGAGCCGTCGCGTACGGCCCGCTGGATGCGCCGCCAGATGTGCGGCTGGTGTTCCTTGACCCAGGCGTACTGCTGGGCCTGCGAGCAGGCGAAGACCAGCTCGGGGTAATCCTGGGCGAGCGCGGTGACGTTCGCGAAGGTACGGGAGGCCTTGCGGACCGTCTCGCGCAGCGGCCAGAGCCACGCCGAGTCGATGTGGGCGTGCCCGGTGGCGGAGATCCGGTGGGCACTGGCGTGCGCGGGGCGGGACAGCACCTCGACCAGCTCGGCGCGGGCGGCGGGCGCGGTGCCGTGCACCTGGTGCAGATCCAGGGTGTCCAGCATGGTCTCCAGCGCGCGCAGGATCTCGTGCCGGCGCGGTTCGTGCGGGGCCAGCTCACCCATCAGCTCGGACAGCACCTCGATGTCCAGCAGCAGATGCCAGACCTGCTCGTCGAGGACCGCCAGATCGGCGGAGGCGAAGCGGTACAGCGGCCGATCGCCCGCGGTCAGTACGTCGCCGAGCAGGGTGGGGGAGAAGTCATGGAGTACGGCCGGGTTGGCGGCCGCCTCCAGCAGCAGATGCACCGGCTCGCCACCGAGCGCGAATCCGGTCACCGGGACATGACGGTTGGCGGGATGGATGCCCTTGATGGGCACGCCTCCGGCGTCGTAGACCAGCCCCTCGGCCTGGAAGCCAGGCCCGTCGCCGCTGAACCCGGGGTCGATGACCGCCTCGACGCGCTGCCCTACCCAGCTCTGCGGCACCGTGCCCTCCAGCCGGAACCAGCTGGTCGACCAGGGGGTGCCCCAGTCGGTGCCGGGCGCGAAGGGTTCGTAGCCGCCCTTCAGCGCCTGTTCCACCGGTACCGGTTCGCCGGGGACGTGCCAGACGGACAGGGACAGCGGGACCCGTGCGGCGTACTGGGCAGGCCGGATGAACTGGGCGACCGCCCGGTCCAGACGTCCCTCGACCAACTGCCGGTCGTCGTGCATTCAGGCTCCCGCGGGGGTTCGGGGGTGGAATCGGCTCATCCGATGGATTCCCCGTTCAGCCGCTTCCGCAACTGACCTCGCGAAACCCGGCACCCATGACTGCACCGATGACTGGAAGGCCGTCCGGTGGGCATGCATCCCGACAAGGTGTTCGACGGGGATGACGGCGGCGGCCGGAGCGGAGCGATGGAGCGTCAGCCAACAAGGAAGAGTGGCCACAGAAGTGGGGACACTGTTGAGGTGCGGGAGTTACGGCACTCATTACGCCATGCGGACTTCTCGGCCATAGCCGAGTCGCGCAGGCTGCTGCGCGAGCAGCTGCGCCACTGGGGCGTGCCCGGTCTGGCCGACATCGCCGAGCTCCTGGCCAGCGAACTCGTCACCAACGCACTCCAGCACACCGACAGCGGAGCCGTACTCACCGCGACGCTGACCGGGGGCCCGGTTCACCGGCTGCGGATCGAGGTGCACGACCACGCCACCAGGCACCCCCGGCTGCGCGCCCCGGGGGGGGAGAACGCCACGTCGGGCCGCGGGCTGCTGCTCGTCCAGGCGCTCGCCGATTCGTGGGGCGTGCGCTCGATGGGGGCCGGCAAGGTCGTCTGGTTCGAACTGGACGTCGACACCGCGTGACGTCCCATCGCCCGTGCGTCCGCCGCCTGACGTTCAGCCGAACTGCCGTTCCAGATCCTGGAGTTTGCGTTCCAGCGAGTCCAGCCGGGGGATCGTCAGCGTGTCGTCCTCGGCGGTGAGATCGACGGTGCGTGACTCCTCCTCCGGAGCCGGCCGCTCGGAGCGCTCCGACTGGAAGGCCGGCCGGGGGCGTACCGGAAGTTCGGCCGTCCCGGCGGCTATGACGGGCTCCGTGCCGGTCTGGCCGCCACCGGAGCCGCCGCTGGGCAGTGCGGGGCGCGGCCGGCCCCGGTCCCGGCTCCAGCCGCGGTGCTGGCGGTTCATCGCACGGACGCGGGCCCGCTCCAGCCGGTTGTGATCCCGGCGGCGGACATCGTTCTGCTCCTTCTGCTTCCGGTCCTCGCGGACCTCCTCGACCGCCTCGTCGAGCGAGCGCACATTCTCCAGCAGCATCAACGACCAGGCGCCGTAGGTCTCCAGCGGAGCGCGCATCCAGCGGACCATCCGGATCTGCGGCAACGGGCGTGGCACCAGGCCCTGTTCGCGCAGCGCGGCCCTGCGGGTCTGCTTGAGCGCCCGATCGAACAGCACCGCGGCCGACAGGGACATCCCGGCGAAGAACTGCGGGGCCCCTGCGTGGTCGATCCCGCGTGGCGCGTGCACCCAGTTGAACCAGGCGGCGGCCCCCGCGAACATCCACACCAGCATCCGGGAGCCGAGCGCCGCGTCGCCGTGGCTGGCCTCGCGTACCGCGAGCACCGAGCAGAACATGGCGGCGCCGTCCAGACCGAACGGCACCAGGTACTCCCAGCCGCCGTCAAGGTTCAGATTCTGCCGGCCGAAGCCGACCAGTCCGTGGAACGAGAGGGCCGCGGCGACCGCCGCGCAGCAGAAGAGCAGGACGTACGACGCGCTCCCGTACACCGCCTCTTTGCGGCGCCGGCGTTCCTCGCTGCGTTCCCATGAATCGCTGCCCGGCACGTTCTCATCGCCGCCGCGGGTGCGGTGATTGCGGAGCGCGACCGCCGAGGCCGCGAGGACCGCCAGGCCCACGGCCCCCGAGAGCGTCCAGTCCAGCGATATGTCCGTAAGTCTCATGTGCGATTCCTAGCGTCGCTTCCGTCGCGCTCGGGCCGCGGGACGGCTTACGGGCGCCATCTTGGCGAACGGCGCAAGGGCGTGAAGAGGTTTCGACGGAATAGCACGCCTATGGATGGAAAGGTCGAACTGGTCAGCCGACGGCGGCCAGACGTTCGATACGGTCGGCGTCGCACGTGCGCGGGCAGGTGGCGCAGGTCTCCGCCGGCCGCAGCGTATAGAAGAGGCAGCACGCGATCCGGTCCCGGGTGCGGGCCGCCACGCCGGCCGGGAGCCGCCCCGGAGCCCGCAGATCCCGGAACCCCGCGCCGCCGGTGTACGGGGCGGTGGGTGTGGTGTCCGGCAGCAGCTCGGTCAGCTCGGACATCGCGCGGCGGCCCTCGCCGAGCAGGTGCCCGACCCGCCAGAGTCCCTCGGTGACCTCGTCGGTGGCCATGCCCCACAGGGCGCGCCTGCCGCGCCGCAGCCGGGGCCGGAAGCCGTCCAGCAGGGGGCCGAGGTGTTCGGCGATCGCGGAGCGCAGCTCCAGCCGCAGCGCTTCCTCGGTGCGGACGACCCTGGCGCCGGGGAGCGCCGCCGCCGGGTCGCCGGGCAGGCAGCTGAACGTGCGGGTGCGGACCGTCAGCCGGCCACGGGTGCGGTGGAACGAGACATCGGACACGGGAAGCCGGGGGACCCTGCGGTGCAGGAACCACGGGACGGTGAACAGCAGGCAGGCCGGCCAGGCGTAGCGGTGCAGCCCGAAACCGGCGATCACGTCGGGGCGGGCGTACTGGCCGTGGTCGCGCAGCACCTGATGCTCGTCCCAGGCCAGGAACGCGTCCAGAGCCGCCCCGCCCGCCGCCAGTTCATGGGCGCCGACCCAGCCGTCCCCGCTGCGCGGGGCTTCCTCCGTCACGCGCAGCGCAGGGAACGCCTCGGTGAGGCGTGCGTACGCGGGGCCGGTGGCGGTGGCGGGCATGGCGGGCATGGCGGACCGTCCAAAAAGCGGTTCCAGAGAGGTAAGGCTTACCTTATCCGATGGGAGGGGGGTTTAACCTAGCGGCACTGCGCCACACGAGTGGTGCCACCTGAAGAGGGAAGGACCCGGTGAACGACGCCGACGCCGCCGCCGTGCGCCCTGCCGCTGCCCCGTCCGTACCCCCGCCCGGCCGCCCCGAGCGGGTCCGCGGAACGCACCCGCATGCCGGGCCGTTCGAGTCGGCGTCCGACGGCGAGGCCGCGGCCGGCCGGCGGCTGCCCGAGCGCTTCTCGGTCCGCGACCAAGTGCTCAGGGCGCTGCGCAGCGCCCTGGTCAGCGGCGAACTGCGGCCCGGCGACGTCTACTCCGCGCCGCTGCTCGCCGAGCGCTACGGGGTGTCCGCCACGCCGGTCCGCGAGGCGATGCAGCTTCTTGCCCGGGAGGGCGCCGTCGCGGCGATGCCGAACCGGGGGTTCAGGGTCGCCGAACGCAGCGCGCGCGACCTCGCAGAACTGGCGGAGGTACGGGCACTCATCGAGGTCCCCATCGTCCTCGGCCTCGCCCGCACCATCGCCCCCGAGCGGTGGGAAGCGCTGCGCCCGCTCGCCGCCGCCACCGTCGCCGCCGCGGCGCGCGGCGACCGGGCCGCCTACGCGGAGTCGGACCGGCTCTTCCACCGCGCCATGCTCGAACTCTCCGGCAACCTCCAGCTGGTCGCTGTCGCGGACGAGCTGCACCGGCGGTCCCAGTGGCCGGTGGCCGGCCCGTCCCGCACCGTTTCGCGGCCCGCGGAGCTGCTCGCTGACGCCACCGAGCATTCTGTGCTGCTGGAGGCGCTCGTCGCCGGTGACGTGGTCACCGTCGAATCGCTCGTCCGCGAACACTTCTCCGGCTCCGCCTGGGGTTAGCGGGTCCCGCCCCCGGCGGGCACGGTGGCCTCAAACGCCGGCCGGGCTGATTTTGGCGGATGTCGGTCTGCCCGTGCCGGGCGGTGGTGTGCCTCAAGCGCCGGGCGGGCTGGTTTTGGCGGATGTCGGTCTGCCCGTGCCGGGCGGTGGTGTGCCTCAAGCGCCGGGCGGGCTGGTTTTGGCGGATGTTGGGTGGGGGAGCCAGACCGGGATTCCTCCCAGGAGGGCTTGGAGGCGGGCGGCTTCGGCGCGGAGGGCGGTGGCGGCGGGTTCGGGTTCCACGTCGGCCAGGGCGACCATGGCGGGGGCGGTGCCGACGAGGTAGCCGATGTCGACGCGGATGCGGAGGGATTCGGTGAAGCCCTGGTGGGCCTCGGCGAGGTCGCCGTCGGCGGCGGCGAGGCCGGCGAGGTGGCGCCAGGGGAACGAGGTGAGGAGCGCGTCGCCGTGGGCGACGGCGCCCGCGTGGGCGCGCCGGTAGGCGGCACGGGCGGCGGTGGGGTTCTCGGCGAGGTTCTCGGCGAACAGGCCGCGGCGGAAGTCGAGCAGCGGCCGCCCCGGCGACACCTGGCTGAAGAGCGCCGCGCTGCGGCCGAACGCGGCCCGGGCCTCGTCGGCGCGGTCGCGGACGGAGAAGAGCGTGGCGGCGTAGGCGAGGTGGCCGCGTTCGCACGCGGCGGCGCCCCGCTCCTCGTCGGTCCCGGCCAGCGCCTCCGCGGTGCGCAGCGCGTCCTCCGCCTCGGACCAGCCGTCGAGGGTGAACATGCAGCCCTCGACGAGCAGCGCGGCGCGGCGCAGCGCGGTGTCCGGGCTGTCGGCGCAGTACGGGGCGAGTATCGCCGCCGCCTCCGCCCAGCAGCCGCGGGCCCGCAGCCGCCACACATCGGGCGTGCCCACCACAGATTCCGGCATGGCGGTATCCGCCACAACCCCTCCCCCAAGCGCATCGTCGAGCCAGTGGCCGAAGTCCAGCACGCCGCGGGGGTCCGCGCCAAGGGGGCGGTGATCAATTGGTGTTGATCTCAGTGATCGGTCCGCCAGGAGGGCGTCAGCTCATGCGCAGCGCGAGGAAGAAGTCCAACTTGTCTTCCAGGCGCGCGAGATCACGCCCGGTCAGTTGCTCGATCCGGCCGATACGGTACCGCAGAGTGTTCACGTGGAGATGCAGCCGGGTCGCGCAACGGGTCCAGGAGCCGTCGCACTCCAGGAACGCCTCCAGGGTCGGGATGAGCTCGGCGCGGTGCCGCCGGTCGTAGGCGCGCAGCGGGTCGAGGAGGCGCGCGGTGAAGGCGCGCCGGACGTCGTCGGGGACGAAGGGCAGCAGCAGGACGTGCGAGGCGAGCTCCTCGTGCCCTGCCACGCAGACCCGCCCGGGGCGGGCGGCGGCGACGCGGCGGGCGTGCCGGGCCTCCTCCAGGGCGCCGCGCAGCCCCTCGGCGGAGTGGACGGTGGCGCTGACGCCGATGGTGAGCCGCCCGTCCTCGGCCAGACCCCGGCCGAGCGGGCCGCGCAGGGTGTCGAGCAGGCCGTCGGCGCGCCAGTCGTCGGTGAAGCCGCCCGCGGCCGGGTCGCCGGGCGCCAGCGGTACGAGGGCCATCGCCTCGTCACCCTCATGGGCGACAGCGATCCGGTCGGCGGGATCGGGGCCGATCGCGGCCGGGTCGACCAGCGCCTCCTCCAGCAGGGTCTGGGCGGCCGGTCCCGCGGGCACCTCGCCGCCCAGCCAGTCGACCCGGGCGACGACGACCTGCCAGTGTGGCGCGGTGCCGAGCCCGGGGACCAGGACGGGGGCGGCGACCCGCAGCCGGGCGGCGATCTCGGCCGGGGGCGAGCCCGCCTGGACCAGTTCCAGCACCTCGTGGGCGAGCCGGCGGCGCACGGTGCGCGCGGCGTCGCGGCGGTCGCGCTCGACCGCGATCAGCTGGGTGACGCCCTGCAGCAGATCGAGCCGTTCCGCGGGCCAGTCCCCGGCGTCGGCGTCGACCGCGAGGAACCAGTCGGAGAGCAGGGTGGCCCGGACGTCGGGTACGGGGCCGGTGCCGCCGCTGCGGATCGGGAAGAGCGAGTACGTGTGGCTGGCGCCGCCGGAGACGATCGCGGTGCGGTGCGGTGAGGGCCGGGCGGTGCGCATGGCCGCCAAGTGGGCGCCGGCGAGTTCTGAGCGGATAGTGGTGGACAGCGGATGCTCCGAGCCCGCGATCTGCCGCCCGGTGGCGGACAGCACCCAGGCGCGCAGATCCAGGTCGGTGCCGAGCAGGTCCAGTACGGCGTCGGGGCCGCCGCCCGAGGGACCCGACGACATCAGCCGCCGGTGCCGGTCCACGACCGCGGCCAGGTCGCCGGCCCGCTCGGTGGAGACCTGGCGGACCACGTGCTCGGTGATCGAGGCGAAGGCGACGTTCTCATCGACGGCGAACAGCGGCAGCCGGTGCCGGAAGCAGGCCGCCACCAGATCGTCGGGGACCGAACCCAGCTCGGCCTCGCCCGCCGCGAGCCCCGCTACACCGGCCGAGGCGAGGATTCGTACGAACCGCTCGGAGTCGTCCGGTTCATGCCGCCAGGCGAGTCCAGTGAGCACCAGCTCACCGCCCGTGAGATAACGGCTCGGGTCGCGCAAATCCGTGGTCATCACACCACGGACGGCGCGGTCCAGTTCGTCCTCGCCGCCGAGCAGTCGCAGGCCCAGAACATCGGTGTCCAGCAGTGTGCGCAACCGCATCGTCGTCGCCTTGTCTCGAACGCTTGCCTGGTCAAAGCCCTACCAGGGTGGCGCCTGGTTCGTTCCATTGGTGTTGCCGGTCGGAAGCCGCGAGGTTTCCGAATCGAGCCTTTCATAGGAATCTACAAGACATGAGTGCTGGCCAGCCAAGTCCTTCATGTTTTCCGTGACTGCACCCGGACCGCCGGTGGGCCGTGTACTGGGCCCCACGCAGGGTTAACAACACGTGAACAGCCCCGCTCGAGATTCGAGAAGAGAACCCCCATGGACTTCCTGCGCCCCGCAAGCTGGGAGGAGGCGCTCGCCGCAAAGGCAGAGCACCCCACAGCTGTGCCCATCGCGGGCGGCACCGACGTGATGGTCGAGATCAACTTCGACCACCGCCGGCCCGACGTGATGCTGGACCTGAACCGGATCGGTGAGCTGCAGGAGTGGGAGGTGACCGAGGAGACCGTGCGCCTGGGTGCCTCGGTCCCGTACACCCGGATCATGGAGCACCTGCGCACCGAGCTGCCCGGTCTGGCACTCGCCGCCCACACCGTCGGCTCCCCGCAGATCCGCAACCGCGGCAGCGTCGGCGGCAACCTCGGCGCGGCCTCCCCGGCCGGCGACTCGCACCCGGCCCTGCTGGCCGCGGGTGCCGCGGTCGAGGCCGTCTCCGTCCGCGGCACCCGGCTGATCGCGGTCGAGGATTTCTACACCGGCGTGAAGCGGAACTCGCTCGCCGCCGATGAGCTGATCCGCGCCGTGCACATCAAGAAGGCCGACGGGCCACAGCAGTTCTCCAAGGTCGGCACCCGCAACGCGATGGTCATCGCGGTCTGCGCGTTCGGCCTGGCGCTGCACCCCGAGACCAGGACGGTCAAGACCGGCATCGGTTCGGCCGCGCCGACCCCGCTCCGCGCCCGGGTCGCCGAGGACTTCCTCAACGCCGCGCTCGAAGAGGGCGGTTTCTGGGAGAGCGGCAAGATCATCACCCCTTCGGTGGCCAAGCAGTTCGCCGAACTGGTGTCCGGGGCCGCCAGCCCGATCGACGACGTACGCGGCACCGCCTCGTACCGCCGCCACGCACTGGGCGTCATGGCCCGTCGCACGCTCGGCTGGACCTGGGACGAGTACCGCGGGAACGAGAGGACGCAATCATGCGCGTGACCTTCAATGTCAACGGCCGCCCGCAGGAGGCCGACGACGTCTGGGAAGGCGAGAGCCTGCTCTACGTCCTCCGCGAGCGCATGGGCCTGCCCGGCTCGAAGAACGCCTGTGAGCAGGGCGAGTGCGGCTCCTGTACGGTCCGCCTCGACGGTGTGCCGGTCTGCGCGTGCCTGGTGGCCGCGGCACAGGTCCAGGACCGCGACGTCGTGACCGTGGAGGGCCTGGCGGACTACGCCAGGGACCGCGCGGCCGGCCGCTGCGGCACCGGTGCCTGTGGCACCCCGCTCGGCGAGGCCCAGAAGTGGGCGGCCAAGCCGTCCGACGGGCAGACCGGCGAGGCCGCCGAGCTCTCCCCGATCCAGGCGGCGTTCATCGACGCCGGCGCCGTGCAGTGCGGTTTCTGCACCCCCGGCCTCCTCGTCGCCGCCGACGAGCTGCTGGAGCGCAACCCGTCGCCGTCCGACCAGGACATCCGCGAGGCGCTCTCGGGCAACCTGTGCCGCTGCACCGGCTACGAGAAGATCCTCGACGCGGTCCGCCTCGCTTCACTCCGCGCTGGGGTCTCCCCGCCGGAGGCAGGGGAAGAGTCCGTCACGGCCGGAGAGGGCGTCTGACATGGGCGTTACCAGAAATCCCACGAGCATCACCCAGGGCACGAAGACCAAGGGCGGTCTCGGTGAGTCCACGCTGCGCCCCGACGGCACCCTGAAGGTCACCGGCGAGTTCGCGTACTCCTCGGACATGTGGCACGAGGACATGCTGTGGGGCTTCACGCTCCGCAGCCCGCACGCCCACGCCAGGATCCTCTCGATCGACACCGGCGAGGCGCTCGCCACCGCCGGCGTCTACGCCGTCATGACCTACGACGACCTGCCGGCCTTCACCCGCTACGGGCTGGAGTACAAGGACACCCCCGTCCTCGCCGACGGCGTCGTGCGCTACCACGGTGAGCCGGTCGCCATCGTGGCCGCCGACCACCCGGAGACCGCGCGCCGCGCGGCGGCCAAGATCAAGGTCGAGTACGAGCCGCTGCCGCTGGTCATCGACGAGGAGACCGCGCTCGCCGAGGGCGCGCCGATCCTCCACCCGAACCGCGACGACCACCACGCGGGCCACGTCAGCCACCCGAACATCGTGCACCGCCAGCCGATCATCCGCGGCGACGCGAACGAGGCCGCCAAGCGTGCCGACATCGTCATCAGCGGTGAGTACGAGGTCGGCATGCAGGACCAGGCCTTCCTCGGCCCGGAGTCAGGCCTGGCCGTGCCCGCCGAGGACGGCGGCGTCGACCTGTACATCGCCACCCAGTGGCTGCACTCGGACCTCGGTCAGCTCTCCCCGGTCCTCGGCCTGCCCGAGGACAAGATCCGGATGACGCTCTCCGGCGTCGGCGGCGCGTTCGGCGGCCGCGAGGACCTGTCGATGCAGGCCCACGCCTGTCTGCTGGCGCTGCGCACCGGCAAGCCGGTCAAGATCGTCTACAACCGGTTCGAGTCCTTCTTCGGCCATGTGCACCGCCACCCGGCGAAGCTCTGGTACGAGCACGGCGTCACCAGCGAAGGCAAAATCACGCACATGAAGTGCCGGATCGTGCTGGACGGCGGCGCCTACGCCTCGGCCTCCCCGGCCGTCGTCGGCAACGCCTCCTCCCTCTCGGTCGGCCCGTACGTGATCGACGACGTCGAGATCGAAGCCGTCGCGCTCTACACCAACAACCCGCCCTGCGGCGCGATGCGCGGTTTCGGAGCGGTCCAGGCGTGCTTCGCCTACGAGTCGCAGATGGACAAACTCGCCGCCGCCCTGGACATGGACCCGGTCGAGTTCCGCCAGCTCAACGCGATGAGCCAGGGCACGCTCCTGCCGACCGGGCAGAGCGTCGACTCCCCGGCCCCGGTCGCCGAACTGCTGCGCCGCGTCAAGGCGCTGCCGCTGCCGCCCGAGCAGCAGTGGCTGGCCGGCGACTCCGCAGGACAGTCCACCGACGTCCGCGCACTGCCCGGCGGCCTGTCCAACACCACCCACGGCGAAGGCGTCGTGCGCGGTGTCGGCTACGCGGTCGGTATCAAGAACGTCGGCTTCTCCGAGGGCTTCGACGACTACTCCACCGCCCGGGTGCGGCTGGAGGTCATCAACGGCGAGCCGGTGGCGATGGTGCACACCGCGATGGCCGAGGTCGGCCAGGGCGGCGTCACCGTGCACGCCCAGATCGCCCGTACCGAGCTGGGTGTCACGCAGGTGACGATCCACCCCGCCGACACGCAGGTCGGCTCCGCCGGCTCCACGTCCGCCTCCCGGCAGACGTACGTGACCGGCGGCGCGGTGAAGAACTCCTGTGAGGCCGTCCGCGAGAAGGTCCTCGAGCTCGGCCGCGCCAAGTTCGGCAGTTACCACCCCGCGTGGGCGACCGCCGAGCTGCTCCTGGAGGGCGGCAAGGTCGTCACCGACGGCGGCGAGGTGCTCGCCGAACTGGTGGACGTCATCGAGGGCGAGACCATCGACCTCGAACGGGAGTGGCGGCACCGCCCGACCCAGGCGTTCGACCTGGTCACCGGCCAGGGCGACGGCCACGTCCAGTACTCCTTCTGCGCCCACCGCGCGGTCGTCGAGGTCGACACCGAGCTGGGCCTGGTCAAGGTCATCGAGCTGGCCGCGGCCCAGGACGTCGGCAAGGCGCTCAACCCGCTGTCGGTCATCGGCCAGATCCAGGGCGGCACCACCCAGGGCCTCGGCCTGGCCGTCATGGAAGAGATCATCGTCGACAAGAACGCGAAGGTACGGAACCCGTCCTTCACGGACTATCTGATCCCCACCATCCTCGACACGCCGACCATCCCGGTCGACGTCCTCGAGCTCGCCGACGAGCACGCCCCGTACGGGCTCCGCGGCATCGGTGAGGCCCCGACGCTGTCCTCGACGCCGGCCGTCGTCGCCGCCATCCGCGCGGCGACCGGCCTGGCCCTCAAGCGCGTACCGGTCAGGCCAGAACACCTCACCGGCACGTGATGTCTTCCGGGCGGGGCGGGGGAGCACGATCCTCGCCCCGCCCGGGGCCACACCGGGCGCCACCAGGCGGCCCACGTGGCAACCGGCACCCGGCAGGACCGGCCGCACCCGCGGCCGCCGGCCGCGTGTCACCCGGCTCGTGCCCGGCATCCCGCCGGCCGCACCGGCCACCGCAGCATCCCGTCCGTCTCGGGCCGTCCCCCGGGTCGTGCAGCCCACGCACCATCCCAAAACTCGCGCACCACGCGCGAGTGTCCCATTGAACCTTGGGAGTCGGCACCATGACCCAAACCCCTGTAGAGCTGAAGACCACGGCGGAGGACGCCGGCGCAGGATCGCGCCCGCCCTCCGGCCGGTCTTGGCTGGATCGGTACTTCCACATCTCCGAAAGAAAGTCGACGATTCCCCGCGAGGTCCGCGGCGGCATCACGACCTTCATGGCGATGTGCTACATCCTGCTGCTCAATCCGCTGCTGTTGTCCGGCCCGGACGCGAGCGGGCACAAGCTCAGCCATGCGGGGCTGATCACCGCGACGGCCCTCGCCGCGGCGGTCTCCACGCTGCTGATGGGATTCCTCGGCAAGGTGCCGCTCGCGCTCGCCGCGGGCCTCAGCGTCTCCGGCGTGCTGGCCACCCAGGTGGCCCCCAACATGACCTGGCCGCAGGCCATGGGCATGTGCGTGATCTACGGCGCGATCATCGTGCTGCTGGTGGTGACCGGGCTCCGCGAGATCGTCATGAACGCGATACCGCTGGCCCTCAAGCACGGCATCACCATCGGCATCGGCATGTTCATCGCCCTCATCGGCCTGGTGAACGCCGGATTCGTCGGCAAGGGCGCGGTGCAGGGCACCGCCCCGGTCACGCTCGGTGCCGGCGGGCAGCTCTCCGGCTGGCCGGTCCTGCTCTTCTGCGTCACCCTGCTCCTGATCTTCATGCTGCAGGCCCGCAACATCCCCGGCGCGATCCTGATCGGCATCGTCGTCGGCACGATCCTCTCGGTCGTGGTCAACTCCGCCGGCGGCCTCACCGACAAGGACTGGGGAGGCGCCGCACCCAAGCTGGAGGGCAGCGCGGTCTCCATGCCCGACTTCGGGCTCTTCGGACACGTCGAATTCGGCGGCTGGGGCTCCATCGGCGGCATGACCGTCGGCGTCATCGTCTTCACCCTGGTCCTGGCCGGCTTCTTCGACGCGATGGCCACCATCATCGGCGTCGGCACCGAGGCCAAGCTCGCCGACGAGCAGGGCCGGATGCCCGGCCTCAGCAAGGCGCTGTTCATCGACGGTGCGGGCGGTGCGATCGGCGGAGTCGCCGGTGCCTCCGGCCAGACGGTCTTCATCGAGTCGGCCACCGGCGTCGGCGAGGGCGCCCGTACGGGTCTGTCCAGCGTCGTCACGGGTCTGCTCTTCGCGGCCGGCCTGTTCTTCACCCCGCTGGCCCAGATCGTCCCGGGCCAGGTCGCGGCGGCGGCGCTGGTCGTCATCGGCGCGATGATGATGAGCAACGCCCGGCACGTCGACTGGTCGGACCGCTCGGTCTCGGTCCCGGTCTTCCTGACCGTGGTCCTGATGCCCTTCACGTACTCCATCACCGCCGGTGTCGCCGCGGGCGTCATCTCCTACACCGCCATCAAGGCGGCGCAGGGCAAGTGGCGCGAGCCCGGCATCTTCATGTGGATCCTCGCGGCGGTATTCGTCATCTTCTTCGCTCTCCACCCCATCGAGAGCTGGCTCGGCGTCAAGTAGAGGAGAATTGTCACCATGCTGGACATCGCTGACGAGCTGCACCGCTGGTGCGAGCAGGGGCGTCCGTTCGCTGTCGCGACCGTTGTCGCGATCAGCGGCAGCGCGCCCCGGCAGCCCGGTGCCGCGCTGGCCGTCGACACCGACGGTACCGCGATCGGCAGCGTGTCCGGAGGGTGCGTCGAAGGGGCCGTGTACGAGCTCTGCAAGGAAGCGCTGGAGTCGGGGGACTCGGCGGAGCCCGTGCTCCAGCGCTTCGGATATTCGGACGAGGACGCGTTCGCCGTGGGCCTGACCTGCGGCGGCGTCATAGACATCTTCGTCCAGCGAGTGGATCCCGGCGTGCGGCCGGAGTTCGTGACCGCCCTGGCCGCCGCCGCCGCGGGGGAGACCGCGGCGGTGGCCAGGATCGTGGAGGGGCCGGCCGGACTGCTCGGCCGGGCCCTGACGATGCGGGCCGACGGGAGCCACGAGGGCAGCCTCGGCGACCCCGAGCTGGACCGTACGGCCGCGGCTGAGGCCCGCGCCCTGCTGGAGGCGGGACGTACCGCCATCTTCGGGATCGGCGCCGACGGCAGCCGCTGCGGCGAGCCGCTCACCCTGCTCGTCGAGTCGAGCGTGCCACCGCCCCGCATGATCGTCTTCGGTGCGATCGACTTCGCCGGGGCCGTCGTCAAGGTCGGCAAATTCCTCGGCTACGAGGTGACGCTGTGCGACGCGCGCCCCGTCTTCGCCACCTCCAGGCGCTTCCCGGAGGCCGACGAGGTCATCGTCGACTGGCCGCACCGCTACCTGGACGCCACGACCGCCGCGGGACGGGTGGACGGCCGCACGGTCATCTGCGTACTGACCCACGACGCCAAGTTCGACGTACCGCTGCTGGAGCGGGCGCTGCGGCTTCCGGTCGCCTTCGTCGGCGCCATGGGCTCGCGCCGTACCCACCTGGACCGCCTGGAGCGGCTGCGGGAGGTCGGCGTCACCGAACTCGAGCTGGCCAGGCTGCGCTCCCCGATCGGCCTCGACCTCGGCGCGCGCACGCCCGAGGAGACGGCCCTGTCGATCGCCGCCGAAATCGTCGCCCACCGGCGCGGCGGCAGCGGCGTACCCCTCACGGGCGCGCACACCCCGATACACCGCGAGGCCACCCCGCCGATAGGCCGGCGGGTCGGCACCTCGGCGGCGTAGCGCCTGGTCCGGCTCCGGTCCGCCCCGGCTCCGGTCCGCCCCGAGTGCCCGTGTTCGTCGCGGACTCATTCTGTCCGCATGGCGTCGTAGCGTAGGCGGCATGCCGACGACGACGCTGGACCGCCGTGCGCTCAACCGTGCCCTGTTGGAGCGCCAACTACTCCTGGAGCGGGCGAAGATGCCCGCGATCGAGGCGGTCGAGCGGTTGCTCGGCATGCAGTCCCAGGCGCCCGGCGCCCCGTACATCGGCCTGTGGACGCGGCTGCGGGACTTCTCCTTCGACGAGCTGGCGCAGCTGATGAAGGACCGCGGGGTGGTGCGGCTGACGCTGATGCGCGGCACCGTGCACCTGGTCAGCGCGGCCGACGCGCTGCTGCTGCGGCCGCTGCTGCAGCCGGTGCTCGACCGGATGGTCAGGGGCGCCGGCTGGGGAGGAACGCATCTGAAGGGTGTGGACCGCGACGAGCTGGTGGCGGCCGGCCGCGAGCTGCTCGGCGAGCGCCCGCGCAGCCCCCGTGAGCTGCGCGAACTGCTCGCCGAACGGTGGCCGGACACCGACCCCGATTCACTGGAGAAGGCCCTGCGCAGCTGGGCGCCGCTGGTGCAGCTGCCGCCGCGCGGCCTGTGGGGCGAGAGCGGACAGCCCACGTACGCCACCGCCGAGGACTGGCTCGGCGCGCCGCTCGCCGCCCCCGACCCGGGCCCGGTCGTCGAGCGCTACCTCGCGGCGTTCGGCCCGGCGACCGTCGCCGACATCCAGAAGTGGTCGGGTCTGACCGGGCTGCGCCAGGTCGTGGCGGGCTTGGACCTTCGTACCTATCGGGACGAGGACGGCCGGGAGCTCCACGACCTCCCCGGCGCGGTGCTCCCGGACCGGGACACCCCGGTCCCGGCCCGCTTCATCGCCGACTTCGACAATCTGCTGCTGTCGCACGCCGACCGCACCCGGATCGTCGCCGAGGAGTACCGCGGGCGGGTGATGACGGTCAACGGCATCGTGCACGGCACGATCCTGGTCGACGGGTTCGTCGGCGGCACCTGGCGGTTCGACCGTACGAAGGGCAGCGCCGCAGTGTTCGTCACGCCCTTCGCGCCGCTGACGGCCGGCGACCGCGACGCCCTCGGCGAGGAGGGCGCGCGGCTGCTGGCCGCCAGCGATCCGTCGGCCGGAAGCCACGAGGTCCGGATCGAGCCCGCGGTGTGAGAGCGCCCCGGTGGCACGGTCGGTGTCGTCGGTGCCCGTCAGCACAGGGCGGCGACGGCCTCCGGATCCCGTGCCCGGCGCGCGGTGAGCAGCGGATCGACCGTCACCGTGACAGCGCCCAGCGGCGCCGCCAGCGCCCGTACCGCGGGCTCGGAGAGCCGGATCCACGCCTGCTCGGGGCCCATGACCGACCGCAGCCACCGCTCGCTGGTGAACGCGACGGCGGTTCTCGAACCGAGCGGCGTACGGCACAGCCGCAGCGTGTATCCGGCAGGTCCTGGCCGTACTGGAACGTACAGCGGGCCTTCCGGACGGTCTTGCCCGGCATTCCCGACTTTCCCGGGCTCTTCTGCGCGGCTGCGCGGCATTGCGGTCCTCCCGTGGAGCGGGACGAATAATCCCGGCTGCTTCCCCGACGGTACCGCCACGGGCTCCCGCACTCACCTCGCGGACCGGTCGATGATGTCCCATTGGCCGTCAACCGGAGTGAACTGACACATCGTCGACATCTGTCGGCGGGGTACGGATCAGCGGTAGTTCAACTCGGCAAGCTCGGTGGCCAACTTGGTGCGGCTACTGGCCGGCCTCCCGGGCTGCGGCGAGCGCCAGATGCCACGGGTACTCGCCTGGCCGCCCCTGACCTGGCTCGTTCGGGACGAAGCCGCCCTCCCCGTACAGCACCGTCACCCCGGCGCCCCGGAGTGTCTCCACGGACCGCTCGAATTGCGGGTGCTGCACGAACGCCGCGTTCACGCACGGCATCGTCACCATCGGAATCCGCTTGCCGATGCCCTCGGTGACGACGCCCACGACGAAATGGTTCGTGATCCCGAGCGCCCACTGGTTGAGCGTGTTGAACGTGGCCGGCGCAAGCAGCACCACGTCCGCCGGCGGCCATACATCCGCTTCGCCGGGCAGCTTGTACTCGCTGCGCACCGGGTGCCCTGTCAGCGCGGCGAGGCCGTCGAGGTGGTCACCGAGCCAGCGGGCCGCGGTCGGCGTCAGCCCCAGGCACACATCCCAGCCGTCAGCCTGCGCGTCCTCGATCACCCGGGCAATGTCGACCACCGGCGGGGCAGCCGAGCCGAACAGGTACAACACGCGAGAGTCCATGGCTCCATCTGATCCCGCGAAGACGATCACATGCAACCGCCCCCGAACCAGACGGCGTCGGGGCGATTCCAGTTCCCGCACACGGCTGCACGGGTACCGTTCCAAGTGCGAGCAAGGAACGAGGCCACTATGCCGAGACGCGACGATGAACACACCGGCTCCCGCATCGCCTACCACCGGAAGCTTGCCCGACTCCGGCAGCGCGACCTCGCGGACCGCATCCCGCACTCCTACAGCCTCCTCACCCAAGTCGAGGCCGGGCACAAACCCGCCTCCCCGGATCTGATCGCGGCCGTAGCGCAGGCTCTCCACATCGATGTCACCAGCCTGACAGGACAGCCCTACGTGACCGAACTCCAGCAGGACCGCCTCGACGGCCTGGTCCGGCCCATCCGCGAGGCCCTGGACCTGTACGACCTCGGAGCCGACCCCGCCATCAGGCCCCGGCCGGCCGGCGAACTCGTCACCGCGGCGGAGGAGCTGTGCCGGCATGTGCGGGCGACGCGGCTCAACAAGGCCGCGGAGAAGCTCCCAAGGAGAAGGGCAATATCAACCACCTCGCCGCGTGGATCGGTCTCTGAGCGGTTTTCACCCTCCCGCCTGCGGAGTTTCTCCGTCAAGTGAAAGTTAGGGCCCTACGGCGTCGTCACGCTGGTCACAGACCTGATCGACGACCCCGGGGGATGATCCCGTGAGCACCAATAACCAGCCGCTCGCCTTCTTCTACGACCGGCACGCCACGCCGTCGACCGGCATCCTGCAGGTACGCCTGGAGGCGTGCCGCGAGTACGCGGCGGAGCTGCGGTACGAGGTCGCGGGCGAGTGGATCGACAGGGGCGACGATGCCCTCAGTGACGACCGGCGCCCGCAGTTCGACGCAATGCTCGACGCTCTCGCAGGCGCCTCCGTCGATCGCACGGTGTTGTGCCTCATCAACGGCTGGGACCGGCTGAGCCGCGACCCCGGACGCTGCGGCCACTTCCGGTACCGGATTCACATGGCGGGTGGCTGGACGGAGACCACGACCGGCGAAGACGACCGGCCCGGCAGTACCCGCCCGAGAGCGTTGACAGCGTTCCCCTTCGCCGTGGTCCCGGAGGCCGCATCATGACCGCCCCGTCCGTGGCCCGGCTGACCGGCGTGTGCCAGGCCGCGAAGAGCGACCCGGAGTTGCAGCGGTTCTGCAACGGGAACCGGGACGTGTACGCGCACAACGCGCCCAAGGGCGAACCGCCGGCGGTACGGGACCGGTGCGGCTGCACCTGCCACGCGGCGGACGTGCATGCCTGACCGTTCCCGCTGCCTGGCCGCGCCCTCGGTGATCGGACTCGCGTTCATCATCCGTTGCCCGAGGAGCCAGCCGAAAGGTGGCGCCGGCCGCGGTCCCGAAAACCGTCGGGGTGCGATCGGGATGCGATACGCCACCGCTCAGCGCTTGATGCTGTGGCCGCCTATCCCCGTCAGGCGGCCGGGTCCGCGGACGCCGTCCTCGTGCCACCAGAAGCTGAGGCCGGTGGCGGCGACGATGAAGCCGCCGACGGAGCCGAGGGCGAGCAGGCCGGTCATGCCGCCGCCAGGATCACTGCGGTTCTGTTCGCCGAGATGGTGGATCGTGAGCACCGATAAGAGCACCGAGGCGGCCCCCGCCAGGGTGGCCAGCAGCCATGCCCAGCGCCGGGCCCTGGTCGCGGGGATGCTGAAGACCGTGTACGTGAGCGAGGTGCGGCAGGTCTCGCACGCGAGGGTCGTCGACTGGCAGCCCTTGACGGGGCGTTCGACGGGGATCGCGAAGGTCGCCGGCCGGTGCTGCGTGTAATTGCTGTGGCGCTCGGACGAGAGTAGATGCGTGTACCGGGACCGGGGATGCCGCCCCAATTGGCGATTGCCCACCACAGCTCCTTGACGTCTTGTGCCGGTGGATCACAGTAGGCGTCAACTTGCTTGTGGCATAGGCATGTTGAGGGTTGCCATCCGAGGCTGGACGGGTATGGGCGGACACGCGCGATATCACGGTTATGCGCGGGCGCCGGATTAATCGTCAAGAAACTTTACAGATAGGAGATTGGACGAATACCCCCCATTGGGTGGCGGATCCGCGGCACATCGTGGATCTCTCGCTGCATGGCAGAGAACTGATCGGATCTATAGACCCACGGGACGGGTCAGTAGCCCGTCCTCCTCGATTGCGGCTCGATTGACTGCGCGTGCCCCGGGTGCTCCGGGGCACGCCTCCACCCGGGGTGGCGCCGCCGCCACGCATCGCTCGCGTTCCGCGCGGCCGGGGGCCGCTGGTACGTCATCAACGCGACACCGGACATCGGCGACCAGATCGAGGACTGCCCGGAGCTGTGTCCCGGGCCCGGAGCGCGGCAGACCCCGCTGGCCGGGCTCGTCCTCACCGACGCCGAACTCGACCACACCCTCGGCATCGCCCGGCTCCGCGAAGCCCGCGGCCTCGAGGTGATCGCGACCCGGCCCGTACGCCACGCGCTGCTCATTGGACTGCGGCTGGGTGCGGTGCTGTCGCCCTACACCGACCTGGAGTGGCGGGATCTGGGGGCCGAAGCGGAGCCGCTCGCCGAGGGATCGGCCGTGGAGATCAACGCCATTCGGACCGGATCGCCGGGCGGCGCTCCTTCGCCGCGAAGGAACGCGCGGCCGGACTGGTCCGCGTCGGCGGCCTGCCGCTCGGCCTGAACGTCGTCCTGCACCGCGACAACCTGGACGCCCTGGACGCCATCGTCGAACTGGGCCTGGCCTGGGGCGTCGACCGCATCGAGCTGGCCAACGCCCAGTTCTACGGCTGGGGCCTGCTCAACCGGGCCGCGCTGCTCCCCTCCCGCGAGCAGCTCGCCCGCGCGCGGGACGCCGTCGGGCGGTGGCGTGAGCGGCTCGGCGGGCGGCCCGAGCTGGTGTGGGTGGTGCCCGACTACTTCGACGGTGTCGCGAAGCCGTGCATGGGCGGCTGGGGCGCGGTCTCGCTCACCGTCGCCCCGGACGGCACCGTTCTGCCGTGCCCGGCCGCCGCCACCCTGCCCGGTCCGGACGCGCCGAATATCGGTGACCACACGCTGGAGTGGATCTGGGACCGCTCCCCGGCCTTCAACCGCTACCGGGGCACCGCGTGGATGAGCGATCCCTGCCGCTCCTGCTCCCGCCGCGAGGAGGACTTCGGCGGCTGCCGCTGTCAGGCCTTCGCCCTCACCGGCGACGCCGCGCGCACCGATCCGGCCTGCGGCCTCTCCCCTGACCACGGCCTGGTCCGCGCGTTCGCCCAGGAGGGCGGCGCGGCCGCATCCGCTCCGTACGTCTACCGGTACCCCGGACGGGTTTTCTGACGGGACCGCCGCATGCGCAGGAGCGCCGCCCGTATGTCGACGGCTTCGCCGGATTCGGTCACGGTCACTCCTTCAGCCCGCCGCCCCCCGCTCGGGGGTGGTGAGACCCGGGACACTGGATGGACGATGCTACTCAGCGGTCAAGCACTGAGGAGGACACATGGCGGTGACCGGCGCGACGACCGGCGCGACCGAGGAGTTCCGGGCGGCGCGGGACTTCCTGCTGCGGAACCGTGCGGACTACGCGACGGCGTACGCGGGATTCCGCTGGCCCGGGCCCGAGTACTTCAACTGGGCGCTGGACTGGTTCGACCGGATCGCCGAGGGCAATGACCGCCCGGCACTGTGGATCGTGGAGGAGGACGGCACCGAGGGCGTGTTCTCGTATGCCGAGCTGGCCGACCGGTCCGACCGTGTGGCCGGCCACCTGCGCGGCCTCGGCGTACGGGCCGGTGACCGTATCGTGGTCATGCTCGGCAACCAGGTCGAGCTGTGGGAGACCGCGCTGGCCGCGATGAAGTTGCGCGCCGTCGTCATCCCCGCCACCCCGCTGCTCGGGCCGCTCGATCTGGCGGACCGCATCGAGCGTGGCGGCGCCAAGCATGTGGTGGTCCGGGCCGAGGACGCCGCCAAGTTCGACGAGGTGCCGGGGGAGTACACCCGTATCGTGGTCGGCGGTGAGGCCCCGGACTGGCACCCGTACGAGGAGGCCTACGCGAGCCCGGCCGGCTTCGAGCCGGACGGTCCGACCCGGGCGGACGATCCGCTGATGCTGTACTTCACCTCCGGTACCACCGCCCGCCCGAAGCTGGTGGAGCACACCCACGCCTCGTACCCGATCGGCCATCTGTCGACCATGTACTGGATCGGCCTCAAGCCCGGGGACACCCACCTCAACATCTCCTCGCCCGGCTGGGCCAAGCACGCCTGGAGCAACCTCTTCGCGCCCTGGAACGCCGAGGCGACCGTCTTCATCTTCAACTACACCCGCTTCGACGCCGGCCGGCTGATGGCGGAGATGGACCGGGCCGGGGTGACCAGCTTCTGTGCCCCGCCGACCGTGTGGCGGATGCTGATCCAGGCGGACCTGAGCGCGCTGCGCACCCCGCCGCGCGAGGTGGTCGCGGCGGGGGAACCGCTGAACCCCGAGGTCATCGAGCATGTCCGGCGGGCGTGGGGGGTCACGATCCGGGACGGCTTCGGGCAGACGGAGACCGCGGTGCAGGTGGCCAACAGCCCCGGGCAGCCGCTGAAGACCGGCTCGATGGGCCGTCCCAGCCCGGGTTACGTGGTGGCGCTGGTGGATCCGCTGACCGGGAAGCCGGGTGACGAGGGAGAGATCTGCCTGGACCTCTCCCACCGGCCGGTGGGGCTGATGACCGGCTACGCGGGCGACGAGGAGCGCACCGCGCGGGCGATGGCGGACGGCTACTACCGCACGGGTGACATCGGCTCGCGGGACGCCGACGGCTACATCACCTACGTCGGCCGCTCCGACGACGTCTTCAAGGCGTCGGACTACAAGATCTCCCCGTTCGAGCTGGAGAGCGTGCTGCTGGAGCACGAGGCGGTCGCCGAGGCCGCCGTCGTCCCTGCGCCCGATCCACTGCGGCTCGCGGTGCCGAAGGCGTACGTGGTACTCGCGGCGGGCTGGGAGCCGGGCGCGGAGACCGCAAAGGCGATCTTCGCCCACTCCCGCGCGTCACTCGCCCCCTACAAGCGAATCCGCCGCCTGGAGTTCGCGGACCTGCCCAAAACGGTGTCCGGCAAGATCCGCCGCATCGAACTGCGCGAGGCCACCGCCCGGGACAGCAGCGCCGAATACCGCGAGGAGGACCACCGGTGAACCGGGTGAACCCGTCGGCGGGGTCGATGGCGCCGGGGTCACCCGAAGTGCGCGGCGAGGCCGCTGCCCAGTAGCGCGAAGGCCCGGTCCAGGTCCGCGACCGCCTCGGGGTGCACCTCGGCCGCGCTGCGGCCGTCCGACAGCTTCCGCCAGTTGTCCATGGCGAGAACCTGGTGCGCGGCGATGATCTGCGCCGCCGCCAGCTGCGGCGTCACATCGCCCGGCGGGGCCGAGGCGGCTTCGCGCAAGGCAGCGGCCAGGGCCTCCTGGTCGCGGGTGGTGTACTGCGTCAGCCGCGCGATGAGGCTCGGGGCCGAGTACAGCAGGGCGAGGAACGCCAGCACCTCAGGTGTGTCGTTGAGGCCGGTGACGGGCTCACGGGCGTCGAGGCCCGTGGCACAGTGCCGGTACAGGGCCGCCAGCGGCGCCTCGTGGACGCGGCGGCCGCGCACCACCCGGGCGAACTCGCCCTCATGGTCGGCGAACCGGTGCAGCGCCAGGTCTTCCTTGCTGGGGAAGTACCGGAAGAGCGTCGGCTTGGACACCTCGGCCGCCGCGGCGACCTCGGCCACGGGCACCTGGTCGAAGCCGCGTTCGAGGAACAACGCGATGGCCGCGTCGGAGATGGCCTGACGGGTCCGGTTCTTCTTCAGCTCCCGCAGCCCGGTCGCCGGTGATCCGTGGCGTTCGTTCATGCCGCAGATCCTAGCAGAAATGCAACCTGGCATCGAATGTGACTCGGTTGTGTTTGGGACTCGGTCATGCTTTTCTATGTCTCCCAGCGAATGCCGAGGAGAGGACAGCAAATGACCAGCGTGCTGATCGTGGGAGCGGGACCGACGGGACTGACCCTGGCCTGTGAGCTGGCGGGGCGTGGCACCGCCGTGCGGATCATCGAGAAGTCCCCGGAGTTCCACGTGGGTTCGCGGGGCAAGACGCTCAACCCGCGCAGCCTCGAAGTCTTCGAGGGCATGGGGATCCTGGACCGGATCCTGGGGATCGGACGCACCGACCTATTCCTGCGCAAGTACCGGGGCGGCGAGATCATCGCCGACACCGACCCGTTCACGGCCGTTGAGCAGGCGCCCGGAACTCCCTACGTCCGGGGGCTGTTCGTCGCGCAGGGGAACGTCGAGCAGGTGCTGCGGGACCGGCTCGCCGCATGGGGAGTGAGCGTCGAACTCGGCACCGAGCTCACCGGGTTCGAGCAGAGTGACGGCGGGGTGACCGCCACCACCGCGGCGGGCAAGCGCATCGAGGCCTCCTATCTGGTGGCCTGTGACGGCGGACGCAGCGGCATCCGCAAGGCGCTGCCGGTGACCTTCGAGGGCACCACGCTCCAGACCCGGACGATGGTCATCGGCGATGTCGAGGCCGACGGCCTGAGCCGGGACTTCTGGCACCAGTGGATCGACGAGGACGGCGCGATCATGCTCTGCCCGCTGCCGGGCACGAACTTGTTCCAGCTCCAGGCCACCCCGGAGCGGAACGCGGCGGGCGAACCGGTCGAGGCATCGCTGGAGAGCTTCCAGTGGCTCTTCGACCGGCACGCCAGGATGCCGGGCGTACGGCTGGCCAACCCGGCCTGGATCTCCACCTACCGGGTCAACGAGCGCATGGCCGACCGCTACCGCGTCGGCCGGGTCCTCCTCGCGGGGGACGCCGCGCATGTGCACTCGATCGCGGGCGGCCTCGGCATGAACACCGGTATCCAGGACGCCTACAACCTGGGCTGGAAGCTCGCGCTGGTGGCCGCAGGACAGGCGGGGGACGGCCTGCTCGACACGTACGAGGAGGAGCGGCTGCCGACCGCCGCGTGGACGATCGACACCACCGGTGAGCGGTGGCGCGAGGTCCAGCGGACGATCAAGGAGGCCGGCAGCGGGACGGAGGGCGTGATCACGAGTGACGTCCTCGGTCTCGGTCTGGGCTACCGCTGGAGCTCACTGGCCGTCGAGCGCGACGGGCGTGACGGGTGCGACGGGCGCGGCGGGCGCGGCGACGACAGCCGGGTGCGCGCCGGTGACCGGGCGCCCGACGCCCCGCTCCGGGACGCCGACGGCGCGCCCGTCCGGCTCTTCGAGGTCTTTGCCGGAACTCACTTCACCCTGATCGGCTTCGGAGCGGACAGCGCCGAAGCCCTGCGGGAGAGCGAGGACAAGCACGGCGGCACCGTACTGGCCTGCCTGATCGGGGCGGGCCCCGGCGGGCTGGAGGACCACGAGGGCCACGCGGCGCGCGAGTACGGCGTCACCGGGGACGCGCTGGTGCTCGTACGCCCCGACGGCCATATCGCGCTCACGGCGCTGGCCGGTGACACCGAAGCCGTGCACGAGTATCTGAGCGCCCTGGCGCGTTAGAGCTCCCGCGCAGCACAGCGCCCCCGGCCGGGGAAACCGGCCGGGGGCGCTGTGGTGTTCCGGGCCGGGGCCCGGGACGGATCAGACGAGCTGCGAGATCGCGGTCGGGGCGTGACCCGGCTCGGTGGCGATCTCCTCGAACTCGACGACCGCGCTGATGTCGTTGGTCTTGCTCATCGCGATGTTGGTGATCCGCTCGAGGATCGCCTCGACGACGACCGGCACGCGGTATTCGGCGGCGAGCTTCTTGGCTTGCTCGAAGGCGGGCAGCAGCTGGTCGGGCTCGGTGACCCGGATCGCCTTGCAGCCCAGGCCCTCGACGACCTTGACGTGGTCCACGCCATAGACGCCCAGCTCCGGCGAGTTGATGTTCTCGAACTCCAGGTTGACCTGGAAGTTGATGTCCAGGCCGATCTGCGCCTGGCGGATCAGGCCGAGGTAGGCGTTGTTCACCAGGACGTGGACGTAGGGGATGTTGTGCTGCGCGCCGACGGCCAGCTCCTCCAGCATGAACTGGAAGTCGTAGTCACCGGAGAGGGCGACCACGGACGCCTCGGGGTCGGCGGTGGCGACACCCAGCGCGGCCGGGATGGTCCAGCCGAGCGGGCCCGCCTGGCCGCAGTTGATCCAGTGGCGCGGCTTGTAGACGTGCAGCATCTGCGCGCCGGCGATCTGGGAGAGGCCGATGGTGGTGACGTACCGGGTCTCCGGGCCGAAGGCCTTGTTCATCTCCTCGTACACCCGCTGCGGCTTCATCGGCACGTTGTCGAAGTGGGTGCGACGGTGCAGCGTGGCCTTGCGCTCCTGGGCGGAGGCGGCCCACGTGCTGCGGTCCGGCAGCGTGCCCGCGGCCTTCATTTCGCGGGCGACCTCGACGAAGAGTTCCAGTGCGGCCCTGGCGTCCGAGGCGATACCGAACTCGGGGGCGAAGATCTTGCCGATCTGGGTGGGCTCGATGTCCACGTGGACGAACGTGCGGCCCTTGGTGTAGACATCGACGTTGCCGGTATGGCGGTTGGCCCAGCGGTTGCCGATGCCGAGGACGAAGTCCGACTCGAGGAACGTCGCGTTGCCGTAGCGGTGCGAGGTCTGCAGGCCGACCATGCCGGCGTTCAGCTCGTGGTCGTCGGCGATGATGCCCCAGCCCATCAGGGTCGGGATGACCGGGGTTCCGGTCAGCTCGGCGAACTCGACGAGCAGCTCCGAGGCGTCGGCGTTGATGATGCCGCCGCCGGCGACGATCAGCGGGCGCTCCGACGCGTTCAGCAGCGAGATGGCCTTCTCGATCTGCTTACGGGTCGCGGCCGGCTTGTAGACCGGCAGCGGCTCGTACATCTCCGGGTCGAACTCGATCTCGGTCAGCTGGACGTCGATCGGCAGGTCGATGAGGACCGGGCCCGGACGGCCGGAGCGCATCAGGTGGAACGCCTGCTGGAAGACGCCGGGGACCTGCGCGGCCTCCAGGACCGTGGTCGCTGCCTTGGTGACCGGCTTGGCGATCGAGGCGATGTCGACGGCCTGGAAGTCCTCCTTGTGGAGCACTGCGGTCGGGGCCTGGCCGGTGATGCAGAGGATCGGGATCGAGTCGCCGATGGCCGAGTAGAGGCCGGTGATCATGTCGGTGCCGGCCGGTCCCGAGGTGCCGATGCAGACACCGATGTTGCCCGGGTTGGCGCGGGTGTAGCCCTCGGCCATGTGGGACGCGCCCTCGACGTGCCGGGCGAGCGTGTGCTTGACGCCGCCGGCGGCCTGGAGGGCCTTGTAGAAGGGGTTGATCGCCGCACCCGGCACGCCGAACGCGACGTCAACGCCCTCAAGCTTGAGGATTTCCACGGCCGCACGAGCGGCAGTCATACGAGGCATCGAGTACTCCAGTGTCGGACTGTCGGGGTGGGCTCTTGCTGCGAGGCCAGGGCGCCCGGTTTCCACAGTGCTTGTTTCCGCAATACGGAAGTGTAGTTCTGCTATATGGAAGTAATCTAAGACGCCGTCATCCACGCGTCAAGGGAGCACCCGCGCAGGCCCCCGTACGGGCCCTGCACACCCACGCGCCCGTGCACCCGCCGCGGACGCGAAAGAGCGGGCCGCCAACCGGCAGCCCGCTCTCGGTGGTTACGACATCGCTAGGGAATGACGGGTCCCGATCGCATCAGCGCGTCGGCCGCGTCGTTGACCGGCTGCGGGGTGCCGGTTAGATCCATCACGAACAGCGGTACCTCCAGCTGGTCGGCGCGCAGCCGGGCGTCGTGCGCGTAGCCGGCCAGGGAGAAGAAGGCGCCGACGGCGTCCTCGTTGAGGCAGTTGAGCCACAGGCACTCGATGTCGCGCAGCGTGGTGGGCTGGGTGGTGGGGTCGATCTGGGCCACGAGGCCGTCGCCGCGCAGATCGATGCCGTTGGCCGCGTGGTCGCCCGCCGGGCGCACCCCGGCGAAGCCGAGCCACTTCAGGTACTGGGCGGCGGCGGTGAGCGCGTCCCGGCCGGTACGGATGGTGACCGGGCGGAACGGCGGACGGGGCGCGGGCGCCGGCGGACCGGAGGCGGGCACGGAAGGGGTGCCGGAGAGCGGGCGCAGGGCGGCGGTGGCCGGCCCTGGAGGGGTGAGGGCCGCGGTGTCGACCGGCAGCCGGATCACCGAGCCGCACTCGCAGCCGAATTCGGGCTGCGGCCACTGGTCCAGCCGGCCGCAGTCGGGGCAGCGCATGCTCACCCAGGAGTCGTCCCACGAACGGTGGCGTATCTCGACCGGGACTCCGCCGCGCAACAGCGGGAGCGTCAGCGGCGTGCCGCAGGCGCAGGGGTAGGTGGTGGTGCTGAACGCGTGCTCGCGGCGGCAGGCCGGGCAGCGCACGGGCACACTCTCTGCCATGGTTCGACTCCAAGGCGGGCTCCGGCGACGGTCGTTACCCCATCTTGCAGGAGATTGGACCCGCCCGGCGACGCAGTTGGCGCGACAGGACAGTCGTCGCGCCGCCGGGCGGAACCCATAGCCCGCACTGCCGTGACCTACCCCTCAGAAGTTCACGGCGGTGCGGGCCGGCTTGGTGGGTCAGCCCTCGCGCAGTGCGCGGACCGACGCTTCCAGTCGCGTGCCGTACTCGGTGTCGGCGGCGTGGAAGTGGGCGAGGTTCCTGTCGACCACGTCATCACGGGTGACCTGCGAGAGGAAGCCCGCGATGTTGGCGATCAGACGGGACTTCTCGTCGTCCGACATGAGCCGGTACAGCTCGCCGGCCTGGAAGAAGTCGTCGTCCTTGACGTGAGACGTGGCCTCGTGGGTGCCGGTGTAGCCGGACACGGCCTGCGGGGCGGACAGCGCCAGGTCGGTCTGGGACGGACCCTCGTACGAGTTGGGCTCGTAGTTCTTCAGGCCGCGGCCGCCGTTGCGGGTCGACATCAGACCGTCACGGCCGTAGTTGAGGGCTTCGGTCGCCTTCGGCGCGTTGACCGGCAGAAGGGTGTGGTTGATGCCCAGGCGGTAGCGCTGCGCGTCGGCGTAGGCGAAGAGCCGGCCCTGGAGCATCTTGTCCGGGGACGGGCCGATGCCGGGCACGAAGTTGTTGGGGGAGAACGCGGCCTGCTCGACCTCCTGGAACACGTTGTCCGGGTTCCGGTCCAGCACGAGGCGGCCGACCCGCTGCAGCGGGTAGTCCGCGTGCGGCCACACCTTGGTGACGTCGAACGGGTTGAAGCGGTACTCCGCCGCGTCGGCCGCCGGCATGATCTGCGCGTGCAGCGTCCAGGACGGGTTCACACCGCGCTCGATCGACTGCACGAGGTCGCGCTGGTGGCTGTTGGCGTCCTTGCCGACCTGCTCGGCGGCCTGCTCGGAGGAGAGCGAGCGCACGCCCTGGTTGGTCTTGAAGTGGTACTTGACGAAGAAGGCCTCGCCCTGCGCGTTCGTCCACTGGTACGTGTGCGAGCCGTAGCCGTTCATGTGACGGTACGAGGCGGGGATGCCGCGGTCGCCGAAGAGCCAGGTGATCTGGTGGGTCGACTCCGGGGAGTGCGACCAGAAGTCCCAGACGTTGTCGGCTTCCTGGATACCGGTGAACGGGTCGCGCTTCTGCGAGTGGATGAAGTCCGGGAACTTGATCGGGTCCTTGATGAAGAACACCGGGGTGTTGTTCCCGACGAGGTCGTAGTTGCCCTCTTCGGTGTAGAACTTCAGCGCGAAGCCGCGCGGGTCGCGCACCGCGTCGGCGCCACCGAGGTTGTCGGCGACGGTCGAGAAGCGGATGAACGTCTGGGTGCGCTTGCCGACCGTGTTCAGGAAGTCGGCGCGGGTGAAGCCGGTGACGTCGTCGGTCACCTCGAAGTAGCCGTACGCACCGGAGCCGCGGGCGTGCACGACGCGCTCCGGAATGCGCTCCCGGTTGAACCGGGCCAGCTTCTCGATGAGCTGCTGGTCCTGGATCAGCAGAGGGCCGCCGAGGCCGGCGGAGGCGGAGTTCTGGTTGTCGGCGACTGGTGCGCCGGACTCAGTTGTCAGCGTGTGCTTGGGCATGGCGGCCTTCCGTAACTACCAAGGGAAGCGAAAGCTTGTATCGGTATGCCGGACATTAAGGACCGGCCCCGGGAAATGTCAACAGTTTGTTGAAGTTGCTGATGGGGTGCTGAGTGGTGCCGCCCGGCGGTGCGTTTGGGCGCGACAGGACAGGTCACGCACCGCCGGGCGGAATCTGGGGGCGAGGCGGGGCCTCGCGGCCGACCGGATGCCGGTCAGCGGGTGCCGGTCAGCTGATGACGGGCAGGCCGGACAGCCGCTCGACACCGCGCAGCAGCGCCGAGTGGTCCAGGCCGCCGTCACCCTGGGCGCGCAGCGAGGCGACCAGGTTGGCGACGACGGAGCCGACGGGCAGCGCGGCACCGACATTGCGGGCGGCGTCGGTGACGATGCCCATGTCCTTGTGGTGGAGGTCGATCCGGAAGCCCGGGGCGAAGTCGCGCTTGAGGAAGTTGTCCTTCTTGCGGGTCAGCACGGTGGAGCCGGCCAGACCGCCGTTGAGGACCTCCAGGGCGGCTTCCAGGTCCACGCCGGACTTCTCCAGGAAGACCACGGCTTCGGCGCACGCCTGGATGTTGACCGCGACGATGAGCTGGTTGGCAGCCTTGACCGTCTGGCCGGAGCCGTGCGGGCCGCACAGGACGATCGTCTTGCCGAGCTTGTCGAGGATCGGCTTCGCGATGTCGAAGTCGGCCTTCTCGCCGCCGACCATGATCGACAGTACGGCCTCGATGGCTCCGGCCTCGCCGCCGGAGACCGGGGCGTCCAGCACGCGGATGCCCTTGGCGGCCGCGGCCTTCGCCAGGTCGACGGAGGTCTGCGGGGTGATCGAGGAGGTGTCGATCAGGAGCGCGCCGGACTTCGCGTTCTCCAGGATGCCGTTCTCGCCGTAGGCGATGGCCTCGACCTGCGGGGAGGCCGGCACCATCGTGATGATGACGTCGGCGTCCTTGACGGCCTCGGCGATGGAGGCCGCAGCGGTGCCGCCGTTGGCCGCCAGGCGGTCCAGCTTGTCCTGCTCAAGGGTGTAACCGGTGACGGAGTAACCCGCCTTGACCAGGTTCTCGGCCATGGGGGAGCCCATGATGCCGAGGCCGATCCAAGCGATCGCCGGGCGGGTTGGGTGGGAGGAACCCGTGAGGGAGCTCATGATCTGTGACCTTTCGGATCAGTGGGCGGAGAGCCACTGGAAGTTGTCGGCACTCGGGCCGGTGGGCTTGTATTCGAGGCCGATCCAGCCGTCGTAGCCCGCCTTCTGCAGGCGGCCGACGAGGTCGTCCAGCGGCAGCGAGCCGGTGCCCGGAGCGCCGCGGCCCGGGTTGTCGGCGATCTGCACATGGCCCGTCTTGCCGGCGAAGCGGTCGATGACCTCATTGAGGTCCTCGCCGTTCATCGACAGGTGATACAGGTCCATCAGGAACTTGGCGTTGCCCAGTCCGGTGGCCGCGTTCACCCGGTCCACGACCTCGATCGCGGAGGGTGCGCTGACCAGCGGGTACAGCGGCGACTCGGGCTTGTTGAGCGCCTCCACCAGGAGGATCGCGCCGACCCGGTCGGCGGCGCGGGCCGCCAGTACCAGGTTCTCCAGGGCCAGGGCATCCTGGACCTCGGGGGCGACGCCCTCGACCCGGTTGCCGTACAGCGCGTTGAGCGCCGTGCAGCCGACGGAGCGGGCGAAGTCGGCGGCGACGTCGATGTTCGCGCGGAAGCGGTCCGACTCCTCGCCGGGGAGCGACAGCGCGCCCCGGTCGGGGCCCGGCAGCTGCCCGGCGTAGAAGTTCAGGCCCACCAGCTGGGTGCCGGCGTCGTTCAGCGCGTTGCGCAGTGCGTCGAGTTCGGCCTGGGTGGGGGTGGGTGTTTCGATCCAGGGCCACCACAGCTCGACCGCCGTGAAGCCGGCCGCGGCGGCTGCCGCGGGACGCTCCAGGAGCGGGAGTTCCGTGAAGAGGATCGAGAGGTTCACATCGAAGCGCGCGTCGGAGAGGCTCACTAGCGTTGCGCTCCTTCCGTATTGCGGAAGTTAGTTTCTGCTTAACGGAAGAGTGAATGAACTGGGCGGCGGCTGTCAAGTGGGGATGTCCCCCCGGGAGGCCGACCGGTTAGGTTGGGCCCGTGAGATTGAGGCTTGAATTCACGACGGAGCCGTTCGACCTCGACGAGGCCCCCGGCCATGCGCTGGTGGCCCGCGAGGTCGTCGAGACGGCGAATCTGGACGCGGTGGACGTCGGACCGTTCGGCAACACCGCGGAAGGCTCTCCCGAGGCGGTGGTCGCCGCGGTGGCGGAGCTGCTCCGGCGCACCCTCGCGGCGGGCGCCACTCGGGTCTCGCTTCAGGTGAACGTCATCGGGGAGGGCGATAAGTGACCGCAACCGGGGGGCACCCGTTCGCCGAGGCGGTCAAGCCGCTGGTGGACGCCATGGGAGCCGAGATGGTCGCGCCCGATCAGGCGCGGGGCGATGATGTGGTGCTCAGCTGGGAGGGCGAGGACGTGGTCGCGGTCCGGCTCCCCCATCTGGCCGATTCGCTCGATCACATTCTGGCCGACCTCCAACGCCGGCACGGAACGCTGTCCGAGCTGGACCGCAAGGACAAGCAGGGTGTGGTCAGGATCCTCGAGGAGCGCGGCGCATTCTCCGTGCGGCACGGGGTCGAGACGGTCGCTTCCGCCCTGGGCGTGAGCCGCTTCACCGTCTACAACTACCTGAACAGGGAGAACGCCGCGAAGGCCGCCGAGTGATCATCGGGGGACCTCGCCGGCAACCTCACGGCCACCTTTTGTTACGGGAAGTTTTCAACAAAGTGTTGACGTGGCCGGATCCCGGCTCGTAGCTTGCGGCTGTGACTTCCAGCGCTTCGCCGGGCCTCGCCCGGCTCAACTCAGCCACCGCGTCCGACGCGGCCGGACTGCTGCACGAGGTGTGCGCCAGCCGGTCGTGGGGCGCGGCGGTGATCGCCGGCCGGCCGTACCAGGACCTCGGCGCACTCTTCGCGGCGAGCGACGCGGCCATGGCGGGACTGACCGCCGACGACCTCGGCGAGGCGATGGCCGGACACCCGCCGATCGGCCGCCCCAAGCCGGGCGACCCGACCTCGGAGCGGGAGCAGAGCGGCGTCCAGGAATCCGTCCGCGAAGAGCTCCTGCAGCTCAATCTCGCGTACCAGGACGCCCACGGACATGTCTTCCTGATCTGCGCCACCGGCCGTACCGGTGACCAGATGCTGGCCGCCCTCAAGGAGCGGATCGGCAACGACGCGGACACCGAACGTGAGATCGTCCGCGCCGAACTGGGAAAGATCAACCGTATCCGGCTGACCCGCCTCGCAGAAGAAGGAGACCCGGCATGACGGAGACCTCCGTGTCCACGCACATCCTGGACACCAGCGTCGGCCGCCCCGCCGAGGGCGTCCCCGTGGAACTGTCGGTCCGCAAGGGCATCGACGACCTGTGGGCACCGCACGGCGTCTCCAAGACCGACGCCGACGGCCGCTGCAAGGATCTGCCGGCCCTGCCGGAGGGCACCACCCACGTACGGCTCGACTTCGCGGTCGAGCAGTACTTCTCAGGTTTCACCAGCACGTCTTCCACCAGCACAGCCATCTCAGCCGAGGCACAGCAGGACGCCCCCCGCGTAAGGGACAGCGGCGCTTTCTTCCCGGAGGTGGCGATCACTTTCGCCGTCGAACCGGGTGAGCACTACCACGTACCGCTGCTGCTCAACCCGTTCGGCTACTCCGTATACCGAGGGAGCTAGCACCGACATGCCCACGATTCTCGGCCAGAACCAGTACGGCAAAGCGGAAAACCGCGTCGTCAGGATCACCCGTGATGGCGACACCCATCACATCAAGGACCTCAACGTCTCCGTCGCCCTGTCCGGCGACATGGAGGACGTGCACTACTCCGGCAGCAACGCGAACGTCCTGCCGACCGACACCACCAAGAACACCGTGTACGCCTTCGCGAAGGAATACGGGATCGAGTCGGCCGAGCAGTTCGGCATCCACCTGGCGCGGCACTTCGTGACCAGCCAGGAGCCGATCAAGATCGCGCGGATCCGGATCGAGGAGTACAGCTGGGAGCGCATCGCGACGTCCGACGCCAGCTCCCGGTTCATCGGGGCCGACGAGGTCAACCACTCCTTCGCGCGCACCAACCAGCAGACCCGCACCACCCAGATCACCTTCGACGGTGAGAAGTGGGAGGTCATCTCGGGTCTGAAGGACCTCAAGGTCATGAACTCCACCAACTCGGAGTTCTGGGGCTACGTCAAGGACAAGTACACGACCCTCAAGGAAGCGTACGACCGCATCCTGTGCACCGAGGTGTCGGCCAAGTGGCGCTTCAACTGGTCCAGCGACGACGAGCGCATGCCCAACTGGGAGAAGTCCTTCGAGCAGACGCGCAAGCACATGCTCCAGGCGTTCGCCGAGACCTACAGCCTCTCCCTCCAGCAGACGCTGTACCAGATGGGCTCGCGCATCATCAACAGCCGTTCGGAGATCGACGAGATCCGCTTCTCGCTCCCGAACAGCCACCACTTCCTGGTGGACCTCGAACCGTTCGGCCTGAAGAACGACAATGAGGTGTATTTCGCCGCCGACCGGCCCTACGGCCTGATCGAGGGCACCGTCCTCCGTGACGGTGTCGAGGCGCGGATCCCGGTCGATCTCACCAACCTGTAGTACCTCTGCTGTATCCCCCGACGCGCGCGCCGGCGTCACGGTCCCCGCATCCGATGCGGGGACCAGGGGGAGAGCGGGGGCATCTGCGCAAGCAGCACTGCGGACCCGGTCGTCACCCCGCTCGACCCCCGGGTTCGTCCATCGAGAAGGAAGCAAGAGGGACTGCCATGGCAGCACCGCGCATCGTCATCGAGAACTGCGCTATCGCCACCGTGGACGCGAACGACACCGAGTACGCCTCGGGCCATGTCGTCATCGCGGGCAACCGCATCGAGTCGGTAGGCGCCGGCGCTGCCCCCCAGGGTCTGGAGAACGTGGTCCGCCGCGTCGACGGCACCGGCCATCTGGTCACCCCGGGCCTGGTCAACACCCACCACCACTTCTACCAGTGGCTCACCCGGGGTCTCGCCCAGGACAGCAACCTCTTCAACTGGCTCGTCGAGCTGTACCCGACCTGGGCGCGCATCGACGAGGAGATGGTCTACGCGGCCGCGCAGGGCTCCCTGGCGATGATGGCCCGCGGCGGTGTGACCACCGCGATGGACCACCACTACGTCTTCCCCAAGGGCGCGGGCGACCTCCTCGGCGCCGAGATCCGCGCCGCCAAGGAGATGGGCGTCCGCTTCACCGCCGCCCGCGGCTCCATGGACCGCGGCCAGTCGGACGGCGGCCTGCCGCCGGACTTCGCCGTCGAGACCCTCGAAGGCGCGCTGGCCGCGACCGAGGAGGCCATCGACAAGCACCACGACGCCTCGTTCGACTCGATGCTGCACATCGCCGTCGCGCCCTGCTCCCCCTTCTCCGTCTCCACCGACCTGATGCGGGAGGGCGCGCTGCTGGCCCGCCGCAAGGGCGTACGCCTGCACACCCACGGCTCGGAGACCGTCGAGGAGGAGAAGTTCTGCCATGAACTCTTCGGCATGGGCCCGACCGACTACTTCGAGTCCACCGGCTGGCTCGGCGACGACGTGTGGATGGCGCACTGCGTCCACATGAACGACTCCGACATCGCCGCCTTCGCCCGGACGAAGACCGGCGTGGCGCACTGCCCGTCCTCCAACGCCCGCCTCGCGGCCGGCATCGCCCGCGTCCCCGACATGCTCGCCTCCGGCGTCCCGGTCGGCCTCGGCGTGGACGGCACCGCCTCCAACGAGTCCGGCGAGCTGCACACCGAACTGCGCAACGCGCTCCTCATCAACCGCCTCGGCGGCGGTGAGAAGGCGCTCAACACCCGCCAGGCGCTGCGGCTGGGCACCTACGGCGGTGCGCAGGTGCTCGGCCGCGCCGACCAGATCGGCTCCATCGAGGCCGGCAAGCTCGCCGACCTGGTGCTGTGGAAGGTCGACGGCATCGGCCACTCCTCCATCGCCGACCCGGTCGCCGCGCTGGTGATGGGAGCGGCCGCCCCGGTCACCCTGTCGCTCATCAACGGCAAGCCGGTCGTGGAGAACAGCAGACTCACCACGGTCGACGAGGACGCCATCGCGCGTCTCACCCGGGCCCAGGCCCAGCGCCTCGCGAAGATCGCCGGCCTCGTCTGACCCACCCAGAGCAACCGGTCAGGGAGGGACGGCCCCTGACCGGCCGCTGGATCCCGCGCTCGCGCGGGTTCCGGCAGCGCCGCCCCCGGACCGTGGACCACGGTCGGTCCCGGACTCCCCGGGGGCGGCGTTTTTCGTACCCGCTCATACCCCTCTGCTTGATGGTTTGACCCCGTACATGCACCCCGTACACGCACCCCGTACATGCACCTCCCTGAAACCCGCAGTGCGCTTCGCGTAACCGACAGGAGGAACCGTGGTCGCTCAATCCGTGGAACCCGCAGAGCCCGCCGAGCCCGTAGAACCCGTAGAAGTCCCCGTGCACGCCGCGCATCCCGTGGACCAGACCCTGCCCGCCGGCAAGCTCATCACCAGCGGCCTGCAGCACGTCGCCGCGATGTACGCGGGTGTGGTGGCGCCGCCGCTCGTGGTCGGGGCCGGGATAGGTCTCTCCACCGCTGACATCACCTTCCTCATGGGCGCCAGCCTCTTCACCGCGGGTCTCGCCACCCTGCTCCAGACCCTCGGCATCTGGAAGATCGGCGCCCGGCTGCCCTTCGTCAACGGCGTCTCCTTCGCCGGGGTGGCCCCGATGCTCGCCATCGGCAAATCCGCGGCGCCGGGGCACGCGCTGCCCGTCATCTACGGCGCGGTGATCGTCGCCGGGGTGCTGGGATTCATCCTCGCCCCGTACTTCTGCAAGCTCATCCGCTTCTTCCCGCCGGTCGTCACCGGCTCGGTGATCACGCTGATCGGCCTGTCCCTGCTGCCGGTCGCCATCAACTGGTCACAGGGCGGCGTGGCCAGCTCGCCCGACTACGCGTCGACCTCCAACATCGCGCTCGCCGCCGCGACGCTGGCCATCGTCCTGGTACTGCGCCGGGTGCTCACCGGCTTCCTGCAGCAGGTCGCCATCCTCATCGGCCTGGTGCTCGGCACACTGCTCGCCATCCCGATGGGCAAGTCCGATTTCAGCTCGATCGGCGACGCGGGCCTGGTCGGTTTCCCCGACCCGTTCCACTTCGGGGCGCCCGAGTTCCAGATCGCGGCCATCATCTCGATGTGCGTGGTCATGCTGGTCTGCATGACGGAGTCGACCGCCGACATCCTCGCCCTCGGCAAGATCGTCGACAAGCCGGCCGACGAGAAGATGCTCGCCGCCGGCATCCGCGCCGACGCGCTCGGCTCGGCCATCAGCCCGGTCTTCAACGGCTTCATGGCCAGCGCCTTCGCGCAGAACATCGGCCTCGTCGCCATCACCAAGGTCCGCAGCCGTTTCGTCGTCGCCGCGGGCGGCGGCATCCTCATCCTGCTCGGCCTGTGCCCGGCGCTGGCCTCCGTCATCGCCCTCGTCCCGCAGCCCGTGCTGGGCGGTGCCGGTCTCGTCCTCTTCGGCTCGGTCGCCGCCAGCGGTATCAAGACCCTCACCGAGGCGGACCTCTCCGACGGGAACAACCTGCTGATCGTGGCCGCCGCGCTCGGCGTCGGCATCATCCCGGTCGTCTCGAACACCTTCTACGAGCACTTCAACGACCATCTGAAGATCATCCTCGACTCCGGCATCAGCACCGGGTGCCTGGTCGCGGTCGTCCTCAACCTCGCCTTCAACCACCTGGGCCGCAAGCCGGCGGCGGAACCGTCCGCACCGGGCGAACCGGCCGAACCGGCGCAACCCGCAGCGGAGTCCCGGTCCGTGCCGGTGCACTGACGTCACGCCGCAAGCGGGAGGGCGGCCTAGATCCTCCCCGGCCGCCCCTCCGCATGTCAGGATGTGCCGGTCGTGGCATGCGGAGGGGGACGCAATGAATGAGTCGGGTCGGGTCGAGGCGTTCAGCGACGGGGTGTTCGCCATCGCGATCACCCTGCTGGTGCTGGAGATCAAGGTGCCGCCGCACGCGGACGGGAACCTGTGGTCGGCGCTCGGCCGCATGTGGCCGTCGTACGCGGCGTACGCGGTGACCTTCCTGGTCATCGGCATCATGTGGGTCAACCACCACACGGTCTTCGGCTTCATCGCGCACGTGGACCGTGCGCTGCTCTTCCTCAATCTGCTGCTGCTGATGGGCGTCGCCGCGCTGCCCTGGCCGGCCGCGCTGATGGCCGAGTATCTGCGCAGCGGCCATGCCTCGCACGCGGCCGCGGCCGTCTACAGCGGTTTCATGGTCGCGCACGCGCTGACGTTCCAGGCGGTGTGGTGGCATCTGACGAAGACCGGTCACCTCTTCGACAGCCGGGTCGACGTGGCCGCCGCGCGTGCCACCCGGTGGCGGTTCGCGGTCGGCACCGTCGTCTACCCGATCACGGTCGGACTGGCCTTCGTCTCCGCCCCTCTCACCCTCGCCGTCCATGGACTGCTGGCCGTCTACTACGCCTTCAACCAGGTTCCGGTGCCGACCCGGGCCGCCGCCTGAGGCTGCCCGGCCGGCCACACCCCCCGCCGGTCACATCCCCATCCGGTCACACCCCCAGCCGCTCGCGCAGCCTGCGGCTGCCCAGGATGAGCGCGGCGCCGGCGAGCAGCGCCGGGATGCCCAGCGCCAGGTAGTAACCCGCCCCCGGGGTGCTGGTCTTGGACAGCTGAACGGCATGCCCGCCGACGCCCGCGCCGAGGGCAGCGGCGAGCCAGAAGAGGCCGATCATCTGGCTGACGAACGTCCTGGGCGCCACCTCGGTGGTGACGCTCATGCCCACCGGGGCGAGCGCCACCTCGCCGCACGCCTGGAGCGCGTACGCAGCCACCAGCCACAGCGGGGACACCCGGTGGCCGTCGGAGGCGACCACCGTGGCCAGCGCCATCAGGAGCAGACTCAGCCCCATCAGGCCCAGCCCGATGCCGAACTTGGCCGGCGCGGCGAGCCGGTCGCCCAGCCGGAGCCACAGCCAGGCGGAGACCGGCGCGGCGGCGAGGATGAACAGCGGTACCGCCGCCTGGAACCAGCTGGCGGGCACCGTGAAGCCGCCGATGGTCCGGTCCGTCTGTACCTTCGCGAACAGGCTGAGCACCGTGCCGCCCTGGATGTAGAGCATCCAGAAGAACGCGGCCGACAGGAAGAGCCAGATGTACGCCCGGATCCGCTCCCGCTCGCGCGCGGTCACCACCGGATTGCGCAGCAGCCGCCGGAAGCAGACCACCGGCAGGACGATGGAGAGCAGCCCGCCCAGCGCCAGCGCATGACGCAGTTGGAAGGTGCCGGCGGCGGCGTCGGCGCCGAACACCACGGTCACCACGGTCACGGCGACGGCGGTGCGCCGGGTCACCCGGCGGCGTTCCTCCGGGGTGGCCGGGCGTTCAGGGCGTTGCCCGATGTCCCCGAAGTACTTGGTGCCGCGCACGAATTGGGCCAGCCCGAGGATCATGCCCACGGCGGCCGCGCCGAAGCCCAGATGCCATTCGACGGATTCGCCGAGCGCGCCGCACACGATCGGCGCGGCGACGGCGCTGACCTGGATGCTCATATAGAAGATCGCGAATCCGGCGTCCCGTTCCGCCCGGGATTCACGCGCGTAGCAGGCGGCCAGCACCGTAGCCAGATTCGGTTTCAGCAGACCGGTGCCGGCGGCGATGAGGGCCATGCCGATATAGACGGACGGCACCGTAGGCAGCGCCATCGAGCAGTGGCCGAGCGCGATGAGGACGCCGCCGTAGAGCGTCGCCCGGCGCGCTCCGAGGATCCGGTCACCGAGCCAGCCGCCGGGGACCGAGGCGAGGAAGACCGACGCCAGATAGACGCCGAAGAGCGCGGTGGCGGTGTCCTCCGACAGGCCGAGACCGCCTTCGGCCTTGGAAGCGGAGGCGTAGAGAAACAGGATCGCGGCCATCCCGTAGAAGCTGAAGCGCTCCCACATGTCCAGGCCGAAGAGCGTGGTGAACCAGCGCGGCCGGCCCAGGAAGGTACCGCCGAGAGGGCCGGCGGTCTCCTCTCCCGCAGTGACCGTCGTGGTCGGCGCCGCCATGGGACCTCCTCCGGGGCAGGGCCGGGCGGAGGCGCGGCCACTGTGTCCAGCGAGGTTGCCAGCGCCCGATCGGGGACGGCTCAAGAACGTTTGAGCCTCCCCGGCCCGACCTGATCCGGCCCGACCCGGCGCGGCCCGGCGCGGACCCCGGGGGGAGCGCGCGTCACAGCCCCCGGTACATGATGTGCAGGCCGACATAGCCCTCTTCCGGATGCAGGAAGCCCTCCGGGATCGTGCCGAGCACCGCGAAGCCGAGCGACTCGTACAGGCCGACGGCCCGGACGTTCGAGGCCACGACGGCGTTGAACTGCATCCCGCGGTACCCCTGGGCGCGGGCCCAGCGCAGGGTCTCCTCGGCCAGTGCCCGGCCGGTGCCGTGTCCCGAGTGCTCGGGGGCGACCATGAAGCTCGCGCTGGAGATATGGGCGGAACCGCCCATGTGATTGGGGTTCATCTTCGCGGTGCCGAGGACTTTGCCGTCCTCGTCCACGGCGACGACGGTGCGCGAAGGAGCCCGCAGCATCCACATGTCGCGCGCGACGTCCTCGGACAGATCGCGGGGGTAGGTGAAGGTGTCCCCGCGGGCCACGATGCCGTGCAGGAACGGCCAGATCGCGGACCAGTCGCCAGGGGTCACATCTCTGATGAGCATGACGGACAGCATGGAGTGCGGGGCGGCCGAACGCCACTGGATTTCGGCCGCCCCCTGGTGCCGCCCCGAGGTCAGACCGGGTGCACGGTCCCCGCGTAGCGCTGCGCGAAGCGGGTACCAGTACCGGCCGTGGCGGTGATGTCGTAACGCCCCTGGCTGGTGGGCCACAGGATCTCGCCGCTCTGGCCCGGGTCCACCCAGGCGGTGCGGGCGGCGCCACCGAAGTCGTTCGGGGCGACGGTGAACAGGACGGGCTCCCTGCCGTCGTTCGTGAGGGTCAGCGCGACGGAGGTGCCGCGCAGGGCGGCGCGTACGGACGGCACGGCCACATCGTCCTGGCCGGCCGGGACGACGGTGCCGGCGAAGCGCCGGACGAACCCGTCGGCGCCGTGGACGGTGAAGTCGTAGCGGCCGTCGGTGTGCGATGCGTCCCAGGTGTAGATGGCGGTCGCGCCCGGCGCCACGGTGAACGGCGTTCCGGAGAAGGCCAGTTCGATGTTCGGGTACACGGTGTAGTGGAAGGCCGCGGAGCCGGTGTTGGCCAGTGTGCAGCTGACCTTGCCGCTGGAACGGTCGACGACGGCGTCCGCCCAGGGCCGGTAGGGCAGCAGCCGGTGGGGGCGCCGGCCCGGCTCCTGGGACGGCATGCTCTGCGCGCCGGTGGCGGGCAGCTTCACCGCCGGCAGCGACTTGTTGGCGTCGGCCTTGGCCATCAGCGCGACGGTGTCCGGCAGCACGGGGATCGAATAGTCCGGGCTGGTGAAGTCGAAGCAGCTGGTCAGGTCCCCGCAGACGGAGCGCCGCCAGGCGGAGATGTTCGGCTCCTGGACGCCGGTGACGACTTCGAGGAAACGCAGCACGGACGTGTGGTCGAAGACCTGGGAGTTGACGTAGCCACCGCGCGACCAGGGCGACACGGCCCACAGCGGTACGCGGTTGCCGAGCCCGATCGGACGCCCCTGGGCGAACTCCTCCGCCGTGCCGGATTCGGGAGCCGGCGGGACGACATGGTCGAAGTAGCCGTCGTTCTCGTCGTACATGACGAGGAAGACGGTGTTCTTCCAGACCTCGGGATTGGCCATCAGCGACCGCAGCGCCGTGTTCACGTAGTGCGCGCCGTAGTCGGGACTGGCGTCCGGGTGCTCGCAGAACAGATACGGCGCGACCAGCCAGGACACGGTCGGCAGGGTGCCGTCCTTGCAGTGCTGGTCGAAGGCGGTGAGATCCCACTTGGTCATGGCGTTGACGTAACGGGGGTCGTCCGCCGCGAACTTGTGGAACTGCGAGAAGTAGGCGAGCGCGTTGTCGTCGTAGTCCCCGTACCGCTCGTCCAGGCTCGGGTTGTGGTAGACGCGCCAGCTCACGCCGTGGGCGGACAGCCGTTCGGCGTACGTCGTCCAGTCCGCGACCGGGTTCTCGGGCAGCGGGGTGTTGTCGATCCACGGGCCGGTGGTGCCGTCCTTGCCGGGGCCCGCCGTGCCTGACCAGAGATAGAGGCGGTTGGGGTCGGTGGGCCCGGCCATCGAGCAGAAGTACGCGTCGCAGAGGGTGAACGCGTCGGCGAGCGCGTACTGGAAGGGGATGTCCGCACGGGTGAAGTAGCCCATCGAGCGCTCGCCCTTGGCGGCGACCCATTTGTCCATGGCGCCGCCGTTGATGGCCTGGTGGCTGGTGCTCCAGTCGTGCGCGAGCCCGCCCGCGTTCTGGGCGTTGTACTTGGTGGTGTCCATCCGGAAGGGCAGCATCGCATTGCCGTCGCTGCGGCCCGCGTCGGGCTGCCGGAAGACGGAATCGCCGCCGGGGAAGACCAGCCCCTGCTTGTCGTCGAAGCCGCGCACCCCGTTCAGGGCGCCGAAGTAGTGGTCGAAGCTGCGGTTCTCCTGCATCAGGACCACGACGTGCTTCACATCGGCCGGAGTGCCGGAGGCCGTGGCGCCGGCCGTGGCGGACGCGGTGCCGGATGCGGTGCCGGATTCGGCGGCGGATTCGGCGGCGGCCGTCCCGGTGGCGCCGGGCAGCCCCACCGTGGCGGCCGCGCCGGCGGCAGCGGTGGCGCCCACGAAGGAACGGCGGCTCAGCGAGGTCATCGGGATTCCTTCGGGGTCGGAGCGGCCAGGGTGAGGGTCGCGACGGCGGCGGCGCTGTCGGAGGGCCAGCCGTTGGCGGCGGTGCCGGGAGCGGGCTGCGGCCAACCGGTGACCAGGGTGTGGGCCTCGACGAGCGTCAGCGGGCCCGCGAACTGGACCTGGTCGATACGGTCCTGCGGCTCCTGGCCGCTGCCGCGCACCTTGCGCACCGGCGACCAGGTGTTCCCCGGGTCCTTCAGTGGGTCGGGACGTGCGGCCCTGAAGGCGTCGGTGAGGCCCGCCTGCTGCAGCGCGACCGTGACCGGCCAGCGCACCGGACCCACCCCGCTGTGCTGCGCGGCGGTGGCCGCCGTCCAGTCCAGATGTGAGGGCGAGGCTAGCCCGGCGGCCAGCACCACCGGGGTTCCGGAGGCCAGATCGGCGTTCATCGCGGCGGTCAGCGCCTGCGTCTGCCGCAGCCGGACGCCCGACTGCTCGGCGGCCTCGGCCTGCGAGGCGGAACGGCCGTCCTGCACCGCGTAGGGGCCGTAGTCGCTCTCGTCGAGCTGCGCGGCCCACAGCCGCACGGTGTGGCCGGCGGCGAGCTGCACCGTGACGGCGGCGGCCGGCAGAGCGGTGGTCGGAGCCGTCACCCCGCTCAGCGGGTAGCGGCTGATGACGCCGAGGCTGCCGTTGGACTGGTACGACGACCAGCCCAGCGCGTCCGCGAGCGCCTTCGCGGCGCTGCCGCCGGTCTCCTGCAGGGCGACGATGTCCAGACCCTGGGTGAGGACGGTGCGCAGCTGCTTCTCCAGTGCGCCGTCGACATGGGTGCCCGCGTCCCACAGGTTCCAGGACGCCACCTTCAGCCGCTGAACGGCCGTGGGGTTGCGCACCGGTACCTGCACCGTGATGGTGTCGCTGCCGCCCGTGCTGTCCTTGACGGCGACGGTCAGCACTCCGGGCCGCGCGGGGGCGGTGGCGGGAGCGGTGCCGGTGACAGTGCCGTCCGCGCTGACGGACAGCCAGGAGTCACCGCCCGTCCGGCTGAATGCGGCACTGCCGGACGGGGTGCCCTGCGGACGGATCCACAGCCCGCCGAGCTTGACGGAGACGGCGCCGCCGGCGGTGACGGGCGCGGTGGTGAGCGCGTCGACCACGGCGTGCGGGCGCGGGACGGCCGGCTTGGGGCGGAACGAGAAGGCGGGGGTCTGCGCCAGGATGCCGTAGCCGTCCTTGGCCAGCAGATAGCCGGTGTAGGGGCCGCCGGTCAGGGTGGAGGTGTCGAGGACGACGTCCCCCGAAGCGCCGGGCACGTACTTCCACACGATCGAGGAGCCGGTGCCGGGCTGCCGGGCTCCGTCGTAGACGCCGACCCAGTTCTTGGCGTCCGGCGTGTCGGTGCTCCAGTGGAACGTGAGCCGGTCACCCTCACGGGGGTCGGCGGGGGAGGCGAGGGCGAGAGTACTGGGTGGCACGGGGGAGGTTCCTCTCCGCCCGGTGGGCACGCCAGCCTCACGGGCCGACCGGGCTGCACAAGTTGGCTGAACAACTTGGGCTATTCAGTCGGCCCGCGGCACACGCGTCAAGAACGCCGGATGGCCGGTGAAGGACGTCCGGCAGAACTCACGCCGGTGCTGTCAGGTCCAGTACGGAGGGGACTGCGGCAGTACGTCCGGAACCTCCGCCGGCGGTGCGGGCGCGGGCTTCGGGAAGCACTTGAACTCGAGCTTCTCCAGGGCGCGGACCATCTGGGCGGCACTGAAATCCCGGGGGTCCTGCCGGGTGATAATCGCCCCCACCTGCTTGACGGGGTAGGTGCGGTTTCCGATCTTCACAGACTCGCCGGTGATGGGTTCGGGCTTGATCCCGCTCATCTTCTGCTCCACCTCGCTTGCCTGCAGATAGAAGGAGACTCCAGCGATGGTGCAGCGGATCATCATGCCTCAGCAAGGGCAGAAGGGGTGTAACAGGTACTCCCACGTTGTCACATACCGGCACGATGGCACAGCTCCACCGGATAACGAAGCGGGCCCCGACCCGTGGGATCGGGGCCCGCCCGGCCATGTGCGCGGGTGTGGGAGCAGGTGTGAGGGCGGCTGTGGGGCGGGTGTCAGCCCAGCAGCTCGTAGGCCGGGAGAGTGAGGAAGTCGACGTACTCCTCGTCCAGCGCGGTCCGCAGCAGCAGGTCGTGCGCCTCGGTCCACTTGCCCGCCGCGAAGGCGTCGTCGCCGACCTCGGCGCGGATCGCGGCCAGCTCCTGCGTGGCGACGCGCCGGACCAGCTCGCGAGTGGCCCGCACCGCCTCCCCGTCGTGCTCGAGGACGACACCCGCGTTGATCCACTGCCAGATCTGCGAGCGGGAGATCTCCGCGGTGGCGGCGTCCTCCATGAGGTTGAAGATCGCGACGGCGCCCAGGCCGCGCAGCCACGCCTCGATGTAGCGGGTGCCGACCTGCACCGCGCTCACCAGGCCCTCGTAGGTCGGTTTGGCGTCCAGCGAGTCGATGGCCAGCAGCTGGCCACTGGTGACGTGGACGTCCTCGCGCAGCCGCTCCTTCTGGTTCGGCCGGTCGCCGAGGACCGCGTCGAAGGAGGCGCGGGCGATCGGCACCAGGTCCGGGTGGGCGACCCAGGAGCCGTCGAAGCCGTCGCCGGCCTCGCGGTCCTTGTCGGCCTTGACCTTCTCGAAGGCGACCTTGTTGACCGCGGCGTCGCGGCGCGAGGGGATGAACGCGGCCATGCCGCCGATCGCGTGCGCGCCGCGCTTGTGGCAGGTGCGGACCAGCAGTTCGGTGTAGGCGCGCATGAAGGGCGCCGTCATGGTGATCGCGTTGCGGTCCGGCAGGACGAACTTCTCGCCGCCGTCGCGGAAGTTCTTCACGATGGAGAAGAGATAGTCCCAGCGGCCGGCGTTCAGGCCCGCGGCGTGGTCGCGCAGCTCGTAGAGGATCTCCTCCATCTCGAACGCGGCGGTGATCGTTTCGATGAGGACGGTCGCGCGGACGGTGCCCTGCGGGATGCCCGCATAGTCCTGCGAGAAGACGAAGATCTCGTTCCACAGCCGCGCTTCGAGGTGCGACTCGGTCTTGGGCAGGTAGAAGTACGGACCCTTGCCCTTGGCGATCAGGCGCTTCGCGTTGTGGAAGAAGTACAGCCCGAAGTCGACGAAGGCGCCGGGAACGGCCTCGCCGTCGACGGTGAGGTGCCGCTCCTCCAGATGCCAGCCGCGCGGGCGCATCACGACGGTGGCCAGTTCGGCCTCGGCCTTGAGCGCGTACGACTTGCCCTGAGCGGTCGAGAAGTCGATCCGCCGCTCATAGGCGTCGATCAGGTTGATCTGCCCGCTGACGACGTTCTCCCAGGTGGGAGCCGAGGCGTCCTCGAAGTCGGCGAGCCAGACCCTGGCGCCTGAGTTCAGCGCGTTGATCGTCATCTTGCGGTCGGTGGGACCGGTGATCTCGACGCGCCGGTCGTTGAGCGCGGCCGGGGCCGGAGCCACCTGCCAGTCTCCCGCGCGGACATGTGCGGTGTCCGCGAGGAAGTCCAGGGTGGCGGTACGGGCGATCTCGGCGCGGCGCTCCTTGCGGAGCGCGAGCAATTCGGCTCGGCGCGGGGCGAAGCGTCGGTGCAGCTCGGCGATGAAGGTCAGAGCCTGCTGCGTCAGCACCTCCTCCGCGCGGGGGACGGGGGCTGCGTCGCCGGCGACGACGGCCGCCGAGGACGGCACTGCTGCGGACATGACTGACTCCTCTAGGGGACAAAGGGTGCTGGGCGCCGCCGGGTCGAGACCCTGGCACGGAGTGCCGGGTCGTACCGGGATAGGGGCGATTCTGCAAGGTGGAGCATAGTATCCGCATTGCGGAAGATCAACGTTTTGTGGCACGCGGTGCAGCGGACGTCCCGGCGGGCTTCAGAAGGTGCAGGTCATCAGGGGTATCGATATCGGCGGGGTCGGCGACGTCACCGCACTCGACGAGCGTGAGCGCCTCCCTGTGGAGTTTCAGGTAGTCACGGGCCCCCTGATCGCCCGACGCGCCGTCCGCGATGCCGGCCCAGCGCTCCGCGCCGAACAGCACCGGATGGCCGCGCCGCCCGCCGTACGAGGCCGCCGCCAGGCTCGACGGGGACCGGTACGCGGAGATCACCCGGGCGATCGCCGCGGCGCCGATCCCCGGCTGGTCCACCAGCGCCACCACGACCCCCTGCACGCCCGTGCCCGCCAGCGACCGCAGGCCCGCGCGCAGCGACGAGCCCATGCCGTCGGCCCAGTCCGGGTTGTCGGCCAGCACACAGTCCGCCAGATCGGCCCGCTCTCGGACCTCGGCCGCCGCCGCCCCGAGCACGACGTGCACCGGTCCGCAGCCGGCCTCGCGCAGCCCGCGTACCGCGTGCTCGACGAGCGGGCGGCCCGCGTACTCCAGCAGCGCCTTCGGGCGGCCGCCCAGCCGCCGCCCGCCGCCCGCCGCGAGCAGCAGGCCGGCGATAGCGGGAAGGGTCGCGTCGTCGCTCGGTGCGATGGGTTTCATGGTTACTGCCTACATCACCCGGCGGCCGGAGGCGAAGAGGTGGATACCGGTGGTTTGGGCGCACGGCGGCGGGCGGGCCGCCGGTTTCGGTAGGCTCAGCGCCGTAAGGGACGGGTATCCGCAGGCCAAGGGGCAGACTTGACGAACCATCAGCAGGGCCCGGTGCCCGTCACCGTGCCGGACGCCAAGACCCCGTCCCCCGAAGTGTTCCAGCCGCTGGCGGACGACGACCCGCGGACCGTCGCGGGCTATCTGCTCAGCGCCCGGCTCGGCGCGGGCGGCATGGGCAAGGTGTACCTCTCCTACACGCCCGGCGGGCGGCCGGTGGCGATCAAGGTGATCCGTCCCGAATTCGCCGAGGACCCCGAGTTCCGCCGCCGGTTCAAGCAGGAGGTGCAGGCCGCGCAGCGGGTGCAGGGCCTCTACACCGCGCCGGTGATCGACAGTGACACCGAAGGCGCCCGGCCCTGGCTGGCCACTGCCTACGTGGCGGGGCCCTCGCTGCACGTGGCGGTCGCCGACCACGGCGCGATGCCGGTGGCGACCGTGCTGCTGCTCGTCGCCGGGATAGCCGAGGCGCTGCAGGTCATCCACCACGCGGGTATCGTGCACCGCGACCTCAAGCCGTCCAACGTGCTGCTCGCGGTCGACGGGCCGCGCGTCATCGACTTCGGCATCGCCCGGGCCGCCGACACCACCGCGCTCACCGGCACCGGCGTCTCCATCGGCACCCCGTCCTTCATGTCCCCCGAGCAGGCGGCCGGGACGAGCTGCACCCCGGCGACCGACATCTTCGCGCTCGGCCAGATCGCGGCCTTCGCCGCGATGGGCGGCGCCGCCTTCGGCGACGGGCCCTCGCACGCCGTCCTCTACCGGATCGTGCACGAGGAGCCGGACCTCTCCGAGCTGCCGGGCGAGCTGCGCGAGATCGTCACCCGCTGCCTCATCAAGGACCCGGCGCTCCGGCCGTCCACCGCCCAGATCATCGCGATGTGCGGCCAGGCGTCACAGGACCCGGCGCTGCGCCGCCCGGACGGCTGGCTGCCGACTTCGTACGCCGCCGATCTGACCCAGGCGGCCGCCCCGGCCCCGCAGCCCGCCCCGGCCCCGCAGCCCGCGTATCCGCCGGCGCCGGCGGTGGCGCCGGCGGCGCCGCCGCTCCACCCGCCGACGCAGCCGGTGCACCAGCCGCCGACCCAGCCGCCGACCCAGCCGCCGACCCAGTCCGTGCACCAGTCGCCGCAGCCGCCGCAGCCGATGCACCCGCAGCCGATGCACCAGCAGGCGCAGCCGGTCCGGCCGCCCGGGGGCGGCTATGCGTATCCGCCGGTCGGGCCCGGTGGCCGCCCGGGGTGGCAGGTGCCGCCCCAGCCGCCGCGCAAGAACCGTACGGGCCTGATCATCGCGGCGGTCGTGGTCGCCGCGCTGATCGGCGCCGGCGCGTACGCGGCCGGCCACGAGGGCGACACCACTGACGCGAGTAAGAACACCGGTGCCGACAAGGGGACGCCCTCGCAGTCCGGCGGCGGGACCGGCGGCAAGAGCAACGCGCCCGCGGCGGGTCCCAAGGCCGCCGTGTACAACGGCATCAACATCCCGTCGGGCTACAGCGTGGTCCTCTCCGAGGAGCCGCTGCGCCCGGAGAAGCGGGATGTGTACTACGAAGGGGACTTCGGTTTCTCGGCCGAACTCGCCATCGTCGCCACCGACCAGACCAGGAACACCCTGGCGCTGCTGGAGCCCGGCGAATCCGGTTCGCTGGCAGGGTGCCGCGACAACACGCGCTACGCCACGTCCATCGACACGGGGAAACTCGTCAAGGGCTCGCAGATCTGTGTGAAGACCGGGGCGGGCCATATCGGGCTCGTCACCGTACACGGCTCTTCGCCGCAGGGGTCGCCGAGCCGTTACCTCAGCGTGGATTTCACGGTGTGGCGCAACGCCGTTGCCACAGGTTGATCGTCCGCCTTCGCAATTGTCGCCAAGCCGCTTGCTACAAGGAAGTTGGCGCAGATTTCGTCGTCTGTGTGGCGGGAAGCGCAGCACTGCGCGTTTACTGATCGCGCCCCAGAAGTCGTACCGGGGCGCGCGCGGGGGCGCTGGGGGGCGCATTCGCCGAGGTGTGGAGGTGGGGGTGAGGTCTGTGGACGATGAGAGCTGTGCCGGGGCCGCGCGGACGGCGGCGAACATCCGGGCGGAGGTGCCGCCCGGTGCGGACGATCCACGGGTGACGGCATTGCGTCTGTCGGTCGCCCGGGTACGAAGGGAGCTGGCCGCTCTCCGCTCGGAGTTACCGGACCGAGCGATCGCCGAGGACGAACTGGACTCGCTGGCGGCCGCCACGGACGCAGGGCTCCTGGAGACGGAGCGGCTGCGGCACTCCCTGCTGCTGATCGCCGCCGCGCTGGGCTCGGTGAGCGCGCTGGCGTCGGCCCTGGCCGAGTTGCGCAGGGCCGTCGACCTCTTCGGATCAGGCGGCTTCGGATCAGGCGGTGGTACCGGCCCCGGCGCTCGCGAGGGCCTGTGACAGCTGCCGGGCGATCTCCTGCAGGATCGGGATGATCTTGTCCGTGGCCGCCTCGGTCACCCGGCCCGCGGGCCCGGAGATCGAGATGGCCGCGGCGGTGGGGGAGTCGGGGACGGTGACCGCCAGGCAGCGGACCCCGATCTCCTGCTCGTTGTCGTCCACCGCGTAGCCGGCCTCGCGGATCTTCTCCAGCTCGCTTATGAAATCGTCCGCGTTGGTGATCGTCTTCTCGGTCGCGGCGGGCATCCCGGTCCTGGCGAGCAGCGCCCGCACCTCGTCCGGCGGAACGTGTGCCAGCAGTGCCTTGCCGACACCGGTGGAGTGCGGCAGCACCCGCCGTCCGACCTCGGTGAACATCCGCATGGAGTGGCGGGAGGGCACTTGCGCGACATAGACGATCTCGTCCCCGTCGAGCAGGGCCATGTTCGCCGTCTCGCCGGTCGTCTCGACCAGCTCGGCGAGGAAGGGGCGGGCCCAGGTGCCGAGCAGCTTGGCGGAGCTCTCGCCGAGCCGGATCAGCCGCGGGCCGAGCGCGTAGCGGCGGTTCGGCTGCTGCCGTACGTAGCCGCAGTCGACCAGGGTGCGCATCAGCCGGTGGATGGTGGGCAGCGGAAGCCCGCTGCTGGCGGAGAGCTCGCTCAGGCCGACCTCGCCGCCCGCGTCGGCCATCCGCTCAAGCAGGTCGAAGGCGCGTTCGAGCGACTGAACGCCTCCTGCGCGGTCTGACGACACGTGCGATCTCCTCTGAGCGGTAGATGATTGAGGGGAAGCCTACCGGCCGACCCTCGCTAATTGATCTACTGCGGTGCCGCTCCTGTAGTTAGCTACGGAGGCTGTGGCGAAATGTGAATTCCGCTTTGTGGAATCTTACATGCCCTTGACGGTTCACCGCCCTGTCCTGCACATTCGTTCAACAGAACGTTGAAAATTCGCTTCCTCGAAGCACTCGATGGAAGCAGTGGAAGCAGTGGAAAGGGGTGGGCACGTGGTGGAACTGGTCCTGCGCTCGACTCGGGTCGTCACGCCCGAGGGGGAGCGCCCGGCCGCGGTCGCGGTCAGCGGCGGAACGATCGCCGCCGTCTGGGCGTACGACGCCGACATCCCGGCGGGGACCCGGCTCGTCGACCTCGGCGACGACGCGCTGCTCCCGGGCCTGGTCGACACCCATGTGCATATCAACGACCCCGGTCGCACCGAGTGGGAGGGCTTCGCCTCCGCCACCCGCGCCGCGGCCGCCGGCGGCATCACGACGCTGGTCGACATGCCGCTCAACAGCATCCCGCCGACCACCACCGTCGAGAACCTCGACGTGAAGCGGGACACCGCGCGCGGCAAGGTGCACACCGACGTCGGCTTCTGGGGCGGCGCCGTCCCCGGAAACGTCAAGGACCTCCAGCCGCTGCACGACGCCGGCGTCTTCGGGTTCAAGTGCTTCCTGCTGCACTCCGGTGTCGACGAGTTCCCGCAGCTCTCCCCTGAGGAGCTGGAGGACGCCCTCACCGAGATCTCCCGCTTCGACGGGCTGCTCATCGTCCATGCCGAGGACCCGCAGCTGATCGACGGCGCCCCGCAGCGCAGCGGCCCGCACTACGCCGACTTCCTCGCCTCCCGGCCGCGTGCCGCCGAGGACGCCGCCATCGAGGGGCTCATCACCCTCGCCAAGCGGCTGAACGCGCGGGTGCACGTCCTGCATCTCTCGTCGAGTGACGCACTGCCGCTCATCGCCGCCGCCAAGCGCGAGGGCGTCAAGCTCACCGTCGAGACCTGCCCGCACTTCCTCACCCTCACCGCCGAGGAAGTCCCCGACGGTGCCACCGAGTTCAAGTGCTGCCCGCCGATCCGCGAGGCCGCCAACCAGGACGCCCTCTGGGAGGGCCTGGCCGACGGCACGATCGACTGCATCGTCTCCGACCACTCGCCGTCCACGATCGAGCTCAAGGTCAAGGACACCGGCGACTTCGCCGCCGCCTGGGGCGGCATCTCCTCCCTCCAGCTCGGCCTCCCCGCCATCTGGACCGAGGCCCGCCGCCGCGGCCACAGCGTGGCCGACGTCGCCCGCTGGATGTCCCAGGCCCCGGCGGCCCTCGTCGGACTGTCCGCCAAGGGCGCCATCGCCGTCGGCTACGACGCCGACTTCGCGGTGCTCGCCCCCGACGAGACCTTCATCGTCGACCCGGCCGAACTCCATCACCGCAACCGCATCACCGCCTACGCGGGCAAGACCCTGCACGGCGTCGTACGCAGCACCTGGCTGCGCGGCGAACTCATCGCCGAGAACGGCGCCACCACCGAGCCCTCCGGCCGCCTCATCACCCGGGAGAACGCGTGACCTCCTCTACTTCCTTCGCTTTCACTGGTGATGCGCGGCCGTTCGGTGGGGGTGATCCGTATGCGGATTACCGGTGTGGGGTGTTGCCGTTCGTGGGTCTGGTGGATCTGGCGGATCGTCGGTTGGGTGCGGGGGTGATCGCGGCGAATGATGAGTTCTTCGCGGAGCGGGAGAATCTGCTGATCCCGGAGCCGGCGCATTTCGATCCGGAGCATTTCGGGCACAAGGGCAAGATCATGGACGGGTGGGAGACCCGTCGTCGTCGGGGTGCGGGGACCGATACCCCGCACCCGGTCGACGCGGATCATGACTGGGCGTTGATCCGGTTGGGGGCGCCGGGGGTGATCCGGGGGATCGTGGTGGATACCGCGCATTTCCGTGGCAACTACCCGCAGTCGGTGTCGGTTGAGGCTACGTCGCATGCGTTGTCGGCGTCGCCGGAGGATCTGCTGGCCGAGGGTGTGGAGTGGACGACGCTCGTGCCGCGCACCCCGGTGGGTGGTCATGCGGCGAATGGGTTTGTGGTCGAGGTGGACCGGCGGTTCACGCATCTGCGGCTGAATCAGCATCCGGACGGCGGGGTGGCCCGGTTGCGGGTCTATGGCGAGGTGGCGCCGGATCCGGGGTGGCTGGCGGAGCTGGGGACCTTCGACCTGGTGGCGTTGGAGAACGGCGGGAGGGTGGAGGATGCTTCGGACCGGTTCTACTCCTCGCCGGTCAATACGATTTTGCCGGGGCGGTCGCGGAAGATGGATGATGGCTGGGAGACCCGCCGGCGCCGGGACAAGGGCAATGACTGGGTGCGTTACCGGCTGGTGGCGCAGGGTGTGATCCGTGCGGTGGAGATCGACACCGGGTATTTGAAGGGCAACTCGGCGGGTTGGGCGGCGTTGTTCGTGCAGAACGAGGGATCCGAGGAGTGGACGCAGCTTCTGCCGCGGACCAGGTTGCAGCCCGATACGGTGCATCGTTTCCTGGTCAATCCGGTCCCGGCCACGCAGGTGCGGATCGACATCTTCCCCGATGGCGGTATCTCCCGCCTGCGCCTGCACGGCTCCCTGACCGCTGCCGGTGCCCAGCACCTCACCGAACGCACCGAAGAAATCAGCTGAGCCAACCGCCAGGGGGCGGTGGGGCTCAGAAAAACACTCCGCATCTGTTCTGACCTCAGCCGGATGCACCGGGCCGGATGCGGACCGGGGTGGGTGGTCGTACCTCCGCTCAGCGGAGGTACGACCAGCCCGGACGGATCAGAGTTCCCCGGTGATGATGCCTTCCCGGAACGCCGCCCACTCCAAGGCGTCGAACCGCAGGGGCTCCCGGCCGGGGTTCTTCGAGTCGCGCACGGCGACAGCGCCGTTGGGGAGATCCGCGATCTCCACGCAGTTGTTCTCGCCTGCGCTGGCGGACGCCTTGCGCCAGGCAGCTGCGGAGAGGTCGAAGGCGTACAACTCCGCTTTGCGTACGTCGTTCACTTACGGCTTCTCTCTTCCATGCGGGCGATCAGGGCCAACGAGTCGTCCGTCGGCAGAGCAGCAGCGACGATACGTTCGAAGGCGTCGGCGAAGGTCTGCACTTCGTCGATGCCCTCAACGTAGGACGCTCCGATCAGATTCTCCAACAGGACTACGTCGGGCATTGGCCCGGGGAAGCCGACAAGGCTGAACCCGCCTGCCCCGCCGGGATGCGGTGTGGCATCCAGCGGCATGATCTGAAGCGTGACGTTCGGCATCTCCGAAACGTCGAGCAGCCGACGCAACTGCTCCCGCATCGTGTTCGGGCGTACCGCGAACCCCTGGTGCAGAACTGCCTCGTGGATGACCGCCCAGATTTTGAGCGGGCCTGCCGGGCGAGTGAGGACAGCTTGTCGCGCTTGCCTCACCTCGGCGAGAGCCGCAACCTCCTCCGGGGCTCGGGTAGTGGCGTTCGCCGCGATGATCTCGCGAGCGTAGGCCGCCGTCTGCAGCAACCCGGGGATCACCAGCGGAGCGAATTCGCGAACGCTGCCGGCGTCGGACTCCAGCGAGATGTAGTCCGCGTAGGCGGGAGCGACTACGCCGCTGTAGGTCTGCCACCAACCCTGTTTGCGGGCGTCCTTCGCCAGTCCCTCCAGCGCTGTTGCCACCTCGGGGTCCTTGACGCCGTAGACCTTGAGGAGGTTCACGACCTCGCCGGGCCGGATGTGGCCGTTGGCGGTCTCGATGCGCGAGAGCTTCGGACCGATCCATCCCACGGCCTCGGCTGCGGAGTCGAGGGTGAGGCCAGCGGCGTTGCGGTACCGACGCAGGGCTTCACCGAGCCGTCGACGGCGAACGGTAGGTACGGGGCGCACGTTTGGCATGCACGAAGTCTTCCATCGACACATCGTGCAAGTCGATGGGAATAGAAATTCTAATTCGTTGATTACGGTGACAAACTTGCAGACGTGATGCGCGAGCCGTCATGCTTGACATCAAGAAAACGTAGTCCGACGCGAGTTGGCGACTGGATGCGCCCCGCTCCGCTTGCTGGAGGTGTCATGCGGAACATGGCTGACGTGTGTGAATCACCCACCCCCGGGTTCTACCTGCGCAGCAGACCCCACGGGTTCGTCGCCCACATCACCGCCTCCGGCGACAACCTGCACGCGCTGCGGGAGTTGACCGGCAAGACGCTCGCGTCGGCGGGCGTGGACGCCGGGACTGCCCAGAGCGCGCAGCTCGTTGTGTCCGATCTGACTACTACTCAAAGTATGTTCTTCTCATGGCGATTGAGGAGAGCCGGAAGCCCCGGCAGGCTGGCGCGTTGGTGCGGATATCTGACGACCCGTTCGAGACGGAGCGGGGTGTCACTCGACAGAAGGAGGACATAGCGGAGCTTGCGGCCCGGGCGGGATGGCAGGTCTCCAAGATCTACGAGGAGAACGACACCAGTGCCTACAAGCGCCGTCGGATCACGCTGCCGGACGGCCGCAGCGTGTGGCGGGTGATCCGGCCGGAGTTCCGGCAGATGCTCAAGGACTATGAGGACGGGGTGATCGACGGGCTGATCGTTTATGACCTGGACCGGCTCGCCCGGCAGCCGCGTGACCTGGAAGACCTGATCGATCTGGTGGACCACTGCAAGCGGCCGGTCATCGGAGTGACAGGATCGCTCGACCTGATGACCGAGAACGGCAAGGCCATGGCCCGGGTACTGATGGCGATGGCGAACAAGTCCAGCGCCGATACCGCGCGCCGGGTGGCTCGGGAGCGGCTGCAACGGGCACAGGACGGGCGGTCCAAGGCCAGCAGGCGGGCATTTGGGTGGAAGGAGGACCGGGTCACGGTCGAACCGGCGGAAGCAGCGGCGTTGAAGTGGGCGATCCTGCGGTTCACGGCCGGGGATTCGTGGTCGGGGATCGTCAAGAAGCTCCAGGACGGCGATGTGCTCCCACCCGGGGGAACGAAGTGGTACCTCGGCTCGCTGAAGAACATGATGCTCTCACCCAAAGTCGCGGGTATCGCCACCTACAACGGCGTACTACGCCAACTTGCGGCGCCCGCCCAGGCCGACCAGGAGGGCGGGGAGGAGGGCCGGACGGCGGCCCCGTCACCGAAGGACCGTGCGGTGCGTGACGCGCGGGGACAGTACGTGAAGGGGCCCGCACAGCCGGTCGTCACGGTCGAGCAGTGGGAGGCGCTGATCGATGAGTACGAGCGCCGCCGGGAGGGACGGGACTTCACCGCGCACAACACGCGCCGGTATCTGCTCTCGGGGCTGCTGCGGTGCGGCAGGCCGCGCGAAGACGGCACGCTGTGCAACAAAACCTTGGTCGGCATCACCACGCACCGGGACGGCCGGGAGATGGTCGTCTACAAGTGTCCCGGACGGGTGAACGGCGGGTGCGGCGGAACCCAGCGGCTCATGGCCAAGGTGGACGAGCTCATCGAAGACCTGTTGTTCCTGCACCTTCAGACCAACCGCCCGGACGACGATGCCGACCAAGCCCCGGAGCCCGAGAGCAACGATCCCGCCGCCGCCGAGCTGGAGGACGTCCGCAACCGGCTGGATCTCATGCGCACCGGCATGCGGGACGGCACCGTCACCACCGAAACGTTCTTCGCCGTCGTCCCCGGCCTGGAGACGCGGGAGAAGAAGCTCACCGCCGACCTCGCCAGGAGCCGCCGCAGCCAGGCCGCCCGCAGTCGGCAGCTGCGCACCGTGGAGGAGGTGCGCGCCGAGTGGGACGCGCCGACCACCACGACAGCGGGCCACCGGGCGTTGCTGGGCCAGTACCTGTCCGCAGTCATCGTGCATCCCGCCCGGCATATGGGACGCGGGGGGTTCGACCACGCCAGTATCGAGCCCGTGTGGAAGCCGACGCCGTAACCCGGCCCGTTACGATCCCGGGCAGCGTAGAGCCCCGATGGCCAGCTTCATGGTCATCGGGGCTCTACCATTGCGGTGTTACTGCCCGGGTGCTTCGGGCGCGCGCAGGATGGCGCGGGTACGGCGCCACTGCTCCCGGGTGATCTTCGGGGCTCGCGCCACGTGCAGGGCGAGCCACTGTTCCCGGGTCATCGGCGAGGCGGACCGGCACCGGCGGTTATCTGCGGTCGCCAGGAGCCCACCTCCCCGGTACACGGGCCAACAGGGCGCGACGTGCAACCGGGGCGGGGAAGAAGGTGTTCATAGCGGGTGCCTCCACATCAGGATCAGGGGAATCTCGGGCGTTCACGCGCTGTTCCTCGAAGTGGATGTGACGCAGCCTCAGATGTTGGGGACTACCCGGGCCGAGATGCTGCCCGTACTAGCATTTTCCCAGGTCAGGCCCTGTATTGCCACTGACTTACGCCATGTTTGACCCCGCCCGCACCCATCGATCAGCGCCCCCGTGGAGCATCCCGGCAAGCCCCCGCAGAGCCACGAGCCGCCGTCAGGCCGACCCGCTCCCGGGACCACTCACCGGGACGCCTCCGGACCCGACGCGACAGCCGAGGCCGGGCCCGAAGCCGGATCGGTCCAAAGCTTCTTTACTTACTCAAGGGCGCGCCTGCGGCGCGCCGGGCGGCCCTGCCGCCTCTCCGGGCTGCGGCCTGGCGGCCGGTCCCGTCGGGCGCCAGCCGCCCGCTTCCGCGCGGCCTACAGCAGTCATCGGCGGCCAACCCGCCGTCATGGCTGGGGTGTTGTGGCTGGGGGTCGACGGCCTCCGAGGCTTTAGGCAGCCACCATGGGGCGAGCCTCTAAGAGCAGGGGGCCACTCGGTCACATTGCGGGCAGGGGTGAAGCCTGCCCGAGTCGCGGGTCAGCGTACGGCCCCCTGCTCTCTCCCCCCATGGCAGCTCCCGCCCAAAGCCTCTCCGGCCGGCGACGTGCCCACGCACCGCACCCGGGCACCGCGGGCCGAACGCTGCGCGGCCCATCAACTCGCCTGCCCCCACCGGTCCGCCGCCGAGCGCACCAGCGCCGCCATCTGGTGTGCCGCACCCGCCGACAGCACCACCCGCACCCGCCCCGCCCCGTCCGGCCCCGTCTCCGCGCGCAGCATCAGGCCGGAGACATCCACCCCGGCCGCCGCCAGCGCTTCCGCCAACGCCTCACCGGCGTTCACCGCCTCCCGCCAGCCCGCGACGTAGTCCACCCCGCGCACCCACGCCATCGCGTCAGCGTCGAACTCCTCCTCGTATCCCGCGTCCCCAGGGTCATACATCGATTTTCAGTCCCTTCCCCGCACACTGGCTCAACTCTGACCTTGCCGGAGCGCATCGAAAGAGAACACGACGACGACCCCGGTACCATCGGCACCAGGGTCCTGATCATCGGATTCCTAGCCGGACCACCCCAGTTGCTTCGAGGCGCGGGGGTGGTCCGGTCTTGCATCGGCAGTTGTTGAGCACACGGCCCAGCCCTGGACGCAACAGGGGGTAGTCCAGGAGCCGGACCGTTCTCCTCCCCGGCACGGTCGACGCACTCACGCGGCAGCGGATCAAGGGGAAGCCGCCACGTGTCATTCGCGCCAGGGAGCTCAAGAGCGGAAGCCGCCGGACCCTTCCCGGAACGACGGCCCCCGCCCGACCTATGGGGGCGGTGAGCGCCCCTCCCGCTCTTCAGTCGCTACACGCTCAGCGAACTCGTGCAGCAACCTGCTCAGGCGCTCCTGAGTGAGGGCATCGGACTTCCCGGCCGAGATCCGGTTCCGCTCCCCATCCAGCAAGCGGAACAACCGGCGATCCGTCACATGACGCCACCACCACTCCTCCACCCCGAAGGCGGCCGACGCCACCCACTCGCGCACGCCCCCGCCCCTCACCGGGGCCCCTCCACCAGCGAGGCCCGGAAGAAGCTCGTGATCACGCCACGGAATCCCGTGTGCCCAGTCAGCCCGGCATGCCGCAGACACCACACCTCCGGACCCTCCTGCTCATCCGCCGCCGCCGACGCCTCACCGCACGAAGTGCACTCCGCCGCATAGATCGGCCCGCTACCCGTCGTATCCGTGGCCAGCGACCAATCCGCATACCGAAACACCGTCCGATTCGCCATCACCGCAACCCGCGCCCGCCACGTTCGACCGCGAGCCCATCCGCCGCATTGATCCGCAGCGACGGACCAGCCTTGAAGACCAGCACCACGACCAGCCCACCCGAGGCAAACCGGTCGGAACGAACCGCCTTCACCTCTCGCCATTGGCCGCGCACGCTGACCAGATCCCCGCTCCGTACCCGCAGCGCCGCAACCCGGGCCATCACGACCACCGTTCCTCAACGCTGTTCGCGTCATCGACCCGTGTATGCATCTGGCCGTCTGCCTCGACAGGCTTGACGTTCTCCGGACAGGCATCCCATTCGGTTCCGCCGCCGACTGGCCGCAGTTGGATGTATGGGCCCACGCGGCCCATGACGTGCCCCGTGCGCCGCTTGGCCGTATCCACCGCCAGCGCGCCGACTTCAGGAATCCCGTCATCGCTCATGCCGGGATCATCACCCTGGTCATCAGGACGTTGGAACCTCGCCCAAAACCCACTTCGGGACGTCCCACCCGGGGTAGAACGTCCCTAGTGCCGTCCCAGCAGGTGGGGAGAGACTCAGATGCCGAACGAGAGACTACGTGCCGTCATGGCGGCCGGAGGCTGGACATACGCCGCCCTTGCGGCGAAGGCCGAAGTGGACCCCAAGTCCGTTGAACGATGGGTCAATCTCGGCCGAACGCCCCGCCGCGTCACGGCCATGCTGGCAGCGGAAACACTGGGAGAAGACGTGCACGCTCTGTGGCCAGCGCTCAGGCAGGCTCGCGCCGCCCGTGCGGTCAGTCCCGAACTGGTGGCACTTTATGATCAGCGCGCGGACATTCCCGCGTCCACTTTCGTCGACATGCTGTTGCAAGCGCACGAGCAGATCGATGTGTTGGTGTATGCCGCTATCTTTCTGCACGAGGCGTATCCCCGCCTCAATGATCTATTGCGGGAGCGCGCCGCCGAAGGTTGCGCGGTCCGCATCGCCATTGGTGACCCAGACGATCCCAACGTCCGGCAACGCGGTCAGGAAGAGCGGTTCGGCCACGGCATCGAATCGCGCTGCCGACTCGCCCTCATGCACTACATGCCGCTTGTCGGCGTGCCCGGCATCGAGGTTCGGACGCATGGAACCACGCTCTACAACTCCCTGTACCGCGCCGATGACCAGGTGTTGGTCAATGCGCACGTCTGGGGGGTGAACGCGTACGGCGCACCTGTCTGGCATCTCCGCCGGAACGGCGATGGTGGAATGTTCGATACCTACGCTGAGAGCTTCGATGCGGTGTGGGCGACCGCGACGCAGGTACAGGAGGCGTGACCGTGACCCGGACCGAATACTACGACGATCCGAATGCGCCCAAGCCAAACAGCTTGGTCGTTGCAGCATCCGCCGTCGTCACCGACGAGGAGGGGCGCATCCTGCTCCAGCATCGGACAGACAACGATCTCTGGGCATTGCCGGGCGGCGGTATGGATATGACGGACTCGCTTCCAGGCACTGCCATTCGCGAGGTCAAGGAAGAGACCGGCCTGGACGTAGAGATCACGGGCCTTGTCGGCACATACACCGATCCGCGACACGTCATCGCCTACTCGGATGGCGAGGTGCGACGGCAGTTCAACGTCTGCTTTACCGCCCGCGTCGTCGGTGGTCGACTCGCGATCTCCGACGAGTCGACGGAGCTCCGATTCGTCGCACCGGCTGAGATTGCCGAGCTTCCCATGCACCACACTCAGCAGCTCCGAATCCGCCACTTCATGGAGCATCGCGCACAGCCGTACCTCGGCTGACGGGCCCAGCCAACACGGAGAGGCCCCGCACGCTGACCGGCCCGCATTTTCGATCACTGCTCTGACCAGGCATCCCCGCGTCGCGCCAGGACGTACTTTCGCAAGTAGCTTGCGAGCTGGTCGGGAACTCGGTGCGGGCGTGTGGGGAGTCTGTGCCGCTCGTGGTGGAGGTGTCCGTCGGGCCGACGGTTGTGGTGGTGGGGGTGCATGACCCGGATCCGGCCCGGCTGCCGCGTCGCCGCGCTGTGGCGATGGATGACGCCGAAGCCGAATCGGGGCGCGGGCTGGCGTTGGTGGATCTGCTGACGTCGGGGTGGCGGGTGGCCCGCTCGCCGATCGGGAAGCAGATCCGCTGCCGGTTGGCGCTCTCGCCCACCTGAGGGGCGGCGTGAGCGCCAACCGGCAGCGGCCGCCGGTGCCGCCGGCGGGTCAGGCCGCGCGGCGGGCGCGGCGGCGGTGGGTGGAGAGGATGTCGGCGTAGCGGCGGCCGCTGCCCTTGATGGTGCGCTTCTGCGTCGGGTAGTCGACGTGGATCAGGCCGAAGCGCTTGTCGTAGCCGTAGGCCCACTCGAAGTTGTCGAGCAGCGACCAGGCGAAGTAGCCCGCCAGGGGAGCCCCGCGGCGCACCGCGCGGGCGCAGGCGGCGAGGTGCTCCTCCAGGTAGGCCTGCCGCTCCGGGTCGTCGACCTGGCCGTCGGGGCCGACGGTGTCGGGGTAGGCGGAGCCGTTCTCGGTCACGAAGATCCGCTGGGCCCCGTACTCCTCGGAGACCCGGATGAGCAGCTGTTCCAGGCCGTCGCCGTACACCTCCCAGTCCATGGCGGTGCGCCGGACGCCCGGCAGGTAGACCTGCTTGGCGCGCGGCGGCAGACCGGTGGGGTCGTCGGCGATGACGTTGCGGAAGTAGTAGTTGATGCCGAGCCAGTCGAGCGGGGCCGCGATGGTTTCGAGGTCGCCCGTGTGGATGGGGAGGTCGACGCCGTACAGGTCGACCATGTCCTGGGGGTAGCCGCGGCCGTGGATCGGGTCGAGCCACCAGCGGTTGGTGTGGCCGTCGGCGCGGATCGCGGCGGCCTGGTCGGCCGCGCGGTCGGTGGCGGGCTCGCAGGGGCTGAGGTTGTTGACGATGCCGATGCGGGCGTCCGGGTTGGCGGCGCGGATCGCCTGGACGGCGAGACCGTGCCCGAGGTGCAGGTGGTACGAGGAACGGACCGCGGCCGTCAGGTCGGTGAGGCCGGGGGCCATCTTGCCTTCGAGGTGGCCGATCCAGGACGAGCAGAGCGGCTCGTTGAGCGTCGCCCAGTCGTTCACGCGGTCGCCGAGGGCTTCGGCGACCACGGACGCGTACTCGCCGAACCGTTCGGCGGTCTCACGCTCCGGCCAGCCGCCCCGGTCCTGCTGGGCCTGCGGAAGGTCCCAGTGGTAGAGGGTCGGGAAGGGGGTGATGCCCGCTTCGAGGAGGGAGTCGGTGAGGCGGTCGTAGAAGGCGAGTCCCGCCGCGTTGACCTGCCCGCCGCCCTGCGGCATGACACGGGGCCAGGCGATGGAGAACCGGTAGGCGTCCAGGCCGAGTTCGCCCATGAGGGAGATGTCCTCGGGAACGCGGTGGTAGTGGTCACAGGCCACGTCGCCGGTGTCGCCGTCCGCCACCTTGCCCGGGGTGTGGGAGAAGGTGTCCCAGATCGAGGGGGCCCGGCCGTCCTCGTCCACCGCTCCTTCGATCTGGTAGGCGGCGGTGGCCGCACCCCAGATGAAGTCGGCGGGGAGAGCGCTGAGGTCGTTCACAAGCAGCCTTTCGGTGGTGGTCACTTGACGGCGCCGGCGGTGAGCCCGACGACCAGATAGCGCTGGAGCAGCAGGAATCCGGCGACCACGGGCACGCTCACCACGAGTGAGGCGGCCATGACCTGATTCCAGTACACGTCGGTCTGGGTGGCGTATCCCTGCAGGCCGACGGCGAGGGTGCGGGTGGTGTCGTTCGTCATGACGGACGCGAAGAGCACCTCGCCCCAGGCCGTCATGAAGGCGTACACCGACACCGCGACGATGCCGGGGACCGCAGCCGGGACGACGACGCGGAACAGCGCGCCGAGCGGGCCGCAGCCGTCCACCAGCGCGGCCTCGTCGAGATCGCGCGGGATGGAGTCGAAGTAGCCGACGAGCATCCAGATGGAGAAGGGGAGCGAGAACGTCAGATAGGTGAGGATGAGACCGCCGCGGCTGCCGTACAGGGCGATCCCCGTCGAGTTCCCGATGTTGACGAAGATCAGGAAGAGCGGGAGCAGGAAGAGGATGCCGGGGAACATCTGGGTGGACAGCACCGTCACCGTGAAGAACTTGCGGCCCTTGAAGCGGTAGCGGCTGACGGCGTAGGCGGCGAAGACCGCCACGGTGACGGAGGCCACGGTCGCGCTGACCGAGACGATCAGCGAGTTCACGAAGTACCGGGCGAGCGGGACCGTGTGCCAGATGTCGATGTACGGGCGGAGCGTGAAGCCGCTCGGGATCCACTGGAAGGAGCCCTGCACGTCCCTCAGCGGCTTCAGCGAGGAGCTGAGCATCACGTACACCGGGGTGAGCGTGAAGACCGTGAGCACGGTGAGGAAGATCCGCCGGGTCCAGGTGAACGACTTGGGCTGGGCCATCGGGGAAGCGGGAGCGGGAGGCCTACGCATCGGCGGCATCCCTCCTGCGGGAGGTGATGAGCAGATAGACCGCCGTGACGACCAGCAGGAACAGCAGCAGGAGTACGGACATCGCCGAGCCGGCGCCGAAGTTCCAGGTGACGAACGACGATTGGTAGATGTGGATGGAGATCAGGTCGGCGGCCTCCGGCGCCGTTCGGCCGAACAGCACATAGGGCGTGTTGAAGTCGTTGAACGTCCACAGGAAGAGCACCAGCACCAGCACCTGGTTGACCGGGCGCAGCGACGGCAGGGTGATCCGGCGGATCTGCTGCCAGACGCCCGCGCCGTCCATCGCCGCCGCCTCGTACAGCTCACGCGGGATGTTCTGCAGTCCTGCCATCAGGCACAGGAAGGCGAACGGCCACGAGCGCCATACGGAGACGGTGACGAGGGCGGTGAAGCTGTTGTCGCCGATCAGCCAGAACGACCGCTCGGAGGTGAGGTGCAGCTGGTCGTGGATCACGTGGTTGATCAGGCCCGTGTCGCGCTGGAACATGAACGACCAGGTGATGACGGCCGCGTAGACCGGCAGCGCGTACGGCACGAGGAAGATCGCCCGGAGCAGTCCCCGGCCGCGGAAGGCGTCCTGCATGAGGATCGCCGCCGCGGTGCCGATGAGCCAGGACAGGCCCACGGCGAGGACGGTGAAGCACAGTGTGACCCAGAACGAATGCAGCAGTGCCTCGCCGACGGGTGCGTCGAAGTTCACCGCCACGCGGTAGTTGTCCAGGCCGGACCAGGGCGCGGTGCCCCAGTCGCGGATGTAGAACTGGGTCAGCTGCTTGAAGCTCATGACGATGCCGACGATCATCGGGATGAGGTGGATCAGCAGTTCGAGCAGGAGCGCGGGGAGCAGGAGCAGGTAGGGGAGGCCGATCCGGCGCAGACGCGCGATCACGCTGCGGGCATCTGCTGCTGGGCCTTGGTGAGGGCGGCCTTCACGTTCTCGGTGGTCACGTCCTTGCCGGACGCGGCCTGGGCGAACAGCTCCTTCATCGCGGTGCCGACCAGCGTCTCGAACTGGCTCTCATTGGGGACCTGCGGCAGCGGCGCGGCGCTCTTGGCGAGGACGTCGGCGAGCGTCTTGAGGTCGGGGGTGGCGAACGCCGGGTCGCTCTGCGCTTCCTTGACGGGCGGCAGCGAGCCGTAAGTGGCGTTGAGGATCTTCTGCTCGGCGGGGCTGGTCATGAAGTTGACGAACTTCAGCGAGCCGTCGAGGTTCTTGGAGTTCTTGAAGACCGCGAGGTTGATGCCCGCGACCATGGAGTTGACGGCGGTCGCGCCGGTGGCGGCCGCGGTCTGGAACGGCACGGGAGCGACGCCGTAGTCTTCGGGCTTCATGCCGTGGGACTTCAGCGAGGAGGCGGCGGCCTGCCACATCAGCATCCCGGCCTTGCCGGTAGCGAAGTCGGTGAGGGACTGGTTGGCGGAGTACTCGGCGTTGCCGGGTGCCGCGATCTTGTCCTTGCCGATGAAGTCGATGTACTGCTTGACGGCGGCGACGTTCTCCGGGGTGTCGAACGTGGCCTTGCCCGAGGCGTCGAAGAAGTCCGAGCCGTGCTGCTTGCCGAGAACGAAGGCGTGGTGGATGTTCTCCGAGCCGTTGCCACCCTCGACGGCGAGGCCGAACTTGCCGCCCTTGGTGAGCTTCTTGCCGTCGGCGACCAGCTCGTCCCAGGTGGTCGGCGGGGCCGCTATGCCCGCGTCGGCGAACATCTTCTTGTTGTAGTAGAGCCCGTAGGCCAGGGAGTACAGCGGGACGGCGGCCGGGTCCTTGCCCTGGGCGCCCGCGGCGGCGAGCGCGGCGGAGACGAAGCGGTCCTTGCCGCCGATCTTCGCGAACGTGGCGGCGTCGAACGGGAGCAGTGCCCCGGTGGCCTGGAGCGATGCGGACCAGGTGTTGCCGATGTTCAGTACGTCCGGCCCCTGGCCCGAAGTGGCCGCGGCCAGGATTCTGTTGAGCAGGTCGGACCAGGGGACCACCTCGAGCTTGACCTTGATCCCGGTCTGCTGCTCGAACTTCTTCAGCTCGGGCTCCAGGACCTGCTTGTCGTTCTCCAGGCTGGTGCCCTGGTTGCTGGCCCAGTACGTCAGCGTCTTGGGGCTGGTGTTGCCCCCGCTGTCGCTGCTGCTGGTGCCGCCGCCGCAGGCGGAGGCGGTGAGTGCCATCGCTGCGGCGATGGCGGTGGCCGCGACTGCCCGGTGGTAGGTACGCATGACGGTCCCCTCTCAGGGGTGGGATCGCTACGGGAACGGGTCTGGATCAGGTCGGGATCAGGTCGGGATCAGGTCGGGAACGGGTCGGAAACGCGTCTGGAACGGGTCTGGATCGGGTCTGGATCGGTTCAAGAAGTGAACGTGTGCGGTGTCTTAATTCAGGGCGTGATTTAACTTGTGAGAAAAGGTGGCGTCAAGACTTCGCGCACCGATAGATTTCAGCCGGGGAGCCAGGGGAGGAGGACCGGATGGCAGATCGAGGCAAGCGAACCGTGCGTGACCTGCGGCGCGGCAACCGGTCGGCGCTGCTGCGCCACCTGTATTTCGAAGGACCACTCAGCCGCCAGGAGTTGGGACGGGACAGCGGGCTCAGCGCCGGATCGATCAGCAACGTGGTCGGCGATCTGATCGCCGACGGACTGGTCGAGGAGGCCGGCTCCGTCGACTCCGACGGCGGGCGGCCGCGGATCCTGCTGAAGGTCGCCGCCGGTTACGGCTGTGTCGTCGGGGTGGACGTCGGCGAAACCCGGGTCCGGGTCGAGCTCTTCGACCTCGCCCTCACCGAACTCGCCGCCGCCGACCTCCCGCTGTCCGACAGCGGACACGACGTCGGCCATGTCGTGCGGCTGATTCTCGACGGTCTGTCGGCCGTCGTCCGCGACGCGGGCATCTCCGAGAGCGATGTGCTCGGAGTGGGCGTCGGCGTGCCCGGCATCGTCGAGCAGGGCGGCGGCGCCAACAGCACGGGCGCCAACGCCACCGGCGGCGACCCCGGCGGCGGCGAGGGCATCATCGTGCACGGCCAGACCACCGGCTGGGACGCCGTCCCGTTCGGCCGCCTGCTGCGGACCGGCACCGATCTCCCGCTGTACATCGACAACGGCGCGAAGACGCTCGGCCAGGCCGAGATGTGGTTCGGCGCCGGACGCGGCGCGGGCAGCGCCGTCATCGCCCTGATCGGTTCCGGCGTCGGCGCCTGCGTGGTCGCCGACGGCAAGCCGTACCGGGGAGCGACCAGCAGCGCGGGGGAGTGGGGCCACACCACGCTCCAGGTCGGCGGACGGCTCTGCCGCTGCGGCGCCCGCGGCTGCCTGGAGGCGTACGTCGGCGCCGAGGCACTGCTGCAACGCTGGGGAAAGGCTCCGGAGGGACAGAGCGAGGAGGCGGGTCTGACCGCCCTGCTGGCCGCCGCCGACCACGACCCGGCCGCCGCCGCGCTGCTGGCGGAGACCGCCGAGTACCTGGGTGCGGGCATCGCGGACCTGGTGAATCTGTTCAACCCCGAGCGCATCGTGATCGGCGGCTGGGCCGGACTCATGATCGGCCCCCGGCTGCTGCCCGCCGTCCGCGAGGCGGCCGTGGCCTACGCGCTGCGCCATCCCATCGCCCAGACCTCCATCGAGATGGGACGCCTGGGACCCGACGCGGTCACTGTCGGCGCGGCCACCCTGCCGCTCGCCAGGCTGCTCGATTCCGGGGGCGCGCCCTGGAACCGGAACGCAATCGTCCGGGAGGCCCGGCTGGAGGTACGTTGACGAAAGGGAGCGCGTCATTCCGCTCCCCCTTCGTCGCGCCCCGCCTCGTCAAGGAGTCCCGCTGTGACCCTGCAGCAGCAGATCGTCGGCAATGCCATGCAGATGGCCGTGTGCACCCTTCAGCCAGGTCAGACGGTGTACTGCGAGGCCGGGAAGTTCCTGTTCAAGACGTCCAACGTCTCCATGGAGACCCGGCTGTCCGGGCCGGGCGGCGCTCCGCCGGGCGGCGGCGCGGCCGGCGGCATGGGCGGCATGCTGCGCCAGGCCATGGGCACCGCCATGCAGGCCGGCCAGCGGGCGCTGGCGGGCGAGAGCCTTGCCTTCCAGTACTTCTCCGCCTCCGGCGGCGAGGGCACCGTCGGCTTCGCCGGGGTGCTGCCCGGCGAGATGCGGGCCCTGGAGCTGGACGGCGTGCGCGCCTGGTTCGCCGAGAAGGACGCCTTCGTGGCCGCCGAGTCGACCGTCGAGTTCGGCATCGCGTTCCAGGGCGGCCGCACCGGCCGCAGCGGCGGCGAGGGCTTCATCCTGGAGAAGTTCACCGGGCACGGCACGGTGATCATCGCGGGCGCGGGGAACTTCATCGACCTCAACCCGGCGGACTTCGGCGGCCGGATCGAGGTCGACACCGGCTGCATCGTGGCCTTCGAGGAAGGCATTCTGTACGGGGTCCAGCGGATCGGTGGGCTCAACCGCCAGGGCCTGATGAACGCGGTCTTCGGTGGCGAGGGACTGTCGCTGGCCACCTTGGAGGGCGACGGCCGGGTCATCCTGCAGTCGATGACGCTCGAGGGTCTGGCCAACGCGCTGAGGAAGGCCCAGGGCGGCGACAAGCAGGGTCCGACGGGCGGGCTGTTCTCCACCGGCGTCGGCTGACCGGGTTGCCCGCCAGGGCTGGTTCCGGCCCCCGCGCTTTCGCGTGTCACAGACCGGATAAGCCGTCCTCACCGAGGGCTTCGATGTCAGAGGCAACCGATAGCGTTCCAGGAGATGCTGAGTGAGGTGGGTCCCCGCCCGCTGACCCCGCCCATCGCACGCCAGTTCACAGCACCCAGGCACGCCAGTTCACAGCACCCGGGAAGGACGGCGATCCGCCGTGTACCGCTGGGAGATCACCCGGGCCGCGTTGGCCCAGCGGGTTTTCGCCATCGTCCGCAGCGAGAGCTACGACCAGGCCGCCGCGGTGTCCGACATGCTGCTCTCCGCAGGGCTGACCACGCTGGAGGTCTCACTCACCACGCCCTTCGCCCTCGAAGCGGTGACCACCCTCGTACGCGAGGTCGGCGAGGACGCGATCATCGGCGCCGGCACCGTACTGGATGCGACCTCCGCCCGGATGGCCATCGACGCCGGAGCCCGCTTCCTCGTCTCGCCGAGTCTGGACGAAGGGGTCATACGGACAGGTCACCGCTACGGCATCCCCGTCTTCCCGGGCGTGGCGACCCCCACCGAGATGGTCCGCGCCATGGAACTCGGAGCGGACGCGCTCATGCTCTTCCCCGCCTCCGCCTACGATCCCGGCTGGCTCAAGGACGTGCGCGCCGCCCTGCCGCAAGCCGCACTGCTGCCCAGCGGCGGAGTCACCGTCGACAGCGCATCTGACTGGATCGCCGCGGGCGCCGTCGCCGTCGGCATGGACTCGGCACTCACCGAAGGCGACCGCGACACCGTCGCCAAACGCCTCACCGAACTGCTCGCACGCCTGGCGGACGCCCGCTGACGATGCCCCGGGCAACCACTCCTCCGTGAGAGGGAGGCGCCGTCCGCCGGAGGGCGGTTACTGTGCGGAGCAGGGCAAACCGGCCTCGGCAGGAGGAGCGTATGGGCATCTCTGGGATCGTCGATCTGACCGCCTACGGCGACGAGTTCACCGCCGACCCGTATCCGATCTACGCCAAGCTGCGTGAACAGGGCCCGGTCCACCGGGTGCTCACCGTCGACAACGGCGAGCTGTGGCTCGTCGTCGGCCATGAGGCGGTGCGCTCGGCGCTCGCCGACCCCCGGTTCAGCAAGAGCTGGCGGACGGTGGACCCGGACGGAGAATTGGGAGCCGTCAGCGCCAACATGCTGGAGGTGGACGCGCCACAGCACACCCGGCTGCGCAAACTGGTGGCCAAGGAGTTCACCGCCCGCCGCGTCGAGGCACTGCGTCCCCGTATCCAGCAGATCACCGATGAACTCCTCGACGCGATGCTGCCGCTGGGCCGCGCCGACCTCGTGGACGCCCTCGCCTTCCCGCTGCCGATGACCGTCATCTGCGAACTGCTCGGCGTCCCGTCGCTGGACCGCGAGGCCTTCCGTCACTGGTCCAACGTGATCGTCGGGCAGTCCGGCGCGGAGGCGGAGGCCGCCGCCGTACAGGCCATGGGCGCGTATCTGGTGGAACTCATCGAGGACAAACGGCGCAGCGCCCCCGCCGACGACCTGATGAGCGCCCTGATCCGCACCACGGACGAGGACGGCGACCAGTTGTCGGCCGATGAACTCGTCGGCATGGCCTTCCTGCTCCTCGTCGCCGGCCATGAGACCACCGTCAATCTGATCTCCAACGGTGTGCTGGCCCTGCTCCGCCATCCGGACCAGCTCGCCGCGCTGCGCGCCGACCCCGCGCTCCTCGACGGCGCCATCGAGGAGATGCTGCGGTACGACGGGCCCGTCGAGACCTCCACCTGGCGGTTCGCCATCGAGCCGGTCGAGATCGGCGGCACCGTCATCCCGCGCGGCGCGCCGGTCCTGGTCGCCCTGGCCTCCGCAGGGCGCGACCCGGACCGCTTCGAGGAGCCCGACCGCTTCGACATCCGCCGTTCCGCGCAGGGGCATGTCGCCTTCGGCCACGGCATCCACTACTGCCTCGGTGCTCCGCTGGCCCGCATCGAAGGCAGGACCGCGGTCCGTACCCTCCTGGAGCGCTGCCCGGACCTGGCACTCGACACGGACCCGGCCACCCTGTCCTGGCGCCCGGGCATGCTGATCCGCGGCGTCCACCGGCTGCCGGTGCGCTACTGAGGCCTGCCCTGGACCTGCCCTAGAATCGGTCCCGATCAAGGCTTCAGCAGCGTCGCTGACGCGCGTCTGAGTCATATCGGGAGGCCTGAAGTGTCCGTTGTCGCCGTGCCGGGTTCGAAGTCGGTCACCGCCAGAGCGCTGTTCCTGGCGGCCGCGGCCGAGGGCACGACCACACTCCGGCGGCCGTTGCTCTCCGACGACACGGACGGCTTCGCCGAGGGGCTGACACGTCTCGGCTACGACGTGGAGCGCGGCCCCGAAGTGTGGCGGATCCAGGGCCGCCCGGCCGGCCCCTCCGTCGACCGGGCCGATGTGTACTGCCGTGACGCGGCCACCGCCGCCCGCTTTCTCCCGGCGCTCACCGCCGCAGGACACGGCACCTTCCGTTTCGACGCCTCCGCCCAGATGCGCCGCCGGCCGGTCGCCCCGCTCACCGACGCCCTGCGCACCCTGGGCGTCGAGCTGCGGCACGAGGAGGCCGAGGGCCACCTCCCGCTCACCGTCACCGCGCGCGGCATCAAGGGCGGCGATCTCGAACTCGACGCGAGCCTGTCGTCGCAGTTCCTCACCGCCATGCTCCTCGTCGCCCCGCTCACCGCCGAGGGGCTGCGGATCCGCGTCACCGGCCTCGTCTCCGCCCCGTACGTCGAGATCACCCTCGCGATGATGCGGAGCTTCGGCGTCGAGGTGCGGAAGGAGGGCGACACGCTCATCGTCCCGCCCGGCGGCTACCGCGCCACCGACTACGACATCGAGCCCGATGCCTCGACCGCCAGTTACTTCTTCGCTGCCGCTGCCCTCACCGGCACGAGCGCGACCGTCCCCGGACTGGGCGCGGACGCGCTCCAGGGCGATCTGCGCTTCGTCGAGATCCTGCGGGAGATGGGCGCCGAGGTCGGGACCGGCGCCGACGCCACCACGGTCACCGGCACCGGCCGGCTGTCCGGAGTGACCGTCAACATGCGCGACATCTCCGACACCATGCCGACGCTCGCCGCCATCGCGCCCTTCGCCGACGGCCCCGTGCGGATCGAGGACGTCTACAACACCCGGGTCAAGGAGTGCGACCGCCTCGACGCCTGCGCCGAGAACCTCCGCCGCCAGGGGATCCGGGTCGACACCGGCCGCGACTGGATCGAGATCCACCCCGGCACGCCCGCGCCCACCGAGATCGCCTGCCGCGGCGACCACCGGATCGCCATGAGCTTCGCCGTCGCCGGACTGCGCACCCCCGGCGTCACCTTCGACGATCCGGGTTGCGTGAAGAAGACCTTCCCCGGGTTCCATGAGGCGTTCGCGGCGCAGCGCCGCGTATGGGGCGTGTGACCTGCTCCGGGGCGACCCGGCTCAGCGCCCGCTGTATTCGAGGAGGGCCAGCCGCAGCGTCTCCCGCATGAGATCCACGCCGACGGTGATGCACTCCTCGTCGACGTCGAACCTGCCGGTGTGGAGGTCGTGGGCGGTCGCCTTGCCCCGCGGCCGCACCCCGAGCCGGGCCAGGCCCCCGGGCACGGTCTCCAGATACCAGGCGAAGTCCTCACCGCCGAGGCTCTGCGGGGTCTCGTAGCGCGCGCCGGGTTCGAGCGCCGCCGAGACCGCCGCGTCGAACACCCGCATGGCGTCCGGGTCGTTGGTCACCGCGGGCGCCACCTGGTTGAACTCGGCGCTGAACGTCACGTCGTACGGTGAGACGATCGCCGTGGCCAACCGCTCGAAGAGCTCGGGTACCGCCGCCCACGCCTCCCGGCTCAGGGACCGCACCGTCCCCTGGGACGTGACATGACCCGGCCGCCCGTCGGCCGCGGGGACGCTGTTCACCGTCCCGAAGACCGCCGAGGCGACCATGGCGGCCCCGGCCGGGAGGGCGTTCTGCAGGGCGGTCGGGAGGTCGGTGATGAGCTTGGCCATGACCATCACCAGGTCCGTGGGCGGCACTCCGGGCTCGCCTCCGGCCGCCGGGCGCGCGATCTCGATGTCGAACGCGGTGAGGCTGGACGTGATCGGACCGGTGCGGATGCCGACCCGGCCCACCTCGCCCGCGGGATCGCAGTGCAGTGCGTAGATGACGGCGACGTCCTTGAGCACACCCGCCGCGATGGCGTCGTGGGCGCCACTGGGCACGGCCTCCTCGGCGGGCTGGAAGATGAACCGCGCCCGCCCCTCGACCGCTTCCGGCGCCTTGGCGAGCTCCAGCGCCACTCCGAGCATGATCGTGGTGTGCACGTCGTGCCCGCAGGCGTGACAGGTCCCCGGCGTGGTCGACCGGTAGGGGACCTCCTTCTCGTCCGCGACGGGCAGCGCGTCGATGTCCGCGCGCAGGGCCACGACCGGGCCGCGGCCGTCACCGATGTCGCAGTACAGGCCGGTGCCGCCGGGAAAGACGGTGGGTGTGAGACCCGCGGCCGTCAGCTGCTCGGCGATGAAGGCGGTGGTGCCGAATTCCTGCCGCGCCGTCTCCGGGTGGGCGTGGATGTGGCGGCGGATCTGCACCAGGCGGTCGAACCTGTCGGGATTCATCAACAATATCCAGTTTCAGAGGTCACGAGTGGCAGGACTTTATCAGGGCCGGACCGCGGTAAATTCCGTTCCCGGAGGGCTCTTCGAGGGTGCGTCAGTTCTCCGCACCGGGGCCGGTGTTGTCGTCCGGGCTCTTCGGGTCCACCGGAAGCCGTTCCAGACCGATGCCGAAGTGCTCGCGGTAGGCGGCGAGCAGCCCGTCCTGCGGCACCTCCCGTTCCTGCCGCTCCTCCCCCTCCGTGGTGATGAGGGAGCGGCCGCTCAACGTGATCCGGCCGGTCGCGGTGAGCATCGAGCAGACCAGCGACTGGGTGAAGTGGGACGCGGGGGAGGTGCGCTGCCACCAGCAGGTGGGCTCGAACTCGCGCAGCTTGCGGGGGCGTTGCTCCAGCCGGTACTGCGGTTCGCCGTCCTGGAGGATGTCGAGGTCGCCCTCGGGGGCATCGACGACGCGGAAGACACCGCCGGGGTCGTGCTGGTCCTCGCGGCTGTCCAGCCGGATCGGGTGGTGGCTGAACTTGCCGAAGCCGGCGTCCACCAGCCAGGGGCCGGCGGCGTCGACGCGCAGCGCCATATGGTCGAAGGGCGGGCCGAGGATTCCGTCGGCGCCGAAGACCCGGGCGCCGTGCAGGCTCACGGGGTAGCCGAGCGCGGTCAGCAGCGCGCCGAACACGCCGTTGACCTCGTAGCAGAAGCCGCCCCGCCGGGCGGTGACCACCTTGGCGAGGAGCGCCTCCTCCGTCAGCACGATGTCCTCGCCGAGATGGATCGAGAGGTTCTCGAAGGGCACGGTGAGGAGATGACTCAGCTGGAGTCCGCGAAGCGCGGCGGCGTCGGTGACGGCGGGGTGGTCGGCCCCGATGCGCGAGAGATAGGCGTCGGCCTGAGAAGCGTCCATGGGGCAGTTATGCCGCAGTGATCGGCCGCATGCCAAACGGCGCCGGATCCCCGCGTCACAAGTGGCGCCGCTGGGCGCGCTTCGCCTCCTCGTACTCCGCGCGGGCCCGCCGCGTCGAGGGACGGTCGGAGACCTCGGCGACGGCCACGTCCCACCAGGCCCCGACGGCCCGATCCGGCGTGGCCGGCAGAGCTGCGGCCGGTTCCGTCTCGACGTAGACGGCGGTGGCGCGGGCGGAGGCGCGGGCGGTGGCCAGCGCCTCGCGCAACTCCTTGACGCTACTGGCGGTCAGTACGTCCAGACCGAGGCTGGCGGCGTTGGCGGCCAGGTCGATGGGGAGGGGATCGCCGGTGAACGTGCCGTCGGGGGCGCGGAAGCGGTAGGCGGTGCCGTAGCGCTCGGCGCCGACGGATTCCGACAGGCCGCCGATCGAGGCGTAGCCGTGGTTCTGCACGATGACGAGGTTGATGTTGATGCCCTCCTGGACCGCGGTGACGATCTCGGTGGGCAGCATCAGATACGTACCGTCCCCGACGAGCGCGAAGACCTCGCGGTCCGGCGCGGCGAGCTTCACGCCGATCGCGGCGGGGATCTCGTAACCCATGCAGGAGTAGCCGTATTCGACGTGGTACTGCTTCGGGTCGCGGGCCCGCCAGAACTTGTGGAGATCTCCGGGCAGCGAGCCCGCCGCGTTGATGACGACATCGCGGTCGTGGAGTACGTCCTCCAGGGCGCCCAGCACTTCGGTCTGGGAGGGGAGCCGGGAGGGGCGGCCGTCCCCCGCGTCCGGGTGGAGGACGGCGTCGGTGGCGCGCCGCCAGTCCGCGACGCCCTGGTCGTGACGGGACAGGTCCACATGGTGGCCGGCCAGGGCGGCGGCGAGTGCCTCGATACCGGACCGGGCGTCCGCGACCAGGGCGGTGCCCGCCATCTTGTGGGCGTCGAACGAGGTGATGTTGAGGTTGACGAAGCGCACGTCCGGCTGGGCGAACAGCGAGTTGGAGGCGGTCGTGAAGTCCGTCCACCGGGTGCCGATGCCGAGCACGACGTCGGCCTCGCGGGCGGCGGCGTTCGCGGGCGCGGTACCGGTGTGCCCGATCCCGCCGAGCGCCCGCGGATGGTCGTGGCGCAGGGAGCCCTTGCCCGCCTGTGTCTCGGTCACCGGGAACCCGGTGGCGGCGGCGAAGTCGCGCAGCGCGTCGGTGGCCCCGGAGTAGATCACGCCGCCGCCGGCCACGATCAGCGGGCGCTCGGCGGAGCGCAACAGCGCCGCGGCCTCGCGCAGCGCGGAGGTGTCGGGCAGCGGGCGGCGTACGTGCCAGATCCGGGTCCCGAACAGTTCCTGTGGCCAGTCGTACGCCTCGGCCTGGACGTCCTGGGGAAGCGCCAGCGTGACAGCGCCGGTGTCCACCGGGTCGGTGAGTACGCGCATCGCCTGCAGCAGGGAGGGTGCGAGCATCTCGGGGCGCCAGATCCGGTCGAAGTAGCGGGAGACCGGCCGCAGCGTGTCGTTGACCGACACGTCGTACGCCCACGGCACCTCGAGCTGCTGCAGCACCGGATCGGCGGGGCGGGTCGCGAACACATCACCCGGCAGGAGCAGCACCGGGACGCGGTTGACGGTCGCCAGCGCCGCGCCGGTGACGAGGTTGGTGGCGCCGGGCCCGATGGAGGTGGTGCAGGCCATCGTGGACAGCCGGTTGTTCATCCGGGCATAGCCGACCGAGGCGTGCACCATCGCCTGCTCGTTGCGGCCCTGGTAGTACGGCATGACGTCGTGCCCGGCCTGGAGCAGCGCCTGCCCGATCCCGGCGACGTTGCCATGGCCGAAGATGCCCCAGGTCCCGGCGATCAGCCGGTGGCGTACGCCGTCGCGTTCGGTGTACTGGGCGGTGAGGAAGCGGACGAGGGCCTGGGCGACGGTGAGCCTGACGGTGGTCGTCACGGGCGCAACTCCTCTAGGGGTGCGGTCTCCTGCGGAACGGTCTTCTCCGGTGCGGTGTACAGCGGCAGTCGCGGGTCGGCCGGCCGGCCCGCCCAGCTGCCGCGTACCCAGGCGTGGGCGGGGTCGTCGCAGATCAGCCAGGCGCGCTCGGCGCCCGGCCCTGCCATCACGTTCAGGTAGTACATGTCGTAGCCGGGGACGGCCATGCTGGGGCCGTGCCAGCCGCTGGGGATCAGTACGGCGTCGCCGCCGCGCACTTCGGCGAGGACATCGGTTTTCCCGGCGCGGGACGGGTAGACCCGCTGGTAGCCCATCGCCGCGGGGCCGCCCGCCAGCTCGAAGTAGTAGATCTCCTCCAGCTCGGACTCCGTCGCGCTCGCCTCGTCGTGCTTGTGCGGCGGGAAGGACGACCAGTTGCCGCCCGGTGTCAGCACCTCGACCGCGATCAGCCGGTCGCACGTGAAGACCCCGGCCGCCGCGAAGTTGTTGACCTGCCGGCTCGCGCCGCCCGCGCCGCGCAGCTCCACCGGCACGCCGGAGGCGGGCCCGTACCGGGCCGCGAGCCGTCGCTCGCAGCGGGCCCCGGTGAGCGCGAAGCGGCCGCCGGCGCGGCTGGTGACCACAGCGTGCGCGTCGCGCGGGACGTACGCGAAGTCGCTGACGCCGCTGAACACGTCTGTCCTGCCGTGCAGTTCGAAGACCTCGCCGTCGACGGCGACGTCACAGCCGCCCGCCAGCGGCAGCACGATCCATTCGCTGTCGCCGCTCGCCAGCGCGCGCGACTCGCCGGGCGCCAGCGTCAGTACCCGCAGGGAGCTGTACCCCCACCCGGCGCTCGCCGGGTCCACCCACAGGTCGTAGCCGTCGCGCGCCGCACTCGCGGCCGGTACGTGCCCGGACAGCGGAGCGGGTACGTCCCGAGCGGGTGCGGATTCCGCAAGTACGCCTTCCGCAGCTACGCCTTCAGTGCGTACGTCGTCAGGGTTCACCGGGAACTCCTCGGCGGGGTGGGGCTCTGGTCCACCAGCGACACGGCGGTGTCTATGGCCGCCGCCACGTCGCCGTCGTCAGGGAAGAGCATCGTGCGGCCGAGGATCAGACCGCGCACCTGCGGGATGCGCAGCGCCTTCTGCCAGGCCGCGTACCGCTCGTCGGGACCGCCGCTGCCCTCGCCGCCGAGCAGCAGGGTGGGCAGGGTCGTCGAGGCCATCATGCGTTCCATCTCGTCGACGACCGGCACCTTGAGCCAGGTGTACGCGGAGGTGCTGCCCAGGCCCTGGGCGATGTTGTTGACGTAGATCTGCGCGTCCGGCTCCAGGATGTTGACGACCCGCCCGGCCACCCGGTGGGTGCGGAACGGCTCGACGAGCGCGAGCAGCCGGCGCGCGGCGAGCGCGTGCACGGCGTGCGAGCAGCCGGCCAGCGTGTCGGCCGTGCCGGGGTCGTCCGGGTCTATGCGCAGCAGCACCTTGCCGCCGTCGAGCCCGGCCGCGGCGATACCGGGCGCGTCGTATCCCGTGAAGCGGTCGTCGAGTTCGAAGGAGGCTCCGGGCAGACCGCCGCGGTTCATCGACCCCAGCACCAGTTTGCCGTCGAGCGCGCCGAGCAGCATCAGATCCTCGACGAGGTCGGCGGTGCCGAGGAAGCCGTCCACCCCGGGGCGCGACAGCGCCTCGACGCACCGCGCCAGCAGTTCGTGCCGGTCGCCCATGGCCGTGGGATCGCCGCCCGCCGCAACCGCGCCGCGCGCGGGATGGTCGGCGGCCAGCACGAACAGCGGCCGGGCGAGCCGCGACGCGTCGAAGGGGGTGCGCTGGGCGCACGCCAGCCGGATCGCATCGGGCGCCGAGGCCCGCAGCCGGGTGATCTCGTCGACCGATGAGGCGAGCGGCGCGGGACGCAGACCGGACGAGGCGGCCCTGCGGGGTACGAGCGGAGTGGTGCCGGGCGTGCCCTGGGCCTGCGGCGCGGGCGTGCCGGTCCGTGCGGTCCGGGCGGGGCGGGAGTTCGCGGTCATACGCGGGACCTCTTCGAATCGGCGTCGCGGGCCGCGGGAGCCGGTTGCCGCTCCCGCTCCGTGAGGAGCGCCTCCACCTCGGCGAGGGTCGGCATTGCGTCGGCGCAGGCATGGCGCGAGGCGACCAGCGCGCCCGCCGCGTTGGCGGTGCGGATCACCCGTGACAGCGGCCAGCCGGCCAGCAGGCCGGCGCACAGGGCGCCACCGAAGGCGTCGCCCGCGCCGAGGCCGTTGACGACCTCGACCGGCACCGGGGGGAAGGAGACCTGCTCCTGCGGGGTGCGGGCCAGCACCCCGTCCGGTCCCTGCTTGATCACCGCGAGGCGTACGCCCCTGTCCAGCAGCAGCCCGGCGGCGCGTTCCGGATCGCCGGTGCCCACCGCGACCTCCGCCTCCTCGCGGTTGCCGACCGCGACCGTCGCGTACCGCAGGGCTCGTGCGTACAACGCCGGCGCCTCGGCAGGGTCGGCCCAGAAGCCGGGCCGCCAGTCGAGGTCGAAGTAGACGTCGCGGCCCGCCCGTTCCTCCAGCGCGGCGAAGAGCGTGGAGCGCGTGGGTTCGACGGCGAGTGCGGAGCCGGTGATCCAGAGCACCCGCGCGTCGCGGACCGCGGCCCGGTCCAGCAGCCCCGGCTCCAGGCACTGGTCGGGGGCGACCGGGCGGCGGTAGAAGTAGAGCGGGAAGTGGTCGGGCGGGAAGATCTCGCAGAACACGACGGGGGTCTGCAGTCCCGGCACCGTGGCCACGAGCGCGTCGTCCACCCCGAAACCGCGCAGCGCTCCGCGCACATAGGCGCCGAACGGGTCGTCCCCCACACCGGTGAGGACCGCGGTGCGCAGGCCGTAACGGGCCGCCGCCACCGCGACGTTGGTCGCGGTCCCGCCGAGGTACTTGGCGAAGGTGCTGACCTCGGCGAGACCGACGCCGGTCTGCTCGGGGTACAGGTCCACGCCCACCCGCCCGACGGTCACCACGTCGTAGGCGGTGCCCGCCGGGGTCGCGCCGTTCGCGCCGTCGGCGCCGCCCGGGGCGCTCACAGCGCGGCCAGCCAGTCGAGCGAGGCCCGTACGTCGAGGACCGGGCCGCCGCCGGGCGGTGGTTCCCCGGCCAGGACGGCGTCCTGCTCCATGACGTACCAGCCCTCGTAACCCGCGTCCTCCAGCGTGCCGATGAGCGCGGCGATGTCGATGTCGCCCTGACCCAGCGGCCGGTACATCCCGGCGGATACGGCTTCGGTGTACGTGGTGCGGCCGTCCCGCACGGCGGCAGCCGCTTCCTCGTCCACGTCCTTGAGGTGTACGTGGGCGACCCGCCCCGCCGCCCGGCGGGCGAGCGCCACGGGGTCGGTGCCGCCGACGAGCAGATGCCCGGTGTCCAGGCACAGCCCGGTCCAGCTCCCCTCCAGCACCCGTTCGACGTCGTCCTGGCTCTCGACCATGGTGCCGACGTGCGGATGCAGGGCGGCGGTGATCCCGGCGCCCGAGGCGAGCGAGGCGACCCGGTCGAGATTGGCCAGCAGCGTCTTCCAGCCGAGGGCGTCCAGCTCGGGGCGGGCGTCGTAGCCGTCCCGGCCGGTCGCGGCGGCGAGCACCAGGGTCCCGGCGCCCGCCGCGGTGAAGCCGGCCAGCGCGGCGCGCACCTCCGCCAGCGGATCGGTGTCCGGATCGTGCAGCACGACCGGTACGAAGCCGCCGACGGCCGTCATCCCGCGCGCCGCGAGCAGCGGGCCCGGCAGGAAGCCGTCCGGCCCGAACTCGGTCGCGGCCAGCCCGAGGCCGGTCATCTCGTCCAGCACCCGCTCGGGCGTCAACTGGTGTCCCCAGCCCGGCACTTCGCACACGCCCCACGAGATCGGAGCGGCGGCAACCCGGTCGAGCCTCATGCGCGCACCTCCGCCGCGTTGTTCCCGGCACCGGCGAGCAGTTCGGCACGCGCCGCGATCTCGGCGACCGCGACCGGCCGCCGTTCGCGCCGCGACACCTCGCAGGCCTCGGCGACGAGCAGGGCGCGCAGCGCCTCACGCCCGGCGCAGGGGTTGGCCGCCTCGCCGCGCGCCACGTGGACGAAGGCGTTGAGCTCGGCCCGGTAGGCGGGGGCGAAGCGTTCCAGGAAGCCGGGCCACGGGTCCGGGACGCCGCGCGCGGCCCCGGGCTCGACGGAGGTGACGGGGGTACGGGCGTCGACGCCGACGGCGATCTGGTCCTCGGTGCCGGCCAGTTCCATCCGGACGTCGTAACCGGCGCCGTTGTAGCGGGTCGCGGTGGCGGTGGCGAGCACTCCGCCCTCCAGGGTGAGCAGCGCGGCAGCGGTGTCGGCGTCGCCCGCCGCGCGGAAGAAGTCCGCCCCGCCGTTGGCGCCCGTCGCGTAGACCTCCAGGATCTCCCGGCCGGTGACCCAGCGCAGGATGTCGAAGTCGTGGATCAGGCAGTCGCGGTACAGGCCGCCGGAGAGCGGGATGTACGCGGCGGGCGGCGGGGCCGGGTCGGAGGTGACGGCCCGAACCGTGTGCAGCCGGCCGAGCCGTCCGGCGCGTACCGCCTCGCGAGCGGCGATGTACCCGGCGTCGAAGCGCCGCTGGAAGCCCATCTGCAAGGTGGTGCCGGCCGCTTCGACCGCGCGCAGCGCGGCCAGGGTGCCGGCCAGGTCCAGGGCGATCGGCTTCTCGCAGAAGACCGGGATGCCCGCTAGTGCGGCCCGTTCGATGAGTGCGGCGTGAGCGGCGGTGGCCGAGGCGATCACGACCGCGTCGACGCCCGTGGTGAAGACGTCGTCCACCGATTCCGCCGCGTGGGCGCCGATCCCCGCCGCGACCTCGGCGGCCCGGCCGGGAACGGCGTCGGCGATGAGCAGTTCGCCGACGTCCGGATGCGCTCGTAGCGCTTCGGCGTGGAAGGCCCCGATCCGACCGGCGCCGAGAAGTCCCATTCGCATACCTGGCCCTGCTCCCTTCCAGGAACGATGATCCTCCGGAGGCCGCCCTCGCACCTCCGGCTGATATGGCTTGCGTGTCGCGCGGGACCAACCTCCCGCGCTCCCTCACCGGCTGTCAATAGTTTGTCAGGACATACGGACTTCCCGTCATGACCCCCGGCCGCTACGCTCCCTTCGTGCCTCATCGTGACCCCGCTCCGCTCCGCCTCAGCGTCGACCGGTCGAGCCCGGTCCCGCTGTACTTCCAGCTGGCCCAGCAACTGGAGAGCGCGATCGAGAACGGCGGGCTCGCCCCCGGCAGCCTGCTGGGCAACGAGATCGAGCTGGCCGGCCGGCTCGGCCTGTCCCGGCCCACGGTGCGCCAGGCCATCCAGACCCTGGTCGACAAGGGTCTGATGGTGCGCCGCCGCGGTGTCGGCACCCAGGTGGTGCACAGCCAGGTCAAGCGCCCGCTGGAGCTGAGCAGCCTCTACGACGATCTTCTCGCCGCGGGCCAGCGCCCCGCCACCCGAGTGCTCCGCAATTCCGTCGAGCCCGCCTCAGCCCAGGTCGCGGCAGCGCTCGGGGTGCCCGAGGGCAGTGAAGTGGCGGTGGTGCACCGCCTCCGCCTCGCCCACGGCGAGCCCATGGCGCACCTGACGAATTACCTGCCGCCCGAGCTGCTGCCGCTGCACACCGCCGACCTGGAGGCCACCGGCCTCTACCGGCTGATGCGCGGCTCGGGGATCACCCTGCACAGCGCCCAGCAGACGGTCGGCGCGCGGGCGGCGACCGCTGAGGAGGGCCTGCTGCTGGCCGAACCCGAGGGCGCTCCGCTGCTGACGATGCAGCGCACCACGTACGACGACAAGGGCCGGCCGGTGGAGTTCGGCTCGCACATCTACCGCGCCTCGCGCTACTCGTTCGAGTTCCGGCTCCTGGTACGTACCTAGATGGGTTCGGAAGCCTGAACGTAAGAATGTCTGTACAAACTCTTGACGCTGCGCCCCGATCGCGATTAGAACCGGGCCGTGCCGTACACCGGACCGGACCCGGGCGGCCGGAGGAGAAGGCGGAACCACGATGGCACGCAGGCGTAAGGCTCTGTCCACGGCGGCACTCGCACTGGCGCTCTCGCTCGCCGCGGCCGGGTGCAGCAGCTCCGGGGGCAAGAAGACGGAGCAGAAGGACGCGACGGCCGGGGTGAGCGGAGTGAACACCCCGAAGCTCACGATCGCCATGGTCACCCATTCGGGTGCGGGCGACACCTTCTGGGACATCGTCCAGAGGGGCGCCCAGCAGGCCGCGGCGAAGGACAACGTGAAGTTCCTCTACTCCAACAACCAGGAGGGGAACGAGCAGGCGCAGCTCGTCCAGACCGCGATCGACCAGAAGGTCGACGGGATCATCGTGACGCTCGCCAAGCCCGACGCGCTCAAGGCAGTGATCCAGAAGGCCGTCCAGGCCGGCATACCCGTGATCAGCATCAACTCGGGATCCCAGTTCTCCGCCGCTTACGGCGCACTCAGCCATATTGGCCAGGACGAGGCGGTGGCCGGCGAGGCGGTCGGTGACGAGCTCACCAAGCGCGGCCTGAAGAAGGCGCTCTGTGTCATCCACGAACAGGGCAACGTCTCGCTCGAACAGCGCTGCGACGGCGCCGCGAAGACCTTCAAGGGGTCGATGCAGAAGCTGTACGTCACCGGCACGAACATGCCCGACGTGCTGTCCTCCGTCACCTCCAAGCTCCAGGCCGACAAGTCCATCGACGCCGTCCTGGCCCTGGGCGCGCCCTTCGCCGCCACGTCCGTGCAGGCCGTCAAGCAGACCGGCGCCAAGGTCGAGGTCGACACCTTCGACCTCAACGCGGCCGTGGTCAAACAGCTCAAGAGCAAGGAGGTCGGCTTCGCGGTCGACCAGCAGCCCTACCTCCAGGGCTACCTCGCGGTGGACGAGCTGTGGCTCTACAAGACCAACGGGGACGTCATCGGCGGCGGCAAGCCCGTCCTGACCGGCCCCGCGCTCGTCACGGACAAGGACGTGGCGCAGCTGGAGAAGTACACCGAGCGCGGCACCCGATGACAGCGGTGATGCCCCCCCTGACAGATACTTGGGCCGCCGGGGCTGATCATCCAGCCCCCGGCGGCACCGGGATCCGCAGGGAAGGGCAAGGCTTCGTGGCGATGGCTAATACGGGGATGCGCGCGATCGGCGCACTGCTGGCGGCGGTGCTCGGAGCCTCTCTGGCGGGGTGCAGCAGCACGGGCGGCAAGCGCGCCGAGGAGCGGGCCGCGCAGTCCGCCGGCGGCGGCTCGGGCGTCGACACCCCCAAGTGGACCGTGGCCATGGTCACCCACTCGGGCGCGGGCGACACCTTCTGGGACATCGTCCAGAACGGCGCCAAGCAGGCCGCTCGCAAGGACAACATCAAATTCCTCTACTCCAGCAGCAACCAGGCGAACGAGCAGGCACAGCTCGTCCAGACCGCCATCGACCAGCATGTCGACGGCTTGGTGGTCACCCTCGCCAAGCCCGACGCCATGAAGGACGTCGTCGCCAAGGCGGTCAAGGCCGGCATCCCCGTCATCACCATCAACTCCGGCTCCGAGAAGTCCAAGGACTTCGGGGCGCTCGGCCACATCGGCCAGGACGAGAAGATCGCCGGCCAGGCCGTCGGCGACGAGCTGGACAAGCGCGGCAGGAAGCACGCCGTCTGCGTCCTGCACGAGCAGGGCAACATCGGTCACGAGGAGCGCTGCGCCGGGGCGAAGGAGACCTTCGCCGGGCGGATGGACAACCTCTACGTCGACGGCACCAACATGCCCGATGTGCAGTCCGCCATCCAGGCCAAGCTCCAGGCCGATAAATCCATCGACGCCGTCGTCACCCTGGGCGCGCCGTTCGCGGCCACCGCGGTCAAGGCCAAAGAGCAGGCGGCGAACTCCGCCGAGGTCGACACCTTCGACCTCAACGCGCAGGTCGCCAAGGCGCTGGCCGCCGGCACGATCGGCTTCGCCGTCGACCAGCAGCCGTATCTGCAGGGTTACGAGGCCGTGGACCTGCTCTGGCTCCACCGCTACAACGCGGACGCCCTCGGCGGCGGAAAACCGGTGCTCACCGGCCCGCAGATTCTCACCAAGAAGGACGCCGCCGCGCTGGCGAAGTACACCGAACGGGGGACGCGATGACACCGGCCACCACACTGGAGAAATCCAACGGCGAAGACGGCTCCGGCGGCCACGGCGGACCGGACGGCCGGAGCGGCCCGGACGACCGGCTGGTGCACCGCTCGCTGCCGCGCCGGCTGATGAGCCGCCCCGAACTGGGCTCGGTCGTCGGCGCCGCCGCCGTCTTCATCTTCTTCTCGGTCGCCGCGGACTCGTTCCTGCAGTGGTCCAGTTTCGGGACCGTCCTGTACGCCGCCTCGACCATCGGCATCATGGCGGTGCCCGTCGCCCTGCTGATGATCGGCGGCGAATTCGACCTGTCGACCGGCGTGATGGTCACCAGCTCCGCGCTGGTCTCCTCGATGTTCAGCTACCAGATGACGGCGAACGTGTGGGCGGGAGTCGCCGTATCGCTGCTGGTCACGCTGGCCATCGGCTTCTTCAACGGCTTCCTGCTGACCCGCACCAAGCTCCCCAGCTTCATCATCACGCTCGGCACCTTCCTGATGCTCACCGGCCTGAATCTGGGCTTCACCAAACTGATCAGCGGCACGGTCAGCACCAAGTCCATCGCCGACATGGAGGGCTTCTCCTCGGCCCGGGTGCTGTTCGCCTCGCATCTGACCATCGGTGACATCGATCTGAAGGTCACCATCCTGTGGTGGGCCGCCCTGGTCGCCGTCGCCACCTGGGTGCTGCTCCGCACCCGCGCCGGAAACTGGATCTTCGCCGTCGGCGGCGGCGCGGACGCCGCCCGCGCGGTCGGAGTCCCGGTGGTCCGCACCAAGATCGGCCTCTATATGGCGGTCGCGTTCTGCGCCTGGATCTCCGGCCAGCACCTGCTCTTCTCGTTCGACGTGGTGCAGTCGGGCGAGGGCGTTGGCAACGAGTTCCTCTACATCATCGCGGCCGTCATCGGCGGCTGTCTGATGACCGGCGGCTACGGGTCGGCGATCGGCTCCGCGGTCGGCGCGTTCATCTTCGGCATGACCAGCAAGGGCATCGTGTACGCCCAGTGGAATCCGGACTGGTTCAAGTTCTTCCTCGGGGCCATGCTGCTGCTGGCCACGCTGCTGAACGCATGGGTCCGCAAGCGGGCGGAGGCAACCGCATGAGCGCGCTGGTGAAGCTCACCGACGTGAGCAAGTACTACGGCAACATCAAGGCCCTGGAAGGGGTCTCCCTCGAGGTGCACCCCGGGGAGATCACCTGCGTCCTGGGGGACAACGGCGCGGGCAAATCCACCCTCATCAAGATCATCTCGGGTCTGCACCAGCACGACGCGGGCACCTACGAGGTCGAGGGCGAGCCGGTCCGTCACACCTCGCCCCGCGAGGCCCTCGACCGCGGTATCGCCACCGTCTACCAGGACCTCGCGGTCGTGCCGCTGATGCCCGTGTGGCGGAACTTCTTCCTCGGCTCGGAGCCCACCAGGGGCCGGGGACCGGCCCGCCGCCTCGATGTGCGGAAGATGCGCGAGACCACGCGCGGCGAGCTGCTGCGCATGGGCATCGACCTGCGCGGCGTCGACCAGCCCATCGGCACCCTGTCCGGCGGGGAGCGGCAGTGCGTCGCCATCGCGCGCGCCGTCTACTTCGGCGCCAAGGTCCTCGTCCTGGACGAACCGACGGCGGCGCTGGGCGTCAAGCAGTCCGGCGTCGTCCTCAAATACGTCGCCGCGGCTCGCGACGCGGGCCTCGGCGTGGTCCTGATCACCCACAACCCCCACCACGCGTTTCTGGTCGGCGACCGGTTCGTCCTCCTCAAGCGCGGGGCGATGGCCGGCAGCTACCCGAAAACGGGCATTACGCTGGAAGAACTCACCCGCCAGATGGCGGGCGGCAGCGAGCTGGAGCAGCTCAGTCACGAGCTCGCCCGCGAGGGCTGACCCGGCCCGCGCTGCGCGGGGTACGTCCTCGGTGCGGCACAATCGGCATGACAGCCACCGATCCGGAGACGACCCTTGCCAGCAGCGTCACGCAGCGACCGATCAGCCTTTCAGCGCAAGGGCGCGGCCCGGGCGACCGTGTTGCAGACCGTCGGCCGCCGGGAGCGGCGCTCTCATCTGACGGCGCCGAGAGTGCCGACGGTCGGTATCGACATCGGCGGCACCAAGGTCGCGGCCGGTGTCGTGGACCCGGACGGCAACATCCTGGAGCAACTCCGCGCCGAGACGCCCGACAGGAGCAAGAGCCCCAAGGTCGTCGAGGACACCATCGTCGAGCTGGTCCTCGACCTGTCGGAGCGGCATGACGTGCACGCGGTCGGCATCGGCGCCGCCGGCTGGGTCGACGCCGACCGCTCCCGGGTGCTCTTCGCCCCGCACCTGTCCTGGCGCGACGAACCGCTGCGCGACCGGCTCGAGGAGCGGCTGCTGGTGCCGGTCATGGTCGACAACGACGCCAACACCGCCGCCTGGGCCGAATGGCGCTTCGGCGCCGGCCGCGGTGAGGACGATCTCGTCATGATCACGCTCGGTACCGGCATCGGCGGCGCCATCCTGGAGGATGGCAGGGTCAAGCGCGGCCGCTACGGGGTGGCCGGCGAATTCGGCCATATGCAGGTCGTCCCCGGCGGTCACCGCTGCCCGTGCGGCAACCGCGGCTGCTGGGAGCAGTACAGCTCGGGCAACGCCCTGGTCCGCGAGGCCCGTGAGATGGCCGCCGCCGAGTCGCCCGTCGCGTACGGGATCATCGAGCGGGTCGGCGGCAACATCGGCGACATCACCGGTCCGCTGATCACGCAGCTGGCCCGCGATGGCGACGCCATGTGCGTCGAACTGCTGCAGGACATCGGCCAGTGGCTCGGTGTCGGCATCGCCAACCTCGCCGCCGCGCTCGACCCCTCCTGCTTCGTCATCGGCGGCGGCGTCAGCGCCGCCGACGACCTGCTCATCGGCCCGGCCCGCGATGCCTTCCGGCGCAACCTCACCGGCCGCGGATACCGCCCCGAGGCCCGCATCGTGCAGGCCGAGCTGGGCAACGAGGCCGGTCTGGTCGGCGCGGCCGACCTCGCCCGGCTGGTCGCCCGGCGCTTCCGGCGCGCCAACCGGCGCCGCGTCGAGCGCTACGAGCGGTTCGGCCGCGCGGTGGGCCTGTGAGCGGCGACCGCCCGCAGAGCCGAGCGCTGCGGAAGGTGCCCCGCTGGGTGCACTGGACGGTCGTCCCGCTGTTGATCCTGGTACCCGTCGGCTATGTGATCGTCTCCGCCGAGCAGAGCCGCGACAGCGGCCAGAACAAGGAGGAGTCCGCCGCCGCCACCCATCTGACCTGGGACTGGCCCACCAAGGCGCAGCGCCGTATCTACCAGGTGCCGATCCCTCTCGACTGGACGCGGAAGATCGCCTATCTGGAGACGAACACCTGGGACACCGGCGTGCTGTACGTCCAGTTCCAGCCCACCCCGGGCGGCCTCGACACCTTCCTCGCGCAGGTGGGCATCAGCCGGTCCGCGCTGAAGTCCGGTGCTGTCACCATCACCCCCAAGCAGGCGAAGGTGCCCGGCTGGAGCTTCGGCCCCGGACACCAGTGGGCCGGAGTGTCGCGTACCCAGCACGGTGACAAGCCGGACCACGACATCACCGTCGACCTCACCGACCCGGAGAATCCCGTCGTCTACGTGGTCTCCACGATCAATTTCTGACCAGGAGTGGAGGTTGTCGGTCTGAAGAGGCTTGGTGAAGGTGTAACGGCCGTCGTCGTGCAGCGTCAGAAGGTGCTCGATGAACGGGTTCGGAGTCGGCGGCGCGGTGTATCCGGCCAGGCCCATCACCTTGTACTCGCCGTTGTTGGGGACGAAGCCAAGGAAGCGGGTGATGGCGGAGAACAGGGTGCCGATGGAGTACTCGGCACCGGTGACGGTGTCGTCGAAGACGGTGATCCGGCCGTCGCGGATCTCGCCCATCAAGGTCGAGAAGCGTTCAGCGCGGCCGTCGCTGACGAGGAACGCGGAGTCCCTCATGCCGGCGAGGTAGTAGCCGGTCGTGGCGTGGGCCAGGTGGTGAGGGACGAAGCGGACCTTGGCCGGGTCGGGGCGGTGTCCGGTGCGGGCTTCTTGACGATCAGCAGGTCGCGGAGCTTTTCCCCGGCCGCGGGTGCCTGGCACAGGCCCGCGCCGGTGAATCCGGCCGCGTACAGGAAGCGGCGGGTGGGGTGTTCGCCGATGAGGGCGGTGTTGTTGGGGCTGGCGTCGAAGTCGCCGCTCCACGGGCGTTGCAGGCCGATGCCGTCCAAGGCGGGGAACAGGGTGCCGAGATGGCCGGCGATGCGGCCGAGCCAGGCTTCGCGTGCTTCGCCTGCCTTGGGTACGCCCATGGCGAGGAGGATGCGGTCCTTCCATGAGCGGATCCGCAGGCCGGATGTGGCGTGCATCGTCATGGGCATCTCGCGGTGCGGGGAGGGCGGGGCGTCGGTGAACAGCATCTCGATCGCGTGGGGTCTCATCGGCAGGTCGACCGATGCCATGGATGCCACCTCGCCGGACCAGGGCCCGGCCGTGCACACGATGCTGTCTGCCTTGATGCTGCCCTGCGGGGTGTGGATGGTGTTGTCGTCGTCGATGCATGTGACGGGTGTGTGGGTGAACAGGCGTGCGCCGTGATTGCGGGCGGCGGCGGCGTAACCGCGGACGATGTCGAGGCCGTCCACGTGGTACGCCTCCGGAGACCAGGCGGCGGCCAGGACGGCGCGTTCGTTGATCAGCGGGTTGAGTCCGGACGCTTCGCGGGCACTGATCAGGCCGACTTGGACGCCGGCGGCCTGCTGGGCTTGATGGGTGGCCTCGAATGCGGCGATCTGCTGTTCGTCGGTGAACAGCACCATGAACCCGAGCCGCTTCAGGGCGAGGGGGGCTGCGGTGTGGCGGGCGAAGTCGTGGTAGGCGTTCAGGCTGCGCACGGCCATTCGCCCGGTCTCGGGGTCGCCGGGGAAGTAGGTGCGGACCATGCCCGCGGTGTGCGCGGATGCCCCGCCGCAGCCCGAGCGCCTCGGTTTCCAGCAGTGCGCGCAGCCGCATGGCGTCGCCGTCGGATATTTCGGAGGGAACACCGGGGTTACTGAGGCGCTCTCTTTGCTATTGGTGCAGGTGAGAGCCTTGAAGACCTCACGGGCTATGGAGCGTTTCAGACAGCAAATGATGTCTTTCTTCCGCAGGCCTTGCGCAGTGCGGCGGGCGACGTACTCGCGTGCCCGACGGTCTCGTTGCATGCGGACGACGGCGATGCGGTACAGAGTGGCGTTGACGGAGCGGTTTCCTCCGCGGTTGAGCCGGTGGCGGTCCCGGCGTCCGGCGGAGGCGGGTATGGGGGCAACGCCGCACAGATAGGCGAAGGCTGCCTCGGAGCGCAGGCGTCCGGGATTGTCACCGACAGCAACGAGGAGCCGGGCGGCGGTTACGGGACCGACTCCATGGATGGTCAGCAACAAGGACCACACCCGGCGCCGGGCACCGGACGAGCGGGCTTTCGCCCGCCGGAAGCAGTGGCAGATCCTCCGCAAAGCGCCGGTGCAGCACCAACCGGATCAGCACCAACCGGATCAGCAGCACCGTCGCCGCCGTCCACGCCATCGAGATCGCCTGGCGCTCAGGATGAAGGGTTCACTGAGTCCTACCTTTCGTACGAATCCACAAGAGGGGCCAGCCGACCAGCCAACTCCTTCATGGTTTCGGTGACTGACCCTCGACAGGGCCCGGCGGATGTACTTGCGCTATACCAGCACCTGAACAGTCACGGAAGGGACAGTGGAGGCTTCCTGATGACCAACCAGACTTCTCCCGCATCACCGGAGCGCATTGTCTGCGCCTAGCCGCGCTGATGTCCTGCGGGTGTCGCCGACCGAGCTGATCTCACGGCGGCACCCGCGGAGCCCCACTTGTTGCCCCGAATGCTCTGCCCGTGACGTGTCCCGCACGGCAGAGCATTCGGGGAGTCCCCACCGTCTGCGACAAAGGAGTGACCATGACCGTGTATACCCAAGAAACGAGCATCCAGGAGCTCGAGCGCACATGGATGGATGAGGCCATCGGCCTTGCCACCACCAGCGTGAAGAACGGCGGCGGTCCGTTCGGCGCACTGATCGCCATGGGTAGCGAGATTGTCGCGATCGGGCACAACAAGGTCACTTCGAACCTGGACCCGACGGCGCATGGCGAGGTGAGCGCGATACGTGCCGCCTGCCAGAAGCGGGGCACTTTCTCGCTCGAGGGCTGCGTCCTGGTCACCTCCTGTGAGCCGTGCCCGATGTGTCTTTCCTCTGCACTGTGGGCGCGGGTCGACCGGATCATCTTCGCCGCTGATCGGCATGACGCTGCGATGGCCGGTTTCGACGACCGCAAGTTCTACGACCTGTTCGAAAAGAAGCCCGCGGAGCTGTGGCCGATGGCGATCGAGCGAGTGGACATGCCGAACCCTACGGCGCCGTTCGACGCTTGGCTGGCCAAGTCCGACCGCATCGACTACTGAAATGCGGTTCACGTCTCGGGTTCGAATCCCGAAGGCGGATCTGTAAAGGCCCCAGGACTCACGGCGGTTTCCAGGGGTCGTGGCAACACGTGGTCGTGTTCATCAGGCCGCGAGCAGTTTATGCAGGCGCTCGGCTGGGGTTTCCCAGTCGAGCGTTTCGCGTGGGCGGCCGTGTCCGCCGGTTGATCCCGACGATCCGGCACGCTTCCGTGTTGCCTACGCCCTGTTCCATGAGCCGGGAGCATGCCGCCCGCTCATGAGTGAGCTTCTTACGTCCCTGCGGCTGCCGGTCCTCACGGATCTCGAAGTCCATGCCACCCCTTGAGCTGGGGTGTTGCCACGACTCCTAGAACCCAAGCACTTGCCGTGACCTAGGGCCTTTACTTCACGATCGGCTCCGGGCGGGGCAGGAGAGCGTCAAGGGTGCCCCTCGCATGTGTGCGTTCGCACGAGCGCGGGGCACCCCTGTCGATCCGGGTGGAGGGTCAGTGGCCCTCGGTTTCGAAGGTGCGCAGCAGATCGGCGGCGACGCTCACGGCGATCGTCGCGGGTTCCTTGCCGGTGATGTCGGCCAGCCCTACCGGGGTCTTGATCCGATCGATGGTGGCCTCGTCGTGCTCCCCCTCGGTGGCGAGGCGCTTGCGGAACCGCACCCACTTGGCAGCCGACCCGATCAGCCCGATGGAGCCGAGGTGGGTGGTGCGCAAGGCGGCGTCGCACAGAGCGGCGTCCTCGGCGTGATCATGGGTCATGATCAGGATGTGGGTGCCGCGCGGCAGCTCCTCCAGCACCTCCTCGGGCAGCAGCGGCGTGTGATGTACATGCACCTGCGCCACCGCGTCCGCCAGCACATCGAGCCGCTCCTTGGTGAGCATGTCGGAGCGGGTGTCGATCAGATGGAGGTCGAGATCCTGACGTGCCAGGATGCGCGCCAGCTCCAGCCCGACGTGCCCCACGCCGAAGACGGCCACCGCCCGTACCACCGGCAGGGGTTCGAGCAGCACCGAGACCGTGCCGCCGCAGCACTGCACGCCGTGTTGGTTGGTCACTTTGTCGTTCAGGGCGAAATCGATCAGCGCCGGCTCAGGCTTGGACGCGGCGATCATCTCCCGGGATCGATCGATCGCGACGGCCTCGACGTTGCCGCCGCCGATCGAGCCCCACGTGTCACTCCGCCCCACCACCAGTTTCGCACCGGCGTCGCGCGGGGCATGGCCGCGCACGGTCGTGACGGTCACCAGCACGCCGGACTCCCGGCGTGCCCGCAACCGTGCGACCGCGGCGATCCACGTCATGTCAGGCACCGCTCAACGCTGTTGCGACGGTTCGGACCTTGCCGTTGGAGGCCTGGCTGCTTTCGGCGTGGCCGCCTGCGGCAAACCCGTCGGCGTGACCGTTCTGGGAGGCAGCGCCCCGGCGGGCCTCCTCGATGGCCCAGTACACCGCTTCCGGCGTAGCCGGCGAGGCCAAGTCGACGCTGACCCCGCTCGGCCCGAACGCGGCGGCTGCCTGCCGCAGCGCCTCGCGGACCGAGAACGCCAGCATCAACGGAGGCTCACCCACGGCCTTGGACCCGAACACAGCCCCCTCTTCGGTGGCGTTCTGCATCAGCGAGACGTTGAACTCCTCGGGCATCTCCGAGAAGCTCGGCAGCTTGTAGGTGCTCGCGGCCTGGGTCAGCAGCCGGCCACGGTGCGGCCCGTCAGTGGCGTCCCAGCGCATGTCCTCCAGGGTCAGCCAGCCCGCTCCCTGCACGAAGCCACCCTCGACCTGACCGATGTCGATCATCGGGGACAGGCTGTCGCCGACATCCTGCACGATGTCCACCCGCCGGATGCGGTAGGCGCCGGTGAAGCCGTCCACTTCCACCTCGGTCGCGGCGGCGCCGTAGGAGAAGTACTTGAACGGCGAGCCATGGAACGTCTTCGCGTCCCAGTGCAGCCCCTCGGTGCGGTAGAAACCGGCCGCCGACAGTTGGACCCGCTGGAAGTACGCGGTGCGCACCAGGTCGTCCCAGGCCAGCTCCTTGTCACTGCCGAGGATCCGTGCGACGCCCTCGACGATGCGGACGTCCGAGGCGTTCCCGACCAACTGGGTGCCGGCCACCTGCCGCAGCCGCTCACGCAACTGCTCACAGGCGTTCTTCACCGCCGCACCGTTGAGGTCAGCTCCTGAACTCGCCGCGGTGGCAGAGGTGTTGGGTACCTTATCCGTCCGAGTCGGGGCCAGCCGCACCTTGTGCAGCGGAATACCCAGGGTGGTCGCGGCCACCTGCAGCATCTTGGTATGCAGTCCCTGTCCCATCTCGGTGCCGCCGTGGGTGATCAGGACCGAACCGTCCTTGTAGATCAGCACCAGCGCGCCGGCCTGGTTGAAGGCGGTGAGGTTGAAGGAGATGCCGAACTTGATCCCGGACATCGCGAGCGCCCGCTTGGTGTTCGGGTGTGCGGCGTTGAAGGCCGCGATCTCGCGCTTGCGATCGGTGATGCCGGCGTCGGCCTGTACTTGCTGCCAGACGGCGGAGATCCGTTCGGGCTGGGTGACCGGCTGCCCGTACGGTGTCGTCTGGCCCCGCCCCGGCTGGTAGAAGTTCCGTTCCCGCAACTCCATCGGGTCCAGGCCGAGCAGCGGCGCGCACCGGCCCAGTATGTCCTCGATCACCAGCATGCCCTGGGGTCCGCCGAAGCCGCGGAACGCGGTGTTGGAGACCTTGTTGGTCTTGGCGATGCGACCGGCGACGCGCGCGTTGGGAATCCAGTACGTGTTGTCGATGTGGCACAACGCGCGGGCGACCACCGGCTCGGAGAGGTCCAGGCTCCAGCCGCCGTCCGCGGTCAGGGTGGCGTCCAAGGCCTGGATGCGGCCGTCCGCGTCGAAGCCGATCTTCCACGTGGCGTGGAACCCGTGGCGCTTGCCGGACATGGTCAGGTCCTGCGTCCGGTTGAGCCGTACCCGTACGGGCCGACCGGTCAGCTTGGCACCGAGCGCCGCGATGGCCGCGAATCCGTGCGGCTGCATTTCCTTGCCGCCGAAGCCGCCGCCCATCCGCAGGCACTGCACCGTCACCTCGTGGCTGTGCAGTCCGAGGACGTGCGCGACGATCTCCTGGGTCTCCGAAGGATGCTGGGTGCTGCTCTGGATGAACAGCTGCCCGTTCTCGTCGATGAGGGCCAGCGCGGCGTGTGTCTCGAGGTAGAAGTGCTCCTGGTCGGAGAACTGGAACTCGCCGGTGAACACGTGCGCGGAGCCGTCGAAGCCGGCGTCGATGTCGCCGGCCACCATCAGGGGACGGGCGCCGTGGAAACTCTCGGTCGCGATCGCGTCCTGCAGGGTGACCACGGCGGGCAGTTCGTCGAGTTCGACCTCGACGGCCGCCGCACCGAGCCGGGCCGCCTCCAGGGTCTCGCCGAGCACCCAGGCGACGGCGTGGCCGTGGAACATGACCTCGTCGGGGAAGAGGGGCTCGTCGTGCTTCATACCGGCATCGTTGACGCCGGGCACGTCGGAGACGGTCAGCACGCGGACCACGCCGGGCACGGCAAGCGCGGGCTCGGTGCGCAGCGCGGTGATCCGGCCGTGGGCCTTCATGACCTGGACCGGGTAGGCGTGCAGGACGTCCTTGGTGCGGTAGACCAGGTCATCGGTGTACAGCGCGGTGCCGGTGACGTGCAGGGTGGCACTCTCGTGCGGCATGGAGACGCCGACGACAGGCTTTTCGGGGCGTTCGGACAGATGACTCATGACGACACCGCCTCAGTGGTTTGCGCGTACAGCTTCAGCAGGCTCTGGCCCAGCATCGCGGAGCGGTAGAGGGAGCTGGCGCGATGATCGCTCATCGGCGTGCCCTCGCCCCGCAGCTCCCGGGCCGCGGCCTCGACGGTCTCCGTCGACCAGGGCTTGCCCTCCAGGGCCGCCTCGGTGGCGAGGGAACGGATCGGGGTGGCGGCCACGCCGCCCAGGCCGATGCGTGCCTTGCGGACGATCCCGTCCTCGATGTCGAGCGCGAAAGCGACGGCCACGCTGGAGATATCGTCGAAGCGCCGCTTGGCGATCTTGTGGAAGGCCACGACCGGCGACAGCGGCAACGGGACGCGTACCGAGCGGATCAGCTCGCCGGGACGCCGCACGCTCTGCCGGTAGCCGGTGAAGTAGTCCGCTAGCGGGACCTCGCGCTCACCGTCGGCGTCGGCGAGCACCACCGATGCCTCCAGCGCGAGCAACACCGGCGGGCTGTCACCGATGGGGGAGCCGGTACCCAGGTTGCCGCCGAGGGATGCACTGTTACGGATGAGCCGGGACGCGAACTGCGGGAACAGCTCTGCCAGCAGCGGGACGTCTCCGTCGAGCCGGCGTTCGATCTCGGTGAGCGTCAGCGCCGCCCCGATCTCGATGAAATCGGATTCGACTCGCAGCTCCCGCAGTTCGGGCAGCCGGTCAATGCCGACCACACAATCCGCCCGACGGGAACGGATGTTCACCTCCACGCCCCAGTCGGTGGATCCGGCGACCACCACCGCGTCGGGCCGCTCGCGCAGCAACTGCAGGGTTTCGGCCAGGGTGTTCTTCCGCAGGAACGCGCTGCCGTCCTGGGTGTATTCGGTGGCGACCGGTGCGGGCGGGGACTGCTCGCGACGCTGCGCCATCGGGTCCTCATCCGTGGGCGTACCGACGGCGAACGCGGCATCGCGAATCGGGCGGTAGCCGGTGCACCGGCACAGGTTTCCGCTCAGCGCGTGCAGATCGAAACCGTTCGGACCGTGCTCGGCGTCGGCGCTGTCGGCCGAGTCCGCGCTGTCGCCCGACTCCGTGTGCGCGCAACGGTTGGGCCTGTAGTACTCGGCGGCCATGCTGCACACGAATCCCGGGGTGCAATAGCCGCACTGAGAGCCGCCGCGGACCGCCATCTCCTCCTGCACCGGGTGCAGGGTGGCTGGTGTGCCGGGCTCGCCGACGGTGGCGAGGCCCTCGGAGGTAATGATCTCCTGACCGTCGAGCGCCGAGGCCGGGATCAGGCAGGCGTTGACCGCCACCCAGTCGGTGGGCTTGTTCACCCCGGGGCGGGCCACCAGGACCGAACAGGCGCCGCACTCACCCTCGGCGCAGCCCTCCTTGGTCCCGGTGAGGCCACGCTCGCGCAGGAAATCCAGCGCTGTGGTGTGGGGCGCAGCCGGTGAAATCGGTGCTTCTTTCCCGTTGACCGTGATGCGCGCCGCTACCATGACAGGCCTTCGTGTCGGTGCGTGATCGGTCGATTCATCATGTTCGCCAATTTCAGGCAGCTTTCTGTGTTCAGGCGCGCCACGTGAGAGGAGTGGGCGCAGAAAGGCACGCAACAGCGACGTGCCGGAAGATGGTGACGGGAAACCCCGAATGTGCCGCGAACGGGCACATCAGAACGGCGTGCTTAGCAGCCGTGCGCGATCCGACCCGGAACCCAGACTGTGCACTGGGCGAGGCGACCAAGATCAGAGCTGGTGTACATCCGCCGGTCGCCTCCTTCCGGTCATGATGGGTCGACGATTACCGCAAACTAATGGCTCATGCCACAGAGGTCAAGAGATTGATCTCGGCCTCTCACATACTGATCGGATTCGAGGTTGGGGCCCCACCGCCGGGTGGTCGAGCGCAGAGCGTCCTGGCCGGCCGGCTGCCGTCGCCTGCCCCGCCGCATGAGCGCAAGGCCGAGCGCTCCCTCGCTTTCATCGGCATAGCCGCAGCCCTCATCAGCAAAGCGCGCGCCGGAGGCGCCGCGGACCACGCCGGCAGGGCACGGCCGGCGGGGTGTCCGGCCGGAGCGTGCCGGCATGACCGTTTGCGCGCGCGGCGGAGGCATCCGCCCCGAACTCCGCGGCGACCTCCGCCCTCGGCGCGGTTGGGTACGTGTTCACCAAGGCGGTGCCGGGCGCGGGGCCCCCATGTACTACAGTCGGAGATCTTGTGACCCCGCCCCGGGGTTGTCGTTGACCGGGCATGATGCGGGATGTGACGGCTGAGCTGATAGCCGAGTGGCGTGACGAACTGGCCCGGTTGACGGGCTCGTTGGGGATCTTGTTCAATCGGCCGGAGCCGCGGGTGGTGTTCGCGCAGTTCATCGAGGGTCTGCTGGCGGAGCTTCCGAGAAAGAACGGCTGGACGCTGGCCGAGCGGGCCGGGCATGTGACAGCGGACCGGATGCGTGTTGAAGGAGGGGGCGGAGAGTCCCCGCCGCGGTTGATTTCGCGCTGGAGGACGGCCGCACCTACCCGATCGCGCGCAACGGGCTGAACATCGGCACCGATCTGGAGCCGGAGTACGGCGAGTTCACCGGGGGGACCTTCTCACCCGACGGCCACACCCTTTTCGCCAACATCCAGGAGCTGGGGATCACGCTGGCGATCGCCGGCCCCTGGCGGCTTCAGAAGCACTGCTGACCCGGGCTCCGCTGACATCCGGACCCGCCGCATGAGTGCGTCGGTCCTCACCAGCCCGCGGGCGGGTGCAGGTCCGGCGCACTCTGGGTCACCTCCACGCACACTCCCAGCTCCGGCTGTGGCGGGCTGATCCGCACGCCGAACTCGCGCCCGGGGAAAGCTGCCCGCAGCCGGCCGCGCCAGGGCTCGACCAGCAGTCCGGCCAGCGCCAGCCCCGCCTCCTCACTCGCGTCGAGCGGCCCCCGCCACTGACGGAACAGCTGCGAGATCTCGAAGAAGTTGAAGCCGTCGACCAGCTCGGTCCACTCCTGGCTGCCGCGCCCTGGCCCCCCGGCCGCGACGGCGGCCGCGAGCCGACGCGCGATCTCCGCCTCCCCTGCGCCGTACAGATCCACGAAGACTGCACCCGACAGCTCGAACACCTCCGGCCAGTACAGCCACCGGTAGGGGATCGCCTCCACCGTCCCGCCGATCTCGGCCAGCCAGTCGGCGGGGCTCTCGGCCTCGCCGTCCGGGTGGGCCGCCCGTAGGACGGCGAGCTGCTCCTCGGGAAATCGCAACGCACACTCCATCTGTCAGTAACCGAGCGGGAGATTCTCCGGCGGGGGGTCGATACCGAGGCCGCCGCCCTTCGGATAGTAGATGGGCGGCCCGACTCCGGAATGCGGCTTGCCCGTACCCCGGAAGCGGGGCCCCTTCGCCCAGCCGCTGGGGCTGCGGGGTTCATGGTTCCAGGTCTGGTAGCGGGTGACCCGCCCATTGGCGTCCCGTTCGAAGACGGTGTGGTTGCCTGGCGCGTTCTCGTCGGGCTGCAGGTCCTGGGCGCGGCTGCGCTTGCCGGGATTTGGCACCTCGGGTGCGCCGCCCGGCTCATTCGGATAGGGGGAGAGTCCGAGTGGGTCCGCTTGGCGGTGGAGCCGTAGCGGACACAGTAGACAGCGCCGCAAACCCCCGAGGAGGAAGAGAGCGGCACTGTCTGCTGCTGCCCTGATGACCGCGGCGCCCTTCGCTGAAACGCAGCGACGCCTCCGCCGATGTGGAGTTTCCACGCCCTCAAGGAGAGTGAGTGATCCTGCCCGACCCGATCAAGAAGCTCTCGCCGAACGCGAAGGGGCAGGTCAGGTACCGGTTCGTGGTCGACGTAGGGATCGACCCCGCCACCGGGAAGGGTAAGCAGCTGACCCGCACGTTCGACACGCTGAAGGAAGCGAAGGCCGAGTACGCACACATTACGAACCGTCGGCACGAAGGGACGTTCGCGCCGCCCAACAAGATCACCGTGAACGAATGGCTCGATCAGTGGCTCGCCAAAAAGGCGGAAGACCTGGAAGAGACCACGATCTACAACTACGTGGTGACCGTGGGCCGTGTCCGGGGGAAGCTTGGGCACATCCGGCTTCAGGAACTTACCGAGGACCACGTCGAGACGTGGATGACGTGGGCGCTCCAGGAGGGCCGCGTTCGTGGCGGCAAGGCGGGCACGGGCCCGGGAGTGACCTCGGTGGAGATGTCTCTCTCGCGCCTGAAGGACGCACTGAACCGGGCGATGACGCGGCGCCTGGTCACCGTGAACGTTGCCCAGGAGATCCCGATCCCTCGGAAGGCACGCAAGGCGGAGCGCAAGACCAAGACGGTGGTGCAGCCCTGGGGCGTGGCAGAGGTTCATGCCTTCGTGCTCGCGGTGGAGGACGATCGGCTGTACGCCCCCCTCCTTCTCTCCCTGATGGGTCTGCGTCCGGCAGAAATCTGCGGCCTGCGCTGGGCCGACGTCGCCCTGGGCAAGGCCACCTTGGACATTGCCAACACGCGAACGCTGATGGGGAACAAAACCGTGGTGGAGAAGGAGACGAAGTCTGCCGCCGGTGAGCGGCAGCTTCCTCTGCCCACTCTGGTCAGGGAGGCCCTGAAGCGTTTCAGGGCCACGCAGGTGGCCGAGAAGCTGGCGGCGGGGGAGGCGTACGAGGACAGTGGGTACGTGCTCGTGGACGAACTCGGGCGGGCACTCAACGGGCGGCATCTGCGCGTGCGGGCGTACAAGATCATGGCCGAGAACGCGCTTTGGTTGGTCCGCTTGTACGATGCCCGCGCGAGTTGCTTCACATACCTGGCGAACAACGGGGTGCCGGATCACCTCCTTGCCCGGTGGGCGGGGCACACCAACGTCAAGACCACGAAGCGCTGGTATGTGAAGCCGGATGTGGAGGATCTTCGCTCGGCGGCGCATACCTGGGGAGGTCTGGCGAGTCTCCCGACAACCCCCTCCCGTGAGAAGTTGTGAGATATGGGAGCGTGAGCGGGTGAGCCAGATGACGAACAAGACCCTGCAATACCGCTTTGACGGGCCAGAAGACGCACCGATCCTGATCTTGGGACCCGCCCTCGGCACCACCTGGCACATGTGGGACCGCCAGCTGCCCGGGCTGACCCGCCACTGGCGGGTCCTGCGCTACGACCTGCCCGGCCACGGCGGCGCGCCCGCCGAGCCCGCGACTTCGGTCGCCGACCTGGCGGACCGCCTGCTCGCCACCCTCGACGCACTGGGCATCGACCGCTTCGGCTACGCGGGCTGCTCCATCGGGGCGGCCGTCGGCGTCCGGATCGCGCTGGTGCGGCCCGACCGGATAGCGGCCCTGGCCCTCGTCTCCGCCGCCGCCCGGCACGGCACCGCCGACGCCTGGCGGCAGCGCGGCGTCGTCGTCCGGGCCAACGGTCTCGGCCAGGTCGCCCACACCGTCCCCGAACGGTGGTTCACCGACGGCTTCCGGTCCGCCCAGGCCGGCATCGTCGAATGGGCCGTGCAGATGGTGCGCACCACTGACGCGGACTGCTACATCGCCGCCTGCGAGGCACTGGCCGCACATGACGTACGCGACGAGCTGGGCCGGATCGCGGTCCCCACCCTCGTCGTGGCCGGCGCGGACGACCCCGCGACGCCGCCCGCCGACGCGCGCGTCCTGGTCGCCGGGATACCCGACGCCAAGCTCGCCGTGGTGCCCGCCGCCTCCCACCTCACCCCGGTGGAGCAGCCCGCGGCCGTCGGTGAACTCCTGGTACGGCACTTCAGCACCGCCTGGTCCGATCAGGCCGTCGCCTCGACCACGGCCGTGCTCACGGCCCCGGCCGCCCCGCCCGCCGCCGAGCAGCCGGCCGCGGTGCCGGAGGTACGCCCCGACCCGTACGACGAGGGCCTGCGGATCCGCAGGGAGGTCCTGGGCGACGCGCATGTCGACCGGGCAGCCGACCGGGCCGACGACTTCACCGGTGAGTTCCAGGAGTTCATCACCCGCTACGCCTGGGGCGAGGTGTGGGCCCGCCCCGGTCTGGACCGCCGCACCCGCAGCATCATCACGCTGACGGCGCTGACCGCCGGCGGGCATCTCAAAGAGCTCGCCTTCCACACCCGCGCCGCGCTGCGCAACGGCCTCACCCCCGCCGAGATCAAGGAGGCGCTGCTGCACACCGCTGTCTACTGCGGTGTCCCGGCGGCGAATTCCGCGTTCGCGGTCGCGCAGCGCGTGATCCAGGAGGAAACGTCGGTCGCCCGCCCGGCGGGCGAACCTCCGCGATGATGGTTCCCGTATCGCTCATCCGTTCCGAGGAGCAACAGTGAAGCTGACCAAGAAGGGCCACGCCTGCGTCAGGCTGGAAAAGGACGGGCAGGTGCTCGTCATCGATCCCGGCTCCTTCACGGAGGAGGACGCGGCGGCCGGCGCCGAGGCGATCCTCATCACCCATGAGCACCTGGACCACTTCAACGAGGACCGGCTGCGGGTCGCGATGGACGCCAATCCGGCCGCCCAGGTCTGGACCCTCAAGAGCGTCGCCGACCTGGTGTCCGGGGCCTTCCCGGGCCGGGTGCACACCGTCGGTGAGGGTGACACCTTCACCGCCGCGGGCTTCGACATCGAGGTGCACGGCCAGTTGCACGCCGTGATCCACCCGGACATCCCGCGGATCGCCAACCAGGGGTACGTGGTCGACGGCTCGGTCTTCCACCCCGGTGACGCGCTGACGGTGCCCGACCGTCCCGTCGACACCCTGCTGCTCCCGCTGCAGGCCCCGTGGAGCAAGCTCTCCGAGGTCATCGACTACCTCCGCGAGGTCAAGCCGCAGCGTGCCTTCGACGTCCACGACGGGCTGCTCACCGACATCGCGTTCATGGTCTACGGCCGCATGCTCGGCCCGGACGGGCCCGGCATCGGCGGCGGCGAGCACCGCAGGCTCGTCCCCGGCGAATCCGTCGAACTGGTCTGACCGCCGCGAGGAGCGCCGCCCCGGGTTGCTCCGGGGCGGTTGTCGGTGCCGGACGGTAGATTCGGATCCATGCGCATCGCCACGTGGAACGTCAACTCGATCACCTCCCGCCTTCCGCGGCTGCTCGCCTGGCTGGAGAGCACCGGCACGGATGTGCTGTGCGTCCAGGAGACCAAGTGCTCGGAGGACCAGTTCCCCTTCGAGGAGCTGCGCGGGCTCGGCTACGAGGCGGCCGTCAATGCCACCGGCCGGTGGAACGGCGTGGCGCTGATCTCGAAGGCGGGCCTGGAGGACGTCGTCTCCGGACTGCCCGGCGGTCCGGAGTACGAGGGCGCGCTGGAGCCCCGCGCGGTGTCCGCCACCTGCGGTCCGGTCCGCGTCTGGTCGGTGTATGTGCCCAACGGCCGCGAGGTCGACCATGCGCACTACGCCTACAAGCTGCGGTGGCTCGAGGCACTGCGCGCCGCCGTCGCCGAGGACGCGGCGGGCGGGCGGCCCTTCGCCGTCCTGGGCGACTTCAATGTCGCGCCCACCGACGAGGATGTGTGGGACCCGGCCGTCTTCGAGGGCGCCACCCATGTCACCCCCGCGGAGCGGGCCGCCCTGGCGGCCCTCCGGGAGGAGGGTCTGAGCGACGTGATGCCCCGCCCGCTCAAGTACGACCACCCGTACACTTTCTGGGACTACCGCATGCTGGGCTTCCCCAAGAACAAGGGCATGCGCATCGACCTGGTCTACGGCAACGCCCCGTTCGCCAAGGCGGTCACCGACTCCTACGTCGACCGTGAGGAGCGCAAGGGCAAGGCCGCCTCCGACCACGCCCCGGTCGTCGTCGACCTCTCCGTCTGACCTCTCCGTCCGACCTCTGCGTCAGGCCGCTGCGCCGAATCCTCGCGTCCGGCGCGTCGTCGGTGCCGTCCGGCGTGCTTACGCTGCGTATTCCCGGGCGCGGGACCGCATACAACCTGTCGTTCCCGCGCCCGCGCCCGGCCCCGTACGCTCGGCGCCCATGAGCACCGTTGACCTGCCCCCCGCCAGCTTCGCCGTCCGCGTTCCCGACGCCGAACTGGAGCCCGAGCCGCTCGACCCGGCCCAGATCGTGTCGGGCACGCCCGAGGTCACCGGAAGAGTGCTCTGGGAGTCGGCCGACGGGACCCGGGTGCGGGGGATTTGGCAGATCACCCCGGGCGTGGTGACCGACACCGAGGCCGATGAGATGTTCGTGGTGGTCAGCGGCCGGGCCACCGTCGAGGTGGTGGGCGGCGACACGCTCGAACTCGGTCCCGGCGTTGTGTGCGTCCTGCGGGAGGGGGACAGGACGACCTGGACGGTGCACGAGACGCTGCGCAAGGCGTACGCGATCGGCCTGTGATCCCCGGAACCCGGACGCGTGCGGGACAGGCGCGCCTGTAGCAGGAGGACCGCCCCGGGTGCGACGCTGAACCGCATGGACATCCCCTTCCTGGACAAGTGGCGCAAGCGGAACGCGATGGCGCGCGGGGTCGCGGTACGGGGCGGTGATCCGGACCCGGCGGGCGTCGCCGAGTTGCTGTCGGAGTGCGACCTGCTGCGTGCCCAGGCCGGGGACGCCGGGGTCGAACTCGACGACTCCCCGGGCTCGTTGACGGCTCTTGACCAGCTGGTCCCGCAGTGGCGGGACGACCCCGAGGTCCTGCCGTGGCTCGGTAACGACGCCGGCCTCTACCTCGGTACCGTGATCGTCCGCACGGTGCCGGGCGCCGCCTGGCAGGTGTGGCCGAACGGCCAGCCGGTCGTCAAGCTGGCGTCGGGACGTGAGATCGACGTGGTCGGGATCGGCCATGAATGGGCCGAGAGCGGCACGCCCGAGCTGTCGCAGACGCACGCCGAGGCTTCCGAGAGCTGACGGCCCGCCGTCACCCGAACTGATGGACCGTGCCACCGAAATGCGACGGCAGGCAGGCGTGTCCGGCGGGGAATGACACTTCCGAGCCCGGCCGTACGGTGCATGATGTCGGAAACGCACCAGTTGATCAGCTCGGTACCGGAGGCGCGACGTGGACTCCCTGCAGCAGATGCCGAATATCGGAGCGGTCCTTGCCGACCGCTTGCGCCGCGCCGGAGTGGAGGACGCAGGCGAACTGCGCCGGCTCGGCTCCGGCCGCGCCTTCGAGAAAATCCGCGAGGACCTTCCCGAGGACGCCTGCACCCACACCCTGCTCGCCCTCGAAGGCGCGATCCGCGGCACCCGCTGGACCGCCATCCCGCAGACGGAGCGCGACACCCTTGTGAACCGGGTCCTGGGCTGACGGCCCGGGCAACCCGGGCAACCCAGGAGGCTCGGACAGCGCGGGCGGCACAGCCGGCTCAGGCCGAGAAGCCGACGGAGTACTCCAGTCGCCGGCGGTCGGCGCGGACCACCCGCACCCCGATCGCGGCCATCCGCCCCCGCACACCGGTCTGGGTGGCGATGTCATATGGCGATGTGCGGGGTCGGCCTACTGGTCGCGCAGCGGGACCGACAGCCAGGACGGGTCGGCCGTCGGCGACGAGACCGTGACCGTGGCGAAGGCCGGGTTCTGCGCGATGTAGAGCGGGTCGACGGTGTCGACGACCAGCGTCAGCCGGTGGCCGGCCGGGACGTCGTAGGCGGTGGAGAGCAGGTCGATGTCGGTGGTGAACGGCTGGCGGGGAGTGCGCCCGACCCAGGTGTAGGGGGCGTGGGTGACCAGCTTGCCGATGCCCAGCGCGTCGACGTCGTAGAGGTACGCGATGACGGTCCCCTTGGCGGCCGACGGGGTCAGTGTCGCGTGCAGTGTCGAGGTGCCGCGGATGTGCTGGCCGGTCCCGTACGGGTCGGACTGCCAGACGGTGGCGAAGGCGCGCGGCAGCAGCGGGATCGACGCGACGGGCGGGGCCTGGGCGAACTGGTCGAGCAGGCTGGACAGGAAGATGATCCCGCCGTCGGCGCCGGAGTCGATGTTGGTGCCGATGGTGGTCCGCCAGCCGGATCCGGCGTCGCCGCCGAGCGCTCCGGTACGCAGCCCCTTGGCGCCGAGCTTGAGGGTGGTGGTCCGGGACGGGACCGCCGACCAGCTGTCGTAGCTCTCGTAGGCGCCTGTGGAGCGGGACTTGAGCTGGACCGGCTTCTCGTGGTCGATGCCGTTGTCCGCGCCCTTGAGGTAGTGGTCGAGCCAGCGCTTGGAGCTGGCCCAGGTGTCGTTGGGCAGGCCGAGCAGCCCGGTGGCCTCGGCGGTCGCGTGGTCGCCCGGCCGGAATTCGAGCCGCTTGGGACCGGTCAGCTTCTCGTAGAACCTCGCGTACTGGTTGGGCGGGAAGAGGCTGTCGCCCCAGGCGTTGGCCAGCATGACCGCCGTGCCGTTGGCGTTGAGCTGGTCCAGGTAGGTCACGGGGGAGCGGAGCTTCCCCCACGCGATCATCTCGTCCTCCGCGGCGAGATTGGCGGTGAGGAAGTTGCCGAGGATCTTCTGGAGTTCGGGGCTGGGGCGGCCGGTGAGATAGCCCGCGCCGCCGAGTAGGGCGGCGGCCTGCAGGTGCGGGGTGCGGCCCTGGTAGATCGAGTCGATGAGATCGGCCCAGCCGCTCAGCGCGACCACGGCCTTGACGCGCTTGTCGTGCGCGGCGCCGAGCAGCCCGATGCCGGCGCCGTACGAGACGCCCGCCATGCCGATGTGGCCGGGATCGGCGGGGGTGTTGGCGAGTGTCCAGTCGATGACCTTGGACACGTCGGCGACGTCCGGCGGCCCCGCGGTCTCGATCTGCCCGCCGGACAGCCAGAAGCCGCGTGAGGTGTAGCTGACGACGACATATCCGGAGTCGGCGAGCTGCTTGGCCTGGGCGATGTACTCCAGGTCGTTGATCGCCCAGCTGCTCGGGAGGACGACGACGGGGTAGCGCTGCGAGCCATTGAAGTCGCCGGGTGTGAAGACGTTGCCCTTGAGGGTGATGCCGCCGGAGCCCGGGATGTCGACGAACCGGAAGGTCGACGATGCGGCTGCCGGGGCGGCGACCGCGGCGGGTGCGGGCGCCGCCTGCGCCGCGGGGGCCAGACCGAATGCCGTGGAGGCGAGCAGCGCCGCTCCGACGACACCTGCTGTGGTTGCTCTCATGGACTGCTCCTGACTGGCCGGATGCACGGTGGCCGGATCAATGACCGGATGCAATGACCGGATGCAAAGTGACTGGAGAGTAACCTCGTGCGCTTACCGGCGGTAATAGGCGTGCATGTTACGCACCGGTAACGATCTGCGGGGCGCCAGGGAACGCCGGTTCATCTTTCGTCAAGGTCATTGACACCTGACGCACCGCACCCGGAATCTGATGCTCGTCACCGTCGACACTGGGGGTACCGATGGCTCGCACCACCGTTCTGGCAGCAGCGGCACTAGGTGGGGCTCTGGCCCTCACGGCGGGTATCGCGGCCCCGGCCTCGGCCCACTCCGGGGGCCCGGGACAGTCCGGCGGCGGACACGTGACGAACTATGTCGCGCTCGGCGATTCGTATACGTCCGGGCCCGGCATTCCCGACCAGGTGGACGCCAACTGCGCGCGGTCCAGCCGCAACTACCCGTCGCTGGTCGCCGCCGACCAGCGCTTCGCGGGCTTCAAGGACGTCAGCTGCGGCGGCGCGACCACCGCGGAGATGTGGAAGCCGCAGGGCACCAACGGACCGCAGCTCGACGCGCTGAACCATCGGACCACGCTCGTCACCGTCCAGATCGGCGGCAATGACGTGGGGTTCGGCAACATCATCCGCACCTGCGCGGGGCTGAGCGTCACCGACCCGACCGGCAACCCGTGCCAGAAGTACTTCGGAGCGAGCGGCACCGACCAGCTCACCCTCAACATCCAGCAGACCGCCCCGAAGATCGAGGCGGTGCTCGACGCCATCCACGGCCGTGCCCCGCGCGCCCGCGTGGTCGTCGTCGGCTACCCCGACCTGCTGCCGGACAATGGCGTGGGCTGTCGTCCCGCCGTCCCCTTCGCGGACAAGGACTTCGGGTACCTCAAGGACACCGAGAAGGCGCTCAACACGATGCTCCGCCGGCAGGCCAGGGCCGGGCACGCGGAGTTCGTCGACACCTACCGGCCCACCATCGGCCATGACATGTGCAAGGCTCCCGCCGACCGCTGGATCGAGCCGCTCGTCCCGGCCTCACCGGCGGCTCCCGCGCATCCCAACGCCAAGGGCGAGCAGGTCATGGCCGGAGCCGTGCTGGACCGCATCGATCACTGCCGTAACCACTGACCGATCGTTACCCGCGCCCCGGCCGAATGCGGGAATCGGCCGGGGCCGGGCGCTCGCCCTGCTCGCCTGCGACGCGTCACTGCTGTGCACGGTCGCGGGGGGCCGCGTCATGTGGCCGGTGATCGCTCCGGCCGGCTGACCGGGACGGTCTGCGCCGCACGGGTCACATCGGCGACGAGCTCCACCACATCGGGTCCGTACGCCTGCGAGTTGACGACCTTGAGCAGCAGACAGAACGTGCCGTCGATGCCGTGCTTGCGCGACAGCCGTACGTGGTGCCGGGCCAGATACCGGACCGCCGCCTGGTTGGCGACGCCGCGCTGGCCGGAGGAGAGGAAGACCGGACGGTCGTTGCCCGCGTCCCGTACGGCGGCCAGCCGGGCCAGGAGCACGTACTCGACGCCGCCCTTGTCCATCCGGTAGGTCTCGCCGTCGATGGTGAAGGCTCCCTGGTCGGGGCCGGGAGAGGCGTCGGTGTTGACCTCGATGCCCGGGAGCATCGACCGCAGGTGCGCCGCCAGCCGGTGGTTGGCGACCGGCCCGCCCACGCAGAACTCGGTGCGCGCCCCGAAACCCTGCCAGGCCGTGTCGTGCGCCAGGATCTCGGCGTGCGCCCCGCACTCCTTGATGAGCGCGGCCAGTTCCAGCAGTGCGAAGGCATCGTGGCGGGCCACACTCCACACCCGCGAACCGGGGTCGCGCGGCACCACCAGGAGGCATTCGGAGCCGTTCGGCAGCCCGAAGAAGCGTTGTTTGCGGTGCAGTTTCCGGCGCCACACATAGGTGCGGACAAACCATCCCAGCGCCGCGCTGAGGGCGCTGGCCGCCAGGCCCAGCACGATGTTGCGGACGTCATCGCTCATGGCCGGGCATCGTAGCGGTGTTCGACCGAACGCGCTCCCGGCGGGCGGCAACGCGCTCCCGGCGGGCCGGCAACGTGCTCCCGGAAGGACGGCAACGTGCTCCTGACGGGACAGCGGTACCCAAGTTAGGCTGCGCGGACCGTTGTTGACTGGAGGAAACCGTATGCGTCTCCCCACTGTCCGGAGTTTGTCGCTGCTGGCCGTCACCGCCGCCGTCGTCACGGTCGGCGCCGCCGCCCCGCCGCCGCACTCGGCCCCGCAGGACACACGGACCCGTCCGGCCAAGGTGCCGGTCGCGGTCGGCTATGGAGGCGCGGTCGCCAGCGTCGACGCGGACGCGTCGGCGGCCGGCATCGAGGTGCTCCGGCAGGGCGGCAACGCGGTGGACGCGGCGGTGGCGACCGCGGCCGCGCTCGGCGTCACTGAGCCGTACTCGGCGGGCGTCGGCGGCGGCGGGTACTTCGTGTACTACAACGCCCGGCTGCACAAGGTGTTCACCATCGACGGCCGCGAGACCGCGCCGCGCAGCGCCACCGAGACGCTCTTCCAGGAGAACGGCAAGCCGCTCCCGTTCGCCGACGCGGTCACCAGCGGACTGAGCGTCGGCACCCCCGGCACCCCCGCCACCTGGGACACCGCCCTCGATGCGTGGGGCAGCCGTTCGCTGGGGCAGGTGCTCAAGCCCGCCGAACGGATCGCGCGCGACGGCTTCACCGTCGACGCGACCTTCCGGTTGCAGACCGAGGCGAACCAGGCCCGCTTCAAGGACTTCCCCGCCACCGCGAAGATCTTCCTGCCCGGCGGCGAGCTGCCCGTGGTGGGCGCCACCTTCACCAACCCGGACCTGGCGCGAACCTACCGGGAGCTGGGGAAGAAGGGCGTCCGCGCGATCTACGACGGGGACATCGGCGCCGACATCGTCAACACGGTCCGCAAGCCCCCCGTCGACCCCGCGGCCACCCGCGTGGTGCGCTCCGGCGACCTGACGGCCGCGGACCTGCGCGCGTACGGCGCCCAGCGGCACGACCCGACCCGGGTCTCCTACCGCGGCTACGACGTCTACTCCATCGCGCCGTCCTCGTCGGGCGGTACGACGGTCGGTGAGGCGCTCAACATCATGGAGCGCGCCGACCTCTCCAAGAGCAAGGCCACCGACGCCCAGTACCTCCACCGTTACATCGAGGCGAGCCGTATCGCCTTCTCCGACCGGGGGCGCTGGCTCGGCGACCCGGCCTTCGAGAACGTCCCCACGAGCGGTCTGCTCTCGCAGCGGTACGCCGACTCCCGGGGCTGCCTCATCAAGGACGACGCGGTGCTCACCAGCCCCCTCGCACCGGGCGACCCGGGCCACCCCGCCGCCTGCGGCGGTACCGGTACGGCCGCGCCGACGACGTACGAGGGTGAGAACACCACCCACCTGACGGTCGCCGACAAGTGGGGCAACGTCGTCGCCTACACCCTCACCATCGAGCAGACCGGCGGCAGCGGCATCACCGTCCCCGGCCGCGGTTTCCTGCTTAACAACGAACTGACCGACTTCTCCTTCGCGCCCGCCAACCCGGCCGTCCACGACCCGAACCTCCCCGGCCCGGGCAAGCGCCCGCGCTCCTCGATCTCCCCGACGATCGTTCTCAAGGACGGCCGCCCCGCCTTCGCGCTCGGTTCGCCCGGCGGCTCCACCATCATCACGACCGTGCTGCAGGTGCTCACCGAGCACGTCGACCGCGGGCTGCCGCTGGTCGACGCCATCGCCGCGCCCCGCGCCAGCCAGCGCAACCTCGCGACCACCGAACTCGAACCCGGGCTGTGGGACAGCGCGACGCGTACCCGGCTCGAAGCCCTCGGCCATGTCTTCAAGCTCAACCCGGAGATCGGCGCCGCCACCGGCATCCAGCGGCTCCCCGACGGCCGCTGGCTCGCCGCGGCCGAGACGACCCGGCGCGGCGGCGGTTCCGCGATGGTGGTGAGCCCGAGCCACGCGGGCTGAGTCCTCCCTCCCTACGACCTGCCCCGCTCCTTACCGCGAGGCAGGTCGTAGGGACTTCGGTCCGCGGAAGTCCCTCAGGAGGGGCCCCGGCGAAAACTCCCCGTAGCAGCCCCGTAACACGACTGGTGTCGAATGCCGGACGGGACTGCATGTCTCCGATCGCGGAGGCGGAGAGGCGGGGCGATGACGCAGCGCGGCTCGGGCCCGGAACTGGCCGACTCCACAAAGGAGTTCACCGAGTACTTCCGTGAGCTGGTGGCCGGTCTGGGGGACTCTCCCGGCTGGTACGGCACCTTGTCGCAACGTGACCCGGGCGGCGTGAACGCGTACGAGCAGGGCGTGGAACTGGCGCCCTGGGACGTGGTGCACGCCGTCCTCCACGATCTGGCCGCCCTGCGGGGCGTACCGGTCGAAGCGACCACCGTCGGCCGCGCCCATCGGCTGTACCGCGCCGCCGCGGCCGCCCGGGACGCGGCCCCCGGCAGCGAGACGGCGCTGCGCGCCCGCCTCGAAGCGATGCTCCGCGAACGCCATGACGCCGTCCTGCGCGAACGCGAGGCCGCCCACGCGGTGAACGCGTACGCCGCGACGGGCGCCGACCCGGACTCCCCGGCGGCCGGCGGGCCGGCCAACGCCCTCGCCTGGGCCCGCGACGACCGTGAACGCGCCAACGCGCGCTGCGCGGAGCTGCGGGCCCGGCTCGACGCGGTCGAGACGCGGCTCGCCGAACAGTTCTTCACGGACCGGTCCGCCGCGGACCGGTCCCCGGCGCCGGACGACTGGTTCCGCGCGAGGACGCCGGACGTGGCGCAGCCGCCGCACGGAGCGGCCGCCGGGCCGGCCGAGCCCCCGGAGCCCACCGCACCGGGCGGGCGCGGTTCGCGCCGCGCCAGGGCGCCGGGGCGGAGCGCCGGTTCGCGCCCGCGCGGCGCGCGGTTCGCCACCTCGTTCGACGAGGTGCCTGAGGAGGGGCACGAGGTCCGGCCGGCCGGACCACCCGGCTCCGCCCCCGCAGGACCGGCCGCCGCCCCCGCCCCCACGCCGCGCGGCGCGCGCTTCGCCGGGGCGGCCGCGGAACAGCCGCCCCCGCAGGCCGCCGCCGCACGGGCCGACGCCGGACCGCGGCAGGCGCGGGCGCGCGGCGAGGCGGCCCGGCTCGGAGGCCTGCGCCATGCCGGGCGCGGCGGTGAGGCGTACGTGGTGCTGTGCGAGGCCGCCGCCGGGCCGGCCGAGGCGCTGCCGGTGCTGGCCCGCGAGCTGGAGCGGGCCGGCCTCGCGGCGGACGTCGCGACGCTGCTGTGGGAGTTCGCGGCCCTCCAGCCGGACCGGCTGGCCGCCGCCGCGGCCGCCCTGGCACAGGACGGCCGTACGGGGGACTGCCGCACCCTGCTGCACCAGGCCGCGGCGCGCCCCGCGGCCGAGGTCGCCGTCGTGGCGGCGGCCCTGTACGACGAGAACCGGCACGATGAGGCCGAGACGCTGCTGGTGGCCGTGGTCAGGACCCGCCCGCCCGAGGACGCCGCCGGGATCGCGCGCGAACGCCCAGGCCTCGCCGCACCGCTGCTCGCCGCCGCCGCCCTGATCTCCAAGCCCCGCCGCCGCGACATCGCCGCGGCCCTGCGCCGCGCGGGCCTCCCGGACGGGTGACGGCGCGGGCCGGCCCGGTGCGGGCGCGGCCGGCCGCCGAGCACCGGCCGAGCGCCCCGGCGGGGCAGGAAACGTGATCGTCCCGGTGAAGTAACGGTAGCGGTCTTGCCAGAGCGGGTAAGGCGCTTCTACGTTCTTCCCCACGGCCGGTATCTACGTGCGTAGACCGGACGTGATGCCACGTCAGAGGAGCTGCTCATGAGCAACGTTGTGCGTGCCGCGCTCGTCCAGGCGACCTGGACCGGTGACACCGAGTCGATGATCGCCAAGCACGAGGAGTACGCCCGGGCGGCCGCCGCCCAGGGCGCCAAGGTGATCGGCTTCCAGGAGGTGTTCAACGCCCCGTACTTCTGCCAGGTCCAGGAGGCCGAGCACTACCGCTGGGCCGAGCCGGTCCCCGACGGTCCGACCGTCCAGCGGATGCGGGCTCTGGCCCGCGAGACCGGCATGGTGATCGTCGTCCCCGTGTACGAGGTCGAACAGTCCGGCTTCTACTACAACACCGCGGCGGTCATCGACGCCGACGGCACCTTCCTCGGCAAGTACCGCAAGCACCACATCCCGCAGGTCAAGGGCTTCTGGGAGAAGTTCTACTTCAAGCCGGGCAACCTCGGCTGGCCCATCTTCGACACCGCGGTCGGCAAGATCGGCGTCTACATCTGCTACGACCGGCACTTCCCCGAGGGCTGGCGCGCCCTGGGCCTGGCCGGCGCCCAGCTGGTATACAACCCGTCCGCGACCTCGCGCGGCCTGTCCGGCTACCTGTGGCAGCTGGAGCAGCCCGCCGCCGCCGTCGCCAACGAGTACTTCATCGCCGCCATCAACCGGGTGGGCCAGGAGGAGTACGGTGACAACGACTTCTACGGCACCAGTTACTTCGTGGACCCGCGCGGGCGGTTCGTCGGTGACACCGCGTCCGACACGAAGGAGGAGCTGGTCGTACGGGACCTGGACTTCGATCTGATCGACGAGGTGCGCCAGCAGTGGGCGTTCTACCGGGACCGCAGGCCGGACGCCTACGGCGACCTCACGGAGGCGTGATCGTCATGGCCACTGTGACCGAGAACCTGCACGCCTCGCTGCACGCCCGACACCGCGCCGTCATGCCCGACTGGCTGGCCACGTACTACGGCGAGCCCATCGAGATCACCCATGGCGAGGGCCGCCACGTCTGGGACGCCGAGGGCAACCGCTACCTCGACTTCTTCGGCGGCATCCTCACCACGATGACCGCGCACGCCCTCCCCGAGGTCACCGCCGCCATCACCGAGCAGGCCGGAAAGATCCTGCACTCCTCGACGCTGTATCTCAGCCGGCAGGCCGTCGAGCTGGCCGAGCGCATCGCGCGGCTGTCCGGCATCCCGGACGCCCGGGTCTTCTTCACCACCTCGGGCACCGAGGCGAACGACACCGCGCTGCTGCTCGCCACCTCCCACCGGAGCTCGAACCAGGTCCTGGCGCTGCGCAACAGCTACCACGGCCGTTCCTTCACCTCGATCGGCATCACCGGCAACTCCGCCTGGTCGCCGACCAGCCTCTCCCCGCTGCAGACGCTGTACGTGCACGGCGGCGTCCGCTCCCGGGGTCCGTACGCGCAGCTGAACGACGCCGGGTTCATCGCGGCCTGCGTCGCGGATCTGGAGGACATCCTCGGCCAGGCCAACGGCCGCGTCGCGGCGCTGATCGCCGAGCCGATCCAGGGCGTCGGCGGCTTCACCTCAGGTCCCGACGGGCTGCTCGCCGCGTTCAAGGAGGTCCTGGACCGGCACGGCATCCTGTGGATCAGCGACGAGGTGCAGACCGGCTGGGGCCGTACGGGTGACCACTTCTGGGGCTGGCAGGCGCACAGCCAGGCCGGTCCGCCGGACATCCTGACCTTCGCCAAGGGCGTCGGCAACGGCATGTCCATGGGCGGCGTCGTGGCCCGCGCCGAGGTCATGAACTGCCTGACCGGGAACTCCATCTCCACCTTCGGCGGCAGCCCGGTCACCACGGCGGGCGCCCTCGCCAACCTCACGTACCTCGTCGACCACGACCTGCAGGGCAACTCCCGGCGGGTCGGCGGACTCCTCAAGTCCCGGCTGGAGGCCATCGGTGCCGGGCTGCCCATGGTCCTCGAGGTGCGCGGCCGCGGTCTGATGCTCGGCGTCGAACTCGTCGAGCCTGGCACCGACACGCCCTCTCCGGAAGCCGCCGGAATGGTCCTGGAGGCCGCTCGTGAGAACGGCCTGCTGGTCGGCAAGGGCGGCCGGCCCGGCAACAGCCTGCGCATCGCACCACCCCTGACCCTCAGCGTCGCCGAGGCGGAGGAGGGCGCGTCCGCCCTCGAGGACGCCCTCAGGCAGACCCAGGCCAAGCTCGTGGGAGGCAGGCCGTGACCACCGCACGCACCGTCATCCGCGGCGGGCTCGTCATCACCGCATTGGACGAGATCCACGCCGATGTGCTGATCGAGGGCGGCCGGATCGCCGCCCTCGCGGCTCACGACACCGCCGCGTCCCAGAGTTGGACCGCCGACCACGTGATCGATGCCACCGGCAAGTACGTCATCCCGGGGGGCGTCGACGCCCACACCCACATGGAGCTGCCCTTCGGCGGCACCGCGGCGTCCGACACCTTCGAGACCGGGACACGCGCCGCGGCCTGGGGCGGCACCACCACGATCGTGGACTTCGCCGTCCAGAGCGTCGGCCACTCCCTGCGGGGCGGACTGGACGCCTGGCACGCCAAGGCCGACGCCCAGTGCGCCATCGACTACGCCTTCCACATGATCCTCTCCGACGTCAACGAGCACACGCTCAAGGAGATGGACATCCTGGTGCAGGAGGGCGTGACCAGTTTCAAGCTGTTCATGGCCTATCCCGGCGTCTTCTACAGCGACGACGGCCAGATCCTGCGGGCCATGCAGCGCTCCGCCGCCAACGGCGGCCTGATCATGATGCACGCCGAGAACGGCATCGCCATCGACGTCCTCGTCCAGCAGGCGCTGGCCGCGGGACACACCGACCCTCGCTACCACGGCGAGGTCCGCAAGGCTCTGCTGGAGGCCGAGGCGACCCATCGCGCCATCCAGCTGTCGCGGGTGGCGGGCGCCCCGCTCTACGTCGTCCACGTCTCGGCCGAGGAGGCGCTCGCCGAGCTGGCGCAGGCCCGCGACAAGGGCCTCAACGTCTTCGGCGAGACCTGTCCGCAGTACCTGTTCCTGTCCACGGACAACCTCGCCGAGCCGGACTTCGAGGGCGCCAAATACGTATGCTCCACACCGCTGCGCCCCAAGGAGCACCAGGAGGCGCTCTGGCGGGGCCTGCGCACCAACGACCTGCAGGTCGTCTCCACCGACCACTGCCCGTTCTGCTTCACCGGGCAGAAGGACCTGGGCCGCGGCGACTTCTCCAAGATCCCCAACGGTCTGCCGGGCGTCGAGAACCGGATGGACCTGCTCCACCAGGCGGTCGTCGACGGCCGTCTCACCCGCCGCCGCTGGATCGAGGTCGCCTGCGCCACTCCGGCCAGGATGTTCGGCCTCTACCCGCGCAAGGGCACCATCGCGCCCGGCGCCGACGCCGACATCGTCATCTACGACCCGCACGCCGAGCAGGTCGTCTCCGCCGCCACCCACCACATGAACGTCGACTACTCGGCGTACGAGGGGAAGCGGCTCACGGGCCGGGTCGAGAGCGTCCTCTCGCGCGGCGAGCCCGTAATCACCGGCCGCACGTACGTGGGGAGGGCCGGCCACGGCCAGTACACCCCGCGCAGCACCTGCCAGTACCTCATCTAGGAGCAGCGTCATGGACTTCGGCCTCGTCCTGCAGACGGACCCGCCCGCTTCCGGTGTCGTCGGCCTCATGCGCCGCGCCGAACGCAACGGATTCACCCACGGCTGGACCTTCGACTCCGCCGTGCTCTGGCAGGAGCCCTTCGTCATCTACAGCCGCATCCTGGAGCACACCCGCAACCTGATCGTCGGCCCCATGGTCACCAACCCCGGCACCCGCACCTGGGAAGTGACCGCCTCCACCTTCGCCACCCTCAACTCCATGTACGGCAACCGCACCGTCTGTGGCATCGGGCGCGGCGACTCGGCGATGCGGGTCGCCGGCCGCAAGCCCAACACCCTGGCCAGGATCGGCGAGGCCATGCACGTCATCCGCGAACTGGCCGAGGGCCGGGAGGTGGACGTCGAGGGCACGACGATCCAGCTGCCGTGGGTCGAGAACGGCAAGCTGCCGGTGTGGATGGCCGCCTACGGCCCCAAGGCGCTCGCCATGGCGGGGGAGAAGGCCGACGGCTTCATCCTCCAGCTCGCCGACCCCTTCCTCACCGAATCGATGATCCGCGCGGTGCGGGAGGCGGCGGTGCTCGCCGGCCGCGATCCCTCCGCCGTCACCATCTGTGTCGCCGCCCCCGCCTACATCACCGACGGCAGCGACGCCGGGCTCGCCCACGCCCGCGAGCAGTGCCGCTGGTTCGGCGGCATGGTCGGCAACCATGTCGCCGATCTTGTCTCCCGCTACGGCGAGCACTCCGGTCTGGTCCCCGACGAGCTGACCGACTACATCAAGCGGCGCGAGGGATACGACTACGCCCACCACGGCCGCACCGGAAACCCCGACACGGCCTTCGTCCCCGACGACATCGTCGACCGCTTCTGTCTGCTCGGCCCGCCCGAGGCCCACCTGGCGAAGCTCGAACGCCTCCGTGACCTGGGCGTCGACCAGTTCGCCGTCTACGACATGCACGACGCCAAGGAGTCGACCATCGACGCCTACGGCGAGCACATCATCCCCGCTCTGAGATGACTCCGAGATGAGGTGCGGATGACCATCACCGCAGGCCAGGGGGACCGCGTCGAACTGCCCACCGACGCGGTCCTGCCCGATACCCGGTTCTCCAACGAGGACCTGCTCCCCGTCCCGGTCGCCCGGCGGACCTGGACGACGTACAACTTCACCGCGCTGTGGATCGGGATGGCCCACAACATCCCGTCCTGGACTCTCGCCTCAGGACTCGTCGCCCTCGGCATGGACTGGAAGCAGGCGGTCTTCACGATCGCCCTGGCGAACGTGATCGTGCTCTTCCCGATGCTGCTCACCGGGCACGCGGGTCCCCGGTACGGCATCCCCTTCCCGGTCCTGGCCAGGGCCTCGTTCGGGCTGCGCGGGGCGAACCTGCCCGCGCTGGTGCGCGCCGCCGTGGCCTGCGCCTGGTTCGGCATCCAGACCTGGATCGGCGGCCAGGGCGTCTTCGTCCTGGTCGGCAAGATCTTCGGCGGCGGCTGGGCGGACGTCGGGAAGATCGGCGGCTATCCCTGGACCTTGTGGCTGTGCTTCGTGATCTTCTGGGCCCTCGAACTGGCCATCATCTACCGGGGGATGGACACCCTCCGGCGCTTCGAGAACTGGGCCGCGCCGTTCGTCCTGGTCGGCGCCCTCGTGCTGCTCGTCTGGATCGCGATCAAGGCCGGCGGGCTGGGACCGCTGCTCGACCAGCCGTCCAAGCTCGGCTGGGGCAGTGACTTCTGGCCGGTCTTCTTCCCGTCGCTCATGGGCATGATCGGCTTCTGGTCCACCCTGTCGCTGAACATCCCGGACTTCACCCGCTTCGGCGCGGGGCAGCGCGCCCAGATCTGGGGCCAGTCGCTGGGCCTGCCCACCACCATGACGTTCTTCGCGCTGCTGTCCGTCCTGGTCACCTCCGGCTCGCAGGCCGTCTACGGCGCCCCGATCTGGAGCCCGGTCGAACTGGCCGCCAAGACCGACAACGTCTTCGGTCTGGTCTTCGCGCTGGTCACCGTCCTCATTGCGACCATCAGTGTGAACATCGCGGCCAATGTGGTGTCACCGGCCTACGACCTGTCCAACCTCGCGCCGAAGTTCATCAACTTCCGTACCGGGGCGCTCATCACCGGCGTGGTGGGCGTGGTGATCTTCCCGTGGAAGCTCATCGAGACCCCCGAGTTCTACATCTTCACCTGGCTCGGGGTGGTCGGCGGTCTGCTCGGGACGGTCGCGGGCATCCTCATCGCCGACTACTGGATCATCCGCCGCACGGTTCTCGACCTGGTGGACCTCTACACCCCCGGCGGCCGGTACTGGTACACCGCCGGCTGGAACTGGCGGGCGGTCGCCGCCTTCGCCGTCGGCGGGGTGCTGGCGATCGGAGGGTCGCACTCCGAGCCCGGCAAGGGCCCCTTCCCCGCTGACGGCATGATCCCGTTCCTCAAACCGCTCGCGGACTACGGCTGGGCCGTGGGCCTCTCCTCGTCACTCGTTCTCTACACCGTGCTCATGCGAACCGCACGGCAGGACTCCGCCCCGGTCTGATTGGATGGCGGCATGGTCTACGAGGTCAACGAGGATCTGCTCGCCGCCGTCGAGCGCGCGGTGCGGGCCGTGGTCGCCGAGGAGGTCACTCCGCGCTGGCGGCGGCTCGCCGCCGAGGACGTGATCGAGAAGAACGGCCCCTACGACCTGGTGACCACCGCCGACCGGCGGGCGGAGGAACGGCTCACCGAGGAGCTGACCGCGCTGCTGCCCGGTTCCGTCGTCGTCGGCGAGGAAGCGGTGAGCGCCGACCCCGGTGTTCTCAAGCGCCTCGACGGCGACGAGCCGGTGTGGGTCGTCGATCCGGTCGACGGCACCGCGAACTTCGTACGCGGCGAGGACGGCTACGCGACGCTCGTCACCCTGGTGCAGGGTGGCGAGCCGCTCGCGTCCTGGACCTACGTCCCCGAGCGGCAGCTGATGGCCACCGCGCGCCGCGGCGCCGGCGCGTACCTCAACGGGCAGCCGATCCACACGGCTCCCGCCCCGGACGGCATCCTGCGGATCGCCACCTCGAACCCCGTGTACCGCACCGACCGCGAGCAGCTGCTCCTCGGCCGGCTGGAGGCGGCCGACGCGGTGACCCGGCCATGCACTTGCGCCGGGATCGAATACCTGGAGCTGGCCAGGGGCGGCACCGACGGTGTCGCCTTCTTCTGGGAACTGCCCTGGGACCATGCGGCCGGGCTGCTGCTGGTGACCGAGGCCGGCGGGGCGAGCCTGACGGCGACCGGTAAGCCGTTCCGTATCCCCGGAGGCAACGCGTTGCCGTTCTCCATCGCCCGCGACGCGGAGACCGCGCGGCGGATCATCGAGCTGATGGGCGAGTGATGAACCGGGCAGCGGTAGTGGACGTGGTGGTCGTCGGGGCCGGGCCGAACGGTCTGACGGCCGCGGCCGAGCTGGCCCGCGCGGGTCTGTCCGTCGAGATCTACGAGGCGGCCGACACGGTCGGCGGCGGCGCCAGGACCCAGGAGCTGACGCTGCCGGGCTTCCGGCACGACCCGTGCTCCGCGGTGCACCCCCTGGGCGCGGGCTCGCCCGCGTTCAAGGCGCTGCCGCTGGGCGAGCACGGCCTGGAGTGGCTGCACCCCGATCTGCCGATGGCCCATCCCTTCCCCGACGGCACGGCCGCGCTGCTGTCGCGTTCGGTGGGGGAGACCGCCGCGTCCTTCGGCGCGCACGACGCCGTCCGGTACCGCCGGCTGGTGGCCCCGTACATCGGCCACTGGAACACGATGGCCGCCGACCTGCTGCGGCCCCAGTGGCGCGGTCTGCCGCTGGACCCCTACCGGTTCGTCCGGTTCGGCCTGACGGGGCTGCCGCCTGTCGCGGTACTCGCCCGCCGCTTCCGTGACGCCAAGGCCCGCGCCCTGCTGGCCGGCCTGGCCGCCCATGCGATCACCCCGCTCAGCTCGCCCCTGACCGGCGCCATGGCTCTGATGTTCGCCCTGGCCGCGCACGCGGGCGGCTGGCCGGTCCCGCGCGGCGGCTCGCAGGCGATCTCGGATGCCCTGGCCTCGTACCTCAAGGAGCAGGGCGGGGTCGTCCACACGGGTGTGATGGTGCGCAAGCTCGACGAGCTGCCGCCCGCGCGGGCCTATGTCTTCGACACCTCGCCGACCGCGCTGGCACGCATCGCCGGGCTCGGTGACGCCTACCGCAACTTCAGTTACGGCCCGTCCGTCTTCAAGATCGACTACGCGCTGGACGGTCCCGTCCCCTGGACCGCGCCGGACGCGCGCCGGGCCGGCACGGTCCACCTCGGCCCGTCGTACACCGAGATCGGTGACGCGCTGAACAGGGCGGTCAGCGGCCGGCCGCCGCAGATCCCCTTCCTGATCACCTCCCAGCCGACCGTCGTCGACCCCTCGCGAGCACCCGAGGGCAAGCACGTCTTCTGGGCCTACGGCCATGTCCCGCAGGGCTGGCACGGCAACGCCACCGACGCCGTCGAGCGCCAGATCGAACGCTTCGCCCCGGGCTTCCGCGACCTCGTGCTCGCCCGCGCTGTCGCCGGCCCCGCCGAACTCGCCGCCCACAACGTCAACTACGTCGGCGGCGACATCGCCTGCGGCGCCTTCGCGGGCCTGCAGACCGTCCTGCGCCCGAAGATCGCGTGGAACCCGTACGCGACCGCCCGGTCCAATGTCTTCCTGTGCTCCTCCGCGACCCCGCCCGGTCCTGGCGTGCACGGCATGAGCGGCCATCACGCCGCCCGCGCCGTCCTCAAGTCCCTGGCGAAGCGAGGCCGCTGAGCAGCGCGGGCAGCGCCGTCCCGATCGGCTCCCGCACCACCTCGTCGGCCAGTTCGTCGTACGGCGTCGGCTCCGCGTTCACGATCACCAGCCGCGCGCCGTGCTCGGCCGCGATTCCCGCCAGCGACGCCGCGGGCTGCACCCGCAGCGTCGTCCCCACCGCGAAGAACACCTCGCACGCCTTCGCGATGGCCATCGCCTGCGCCAGCACCTCCGGATCGAGGTGCTGCCCGAACATCACCGTCGCCGATTTCAGGATCCCGCCGCACACCCGGCACGGCGGGTCCGGCTCGCCTGCCCCGACCCGCTCCAGGGCCTGGGCCATGGCGCTGCGCGCATGGCACTTCGTACAGACGACGGTGCGGGCCGTCCCGTGCAGTTCCAGCACCTTGCGGGCGGGCATCCCGGCCAACTGGTGGAGCCCGTCGACGTTCTGCGTGATGACGCGCACCGGAGTGCCGGTCTTCTCCAGCTCCGCCACCGCCAGGTGCGCGGTGTTGGGGCGCGCGAGCCAGGTCGCGCTGTCGCGCCGCATGAGCCAGGAGCGGCGGCGGATGTCGGGGTCGGCCATGTACGCGTCGTAGGTGACGAGCTTCTCCGCCCCGGGGTCGCGCCGCCACAGGCCGTTGGGGCCGCGGTAGTCCGGGATCCCCGAGTCCGTGGAGATGCCGGCCCCGCTCAGGATCGCCACGAGGGGCTTGCCGTTGCTCATGTCGCGAGCGTAGGCGGGAGCGGGTGGCGCGGACGACCGGGTTTACCCGTTACCGGCCGATGCCGGCGAGCCGGGTGCGGCAAGTCCGGTGCCGGGACCGGTTGTCGTACCCGGCGGCTACGGTCGTGGGTATGACGGATCTCCGGGTGTTGGACCAGCGGGCGTTGCGCACGGTTGAAGTGATCATCGGCAGGATCGACGTGGCCCGGCTGGACGTGCCGACGCCGTGCGGGGAGTGGACGCTGCGGCGGCTGTTGGAGCACATCGTGGGGCAGAACCACGGCTTCGCCGCGGCGGCGAGGGGCGAGACGAAGGACCGGACGGTGTTCGCGGACCGGCCGGTGGGAGACGACCCGGCCGGGGCGTTCGCGGCCTCGGCCGCCGAGGTGGCGGCGTCCTTCGGCGCGGAAGGGGCGCTGGAACGGGGCTGGTGGCTGCCGGAGATCCGTGCCGGACGGGTCTTCCCCGCGCCGGTGGCCGTCGGTTTCCACTTCGTGAACACCGTCGTGCACGGCTGGGATGTCGCCCGGTCGATCGGCGTCGAGGCGGAATTCGACGCGGAGGTGCTGAAAGTGGCGCTGTCGGTGGCGGAAGCGATGGCGGCGGGGAAGAGCCGGCCGGCCGCCGACGAGGCGTTCGGCCCCGCGGTGGCCGATGCCGGGACGGGCGCGCCCCTCGACCGCATCGCCGCGATACTCGGCCGCTCCCCGGACTGGCCCGCGGGGGTCCAGGGGCCTGCCCGGCCGTTGAGCACCCCGCAGGTGTCGGCGACGACCCCAACCTACGTGGCTCACATCTCGTCGAAAGGCGTCGCATAGGCGAAGGCCCGCCCGTCGTCGTCCGTCGCGACCAGTGACCGCCCGGGATCCACGCATCGGTCGTCCGCAATCGGTCGACCAGCGGCGCTTCGCCGCCCGCAGCCTGGCCGGGCTTGGTGAGGCGACGGCGGTGACGTCACGGATCACGTCGATGTCGGCGGGTTGCTCACGTCGGATCAGCGCCGAAGCACTGTGGCGTACCGCGATGCGCCCGCCGCAAACGAATTACGGGCCATCCAGAACTCGCCACCAGAACCCGCCACCAGAACCCGCCACCCCAACCCGCCACCCCAACCCGCCACCCCAACCCTCCGCCGAACACCTCCGCCGAACCCTCCGCCCGAAGCGGCCACCCGGGTCCTCGCGGCGTCCGGGGCGCCCTCCGTTCCCTGTCGGCGCCTCTCATGACGCCCCGCTATGGTCATGAATCTCCCGATCTATTGGGGTGACGCGCTGGACCGGCCATGGGCAGGCGGCCCATGGCGGGATATGGTCCGAGCGGCGCGATGTTCCGTATCGGATGGGGAGTAAACGTGTCCGACGCTGCAAGACACACGACGGGGCGCGTGCTGATCGCCGCCGACAAGTTCAAGGGTTCGCTGACCGCGGTGCAGGTCGCCGAGCACGTCACGGCCGGATTGCTGCACGTGGTGCCGGGGCTGACCGTCGAGTCACTGCCGGTCGCCGACGGCGGTGACGGCACCGTCGACGCGGCCGTCGCGGCCGGTTTCGAGCGCCGCGAGCTGCGGGTGACCGGGCCGCTGGGCGAGCCCGTGACCGCCACGTACGCCGTACGCGACACGACCGCCGTGGTCGAGATGGCCGAGGCCTCCGGCCTCCGTCACCTGCCGGAGGGCGTCTTCGCGCCGCTCACGGCCACCACCTTCGGCACCGGCGAGCTGCTGCGCGCGGCGCTGGACGACGGTGCGCGCACCATCGTGCTCGGTGTCGGCGGCAGTGCCACCAACGACGGCGGGGCCGGCATGCTCGTCGCGCTCGGCGCCCGGCTGCTCGACGCGGACGGTGCACCGGTCGGTCCCGGCGGCGGGGCGCTGGCCGCCCTCGCGACCGCCGACCTGTCCGGGCTCGACCCGCGACTGGCCGAGACAGAGGTGGTGCTCGCCAGCGATGTCGACAATCCACTGCTCGGCCCGAAGGGCGCCGCGGCCGTCTACGGTCCGCAGAAGGGTGCCACCGACCAGGAAGTGGCCACCCTCGACACGGCCCTCGGGCGGTTCGTCGAGGTGCTGACGCAGGCCCGGGGATCGGCCGCGGCACACGCCGCGGAGGCGCCCGGAGCGGGCGCGGCGGGCGGCATCGGCTACGGCGCGCTCGTCGGGCTGAACGCGGCCTTCCGGCCCGGTATCGACGTGATGCTCGACGTGCTCGGCTTCGAGGAGGCACTGAGCCGCGCCGATCTCGTGATCACCGGCGAGGGCTCGCTCGACGAGCAGACCCTCCACGGAAAGGCCCCGGTGGGCGTCGCCCAGGCCGCGCGCGCCCGCAACATCGACGTCGTCGCCGTCTGCGGCCGGCTCGCCCTGGCCCCCGGCGCCCTCGGCGGGGCCGGCATCCGCCGCGCCTACGCCCTGACCGATATCGAGCCGGACCCGGCCGTCTGCATGGCCCAGGCCGGCCCGCTGCTCGAACGCGTCGCCCAGGCCTTGGCCCAGGACTTCCTGGCGCCGTAACGCCGACCGCACCGGGGTGCCGGGCGGGCTGGACATCTCCAGTCGGCCCGGCACCCCTGCCTGGTACCGCCGCGTGTCAGTCGCGCAGCTGGGCCGGCGCGAACTCGAGCAGTTCGTCGAGGGTGGTCTCCCGGGGAGATTCGGTCTGGGTGTTCCAGTCCGCGATGTAGTACGCCTCATGCCATTCGACGCGCCAGACGTGGCGGTGGCGGTTCTCGAACTCCACGAAACTGCCCGGAGCGCCGTCCAGTTCTCGCAGTTCCGTCACCAGGTTGCGCGGATCGGTGAAGCCGCGGCCGACGTTCGTACTGCGGCCGAGCGTCCTGGTATTGGCGTATCGCATCTTGAGAAAGGGCACGGGGTCGCGGTCGAGCTCGTTCGGCCGCAGCATGTCGAACCGGGTGATCGCCTCGTCCAGGGTCTCGTCCCCCGCGAATTCCAGGGCATAGGCCGGGAAGGCCAGGCGGACGAAGGGCGTGAGGGTGGGCCGGTCGTAGTCGTAGAACTCATGCACCTCGGGCGCGATGATCGTGACCGAGTCGAAGCGGTGCCCGGCGGGCGCCTCGAAGCCGTCCGACGCACCGATGAAGGGATTCCGGGCGACGATCCGCTCTTCGTGCTCGCGAGCGAACGCCAGGGTCGCGACAGCGAGGTCCTGATCGTACGAATCGCGCGCGTTGAGCTGCAGCAGTCGGCCACCGTCCGCGGAGAGCGCCCCGGCGAAGTCGAGACCGGGTGCGGGCGCCCAACTCCAGGCATTGTCCAGGCCTGGCAGCGGGGCCGCATCGCGGAAGCTGGTGACTACTTCCCGGATATCCATGAATCCTCCTTGGTCAGGTACACGAGTACCCAGGTCCGACTTCCTGTTTAAAGGTCGCCGTCATCTTGCCGCCACCGCGTGAGTTCTCCTTGAAGCCCATCGGCTCCATATCGCTCACCTTGTTGTAGAAGTCTTTTCGCGCCGCCTTGTCGGTGAATCGTCCTTCCCGGTTCCAATGGTCGACCACAGGGTCCTTGTGCTCGTACGTTACCGTCTGGTGGAAAGGCTTCGGGTTCTCCGCGGTCGGGTCCCAGATCTTCCGGCCCTTGCCGTCGTACCAGTTCAGCTGGTCCCGCGGCATGCGGTTGCCGTCGGCGTCGAGCGGCGCCCTGCCCTGCGCCCGGCCTTCGTCCGTGTAGTGCTCTGTCATGTGATCGTGAGTGGAGGTGCGGTAGTCCGTGCCGTACTGGTTGTTGCGCGTGTACTCCCGCCCGCCCTCCGGCTCCGGCGGGAGGGCGGGATCGCGCCCGAACTTGTTGCCGTTGTTGGGGTCCTGCCAGGCCAGCCCGAGCGGGTCGGTCAGCGTGTACGGGTTGGGCACGTAGGCGGCGTCGTTCGGTCCCGCGATCAGACCGAGCGGATCGGGCGTGACGTACTGGCCCGTCCGCGGGTCGTAGTAGCGCTGGTAGTTGTAGTGCCAGCCGGTCTCCGCGTCGGCGTACTGGCCCGGGAAGCGCAGCGGACAGTCGACGCCTCCGCCTCCGCCTCCGCCTTCCTGGGCCTGCTCGGGGAGGAGCGCTCCCCAGAGCGTGGTACGCCGCCGCCAGGCCAGCTCCCCGTCGGCGGAGATAGTTCGGCCGGCGCCCCCGACAGGTCGGTCACGATGGCGTGGAAGCGGGCGTCCACTTCTGTCCGGTCGAGCTGGGTCAGGGGTACGAAGCTGCCGGGCGCGTAGTCCCAGGAGATGGCGTGGTCGTCGGAGCCGATCTGCTCGATGAGGCGGGCGCCGTCCCAGACGAAGAGCGTCTCCTCGACGACGGTGCCACCTTCGCCCAGCCGCCGCTTCGCCGTTCGGCGGCCGCTGGGATCGTAGGTGTAGCGCCACTCCGAACCGTCGGGGGTCGTCGTCGCGACGAGCTGGCTCTGGCTGTTCCAGGCGTAGGTTCGCACCCGCCGCTGGCCGTTGAGCAGCCGGTGGACGCTCCGCACGATGCGGCCCTCGGTGTCGTGCTCGAAGGAGGTGCGTCCGCTGCGCTGGATGCGGTTGCCGTGGAAGGCGCGGTCCGCCTCGTCGGTGTCCGCGCCGGGGGTCTCGGCCCGCGTGATGTTGCCCACCGCGTCGTAGGAGTACCGCTCGGTCCACCCCCGGGCGTCGACGGCGGAGATACGGCCTGCTGGATCGAGGGTGAAGCGACGGGTGCCGGAGGTGAGTTCCTCGATCGCCGTCGGGACGCCGTCCGGCCGGTAGACGTAGGCGCGCTGCTGGAGCAGCCCCTCGGCCGGGTCGGAGGCACGGTCGAGGCGCTGCCCGGTGATCCGGCCCGCAGGGTCCCACGACTGGGTGAGCGTCACCCCGCCCGGGAGCCGGCGGTGGGTCTCCTGGTGGGCCGCGTCGAAGGCGAAGGTGATGCGGTGTCCGGCGGTCTCCAGGGAGGTGGGACTGCCAGCGCCGTCGTAGGTCCAGGTGGATTCGATCCCGGTGGGAGTACGCCGCCTGGTGCGCCGGCCGAGGCCGTCGTACTCGTAGGTGGTGGTCCTGCCGTTGATGCTCTCGGACAGCAGCATGCCGACCGTGCTGTACTCGCGTTCGACGGTGACATCGGGGCCGACCTCCCGGACGATGTTCCCGGCGGTGTCGTAGGTGAGGTGGGCGGTGTGGCCGTCGTACTGCGTCTCGACCGTCCGGCCGAAAGCGTCCCTGTGGAACCGGATGGTCTCGCCCACACCGTTGGTGCGGGCGGTCAGCCGGCCCATGGCGTCCAGCTCGTAGCCGAGGACGCGGCCGGTGAAGTCGGTCTCCGATGTGACGCGGTTCGCCGCGTCGTAGGCGTAACTCCAGTCCCGCCGCTGCGGGTCGGTCACCGACAGGAGGTTCAGTTCGGTGTCGAAGCCGAAGGTGTACTGGCTTCCGTCACCGTGGGTGCGGGAGGTGACAATGCCGAACGGGCCGACCGAGAACGTGGCGGTGCGCCCGGTGAGGTCGATGTGCGAGACGAGCCGCCCTTCGCCGTCCCACTCCCAGAACTCGCTTTCGCCGCTTGGCTGTTCACGCCAGACGGGCCAGCCCTCCGCCGTCCGGCCGAAGCGGGTGACGTGCCCGAGCGGGTCGGTGAACGTGCTCACGCGGCCGAAGGCGTCGCGCTCGATGGTGCTGACCGCGCCCTGTACGTCGGTGAACTCCACCGGCAGGCCGGCGGCATTGCTCCTGGCCCGGCTCGAGCGCCCGGCGGAGTCGGTGACGGCGACGAGGGCGCCGATCGCGTCGTAGGTGTAGACGGTCCGCGCACCCGAGGGGTCGATCGAGGCGGTTACATTGCGCGCGTCGTCGTAGGTGTGCTGCCACACCGCGCCGTCGGGCTCGACCGCCCGCACCAGTTGCCGCAGTTCGTCGTAGACCGCCTCGGTGGCCACACCGTCGGGGCGGACGGCCAGGGTGAGGTTGCCCGCGTCGTCGTAGCCGTAGCGGGTGGTGGCGCCCAGCGCGTCGGTCCGGGCCACGAGACGGTCGAACGCGTCCCACTCGTTGGTCAGCGACTCGCCGAGCACATTGGTCGAGGACACCAGCTGCAGGAGCTCGTTGTAGCGGTAGACCGTGCTGTGGCCGAGCGAGTTGGTGTAGGTGGTCGTACGGGCCTCGGTGTCGAACGTGAGCTCGCAGTTCAGGAAGTCGTCCTGGCCGCGGCCGCGGACGCAGCGCCCGGACTCGTCGTAATCCCAGCCGTACCAGTGGCCGGTACGATCCGTCCGCCGGACGATGCGGCCCTCGAAGTCGTACTCCAGCACCTCCGCGCGGCCCACGGAGTCGGTGACCTGCGTGAGATCGCCGTTGACGCTGTAGCCGAAGCCGCGCAGGACCGTGCCCTCGGGGCCGTCCTCCGTGCCCATCAGACGGACCCGGGTGATGCGATGGTCCTCGGTGTCGACGGCGAGGCGGTAGCCGCCGCTGTGGCGGATGAGGACGGGGGCGCCGTCGGCGGTGCGCTCGATGTCGATCCGGTTGCCGTTGAGGTCCGCTATCGCGCTCAGGGCCAGCGTGATCAGCCCCTCCGGCGCCGAGGCGGGCGGATTGACGCCGACGAAGTGCCGGGTGATACCGGAGGCCGGGTCGCCGATCCGGATGCGGCCGCCGGGTGTGCCGTCCCATTCCAGCAGCCAGCGCGGGCCGTGGTGCGGCATGACGGGCTCGTCGGGCCTGGGCACCGGATAGACCAGCAGCATCCCGTCGTCGGCGGCGAAGACCACGCCGTCGTTGTCCGCCTCCAGCCGCTGGTCGAGCGTGGAGGCCCAGGAGGGGCCGAACCAGCGCCCCGTGCGGTACGAGGAGGTGTGGGTGCGCTCCAGCACCAGCGCCAGCAGACCGTCCAGGGTCACATCCCGCTCGGACATGATCATCTCGCCGGAGATCAGGTCGATGGGGTCGCCGCCCTTGCAGCGTTTGGCGAACGGTTTGCCCGCTCCGACCTCGTCCTTGGCTCCCCGGCGCAGCGACGAGAAGAGATCGCGCGCCGCGGTGCCGCCCTTGCGGACGCTGTTGGCGATGTTCTCCAGGGCTTTGCCGCTCTTGAGGAGCGCGGGGAGGCTCTTGGCCATCTTGGCGAGGCCGCCGAGGGTGGTGAGGCCCTTGAACATGGGGATGCAGTCGAGGGCGGCGAAGGCCACGTCCCAGAGGCTGGCTTTGCCCTGGGCGTATTTGATGAGGGTGTCGGCGAGGACGACCAGGGCTGCGGCCAGCACGATCCAGGCGAGCGGTCCGCCGATGATGAGGACGACGATGCCCAGGACGGCGACGACGACCTTGCAGACGGCGACGATGTCGTCCCAGTGGTCGGCGACCCAGTCGACCGCCTTCTCCCACCAGTGCTTGTTCTTGATGCCGGCGTCGGACGCCTCGTGCAGGGCGTGTTCCGCGGTGCCGGCGGCGGTGTCCCGAAGGTGGGCGGCCTGCGCGGCGAGCTCCTTGGCCGCGTCCAGGCGCTGCTGGGCGTCGTGGACGGCGGAGTTGGCGGACTTCTGGGCGTTGGAGGCGTCCAGCGCGTTGCGGGTCGCGGTGCGGACCTCTTCGGCCGTCGGCGGTTGCACCCCCGGCTTGGGATCGGCCTGGTACTCCTTGGACTTGTCGCCCGCCCGCTTCATCCAGTCATTGGAGTTGGTCTGGGTGGTCTTGGCCGCGTCCAGATCCTGCCGGGCGGTACGCCCCTGCGCCAACGCCCGGTCCGCGTCGGCCTGCGCGGTCTCCAGCTTCGGCCAGTACGTCTCCAGGGCGCCCGACGCGAGCCGGTAGGACTTCTCCAACTTGCTCAGTTCATTGGGCAGATCACCGAACTGCTCCCGGTACGCGTCTCCCGCCAGACCCGCCCAGTCCTGAACGGCGTTGTCCCCGCTCAGCCCCCGGACCGACCGCAGCGCCGACGAGACGTCATCAGCGAAGTCGCCCAGCTTGCGGGCGAGTTCCTTCACTTCGTACGGATCACCCGGCACCGGATCCCGGTCCAGATCCAGCACATCCAATCCGTCGGACGATTCGCCACAGTGCCCCCCGTGTGTGATCGACTCCGATCCTATTCTTGCACTCTGACAACAGGGGTTCATCAGTTGGAGCCGACCCGTCGACAATCTGTTACGCGCCGCACTTCTCCGGTCCGCCCGGTACCGGTGTGAGCCGGAAGGCGTCCAGGGCCAGGGCCATCGCGATGAGGTCGCGGGGGCGCGAGAGCGAGCGGGCGGTGAGCTGTTCCAGGCGGCGTAGCCGGTTGAAGACGGTGTTGCGGTGGCAGTACAGCCGGGTGGCGGCGCGTCCGGCCGACCCCTGGCACTCCAGCCACGCGTCGAGCGTTCAGCCCGTCCGGCGGTTGAGGACGAACCCGATCGAACGTGAAGGGCCCCGAGCAGCTCGCTCGGGGCCCTTCACGTCGTGCACCGCACTCTCCGTGGCGGCGCCGTCACTGCTCGGCGCGCGCCTCGCGGCGGTTGTTACGGATGGTGTTCACCTTGCGGGTCGTGGCGAAGCACGGGATGAGCGCCGCGGCCGCGATCTGGAGCGCCGCGCCCGTCTGGAGCAGCAGGTGCCCGCCCGGGACGTCCAGCGTCCAGGCCGCCAGGCAGCCCATGCTGATGAAGATCCACGCCAGCGTGATGAGCGCGAGCCGCCCGCGCGGCTTGGGGTACTCGACCCGGCTCATCATCAGCCAGGCCACGCCCACGATCGCGAGCAGCGTCGGGATGAACGGCAGCTCCAGCAGGACGACGGAGACGACCGTCATCGCGCCGAAGGGGCTCGGCATGCCCTGGAAGACCCCGTCGCGGATCGTGGTGCAGGAGAAACGCGCGAGTCTGAGCACCACGGCGAGCAGAACGACGACCGCGGCCACCGCCGAGAGCCGACCGTGCGCATCGTCCGCGACCAGCCCCCACACCACCACGAAGTACGCGGGGGCGAGGCCGAAGCTGATCAGGTCCGACAGGTTGTCGAGTTCGGCGCCCATCGCGGAGCTGCGGAGCTTGCGCGCCACCAGTCCGTCCAGGAGGTCGAAGACCGAGGCCATCAGCATGAGGGTCACGGCCGTCGCGGCGTTGTGCCGCGCCATGCCGCCGTCGGCGGTGCCCATGAGGTGCGGCACCAGCACGCCGGTGGTCGTGAAGTACACGGCCATGAATCCGCAGATGGCGTTACCGAGAGTGAGGGTGTCCGCGATGGAGAGCCGCGTGGACAGCGGGAGCTCGTCGACCTCTTCCTCCAGCTCGGTGACCCAGGGGGCCTGTGTGTGCGTGTCAGGATCAATCACGGTCAAGACGAGTCACCCCAGCCATGGTGGTCTGGCCGACCTCGACATCGGGCTGGACGCCCTCAGGGAGGTAGATGTCGACGCGGGAGCCGAAGCGGATCAGACCGATGCGTTCGCCCTGCTCGACCTTGGTGCCCGAGGGCACGTAGGGCACGATGCGGCGGGCCACCGCGCCTGCGATCTGCACCATCTCGATGTCGCCGAGTTCGGTGTCGAAGTGCCAGACAACGCGCTCGTTGTTCTCGCTCTCCTTGTTGAACGCCGGTACGAATCCGCCGGGGATGTGCTCCACGGAGGTGACCGTGCCGGCGAGCGGCGCGCGGTTCACATGAACGTTCAACGGGCTCATGAAGATCGCGACGCGGGTGCGTCCGTCCTTCCACGGCATGATGCTCTGCACCACGCCGTCGGCGGGTGAGATCACCCGGCCCTGAGCGATGTCTCGCTCAGGGTCACGGAAGAACCACAGCATGCCCGCCGCCAGTGCGGTGGTGGGCACGGCCACGGCCGCCCAGCGCCCGGAGCGGCGGGCGCGGGTGAGGCTGACCGCCGCGGCGGCGACAGTCGGGAGGAGCCACGGCGACGCTCCGCGCGCGAGGCGGACCCGGCCGCGAGGTGCAGAGGAATGGCTGTGGGGCATGGAAGACCTTCGTAGCGGAGGATGCCGCAAGATGGTTCTGGGGACGGCGGCTTTACCAAGATGGTATCGGTTGACACCCACAACTGGGCAAGCGCGAGAGCGAGTCGATGGCCGGTAAGCGATGACTGGGTGTGACCTTCACCTCGGATATATCGCCTATATCCGGACATTTACCCCTGGATTCTATACTCCTCGAGCAGTCGGCGTCCAATGATCATTTTCTGGATCTCAGCGGTACCTTCACCGATGAGCAACATGGGGGCCTCCCGGTAGAGGCGCTCGATCTCGTACTCCTTGGAGAAGCCGTAGCCGCCGTGGATACGGAAGGCGTCCTCGACGACCTCCTTGCAGTACTCCGAGGCCAGGTACTTCGCCATGCCGGCCTCGAGGTCGTTGCGCTGGCCCGAGTCCTTCTTGCGGGCGGCGTTCACCATCATCTGGTGGGCGGCCTCGACCTTGGTGGCCATCTCGGCGAGTTTGAAGGAGATCGCCTGGTGCTCGATGATCGGCTTGCCGAAGGTGTGGCGTTGTTGCGCGTAGGAGATCCCGAGCTCGAACGCGCGCTGGGCGACTCCACAGCCGCGCGCCGCCACATTGACCCGCCCGACCTCGACGCCGTCCATCATCTGATAGAAGCCGCGACCGCTCTGACCACCGAGAACGCGGTTCGACGGGATCCTGACGTCCTCCAGGATCAGCTCCGTCGTGTCGACGCCCTTGTAGCCCATCTTCTCGATTTTGCCGGGCACGGTGAGGCCCGGGACCGCCGGATTCGGACCGAAGCCCGGCTCCTTCTCGATGAGGAAGGTCGTCATCGACTTGTGCGGCTTGGCGGCCGCCTCCTCGGGGGAGAGGCCCTCATCGGTCTTGCAGAGCACGGCGACCAGGTTGGCCGAACCGCCGTTCGTCAGCCACATCTTCTGGCCGTTGATGACGTAGTCGTCGCCGTCGCGCACGCCCTTGGTGCGGAGCGCGGCCACATCCGAGCCCATGCCCGGCTCCGACATGGAGAAGGCGCCGCGTACCTCGCCGGCCGCCATCCGGGGCAGGAAGTACTCCTTCTGCTCCTGTGTTCCATGCTGCTTGAGCATGTAGGCGACGATGAAATGCGTGTTGATGATGCCCGAAACACTCATCCAGCCGCGGGCGATCTCCTCGACCGTGAGGGCGTATGTGAGAAGAGACTCACCAAGGCCCCCGTACTCCTCGGGAATCATCAGCCCGAAGATGCCAAGTTCCTTCAAACCTTCAACGATTTCGGTGGGGTACTCGTCGCGGTGCTCCAGCTCCGTCGCGACCGGAAGGATCTCCTTGTCCACGAAGCTGCGGACGGTGGAGAGGATCTCCCGCTGGATGTCGGTCAGCCCGTCGGTGTGAGCGAGACGCGCCATGTCAGTTCTCCTGCAGCTCGGGGCGGCCGGGCTGCTCGCCGCCGCGTTCCTTGATGTACGTGGCGGTGGGGACCATCACCTTGCGGCGGAAGACGCACACCATGGTGCCGTCCTGCTTGTAGCCCTTGGTCTCGACATAGACGATGCCGCGGTCGTCCTTGGACTTGGACGGCCACTTGTCGAGGACGGTGGTCTGCCCGTAGATGGTGTCGCCGTGGAAGGTCGGCGCCATGTGCTTGAGCGACTCGACCTCCAGGTTGGCGATCGCCTTGCCGGACACGTCCGGCACGGACATGCCGAGCAGCAGGGAGTAGATGTAGTTGCCCACGACCACGTTCCTGCCGAAGTCCGTGGTCTTCCCGGCGTAGTTCGCGTCCATGTGGAGCGGGTGGTGGTTCATGGTGAGAAGGCAGAAGAGGTGGTCGTCGTACTCGGTGACCGTTTTCCCGGGCCAGTGCTTGTAGACAGCACCGATCTCGAACTCCTCGTAAGTGCGACCGAACTGCACCGTCATACCTCCAACTTGTTCGCGAGCCGGATCTCGTCCACGATCCGGCCGATGATCTCAGTGATGCCGAAGTCCTTCGGAGTGAACACCGCGGCGACCCCGGCGGCACGCAACGCCGCCGCGTCCGCCGGAGGGATGATCCCGCCGGCGATCACTGGTACGTCGTCCACCCCGGCCTTGCGCAGCCGTTGCAGCACGTCCGGCACGAGTGCGGCGTGCGAGCCGGACAGGATGGACAGTCCCACGCAGTGCACATCCTCGGCCACGGCCGCGGAGACGATCTCCTCGGGGGTGAGCCGGATCCCCTGGTAGACCACCTCGAATCCCGCATCGCGGGCCCGTACGGCGATCTGCTCCGCGCCGTTGGAGTGCCCGTCGAGGCCCGGCTTGCCGACCAGCAGGCGGAGCTTGCCGACGCCGAGTTCCGCGGCGGTCGCGGCGACCTTGAGGCGGACCTCGGCCAGCGGGGTGCCCGCCTCGGCGGTCACCGCCACCGGGGCGCTGCTGACGCCCGTAGGGGCGCGGAACTCGCCGAAGACGTCCCGCAGCGCCCAGGACCACTCGCCGGTCGTGACGCCGGCGCGGACGCACTCCAGGGTCGCGGCCATGAGGTTCTCGCTGCCCGCCGCGGCGGCCTTCAGCGCCGCGACCCCCTCCTGGGCGCGGTGTTCATCGCGGTTGTCGCGCCAGGTGTGCAGCGCGGACACGACGCGCGCCTCGTTGGCCGGGTCGACGGTCATGATGGCGGTGTCGAGATCGGCGGTGAGCGGGCTGGGCTCGGTGCTCTGGTAGCAGTTGACGCCGACGATCTTGTCGTCGCCCGACTCGATGCGCGCGCGGCGCTCCGCGTGCGAGGAGACCAGTGCGGACTTCAGATACCCGGACTCGACGGCCGCCATGGCGCCGCCCATCCGCTCGATCCGCTCCATCTCGGCCGTCACGTCGGCGATGAGCTCGGTGACCTTGGCCTCGACGACATGGCTGCCCTCGAAGATGTCCTCGTACTCCAGCAGGTCGCTCTCATGGGCCAGGACCTGCTGGATGCGCAGGCTCCACTGCTGGTCCCAGGGCCGGGGCAGGCCCAGCGCCTCGTTCCAGGCGGGCAGTTGCACGGCGCGGGCGCGGGCGTCCTTGGAGAGGGTGACGGCCAGCATCTCCAGCACGATGCGCTGGACGTTGTTCTCCGGCTGGGCTTCCGTCAGGCCCAGCGAGTTGACCTGCACGCCGTACCGGAATCGGCGCTGCTTGGCGTTCTCGATGCCGTAGCGCTCCCGGGTGATGGTGTCCCAGAGGCGGCCGAAGGCCCGCATCTTGCACATCTCCTCGATGAAGCGGACACCCGCGTTCACGAAGAACGAGATCCGGGCGACCACCTCGCCGCGGCGGTCCTCCGGGATCTGCCCCGAGGCGAACACCGCGTCCAGGACGGCGATCGCGGTGGACATCGCGAAGGCGATCTCCTGGACCGGGGTGGCTCCGGCCTCCTGCAGGTGGTAGCTGCAGATGTTGATCGGGTTCCACTTGGGGATGTTGTTGACCGTGTACGTGATCATGTCGGTGGTCAGCCGCAGGGAGGGGCCGGGCGGGAAGACATGGGTCCCGCGCGACAGGTACTCCTTGACGATGTCGTTCTGCGTCGTCCCCTGGAGCTCGGTGACGTCCGCGCCCTGCTCCTCGGCGACCACCTGGTACATCGCCAGCAGCCACATGGCGGTGGCGTTGATGGTCATCGAGGTGTTCATCCCCTCCAGGGGGATGCCCTGGAAGAGCCGCCGCATGTCACCGATGTGCGAGACCGGGACCCCGACCCGGCCGACCTCGCCGCGCGCGAGCACATGGTCGGGGTCGTAGCCGGTCTGGGTCGGCAGGTCGAACGCGACGGACAGTCCGGTCTGCCCCTTGGCGAGGTTGTTCTTGTACAGCTCGTTGGACGCCTCGGCGGTGGAGTGCCCGGCATACGTCCGCATCAGCCAGGGACGGTCTTTCCCATGACGCGCGTGCTCGCTGTCCGCCATCAGACGTTCCGGAAGCGGTTGATGGCGGGAAGGTGCTTCTCGCGCATCTCGTGGTCGGTGACGCCGAGTCCTTCGCGCGGGGCGAGCGCCAGGACGCCGACCTTGCCCTGGTGGAGGTTGCGGTGCACGTCGTACGCGGCCTGGCCGGTCTCCTCCAGGGTGTACGTCCTCGACAGCGTCGGGTGGATTTTGCCCTTGGCGACCAGCCGGTTGGCCTCCCACGCCTCGCGGTAGTTCGCGAAGTGCGAGCCGACGATCTTCTTGAGCGACATCCACAGGTAGCGGTTGTCGTACTCGTGGTTGTAGCCCGAGGTCGAGGCGCAGGTGACGATCGTGCCGCCCTTGCGGGTGACGTAGACGCTCGCGCCGAAGGTCTCGCGGCCCGGGTGCTCGAAGACGATGTCGACATCCTCGCCGCCGGTGAGCTCACGGATGCGCTTGCCGAGGCGCTTCCACTCGCGCGGGTCCTGGTTGTGCTCGTCCTTCCAGAACTTGTAGTCCTCGGCGTTGCGGTCGATGATCGCCTCCGCGCCCATCGCCCGGCAGATGTCGGCCTTCTGGTCGCTGGAGACCACACAGATCGGGGTGGCGCCGCCGGCCAGCGCGAACTGGGTGGCGTAGGAGCCGAGCCCGCCGGACGCGCCCCAGATGAGGACGTTGTCGCCCTGCTTCATGCCGGCGCCGTTGCGGGACACCAGCTGGCGGTACGCGGTGGAGTTCACCAGGCCGGGAGCAGCGGCCTCCTCCCAGCTGAGGTGCTGGGGCTTGGGCATCAGCTGGTTGGACTTCACGAGCGCGATCTCGGCGAGGCCGCCGAAGTTGGTCTCGAAGCCCCAGATGCGCTGCTCGGGGTCGAGCATGGTGTCGTTGTGGCCGTCGGAGGACTCCAGCTCGACGGACAGGCAGTGCGCCACGACCTGGTCACCGGGGTGCCAGGCGTTCACGCCGGGGCCGGTGCGCAGCACGACGCCCGCGAGGTCGGAGCCGATCACGTGGTATGGCAGGTCGTGCCGCTTGCTGAGCGGGGAGAGCTTTCCGTACCGCTCCAGGAACGTGAACGTGGAGACCGGCTCGAAGATCGAGGTCCAGACGGAGTTGTAATTCACCGAGCTGGCCATGACGGCGACGAGGGCTTCGCCGGGACCGAGTTCGGGAACCGGCACGTCGTCCAGGTGCAGGGACTTGCGCGGGTCCTTGTCGCGGCTGTCGAGGCCGGCGAACATCTCGGCCTCGTCCTTGTGGACGGTGATGGCGCGGTACGACTCGGGCAGCGGCAGGGCCGCGAAGTCGGCGGCCGAAGCCACGGCGGAGCCGCTGTCGGATGCGGTCGACGCGAGAATCGCGTCCAGGATTTCCTTCACGGGGTGCCTCCGGCGAAGCGCGACGTTGAAACGTTTGAGGGAACGTCGGCGAGGGCTGACGGGTGACTGGTGCCGTCGGTTCGGCGGGGATACTGCTCCCGTGACGGTCGCACGGGTGGAACCTGTATCGCGCGGTGGCGCGGTGGTGGGCCCCCGGACGAGTCCGGAGATGCCTGTGACGCAGGCGTCCGGGCCTTTGGGGACAGACGGCGTGCGTGGGATCACCACACGCCGCCCGCCCGGACACGGCTTACGTTATGGCACGGGGTGCCACTCGTAAAGACACTGCGTGCCAACAATTTCTCTCAAGTGTCATCCCGCCGCCACAAACGAGCAACAGCGGCCGCCCGGATTGTCCGGGCGGCCGCTGTTATGCACCCTGCGGAGGGTCCTGGGCGGGCGGTCAGCCGCCCCGCAGCGCCTTCTCGATGATGCGCATCACTTCGGCGGGGGAGGCGTCCGTACGCGCCACCGTGACCACGACCTCGCCGGTCTGCGAGGCGGCCGCGGCCGGCGCCGAAGGCGGCACGGACAGCCGCCCCACCCCTATGCCGGTGCCGAACGTCGCCTTGATCACGTCGAAGGCGTGGTCCAGCTGCGCCTCCACGTCCCCCTTGCCGCCGGCCCGCAGCCAGCGCCGCAGCACATGGTTGTGCGCCGCCACCACGGCGGACGCGGCGACCTCCGCGAGCAGCGGGTCGTCGTCACCGTCATGGTGGGCCGACTCGTCGAAGTGGCCCAGCAGATAGCGCGTGAACAGCCGTTCGTAGCGGGCCACCGAGGAGATCTCGCGCTCCCGCAGCGTCGGTACCTCGCGGGTCAGCCGGTACCGCTCGACGGAGACCTCGGGGGCCTCCGCGTACATCCGCAGTACCTCGGTGATGCCGCGGCAGACCGTGTCCAGCGGGTGCTCCTGGGGTTCCGCGGAGTCGAGGACCGCCTGGACCCGCACCAGGGTGTCGTCGTGATCGGGGAAGATCGCCTCTTCCTTGGACCGGAAGTGGCGGAAGAACGTCCTGCGGGCCACCCCGGCCGCCGCCGCGATGTCATCGACGGTCGTGGCCTCGTACCCCCGGGACGCGAACAGGTGCATCGCGGACGCCGCCAGATCCTGCCGCACCCGGTGGCGCTGGGCGGCGGCACGGCGGCCGTTCGCCGTCGCCGAGCCGTCGGCGGTGGTCTTCGTCGCGGATTTGACGGTCTGGGCCATACGTGGAACGTACTCCATGGCCGGGCCGGCGCGGGACGGACGGGGCGGCCGGGACGGGCCTCGCGGGCCCAGCAGACCGCCCCAGCCGCCCTCATGATCAGCGCCGGGCATACTCGCGGAAGCCGCGGCCCGTCTTGCGGCCCAGGCAGCCCGCCGACACCAGGTGCTCCAGCAGCGGCGAGGGCGCCAGGCCCGGGTCGCGGAACTCCTTGTGCAGCACCTGCTCGATCGCCAGGGACACATCCAGGCCGACAACGTCCAGCAGCTCGAACGGACCCATCGGGTAACCGCCGCCGAGCTTCATCGCGGTGTCGATGTCCGCCACCGTCGCGTAGTTCTCCTGGACCATCTTCACCGCGTTGTTCAGGTATGGGAACAGCAGCGCGTTCACGATGAACCCGGCCCGGTCCCCGCAGTCCACGGCGTGCTTGCGTACCTTGCCGCACACCTCGCGCACGGTGGCGTGCACATCGTCCTCGGTCAGGACGGTACGGACCACCTCGACGAGCTTCATCGCGGGCGCCGGGTTGAAGAAGTGCATCCCGATGACGTCCTGCGGGCGCGAGGTCGCCCTGGCGATGGCGATGACGGGCAGCGAGGAGGTCGTGGTGGCGAGCACCGCACCCGGTTTGCACACCTCGTCCAGCGCCGTGAAGAGCCGCTGCTTGACGGCGAGATCCTCGGCGACCGCCTCGACGGCCAGGTCCACGTCGCCGAAGGCGTCGTACGAGCCGGCCGCCGTCACCCGCGCGACGGCCGCGTCGCGCTGCTCCTGGGTGAGCCGCCCCTTGGCGACCGAACGGTCCAGGGACTTGGCCAGCCGGGCGACCGCCTGGTCGGCCTTGTCCTGGGAGCGGGCGGCCAGCACGACGTCATAGCCGGCCTTCGCGAACACCTCGGCGATACCCGTCGCCATGGTGCCGGATCCGGCGACGCCCACGCTGCGCACGGCCCGGCCCGCGACCGCGGCGTTCCCGTCGTTCGCCGGTGTCGTGGCGTCGGCGACGACGGTCTCGCTGCCGGGAGCCTCATAGGTGTAGAAACCGCGGCCCGACTTGCGGCCGGACAGCCCGGCGGCGGCCAGCTGCCCCAGGATCGGGGCCGGGGCGTGCAGCCGGTCGTGGGACGCCTCGTACATCGCCTCCAGGACGGTCTGCGCGGTGTCGATGCCGATCAGGTCGAGCAGGGCCAGCGGGCCCATCGGCAGACCGCAGCCGAGCTTCATCGCGGCGTCGATGTCCTCGCGGGTCGCGTACTTCGACTCGTACATCGCGGCGGCCTGGTTGAGATAGCCGAACAGCAGGCCGTCGGCGATGAACCCGGGCCGGTCGCCGACCGGGACGGGCTCCTTGCCGAGCGCGCGCACCAGCGTGGTCACCAGCGCGGTCGCCTCGGGTGAGGTCAGCACGGTGGAGACCACCTCGACCAGCTTCATGGCGGGCGCGGGCGCGAAGAAGTGCAGGCCGAGGACGCGGTCCGGGCGGGAGGTGAGCGAGGCCAGCCGCGTCACCGACAGGGCGTTGGTGCCCGTCGCGATGATCGCGTCGGGCTTCACGATCTGGTCCAGCGCCTCGAAGACGGCGCGCTTGGCGTCGAACTGCTCGTTGACGACCTCGATGACCAGGTCCGCCTCGGCGGCCGCCTGCAGATCGGGGAAGGTACGGAACCGCGCGAGGGTGTCGGCGCGCTCGGCCTCGGTGATCCGGCCGCGCTCGACGGCGCGTGCCGTCGAATGGTCCAGGGCGGTGACGGCCCGGCGGGCGGCGGCGTCGCTGGTGTCGATGCCGATGACCTCATGGCCGGCGCGGGCCATGACCTCGGCGATTCCGGCGCCCATGGTGCCGAGGCCGACGACGGCGACGGTGGGAAGGGCGAGAGTGGGCAGGGGACTACTGCTGGACGGACGGTCCATCGCGAAACTCCAGATGCTGAGGAGACCGCGGCTGCCGGGAGGCGCGCGCGGCTGAGGAGCTGGGTGGAGTCGCGGGCCACAGGAAAGGGGTACGTGCCCGCATGAGGTGGTTGGCGAGCCCTGTCCCGGGGCCGCGCCGCGATGGTGCCGAACCGACGTGATGTGCTGCGTACTGCATTGCTGCGCAATTGCTGCGTAATTGGTGGGTACTGCGGGTCGAGCTGTGCACGACGGCTGCGTCACCAGGCTGCCGTGCACGTTGGTCTGAGGGTAACCGGCCGGTAACCTACGCGCCAGACCACCGCCCATGTGATCTGTACCGCGTACAGATGAGCGCGCCGTAGGCTGTGCGGGTGGATTCCGCAGCGCGCGACGAACTGGCCGGCGTACTCACTGAACCTGGGCAGACACTGGAAGCCAGGGAGGCCGCCGCCGTGGCGCTGGCCGGCACCGGTGACCGGCGGGCGTTCGAGACCCTCGCCCTGCTGCTCAACTACCGGGAGCCGGCCCGCGCCCTGACCGCCGCGCGCGCCCTGGCCCGGCTGGGCGACCCGCGCACCGCGCGGACCGCCGCCGCGCTGGCGACCAACCCGCTCCGGGTCGCCTACGCCGTCCAGCCGATCCGGCTGCTGGTCGAACTGCGGGCCCCGGAATCCGTCCCCGCGCTCATCGAGACCCTGGACCGGCTGCTGGCCGAAGAGGCCCTCGGCTGGGACGCCGTCCCCGCCTGCGTGGAGGGGCTGGGCGAACTCGGCGACGCCCGGGCGGTGACCGTACTGCGCGCCGCGTGCGCCCACCCCCGCCTGCGGACCGCCGCCCGGGCGGCCCTGACCCGGATCGGCTACCAGGAAGCCGGCGAGGACGGCGGCGTACCGCGCACGTAGCGCACCTCGCGCAGGGACACCTCGTCGTAGTCCTCCAGCTGCTCGGCGCCGTCACGGACGAAGCCGGCCTTCTCGTAGAAGCGGCGGGCGGGCGCGTTGTCGGCCAGGACCCACAGCCGCACGCGCCGGAAGCCGCGGTCCGCCGCGCGCGTCAGGACCGCCCCGACGAGCGCGCGGCCGGCGCCGGTGCCGATCAGGTCGGGGCGGACGTAGATCGCGTACAGCTCGCCGTCCCCGGGCTCGGCGTCCTCGCCGCGGTACGGGCCGTGGCTCGCCCAGCCGGTGACCTCGGCGCCGTCGGCCGAAACCAGGTTCTCCACCCGGCCGGTGTCGTTCTCGAACCATGCGCGGCGCCGGGCCGCGTCCGCCGCGACCGTCATCGCGTCGAGGCAGGGCTGCGGCACGATGCCCGCGTAGGCGCGCTGCCAGCCATGCACCCGTATCGCGGAAACGGCCTCGATATCGCCGCCGGTCATCACCCGAATTTCGGTCATGAGCAGGAGGCTAGAGCAGCGACAGCCGGGTGGGTCCACTGACTCGTTGAGCATTGGGCGGGCGTCCAGCCTCGTTCCGGCGGGAGGGCGTGCCTGTGTACTGCAACTGGTACCTGGCCACGATGAAGCGCACCAACGTCTACGCCCGACGCGGACGATCTCGCTCTGATCAAGGCGGGGGCCGCCGGTAAGGGCATCAGTGAGGCCGAGATCATCCGTGCGGCCGTCCACCGTGCCGCACTCGTGCAGCGGACCCGGGACGAGCCGTTCATCACCGAGACCTTCGACCTCGGCGGACCGGTGACCCATGAGGACATTCGTGCGATCCGGTGTTCCGCGTTCCGGCTGCTCCCGGACGACCTGTAGGCCTTTGGTGGCCGTGTCAGCGGGTGTGGTTGGCTTGCCCGGCACACGCGGACACGTACCGGAGGAGAAGTAATGGCGCAGGTCGAGGCCACCACCCAGCGGGTCATCGAGGCGGAGCCGGAGCGGGTGTACGACGCTCTCGCGGACTACGCGGGCACGAGGAAGACGCTGCTCCCCGAGCAGTTCAGCGAGTACGAGGTCCGCGAGGGCGGCAGCGGCGTCGGCACGGTCGTGCACTGGAAGCTGCAGGCCACCAGCAAGCGCGTCCGTGACTGCCTCTTCGACGTCACCGCGCCGACCGCGGGGCAGCTCGTCGAGGCGGATCGCAACTCCTCCATGGTCACCACCTGGACCGTGACCCCGGCGGGCGAGGGCCGCTCCAAGGTCGTCTCCGCCACCACCTGGGACGGCGCAGGCGGCATCGGCGGCTTCTTCGAGCGGACCTTCGCCCCCAAGGGCCTCGGCAGGATCTACGACGCGGTGCTCGCCAAGCTGGCCGCCGAGGTCGAGTCCGGGAAGTAGCCCCTTCCGGCTGGGTCGTTCACTGGTACGGGTGGTTCTGCATCGCTGCGGAGAATCGTCGCGCTGGCTCGTCGTTGTCGCTTAATGCGGGAAATGGGCGACGAGTCAGGCGCGACGAGGGGAGCGGCACGTGGGCGGTACCACTCTGGCCGAATTGGCCGGGAGGTCCGGACGGGCCGAACCGGCGGCCGACGGGACGCAATCACCCGGCTCGTCCGGCGCGAAAGCACCCGGCGCGGAGTCACCCGGCACGGACGCGCCCAGTGCGGCCGGCCCGTCCGGCCCGTCCGGCCCGTCCGGCTCGGCCACCGGCATTCCGCCGGCCGATCTGACCCCGCGCAGAGTGCGGCTGGTCTTCCTCGGCCTGATGCTCGCGCTGCTGTTCGCCGCGCTCGACCAGATGATCGTGGCGACCGCGCTCCCGAAGATCGTCGGAGAGCTGCACGGCCTGGAGAAGATGTCCTGGGCCGTCACCGCCTATCTGCTGGCGTCGACCATCGGCCTGCCGATCTACGGCAAGCTCGGTGACCTCTTCGGCCGCAAGCGGGTCTTCCAGTTCGCGATCATCGTCTTCGTCCTCGGCTCCGCGCTGGCCGGCTGGTCGCGCACCATGGACGAGCTGATCGCCTTCCGCGCGGTGCAGGGCGTCGGCGGCGGCGGGCTCATGATCGGCGTGCAGGCGATCATGGCGGACATCGTCCCGCCGCGTGAACGCGGCCGCTACATGGGCCTGATCGGCGCCGCCTACGGAGTGGCCTCCGTCGCCGGACCCCTGCTCGGCGGCTTCTTCACCGACCACACCTCGTGGCGCTGGTGCTTCTACATCAATGTGCCGTTCGGCCTGCTGACGCTCGCCCTCATCACCGTCGTCCTGCGGCTGCCCAGGCCCACGATCCGGTCCCGCCTCGACGTACTCGGCGCGCTGCTGCTCGCGGCCGGTTCCACCTGCCTGGTCCTGCTCACCAGCTGGGGCGGCACCACGTACGCCTGGCGCTCGGAGACGATCATCGGGCTCGGCGCGGGCGCCCTCGCCAGCGCCGTGCTGTTCGTCCTGACCGAACATTTCGCGGCCGAACCCGTCATCCCGCTGCGGCTGTTCCGCGACGGCATCTTCAATGTCACCGCACTGGTCGGCGCGGTCGTAGGGGTCGCGCTCTTCGGCGCCGCCAGCTATCTGCCGACCTTCCTGCAGATGGTCGACGGCGCGAGCGCCACCGGCTCCGGGCTGCTGATGCTCCCGATGATGCTCGGTGTCGTCCTCGCCTCGGTCGCCTCCGGCCAGCTGATCAGCAGGACCGGCCGCTACAAGATCTTCCCGCTGCTCGGCGGCGCGCTCTCCGCGCTGGGCATGTGGCTGCTGTCGCTGCTGGACACCGGCACGTCCCGGATGGAGTACAGCGCCTTCATGGCCGTACTCGGACTCGGCATCGGGCTCGTCCTGCCGGTCCTGGTGCTCGCCGTGCAGAACTCGGTGCGGCCGGCCGACATCGGCGCCGCCACCAGCGCCAACAACTACTTCCGGCAGATCGGCGGTTCCGTCGGCGCGGCCGTCTTCGGCACCCTCTTCGCCAACCGGCTGGCCGACCGGCTCGCCGTCGAACTGCCGCGCGGCGCGCACCTCCCGGACCCGGAATCGATCACCCCGCAGCTGGTGCACGCGATGCCCGCCGCGCTGCGCGACGGCTACGTCCAGGCGTACGCCCAGGCCATGCCGCGGATCTTCCTGTACCTCGTGCCGGTGCTCGTCCTCGGCTTCCTGCTCGCTTTCCTCCTGAAGGAGAAACCCCTGGTGACCCAGCATGGTCCCGTCTCCGATCCCGCCGTCCCCGCCGCCCGCACCGGCGCCAGGACCGCCGACGCCGGGGGCGTCCCGGTCTGCGGCACGGTCCAGCATTCCGACGGCACCTCGGTGGGGAGGGCCGCGCTCACCCTGATCGATGTCACCGGCCGGCAGATCGGCCGCGGGGCGACCGGCGAGGACGGACGGTACGCGCTGAGCACCCCGGGCACCGGCAGCTACGTACTGATCGCCGCCGCGGGCGGCCACCAGCCGCAGGCCGTCAGCGTGACGGTCGGGAACCGGCCGGTCGAACTGGACGTGGTGCTCGGCGGCGCGGGACGGCTGGCCGGCACCGTGCACACCTCGGACGGCACCCCGGTCCGCGACGCCATCGTGACGCTGACGGATGTACGCGGCGACGTGGTCTCCAGCACCCGCAGCGCACGCGAGGGCGGCTACGTACTGTCCGAGCTGGTGGCGGGCGAGTACACGCTGGCCGCCAGCGCCCCGGCCTACCGCCCCGCCGCGCTGCCGGTCTCGGTGCAGGCGTCCCGCGAGACCCGGCAGGACGTCGAACTGGCCGGCGGCGCGGTGCTGCGCGGCACCGTACGGGCCCCCGGCGGCCGGGTGGTCGAGGACGCCAGGGTCACCCTGCTCGACGCGGCGGGCAATGCGGTGGACTCGGTGACATCGGGCCCCGACGGGCTCTTCCGCTTCGTCGATCTCGCGGCGGGCGAGTACACCGTGATCGCCGCCGGATACCCGCCGGTGGCCACCGTCCTCCAGATCGCAGGGGGCGGGCGCACCGAACGCGATCTGCAGCTCGGCCACGAGGACTGACACGAGGACTGAGCATGAGGACTGAGACGGAGGGCGCGGGCTGCCGGGCCGGCGCCGGCCGGGGGTCCGGCGGGTCAGCTCTTCTTGCAGGGCGTCCCGCGGGTGAGGGCGTAGCGTCCGCCTATCCGGTAGGTGCCCGGGGTCGGCGCGTAGAGCTTGGTCCAGTCGCCGGCCTCGGCGAGACAACCATGGTCGGAGTCCGTGGCACCCTCTATGCCGAGCCACGGCGACCACGGGATGCGCAGCAGCACCTCGCCGGCCTTCGGGACCTCGATGACCAGCTCGGCCGGTCCCGCCTGGCGCACGATCGAGGGCGGGTCGGCCAGCGGCTCGGCCCCGGTCACGCTGTAGAGGCGCCAGTGGTCGTCCTGCCAGACCGGCTGCAGCCAGGTGTGCCCGGCCGCGACGATCTTCGCCTCCGCCACGCCCGCGCCGTCCGGTTCGTCCGACGGGAGTACGACGTAGCCGACGCCCCAGCGCTGCAGCCACGCGAGGTAGCGGGCCGGGGTGAGGGTGCCGTCGTAGAAGAGCGGGTTGCGCTCGACGTCGGCCTGCCGGTTCCAGCCGCGGGCGAGGTTGACGTGCGGGGCGAGTCCCGACGCCTCCCAGTGGGAGCGCAGCGGGACCACCTCGACCCTGCCCCGGTCGGCGCCGACCCGGGCCAGCTCGTCTATCAGCCCCTGGGCGTGCTGGACGGTCCCGGTCACCGGTGCGGTGTTGACCAGATCGGTGACGGGCTTGGCCACCTGCCAGACGGCGACGGCGGCGAACGCCGCGTAGATGAAGAGGGTCCTGCGGCCACGGGCGGTGCGCCCGATGGCGGAGGCGAGCAGCACGGTGCCGCCGAAGAGCAGCGAGAGCCGCTCGACATTGCTGCCTATCGGGGACGGGACCGCCCAGGTCAGCGCTATGCCCGCCGAGTAGACCCACGATCCGGTGCGCACCGTGCGCCATGACCGCGGCACCAGGAGCGCCACCAGTACGGCGGTGGCCAGCGGCAGCGCGGCGAAGTACCAGGTGAACGGCTGCACCCCGAAGAAGGGGAACAGCAGCGAGGTGCCGCCGACCACGATCGGCGGGCTCGCGGCCAGGATGTACGCGTGCTTCCGCCGCCCGGTGAGGAACAGGGCCGCCGCCAGGACCTCCATGAACAGCCCGGCCACCGGGCTGCACATGGTCGCCACCCCGCCCAGCACGGAGGCCGCGACGATGCGCGAGGTCCGCTGGTCCTCGTCGGGGAAGACCAGGGCGGTGGCCGCGAGGGCGAAGAGCATGCCCAGCGCGAAGGTCACCCGGCCCGACGCCACGTCGCACCACAGCGCGAACGCCGTCCACAGCGCGGGCAGCATCGGCTTCCGGATCCGGAAGCGGACCAGCAGGTACGCGGCGACCGTCGCGGACAGCGTGCCCGCGATCACCGCGGTGGTCCGGACGCCGAGCCACGCCATGATGTAGGGCGAGAGGATGCTGTACGAGGCGGGGTGCATCCCGCCGTACCAGGACAGGTTGTAGGCGGAGTCCGGGTGCTGCCTGATGAAGTCCGTCCACGCGAACTGGGCGGCCATGTCCCCGGCGTCCTTGGCCAGGAACACCGCCCACACGATGTGCAGCACCGCGGCGAGCAGGGTGGCCGCCATCACCGGCCGACGTGGATCGGCCATGCGGAGAAAGGACTTGGGGCGCTTCACGGCGGCCCAGCCCGCGGACTCCCAGGTGGTCACGGCGTCTCTTCCAGTCGCGGGTCCTACGTGCCCCGGCCTGGATCCCCACCCGGCCGGAGTCGAACTCGCACCACGGATCTGGAGTTCGAACAGAGAGACTGGACGCTAGCACGGCAGGGGGGAGCGCTCGTGCGCGGGCGTGCGCCCGGATTCCGGCTTTGGCCTTCGCAGTACCCGGCTCCGGTCGTACCGTGGTATCGGTGCCGCAGATCTTGCACCTGGGAGGGGACATCCCGGCCCGGTTCCGGGAGGCGGCCCGAGGGGAAGGAGACCACCCAGCCATGGACCGCCGCATCCCTCCGGGGCTGTCCGGACGGATCCCGCTCGCGGTGATCGTCGTGGACGGCGCGGGACTCGTATCGCACTGGAGCACCGGTGCGCGCAAGCTCTTCGGCTGCTCCAGGGACGAGGCGGTGGGCCGCCCGGCGGTGGACCTGCTGCCGGTGTCCGGCGCTCTGGACCGTGGCTCCCTGGACGGCGGTGACCTGGACCGCATGGCATTGGACCGCGGTGAGACGGCCACCGGGACCGGGACGTACGACGGTCTCGACCGCAGCCTCGGCCCGGACCTCGGACCCGATCTCGGGCCCGACCTCGACGCCTCCCTCAACGGCGGGACCTCCTATCCGACCGCCGGCCGTGCCCGGCTCTTCGACGACTGCCGGGAGCACGAACAGGACCGCGAGGGCGGTGCCGTCGACGTCCTGTGGTGGGCGTATCCGCTGGTCGGACCGGGGCCCGAGCGGCTGCTGGTCCTCGCTGCCGACGCCGCCCAGCTGCGCTCCTCGCCGGATCCCGGTGGCGGGCCCGGCCAGGACGCCGGGGACGACGAGGCCGGCGAATTCGAACGGATCGCGCCCGGTTTCGCGCTGCACACCGAGTTCTCCGGCGCCGACCAGCTCGCCAGGAAGCTGCCCGAGATCCTGCCGAGCATGAATCCGGCGGAGAGCGCCCGGATCGTCTCCCAGGTGCTGGAGCTCGGCTATCCGGTGCTGGAGTTCAGCCAGCACGACCGGGTGCCGGTCACCCCGGACTGGGGCGTGCCACGGCGCGTCGAGCGGCGGGCCAGACGCCGCGCCGCGGCCGCGGCCGCCGCGCTCGATCCGCAGGCGGCGGCACCGGACGACCTGGCGCCCGACCTCGAGTACGCCGCCGTGCGCGAGCACCTCGAATTCCTCAACGAGGTCAGCGCCCGGATCGGCACCTCGCTGGACCTGGCCCGCACCATCCAGGAGGTCAGCGCCGCCGTGGTGCCGCGCTTCACCGATGTCGCGGGCTCCTATCTGCGGGAGCAGGTGCTCGCGGGCGAGGGCTTCCCCGACGGGCCGCCGGACGTCACCACCATGTGGTACCGGGTGGCCGTCGAGCACACTGACGAGCCGGGGCGCTGGGACGATGTGGTGCCGGTCGGCGAGTCGATGCCGTTCCCCGAGCACACCCCGTTCTTCCAGTGCATGACCAGCGGCCAGCCGGTGCTCGTACCCCGGATCTCCGAGGAGATGGGCAACGCGATCGCCGCGCAGTTCGAGAAGCGCGACATCAGCCCGCTGATCAACAACCGGTCGATGCTCGTGGTGCCGCTCAAGGCCCGCAATGTGGTGCTCGGCTTCATGATCCTGCTGCGCCACCAGGACCGGCCGGTCTTCAACGACATGGACCGGGTGACGGGCGCCGAGTTCGCCGCCCGCGCCGGACTCGTCCTGGACAACGCCCGTATGTACACGTATCAGGAGAATGTCGCCGACACCCTCCAGGACAGCATGCTGCCGCACATCACCCCGCGGATGCCGGGCTGCGATGTGGCCACCCGCTATCTGCCGGGGACGCGGCTGGGGCGGGTCGGCGGCGACTGGTTCGACACGATCAAGCTGGCCGGATCGCGGCTGGCGCTGGTCGTCGGTGACGTCATGGGGCACGGCCTCAACTCGGCCGCGATGATGGGCCAGTTACGTACCGCCGTACAGACCATGGCGGCGATGGGCATGCCGCCCGCCCAGCTGCTGCGCAACCTCGACGACCTGGCGCAGCGGCTCGGCGACCACTACCTGGCCACCTGTCTGTACGCGGTGTACGACCCGATCGAGTCCGAGCTGCTGATCTCCAACGCCGGGCACATCCCGCCCGTCCTGGTGCGGGCGGCCGACGGGCGCAGTGAGCTGCTCGAGGTGCCGACCGGCGCGCCGATAGGAGTGGGCGGCGTCCCGTTCGAGACGGTCAGGGTGCCGGTCGCGCAGGGCGACCGGCTGGTGCTGTGCACGGACGGGCTGGTCGAGGTGCGCGGGCAGGACATCGGCGCCGGGCTGGCCGCCCTGTGCGAGAGCGCCGCGCACCCGGCGGCGTCGATGGACGACGCCTGCGACACGATCATCCGCGCGCTCAACCCGCGCGGCGGCGGCCGCAAGGACGACGTCGCCCTGCTGATGGCCCGCCTCAACGGCATCCCGCGCGAGGACGTGGCGACCTGGCAGCTGGCCCCGGAACCGGGCGAGGCCGCCCATGCCCGGCGGCTGACCCGCGAGACGCTGCGCGGCTGGGGCCTGGAGGAGGTCGCGGAGACCGCGGAACTGCTGGTCGGCGAGGTCGTCACCAACGCGATCCGGCATGCGCGCACCAGCCATGTCGAGCTGCGTCTGGTGCGGGCCGACGAGCTGCTGTGCGAGGTCACGGACGAGGACCACGCGGTCCCCGTCCTGCTGAGCACCGGGCCGGACGACGAGTACGGGCGGGGCATGCGCATCGTGAGCCGGCTGGCGCGGCAGTGGGGTACGAGCCGCACCGCCCAGGGCAAGACGGTGTGGTTCGAGCAGACGCTGCCGCGATCGCGGCAGCGGCGCTGAGTCGGAGCGGCGCTGAGTCGGAGCGGCGCTGAGTCGGAGCGGCGCTGAGTCGTTGAGCTGCTGGGTTGCGAGCCGCTGGGTTGTTGAGCCTGAGCTGCTGAGGTTTCGCCGGATCCTGGGGAGTCCCGAAATGAACGTGCCCAGCAGTTACACGCAGGCGTGGGAGAGCTTCTGGCGCGCCGCGCCGCCGGCATCGGGGTCGGTCTTCTGGGATGCCGAGGCGTCCCTCACCGTGGAACTGCAACTACCGCTCTTCGAGCCGTACTTCGACGCCGGGCTGCCGGTCGTCGACTTCGGCTGCGGCAACGGTACGCAGACCCGGTACCTCGCCCAGCGCTACGACCGGGTGATCGGCGTGGACCTGTCGGCCGCGGCGATCGGGCACGCGCGCCGCGCGGACCCGCACGGCGTCGCCGAGTACCAGCAGGCCAACGGCGCGGACCGGGACGCGATGCACCGGCTGCACGCGGAGACCGGTGACGCGAACGTCTATATGCGCGGTGTGCTGCACCAGTGCGAACCCGGTGACCGCGCTCCGCTGATCGAGGGCATCGCGACGCTGCTCGGCGAGCGGGGCCGGGTGTTCGCGGTCGAACTGGCCGAGGCGGCGAAGGGCGTCCTGATGGGTCTGGCCCAGGGGCCGGACGGGCCGCCGCCGAAGCTGGGGGCGGTCTTCGCGCACGGCATCGCTCCGGGGGAGGTCGCCGACGAGGCGGTCCCGGGCTACTTCCGCGCGGCGGGTCTCGAGCTGCTGGCCAGTGGCGAGCAGCTGCTGACGACGACGGAGTCCCGCCCCGACGGCACGCGTATCGAACTTCCGTCGAACTGGCTGGTGGCGGGCGCCGGCGCCTGATCCCCCCTGCAGTTATCCACAGGCCTGGCCCGAGCGTTCGCCGTCGCGTAACGTGACGCGGCACGGAGATCTTCGTCTCGGGGGGCCGAACGTGGGGGACCTGCTCAACACCTCTGACAGCGATGTGCCCGCACTGCGGCCATGGCCCGTGCGTACGGCCTCCCACCTGCGATAGAACGGGTGCATGGTGAAGATCCTCATCTCGGCGGACATGGAAGGCGCCACCGGCGTCACCTGGCCCGCGGATGTGCTGCCGGGGAGCGAGCAGTGGCAGCGCTGCCGACATATGTTCACTTCCGATGTGAATGCCGCGATCGCCGGATTCTTCGACGGCGGAGCCGACGAGGTCCTGGTGAACGAGGCGCACTGGACCATGCGCAACCTGCTGCTGGAGAAGCTCGATGAGCGGGCCCAGATGCTCACCGGCCGGCACAAGGACCTGTCGATGGTCGAGGGCGTGCAGCACGGCGACGTGGACGGCATCGCGTTCGTCGGCTATCACACAGGCGCCGGGACCGAGGGTGTGCTGGCGCACACCTACCTCGCCAACTCCATCACCGGCGTCTGGGTCAACGGCGACGCGGCGAGCGAAGGCCGGCTCAATGCCCTGGTGGTCGCCGAGTACGGTGTGCCCGTGATCCTGGTGACCGGCGACGACCGTACCGGCGACGACGCGCGCGGTTATGCTCCGCAGGCCCGTACCGTCGCGGTCAAGGACTATGTGTCGCGGTATGCGGCGGTCTGCCGGCCCCCGGCCAGGACCGCGGCGGACATCCGTGCCGCGGCGAAGGCGGCGACCGTGCTCGCGGTGTGCCATGAGCCCGTGCAGGCCGGGCCGTTCACCATCGAGCTGGAGTTCGACGCCGTACATCTTGCCGGGGCCGCCACGGTGGTGCCCGGCGTGGCGCGGACCGGCGAACGCCGCGTCGGCTACACATCACCGACCATGTACGAGGGAATCCGCGCCTTCAAAGCGGTTACCACGCTCGTGTCGGCAGCGGTGGAGGAACAGTATGGCTGAGCAAGCGCTCTATGAGTCGGTCGACCAGGGAGTCGACCAGCAGGCGCTGGAGGAGGTGGTGCGTTTCACCTCCGACCTGATCCGGATCGACACGACGAACCGCGGCGGCGGCGACGGCAATGAGCGGCCCGCCGCCGAATACGTCGCCGCGCAGCTCGCCGACGCCGGGATCGAGCCCATGATCCTGGAGTCCGCCCCCGGCCGTACCAATGTGGTGGCCCGTATCGAAGGCCGCGACCCCAGTGCTGAAGCGCTGCTGGTGCACGGCCATCTGGACGTCGTACCGGCGGAGCCCGCCGACTGGAGCGTGCACCCCTTCTCCGGCGAGATCCGCGACGGAGTGGTCTGGGGCCGCGGCGCGATCGACATGAAGAACATGGACGCGATGGTCCTGGCCACGGTGCGGGCCTGGGCCCGCAGCGGCCGCCGCCCGGCCCGGGACATCGTGCTCGCCTTCACCGCGGACGAGGAGGACAGCGCCGCCTACGGCTCCGGCTACCTCGCGGACCAGCACGCCGGGCTGTTCGAGGGCTGTACGGAAGGCATCAGCGAATCGGGCGCCTTCACCTTCCACGCCGGCGGCGGCATGCGGCTGTATCCGGTGGCCGCCGGCGAGCGTGGCACCGCCTGGCTCCGGCTCACGGCGCACGGCAAGGCCGGACACGGCTCCAAGGTCAACCCGTCGAACGCCGTGAGCCGGCTGGCCGCGGCCATCGCGCGGATCGGCGAACACGACTGGCCGGTCCGGCTGACCCCCACCGTGCGCGCCTCCCTCACCGAACTCGCCGTCCTGCACGGCATCGAGCCTGACCTCGACGATGTCGACGGGCTGCTCGGCAAGCTCGGCCCGGCCGCCGCGCTCGTCGAGCCGACGGTCCGCAACAGCGCCAACCCGACGATGCTGCAGGCCGGTTACAAGATCAATGTCGTCCCCGGGACATCGACCGCTTATGTGGACGGGCGGATGCTGCCCGGCGGCGAGGCGGAATTCACCGAGACCATGGACCGGCTCACCGGGCCGGATGTCGAGTGGGAGTTCCACCACCGCGAGGTGCCGCTGCAGGCCCCCGTCGACTCGCCGGCCTACGCGGCGATGCGCGAAGCGCTGGAGCACTTCGATCCGGACGCGCATGTCATCCCGTACTGCATGTCGGGCGGCACGGACGCCAAGCAGTTCTCCCGGCTCGGCATCACCGGATACGGCTTCTCACCGCTGAAGCTGCCCGTGGGTTTCGACTACCAGGCGCTCTTCCACGGGGTGGACGAACGGGTGCCGGTCGAGGCGCTGCACTTCGGCGTTCAGGTACTGGACCGCTTTCTGATCTCCACCTCGGGGAAGGCACCGGCATGACCCGCAGCGTTCCGTACGGAGCATGGCCGTCGCCGGTCACCGCGGTGACGGCCGCGTCCCATGACGGCAGCCCGGAATTCGTGGGCGTCGTCGGGGACGAGGTGTGGTGGACGGAGCCGCGCCCCGCCGAGGGCGGCCGCCGGGCGCTGGTCCGGCGGCTCGCTGACGGCACCGAGCAGTGCCCGCTGCCCGCTCCGTGGAACGTGCGGAGCCGCGTCATGGAGTACGGAGGCCGGCCATGGGCGGGAGCGAACGACGGGGAGGGCCCGCTGATCGTCTTCGCGCACCTCGCCGACCAGCGGCTGTACGCGTACCGGCCGGGCACCGAGCCCCGGCCACTGACACCGGTCTCGGACGTGGGCGACGGCCTGCGGTGGGTGGACCCGCAGATCCACCCGGACCGGGGCGAGGTCTGGTGCGTCCTTGAGGAGTTCACCGGAGACGGGCCGTCCGACGTGCGGCGCGTCATCGCGGCGGTGCCGCTGGACGGCTCGGCCGCGACCGACCGCTCCGCGATACGTGAACTGTCCGACGACACCCACCGGTTCGTCACCGGCCCCCGGCTCTCGCCGGACGGACGGCAAGCCGTATGGATCGCCTGGGACCACCCGCGCATGCCCTGGGACGGCACCGAACTCAAGCTCGCGCAGATCGGGGAGGGCGGCGTTCTCACCGGCGTCCGCACCCTCATCGGCGGCCCGCACGAGTCGGTCGCGCAGGCCGAATGGACCGGGGACGCCACCCTGGTCGCCGCCACGGACCGCACTGGCTGGTGGAATCTGCACCGCATCGACACCGGCACCGGCGAGGCCGTCAATCTCTGCCCGCGCGAGGAGGAGTTCGCCGGCCCGGTGTGGAAGCTCGGCTACCGCTGGTTCGCGCCCGTCGGCCACGGGCTGCTCGCCGTCCTGCACGGCGTCGGAGCACAGCGGCTGGCCATACTCGACCCCGCCACCGGCGAACTGGTCGACGCCCCGGGGCACTGGACCGAGTGGACCGCGGGTCTCACGGTGTCCGGCACCCGGGTGATGGGGGTGGCCGCGACCGCGCGGTCCTCGTTCGAGATCGTCGAGCTGGACACGGCCACCGGGCGCCCGCGCGTCATCGGCAGCGCGCACCATGACACCGTCGACCCGGCGTATGTGCCGGAGCCCGTCGCCCGGACCTTCGCCGGACCCGGCGGCCGGGAGGTCCACGCGCAGGTGTACCCGCCGCGCAACCCGGAGTTCGGCGCGCCGCCGGGGGAGCTGCCGCCCTATGTGATCTGGGTGCACGGCGGCCCCACCAGCAGGGTGCCGATGGTGCTCGACCTGGAGGTCGCCTACTTCACCTCGCGCGGCATCGGCGTCGCGGAGGTCAACTACGGCGGCTCCACCGGCTACGGCCGCGCCTACCGGGACCGGCTCCGCGAACAGTGGGGCGTCGTCGACGTCGAGGACTGCGCCGCCGTCGCGCGGGCCCTCGTCGAGGAGGGCACCGCGGACGGCGCCCGGCTCGCGATCCGCGGCGGCAGCGCGGGCGGCTGGACCACCGGCGCCTCGCTCACCACCACCGACCTCTACGCCTGCGGCGCCATCAGCTTCCCGATCCTGGACCTCACCGGCTGGTCCGCGAACGGCGAGACCCATGACTTCGAGTCCCAGTACCTGGAATCCCTGGTCGGTCCGCTCGCCGAGGTCCCCGACCGGTACCGCGACCGCTCGCCGGTCAACGGCGCCGACCGCGTCACCGCGCCCTTCCTGCTCCTGCAGGGTCTGGACGATGTGATCTGCCCGCCCGTGCAGTGCGAGCGGTTCCTGGAACGGATCGCGGGGCGCGGCGTCCCGCACGCCTACCTCACCTTCGAGGGCGAGGGCCACGGCTTCCGCCGCCAGGACACGATCGTCAGCTGTCTGGAGGCCGAACTCTCCCTCTACGGACAGGTCTTCGGCTTCGTGCCGCCCGGCGTGCCGCACCTGGAGCTCGCCAAGTGACCCCGACACCGCTCCGCCCGCTGACCCGCCCGCGCCGGCTGGTGCCCGGCGACCGCGTCGCCATCGTCGCCACCAGCGGCCCCGTCCCGCGCGAGCGTCTCGATGCCGGGCTCGACATCCTGCGCGGCTGGGACCTGGAGCCGGTGCTCGCGCCGCACGTCCTGGACGAGCACCCGCGGTTCGACTACCTCGCGGGCGCGGACCAGGACCGCGCCCGCGATCTGCAGCAGGCCTGGTGCGACCCGTCGGTGGCCGCCGTGATGTGCGCCCGCGGCGGCTACGGCGTGCAGCGCATGGCCGACCTGATGGACTGGGACGCGATGCGGGCGGCCGGACCCAAGGCGTTCATCGGCTACAGCGATGTCACCGCGCTGCACGAGGCGTTCGCCAACCGGCTCGGTCTGGCCACGCTGCACGGCCCGATGGCCGCCGCCGCCACCTTCCTCAAGGACGGCCCCACCCAGGACCATCTCCGCCGCACCCTCATGGAGCCCGAGACCGTCCAGGTCATCGGTTCGCCGGCCGCCCGCACCCTGGTCCCCGGCCGGGCACGCGGCATCACTCTCGGCGGCTGCCTCTGCCTCCTCGCCGCCGACCTCGGCACGCCGCACGCCCGGCCCGGCGCGGCCGGCGGCATCCTCCTGCTGGAGGACACCGGCGAGGAGGCGTACCGCCTGGACCGTTACCTCACCCAGCTGCTGCGCTCCGGATGGCTGGACGGCATCGCCGGAATCGTGCTCGGATCATGGGAGGAGTGCGGCCCCTACGACGAGGTGCGCGCTCTGATGCTGGACCGGCTCGGCGGTCTGGGCGTGCCGATCGTGGAGGAGCTGGGCTTCGGCCACTGCCCCTCCGCGATCACCGTCCCCCTCGGGGTGCCCGCCGTCCTGGACGCCGGCGCCCGCACCCTGACGTTCGAGGTCCCCGCACTCCTTACGGACCACTGACATCCCGGCCGGGTCGCGCCGTACAGACCGGCCGGGACCGTACGGTCGGAGCCATGCTGACACTCGTCACCGGAGGAGCGGGCTTCATCGGCTCGCACATCGTGACCGCTCTCCTCGCCGCCGGACATGAGGTGCGCGTCCTGGACGCGCTGCTCCCCGCCGCCCACGGCGACCTCGCGGACCCTCCCGCCCTCCCGGCGGGAGCCGACTGGCGCCGGGCCGACGTCCGTGATCGCGCGGCCGTCGAGGACGCGCTCCGCGGCATCGACTCGGTGTGCCATCCGGCCGCCATGGTCGGCCTCGGCAAGGACTTCGCCGACGCGCCCGACTACGTCAGCTGCAACGACCACGGCACGGCCGTTCTGCTCGCGGCCATGGCCGCCGCCGGGGTGCGCTCCCTGGTGCTGGCCGGCTCCATGGTCGTGTACGGCGAGGGCCGCTACGCGTGCGCGCGCCATGGCGTCGTCCGCCCGGGACCGCGCCGGATCGCCGACCTCGACGCCGGCCGCTTCGAACCGCCCTGCCCCCGTTGCGGCGAACCGCTCGCCCCCGGACTCGTCACCGAGGACGCCCCCACCGACCCGCGCAACGTCTACGCCGCCACCAAGCTCGCCCAGGAGCACCTGGCCGCAGCCTGGGCCCGCGCGGTCAACGGCCGTGCGGTATCGCTGCGTTACCACAACGTCTACGGCGCCGGGATGCCCCGCGACACCCCGTATGCGGGCGTCGCCTCGCTCTTCCGTTCCGCGCTCGCGCGCGGCGAGGCCCCCCGGGTCTTCGAGGACGGTGCCCAACGCCGGGACTTCGTCGATGTACGCGATGTCGCCACCGCCAACACCGCCGCCCTCGCCGCGCTCTCCGGCCGCCCCGCGGGTGAGCTGCGGACGTACAACGTCGGCAGCGGCACCGTCCACACCGTGGGCGACATGGCCGCCGCCCTCGCCGCCGCCACCCGTGGCCCCGCCCCCGTCACCACCGGCGAATACCGCCTCGGCGACGTCCGCCACATCACGGCATCCTCCGCCCGGATCCGCGCCGACCTCGGCTGGACCCCCGCCATCGGCTTCTCCGCCGGAATGCGCGACTTCGCCCACGCCCGACTGCGCGGCACGGCGCCCGCGAGTGCGGGCCGGACCTGACGCCAGCCTCCCGGCGGCACGCGGGCCGGTTCACCCGGGGTCGCCGGACTGTGTAGCGCGACGGGTCGGTCCTCGCGAGCCGTCCGGTCCGTCCGGCACATGGGCGCAGCAGCCCCGGGACCCGCCGGCGTCAGCCGGAGGCGGCGGGGAGGACGACCTCGAAGCGGCAGCCGCCCGGTACGTTGCGGACGGCGGCGTGGCCCGCGTGGGCCTCGACGATGCCGCGGACGATGGCGAGACCGAGTCCGGCCCCGGCGGGAGGCGTCCTGGCGCCGGTGCCGCGCCAGCCGGTGTCGAAGACGCGGGGAAGGTCGGCGGCGGGAATGCCGCCGCAGCCGTCGGTGACGGAGAGCACCACGGAGTCGGCATCGCGGTGGGCGGAGACGGCGACGGTTCCGTCGGCGGGGGTGCGGTGGATGGCGTTGACGAGCAGGTTCGCCAGGACGCGCGTCATCTCGCGGCCGTCGACCTCCACCGGTACCGATTCCACGCCGTCGCCGATCAGCCGGACCCCGTGCTCGAGGGCCAGCGGATTGGCACCGGCGATGGCGTCGCCCACGAGGTCGTAGACGGACATCCGGGACGGGGCCAGGGCCAGGACTCCCGCCTGGATGCGGGAGAGTTCGAAGAGGTCGCCGACCATGCCGCTGAGGCGTTCCACCTCGGTGCGGATCTGCGCGTGGTAGCGCGCCGGATCCTCGGCTATGCCGTCCTCCAGTGCCTCGGCCATGGCGCGCAGCCCGGCGAGGGGGGTGCGCAGATCGTGGGAGATCCAGGCCACCAGCTCACGGCGGGAGGCCTCCAGGGCGCGCTCACGTTCCCGCGAGGCGGCGAGTTTCGCGCTGGTGGCGGCCAGTTCGCGGCCGAGCTCGGCGAGCTCGGCGGTCGGCGGCCCGGCGGGCGCGGCGAAGATGTCGCTGTCGCCGAACGCACGGGTGGCGGTCGCCAGCGCGCGGCTGCCCGCGACGACCCTACGGCCGAGCAGCAGGGTCACGGCGAGCGAGACGACGGCGGCCATCGCACACACCGTGATGACCACGCCGAGGTCATGGGAGGACAGGAACATCGCCCACGCGACGGAGAGCGTCCCGGCGAGCATCGCCGCCACCGTGACGGCGGCGACCACGGCGAGCGACAGCGCGACCGACCGGTTCCGCAGCAGCCGCAGCGTCAGCGCGCCGAGGAGTCCGGCCGCCGCGGCGCCGACCGACGCGTAGGCCGCGATCAGCAGGAGATCATGCATCGGGGGTCATCGCTTCCTGTGGTGCCGCCGGGTGCTCAGACCTCGGGTGCTGAGGCGTCGGATCCTGAGGCGCCGGGTGCTGGGACATCGCGTCCTGCGCCGTCGTCTCCCCGGCCGAGCCCTGTGCGGATCCGCCCGGCGCGTCGAACCGGTAGCCGACGCCCCAGACCGTGCTGATCAGCAGCGGCCGGGCCGGGTCGTCCTCGATCTTCTCGCGCAGCCGCCGCACATGGACGGTCACGGTCGACAGGTCACCGAATTCCCAGCCCCACACTCGCCGCATCAGCTCTTCGCGCCCCAGGACCCGCCCGGGGTGCCGGAGGAAGAACGCGAGCAGGTCGAATTCCCGGATGGTCAGCGCGAGTTCCGCGCTGTCGCGGGTGGCGCGCCGGGCCGCCGGGTCGAGGGCGAGCGGTCCTGACCGGAGCCAGGGGCCGGCGGGCGGCGGCGTCCCGGCGCGGCGCAGTACGGACTCCACCCGGAGCACCAGCTCGCGCGGGCTGAACGGCTTCGTGACGTAGTCGTCCGCGCCGACCTCGAGGCCGAGGATCCGGTCGTCCTGGTCGCCGCGGGCGGTCAGCATGACGACGGGGACGGGGCCGCGCTCCCGTATGCGGCGGCACACCTCCAGCCCGTCGAGACCGGGCAGCATCAGATCGAGTACGACGAGGTCGGGGCGGGTCGCGGCGGCGCGGGCCACCGCGGTGGGGCCGTCGGCGGCCCGGTCCACGAGGAAGCCCGCGCGGTGGAGGTACCCCGCGACGACCTCGGCCACGGTCGGGTCGTCGTCCACGACGAGGATGCGGCGCTGTGCGGGATCGGTGGTCACACGTCGAGTGTGGCACCGAGCGGCGGCGCGGTCCCCCGGACGGCGGCCGGGGGCGGCCGACGTCCGTGTTTCGTAAGGATCCAAAGTCCCGAATGTCCGTTTCTTGTTCGTAGGGTGAGGGGCGTGACCAACCCACCGACACCGCCTGTCGACGTCGTACTGCCGTGCCTGGACGAGGCCGGGGCCCTGCCCTGGGTGCTGGAGCGGATTCCGTCCGGATGGCGGGCGATCGTCGTTGACAACGGCTCGACCGACGGCTCCGCCGACCTCGCCGCCTCCCTCGGCGCGACGGTGATCCGCGAACCGGTGCGGGGCTTCGGCGCCGCCTGCCACGCCGGACTGCTCGCCGCGACCGCCGACATCGTCTGTTTCTGCGACTGCGACGCCTCGCTCGACCCCGCCCTGCTGCCGTCCGTCGCGGACCCGGTGCTCCGGGGCGGCGCCGATCTGATGCTCGGCCGCCGCCGGCCGACCACCCGCGGCGCCTGGCCGCCGCACGCCCGGCTCGCCAACCTCGAACTGGCCCGGCTCATTCGCCGCCGCACCGGCCTGCGGCTCCGGGACCTCGGCCCGATGCGGGCCGCCCGGCGCGAGGCCCTGCTCGCTCTGGAGCTGTCCGACCGCCGGTCGGGTTACCCCCTCGAAATGCTGGTCCGCGCGGCCGACGCCGGCTGGCGGATCGCCGAGACCGACGTCCCGTACGCCCCCAGGACCGGCCGCTCCAAAGTGACCGGCACCTGGCGCGGTACATGGCACGCGGTCCGTGACATGCGCGCTGTATTGCGGCAGCCGCCGGTTGCCGCGCGGGCCGTGCCGGAAGCGGCGGCCGCGCGATGACGGGGGTTCGACGTGCCGCGGGCTGTGCCGGCACCACCGCCCCTTCGGGCGGGACGACGCTGCTGGTGATCGCCAAGGAGCCCGTACCGGGGCGGGTCAAGACGCGACTCACACCGCCTTATTCGCCCCGGCAGGCGGCGGCGCTGGCCGAGGCGGCGCTCGCCGACACGCTCGACGCGGTGCTGCGCGCCCCGTCCCGGCGTCGGGTGCTGGTGCTCGACGGTGCCCCCGGCGCATGGCTGCCACCGGGCATCGAGGTCGTGCCGCAGGTGCGCGGCGGGCTGGACGAGCGGCTGGCGGCGGCGTTCGCCGGATGCACCGGGCCCGCGCTGCTCGTCGGCATGGACACGCCGCAGCTCACCCCGGCCCTGCTGGGGCCGGCGCTGCGGCCGGACGCGTGGCTCGGCTGCGACGCGTGGTTCGGTCCCGCCGAGGACGGCGGTTTCTGGGCGCTCGGGCTCGCCGTCCCGGACCCGGCGCTGATCCTCGGGGTGCCGATGTCCACGGACCTGACGGGCGAGATCCAGCGCCGCCGGCTCACCGACGCGGGGCTGCGGGTGCGCGACCTGGCGCGACTGCGGGACGTGGACACGGCGGCCGACGTCGCCGAGGTCGCCGCCCGCGTCCCCGGTTCGCGCTTCGCCGCGATGGCGCGGACGACCGGGACATCCCTGGAACCGGTGGGCACCGGCCCGCTGCCCGGTGACGGCACCGGACGGGCGGCCCGATGACGGCCCTGGACGGCGCGACGGCGCTCGCGACCGCAGCAGGAACAGCAGCAGGAACAGCAGCACGAACAGCAGCACGAACAGCAGTAGGAACCGCGACGATCGGGCAGCGGCCCGGCGCCCCCGCGCCGTGGATCGACGATCCGTACTCGCAGGCGCTACGAGCCGGGCGCGGACCGCTGTTCCTGCGCAGGGCCGACGGATGGCTGCTGCCGCTGGACGTGGAGCGGTGGTGCGCCGCCCCGGACGCCGCCGACACCGGCCTGGTGTACCGCTGCCTGCGCGGCCCCGTACTCGACATCGGCTGCGGGCCCGGCCGTCTGGTGGCGGCGATCGCGGCCACCGGGGTCCCTGCTCTCGGGGTGGACGTCAGCCCGGCGGCCGTGGCCCGCACGCGGGGCGCCGGGGGAGCGGTGCTGTGCCGGTCGGTCTTCGACCGGCTGCCCGCGGAGGGCCGTTGGGGGACGGCGCTGTTGGTCGACGGCAATGTCGGCATCGGCGGCGATCCCCGCGCCCTCCTGGCCCGGGTCGGCGAACTGGTCGCTCCCGGCGGCCGGTTGCTGGTCGAGGCGGCGGCCTACGACGTCGACGAGCGGTTCACCGTACGGGTCGAGGACGGCCGGGGCCGGCACGGCCGCGACTTCCCGTGGGCCCGGCTGGGACCCGCCGCGCTGCGGGCCGCCGCCGCGGACACCGGCTGGACGACGGCCGAGGAATGGTCGGCGGACGGCCGCAACTTCGCGGAGTTGTGGCGCTGCTGAATCACCCAGCAGAGCCGAACGGCCCGGGAGCCCCGTTCGGGCGTCCGCTCACGCCCACGTACGGTCGAGGAAGTCCGCGATCAGCGGTGCGATCTCCCCGACGCACTCCTCCAGCGCGAAGTGGCCGGTGCCGAACGAGTGGACCTCGGCGTCCGGCACGTCACGCAGGAAGGCGTGTGCTCCGGCCTCCACGAAGATGGCGTCATTGCGGCCCCACACCACCAGCGTCGGCGGCTGGTGCTTGCGCAGCCACTCCTGCCACTGCGGGTAGAGCGCGACATTGCTGCGGTAGTCGTAGGCCAGCTGCAGCTGGATCGCGTCCCGGCCCGGCAGGTCGAGGAAGTGCTGGTCGAGGGTCCAGCCGTCGGGGGCGACGGCGGACGGGTCCGCGGCGCCGTCCTCGTACTGGCCGCGGGTGAAGGGAAGGGTCAGCATCTGGCGCATCCGCCCCTCGGAGCCCTCGGTCTCGGGGCTCTCGGCCACGAACGCGCGGGCGATCGGGCTGAGCCCGTCCTCGTAGGCGTTGCCGTTCTGCACGACCAGGCCCGCGATCCACTCCGGGTGGCGGGTGGCCAGCCGGAAGCCGACGGGAGCGCCGAAGTCGAAGGCGTAGAGCGTGAACCGGTGCAGGCCGAGAGCCTCGCAGAACCCCTCGATGAAGTCGGCGAGCAGGTCGAAGGTGTAGGTGAGCGACGCGGGCGCGTCGCTGTGCCCGAAGCCCGGGTAGTCCGGGGCGATCAGGTGGTACTGGCCGCCGAGCGCGTAGATGAGCCGCCGGTACTGGTGCGAGGCGGACGGGAATCCGTGCAGCAGAAGCAGCGTGGGGGCGTCCGGGGCGCCGGCCTCGCGGTAGAAGACGCGTACGCCGTCCACCTCGATGGACCGGTGTGCCACCCGGGGCAGTTCGAGAGCGGTCATCGCGGGTGCCTCCCGTGTGTGTCGGTGGAACAGCTCCACCGACACACACGCTAATGCCTGGAGGTCGTATTGAGCATTAGTGTTTTGCGAACTGATCGAAATCGGCGCAGTGCCGCCCACCCGGCCGCCAGGGCGGTCACCACGGCGACCGCCCCCAGTGCGATCAGAGTGTTGCGGGGATAGTCCAGCGGAAGCACCGAAGGGTTGGACGTCGCGCCGGGCCGCAGCAGTACGGGCAGTGCCACCGCGGTCAGGCACGCGGCGACGATCAGCCCGGCGCGCACCGGCCGCCGCACGCGCGGGGGCAGCCGGTGGGCCAGTGCCGCGCCGATGGCCAGGACCACCGGCGCCAACACCGCGTCGTGCAGCACGATCGCACCGGCCATCCAGAGCGGCACATCCAGCGGCGCTCGTACCTGACTATCAGTCAACAGCAGTGAGGCGCCGAGTCCCATCGCCGCGACCCCCACCGCGCCGAGCGCTGCACGGGCCCTCATGCCAGCACCTCCAGCCGGGAGACCCACTTCGTCTGGAGCACGCCCGGCCGATTCGGCGCGATGATCCGGGCCGGGAACCCGTGGTCGACCGAGAGCGGCGTGCCGTTCAGCGCCAGCGCCAGCAGGGTCAGCGGATCACGCGCGTACGAGGAGCCCATCTCCGTCACCGCGTAGGCGCCGCCCTGCTGCAGTGACACCACCCTGATCCGCGCGCCGGGCGGGGCGCCCGCCCGGTCCAGCAGATCGCGCACCCGCACGCCCGCCCAGTGGGCGTTCTTGCTCCAGCCCTCGACGCACGCGATCGGCAGCATCGCCGAGTGCTGCTCCAGGGTGCGCAGTTCGGGCAGCGTCAGCTCGTACGGACGCGGCCCGGCCACGCGCAGCCGCCAGTCCGCCAGCCGCGCGGCAGTGACCCCGGCGGCCGCCGCCGTCTTGTTGACGGGCAGCCCCAGCGGTCCGTGATCGGGATGGCGCGGCGCGAGCAGGTCGAGGTCCTTGAGCGGGGTGAAGGACTGCCCGACCGTCGTCAGCGTGACCGCCCCCACCGCCGCGCCGACCGCCAGGACGAACGCCCGCCGGTCCGGCCGGTGCGCCGCCGGCAGCTCCACGGTGCCGGCCGACCGCCGTGACCAGTGCGCCGCGATGACGGGCGCCTTCACCGCCAGATGCAGCAGCAGCGCGCCGATCACGACCCAGGCCAGCGCCCAGTGCGTCGGCACGAAATTCCACGGCCACGGGTACCACTGCAGCGTGTTCAGCAGCCCTGTGAACAACTGCAGCAGCACCGCACCCACCAGCACCGCGATCGACAGCCGCTCCAGGACCTTGGCCACCGACCGGGCCGGCGGCCAGGCGAAGAGCCGCGGATACACCGTCCACAACTTCGCGAACAGCAGCGGAATCGCCGCGATGCCGCTCGCCACATGGAGACCCTGGGTGAACCGGTAGCCCCACGACGGGCGGCTGGGCAGCCAGTCGGCCGCCCAGTTGGGCGGGTGCTGCAGATAGTGGCTGATGAGACCGGTCATGAAGCACACGGCGATGGCCGCGCCCAGCGCGCGGCCGACGACAGTGGCCGTACGCGCGTCGTGCAGCCGCCCGGTGAACGCGCCCTCGCGCAGCGGGCCCCGGCGCATCCAGGACGGCGGATCCGGGAGGGCGAGGACCGCACGGGGGCTCCGGGAATTCCGGGGGGCCGGAGAGCGCGGGGGACCCGGCGGGCGGGGCGGGCCCGACGGGGTGAGCGGGCTCGAAGGGTCCGGCTTGCTCGACGGGCTCGAAGGGTCCGGCACGCTCGGGGGGCTCGGCGGGTGCGGCTTGCCCTGCCGGTTCGGAGGGTCCGGGCGGTTCGGGGGGTGCTCTCCGGCTGATGGATTCTCCATAGGTCCATCACACCCCCGACCAGGGCTTCGGCAGTGGTGGCGACTCCTTACGGATTGCGGACACCGGGCCCGTGCAGATCCCGCCGGGCCGCTCCGCCTGTCACGGTGGACGGCGTGGGAGTCCGCACCGTATGCACCTCAGTCCTCGTCGCCGCGCTCACCGCGGTCGTCGCCGTCACGATCAGGTCGGGCGGTTCCGAGGCACGCCCTCAGCACCTCCTGTACTGGTATGCCGCCGCCTGGGCGCTCTTCACCGCCGCCGTCTGGGCGGTCCGCAGGATCCCGGTGCGCGCCGCGGTGATCGTGATCCTCGTGGGCAGTGCGGCACTGTCGGTGGCGGCGCTGACCGGACCGCCGCGCACCAGCAGCGACATGTACCGCTACGCCTGGGACGGCCGGGTCCAGGCCGCGGGCATCTCCCCGTATGCCTATCCGCCCGCCGCGCCGCAACTGGCCGGGCTGCGCGACGACTGGCTCTTCCCGCCGGGCCCCGTGTGCGCCGCCCCCGATCTGCGGCCGGTCGGGCCGGTCTGCACCCGCATCAACCGGCCCTCCGTGAACACGATCTACCCGCCGGTGGCGGAGGGCTGGTTCCTGGCCGTCCACGCGCTGTCCCCCGACGGAGCGCGCCACAAGCCGACGCAGATCGCGGGCGCCGCCCTGGCCGTCGGGACCACTGTCGCCCTGCTGCTCGTCCTGCGGCGGCGCGGTGATCCACGGCGCGCCGCGCTGTGGGCCTGGTGTCCCGCGGTGTCCTTCGCGGCCGTCAACGACGCGCATGTCGACACGCTCGGCGTGCTCCTGACCGTGGTCGCATTCGGCACGTCCGTGCTGCCGCGCCGCGGCGCGCTGCTCGGCGCCGCCATCGCCGTCAAACTGCTGCCGGCCATCGTCCTGCCGGGCGCGCTGGCGCGCCGTGGCCCCCGCGACGCCGCGCGTGTCCTGGTGCCCGCCGTCCTCGTGATCGCCCTCGCCTATCTGCCGTACATCCTGACCTCCGGCGTCGGCGTGCTCGGCTATCTGCCCGGCTATCTGCAGGAGGAAGGGTACGAATCGGGCGGCGTGCACCGGTTCGCGCTGCTGCGCCTGTTCCTGCCGGACAGCGTCGCCGCCCCGCTCGCGATGGCGCTCATCGCGCTGACCGCCCTCCACGTCCTGCGCCGCGGCGATCCCGGCCGGCCCTGGAGCGGCGCGCTGCTCGTCACCGGCACCGCGCTGCTGCTGACCTCACCGTCCTACTACTGGTACGCCCTGCTGGTGGTCGCACTGGTCGCGCTCGACGGCCGCTGGGAATGGCTCGCCGTCCCGGCCGCGGGCACCGTGCTCTACATCGGGAACGCCATGGGCGCCCACGGCAGCTGGCTCCAGTCCTGGTCCTACGGGACGGCCGCCGCGGTGGTGTTGGCCGGGGCGGCGCTGCGGGCGCGGCGGGCCGCGCGGGGGAGAGAACGGCCCGCGCCGGCCGCACCGCACCGGACCGGGGCGGTGCGTGTTGCGGACGGCGGCACGCCGCTGACACCAACCCGGGCCCAGCGGGAGTCGTAAAGATCCGGAGGGGTCGGAGGTTCAGTCCCCGGTGACACCGTCGATCTGCTCGCGGAGGATGTCGGCGTGGCCGTTGTGGCGCGCGTACTCCTCGATCATGTGGACGTAGACCCAGCGCAGGTCGATCGGTCCGCCCCGGCGCGGATGGGCGAAGGTGTCGTCGAGGGACCGTCCCGCGGCTGCCTGGTCCGCGAGTTCGCACTCGGAGGCGAAGGTCGCGAAGTCGGCCTCGGCGCCCGCGGCCTCGGCGAGATCGAAGTCGCCGTCCGGTTCGTCGTCGGTACAGAACACGCTGTTGAGCTCCGGCTGACCGTTGAACAGGATCCGGAACCACCAGCGTTCGACTTCCGCCATATGCCGTACCAGGCCGAGCAGCGACAGCGCCGACGGCTTCACCGCGCGCACCGCCAGCTGATCGCCGGTCAGCCCGGAACATTTGTGGAGCAGGGTCGCGCGGTGGTAGCCGAGCCAGCTCTCCAGCGAGACGCGCTCGTCGGAGACCATCGGGGGGTCGGTACGCGGTACTTCGGGTGCGGTCCAAGTCATCCGGTCATGATGACCGCGGGAGCCGCCCTCCACACCCCGTTATTCCGGCCGTTCCCGCTGCGCACCGCTATCGTTCGCGCGGAGGTACATGTGAGCGATCAACTGGAGACGACCCGTCCGCTGGCGGTCTTCGACCTGGACGGCACCCTCGCCGACACCAGGCACCGGCTGCCCTTGCTCGACCGGCAGCCGAAGGACTGGACCGGCTTCTTCCGCGCGGCGGTCGATGACGCCCCGCTGGCGGAGGGAGTGCGGCTGGCCCGGGAAGCCGCCGTCGAATGCGACGTCGAGTACGTCACCGGCCGGCCGGAACGCTGCCGCCGCGACACCGTCGCCTGGCTCGACCGCCACGGTCTGCCGTCGGGCCACGTATGGATGCGGTCGAACGACGACCGCAGGCCCGCCCGCACCGCCAAGCTGGAACTCCTGCGGCGGCTGGCCCGCAAGCGCGTCATCCGTGTCGTCGTCGATGACGACGAGCTGGTCTGCGACGCCTACGAACGTGCCGGATTCACCGTGGTGCGCGCCCGCTGGATGAGCACCTCGCCGCTGCTGACGCAGGCGCAGGACACCGAAGGGCGCACCTGAGCCCCACCCGGGGCAGCCCACCGGGGGCAGCCCGCCCGGGACAGCGCACTCGGGTCTGCCGGCCCGGGTCGGCGCCGCCTCACCGGCCTCTTCCGCCCGCTCGGCGGTGCCTGCCACTGGCAGGGACAGGCTACGAACGGGCGGGCGGGGGAGACTGGTCCGCATGGACACTCCCGCGGAACTCGGCGAATTCCTGCGTACCCGCCGAGCCCGGCTGCGCCCCGAGGACGTCGGGCTGATCTCCTACGGGGCCAGGCGCCGGGTCCCCGGCCTGCGCCGCGAGGAACTGTCCCAGCTCGCCGGCGTGAGCGTCGCGTACTACACCCGGCTGGAACAGGGCCAGAGCAACAACGCCTCAGAAGGCGTACTCGACGCCCTCGCCGCCGCGCTGCGCCTCACCGAGGACGAGCACACCCACCTGCGAAACCTCGCGCGCCCCGGCCGCACCAAGCGCCGCCGGCCGGAGCGCCCCGAGACCGCCAGGCCCGGCACCCGGCAGCTGATCGCGGCGATGGCCGACGTGCCCGTCGTCGTCGTGGACCGGCGTTTCGAGGTGCTGGCCTGGAATCCGCTGGGCCACGCGCTGACCGCGGGACACCTCGACGCGGACGGCGCGGACCGTTTCGCCGACCGCCCGAACCTGCAGCGGATGCTCTTCCTCGACCCGCACACGCGCGAGCTGTACCTTGGCCTTCGCCTTTTCGCCAAGGCCGACGCGCCTCGACCCGCACACGCGCGAGCTGTACCCGCGCTGGGACGAAGAGGCCCGGCGCGCGGTCGCCACACTGCGGCTGGCCGCGGGACAGCACTCCGAGGACCGCAGGCTGGCGGAGCTGATCGGCGAATTGTCGATGAAGAGCACCGAATTCGCCGCCATGTGGTCGCGTCATCCGGTGAACGGCTGCACCTTCGGCACCAAGGCGTTCCACCACCCGACGATCGGCTCGCTGGAGCTCTCCTTCGAGATGCTGCAGGTCGCGGACGACTCCGGTCACCGGATGCTGATGTACAGCGCGGAGGCCGGCTCCTCGTCCGAGGCGGCGCTGCGGCTGCTCGGCTCCGTCACCCGAACGGTCCAGCCGAACGCCCTCCGGGACCCGGACACCGCGATGCTGAACACAGGTGGTGACAGTCGACCCGAAAGCAGGTGACCCACTGTGAGTGCCGCCAAGTCGACGTCCAGCGGTAAGTCCAGCAGTAAGAAGTCCGGCGGCGGACTCGTCACGCCGAGCCGGATCGCGGTAGCCGTACTGGCGGTGCTCGGTCTCGTCTTCATCTTCGAGAACACCCGGCAGGTCAAGATCCGGCTGATCATCCCCGAGGTGACGATGCCGCTGTGGCTGGCCCTGCTCGGGATGGCCATCATCGGCGGTGTCTGCGGCGCCTACGTCTTCCACCGGAGGAAGTGAGCGCGGGCTCGCCCGATCGGCCGCGGGTCAGCCCTGGTCCTGCGGCGGGAGCGCCTTCCCCAGGCACACGCTGAGCGGCTCGTGCCGGTACAGCCCGAACTTCGACACCGGCGTGTAGCCGCACGACTCGTACAGCGCGATGGCCTCCGGCTGCTTGGCGCCGGTCTCCAGAACCATCCGGGACCGCCCGGCCGCGGCCGCGCTCGCCTCCAGCTCGGCCAGGATCCGCCGCGCCAGCCCCCGGCCGCGCGCCTCGTCCACCACGTACATCCGCTTCAGCTCCGCGTCGCCGTCCGCGTACCCCTCGGGCGACTCGTCCTGAGCCCGCCAGCCGCCGCTGGCAACCGGCCGCTCGTCCACGTACCCCACCAGATACAGGCCCCGCGGCGGGTCGAACTGCGTGGCGTCCATCGGGGTCAGGTCGCCGTCGCCGTACCGCTCGACGTACTCCAGCTGCACCCGGTCGTTCAGCTTCACCGCGTCGGGGTGGTCGTAGCGCATGGTTCGGATCTTCACCACGGCATCGTACGTGCGTACGCGTGTCCCCCTCACATGGATGCGGGAGAGCGGCCGGGCGAAGGAGCCGAGCGACCGAATAGTAGGCTGCGCTGCGCCGGTAGCCGCCATTCGGGAGCACGCTTTGCTGACTGTCACGACCGTTAACGTCAACGGGCTCCGCGCCGCCGCCAAGAAGGGCTTCCTCCCCTGGCTGGAGGCCACCGCCGCCGACGTGGTCTGCCTGCAGGAAGTGCGCGCCGAGGCCGAGCAGCTCCCCGACGAGATCCGCGAGCCCGCCGGCTGGCACGCCTACTACGCTCCGGCCGCCGCCAAGGGTCGCGCGGGCGTCTCGATCTACACTCGCCGCGAGCCGGAGCGCGTGCAGATCGGATTCGGCTCCGCCGAATTCGACAGCTCCGGCCGATACATCGAGATCGACCTCCCCGGCGTCACCGTCGCCAGCCTCTACCTCCCCTCCGGCGAAGTCGGCACCGACCGCCAGACGGAGAAGGAGCGCTTCATGGCCGAGTTCCTCGTCCATCTCGCGGCCCTCCGTACCCGCGCCGCCGCCGGCGGCCGGGAGGTCCTCGTCTGCGGCGACTGGAACATCGCCCACCGCGAGGCCGACCTCAAGAACTGGAAGGCCAACCAGAAGAGCTCGGGCTTCCTCCCCGAGGAACGCGCCTGGCTCACCGGGGTCTTCGACCGCACCGGGTACACCGACGTGGTCCGCCATCTGCACCCCGACGCCATCGGCCCCTACTCCTGGTGGTCCTACCGCGGCAAGGCCTTCGACAACGACACCGGCTGGCGCATCGACTACCACGTCTCCACCGAGGGCCTCGCGGCCAAGGCCACGTCCGCCGTGGTGGAACGGGCACACACCTACGACCTGCGCTGGTCGGACCACGCCCCGGTGACGGTGACGTACGAGGTCTGAGGCCGCGTAGGCGGCCTGGTGGCGCGCTCGGTCATCAGTCGTGGTCGTACACCGTCACCGTTGTCCCTCGGGTCCACCAGCCGTGTGCGGACCAGCGGTTCGATGCGGGCCCGGCGGCCGCCGCCCCGGACGCCGGCGGACCCGGCGGCCGGGGCGGGAACTCCCGCCCGGCCGCCGGGTCCGCCGCGTGCGCCGGATCACGGCGATCAGTGATCGGTCATCAGTGACGCAGGTTGAGACGGTGCACGCCGCCGTCGATGGTGCCGACGTAGAGCGTGCGGCCGTCGGGGGTCGCGGCCAGTGTGGTGGTGTCGGTGTTCTGCAGGCCGGTGGAGATGTTCTGCCAGGTCAGGCCGTGGTCGGTGCTGCGCAGTACGCCCCGGCCGCCCTGGATGAGGCCGCTGGCCTGGGAGCGGGTGGTGGCCGCGTAGAGCGTGTCGCCGACCCTGAGCAGGTCGGAGACATGGATCGCGAGGCCGCCGGTGTCCGCGGTGCGGAAGGTCCGGCCGCCGTCGGTGCTCACGCGGACGGTCTCGCCGCCGACGATGAGCCGCCGCCCGTCGAGATCGAGCGCGGTGACCGGTCCGTCGGCGACCTTGGCGACGGTGACTCCGCCGTCGTCCGACCGGTAGAGGCCGGAGGAGTTGCCGAGCCACAGGCGCAGCGGATTACCGGGATCGCCGGCCATGGCGTCGAAGGCGCGGTCGTGGAAGAGGTTCTTCCAGGTCGTGCCGCCGTCGCTGGTGGCGAAGAGCCCCTGGCCGATGAGGCTTTTGAAGCTGACCAGCACGCGGTTCGGGTCGGCGGGGTCGACCAGGAGTGCGGTCGGCACCTCCGACGAGCTTCCCCGCTCCTCCCAGGTGGCGCCGCCGTCGCCGCTGCGCTCGACGGTGAACATGCCGAACGCGGCGCGCCGGACCTTCCAGACCACCTTCGGATCCCTGGCCGAAACGGCGAGCTGCGACGTGGTGACGCCGATCATGCCCTCGCCGCCGGACTGGCCCCACTCCGGGCCCGCGACCGGAATCGCGGTGCGGTACGTCGCGCTGTCGGTGGCGGCGCGCAGATGGCCGCCGCTGCCCGCGAGATCGGGGATGGTCAGACCCGGGACGCCGATCCGCCGGAAGCCGGTGCCTTCCGCGGTGCCCCGGTAGAGGCCGTCCTGCTCGCTGGAGACGGTGACCGACCCGTCGGCCCAGCGGTCGTAGTCCATCGGCACCGCGGCGGCCGACGGTGCGGCGACCGTCGTCCAGGTCTGCCCGTGGTCGCGGCTGAGACGGCCGCCGTTCGTGGTGCGCAGGTACAGGTCGCCGCCCGAGACGGTCAGGCCGAGGCCGCCCATCGGCAGCGGCAGCAGGGTGGTCCAGGTGCTTCCACCGTCGCGGGAACCGACGACGCCGGTGCCCAGGATGTACACGGCCACGACGGAGGAGTCCGCGGCCAGACCGAAAGCCTGCGTGCGGGGAGGTGAGGTGAAGAGGCGGTGTGCCTCGCCGGGGTTCCCCGAGCCGATCCCCGAGCGCGCCCAGACGCCGGTCGACGTCGTCAGATAGAGGGCGTCGCCGGTGACGGCGGCCTCGGTGACGGCGCCGGACACGCCGGTCGGGTAGGTGGTCCAGTGGTCGCCCGCATCGGTGCTGACCAGCAGTGCGCCGGAGGCGACGGCGACCAGGGTGCGGGTCTGCTCGTCCGCGACGAGCGCGGTGATCCGCGTGTCCGGGACGTCGAGCTTGCGCCAGGTGCGCCCGTTGTCCTCGGTGCGCAGGATGGTGCCCCGACGGGAGAAGTCACGGACGCTGTTCACGGCGTACCACCAGCGGTCGGGCCGCTTCGCGTCCACCACGAGCGGTCCGGTGCCGTCGGCGACCGGCAGCCGGCCCAACTGGCGCCAGGACGCGCCGTTGTCGGTGGTCAGCCAGGGTGCCGCCTTCTGGTACTGGGTGAGCACGGCCTGTCCCGGCCGGGCCGGTGAGAGTGAGACGTAGCCGGCCTGGCTGTTCGGGCCGATCGGCTCCCAGCGGTCCTTGCGGCTGTCGACCGGAGTGACCTCGAAGGCGCTGGAGCCGGTGAGCCGCTGGCCGGTGGCGGCGGTGCCGCGCACCGAGACCCCGTAGGCGCCGGGCGCGCTGCCGGTCACCGCGGCCCGGTAGTAACCGCTGGTGGGGTCGAGAGTGGCGGTGAGAGCGACGGGCCCGCCGTGCGGGGGAGTGACGGTGACGACCGGCGGCGCGGCCAGCCGCGTCGGCGCGGCGATGTGCACGATGGAGTGGCCGTCACTCGGGTCGGGCGCGGCCTGCACGGCGAGGTGCCGGACGGCCAGCAGGTAGGGCACACCGATCGCGGGACCCTGGTCGGGAGCCGCCGTGACGCGGCCGCTGATCTCGGTGTCGGTGGAGGGGCGTGCGACGCGCAGGGTGACCGTGACGGTCGCGGTTCCCCCGGCCGGTACGGTGACCCGCTTCGGCGAGACCGTGGCGGGCCCGGTGCTGCTCAGCGTGGTGGTGATCTGCCGCTTGCCGGAGTTGCGCAGCGTCACCTTCGCGGTGCCGCCGACGTCACGCCCGGACAGATCGGCGAGGCCGAAGGACACGGACGCCGGTGTCGCGCCGACCGTGGCCGAGGCGGCCGCGGCCACATCGAGCCGGCCCGAGCCCTGCGTCGTGGGCCCGGTGCCGCCCAGCGGCTTCGCGGTGCCGACCAGCGCGGACTTGATCTCGGCGGGAGCCTGCCCCGGGTGCAGCTGGCGCAGCAGGGCCGCCGCGCCGGCGACGTGCGGTGCCGCCATCGACGTACCCGACATGCGGTACTCGCCGGGCCCGTACAGCGATGTGGGGACGGTGGAGCGGATCTCCACGCCCGGCGCGACCAGATCCGGCTTGAGGCCGAAGCCCTGGGTGGGACCGCGCGAGGAGAACGAGGCGATCTGGTCGGTGGTGTCGGTGCCGCGCAGTGTCACCGACACCTTTCCGGCGGCGAGCCGGGTGCTCAGCTCCGTGTACTGGGTCGAGTCGATGCCCATGACCACCAGGTGGTCCATGCGCAGCGAGTCACCGGAGGCGTCGATCCGGGCGGAGGAGGGCGGCACCTGGGCCACCCCGGGCGTCCGGCTCACCCCCGGCGTCCGGGATCCATCCGGCGCCCCGGCGACGAACACCGGGCCGTCGCTGGACGCCAGGCCGCCCAGTACGGCGATCGCGCCGCGCTTCTCGGCCTCGCGCGCCCACTCCACGTCCCGCCCCGACAGGTCGTCGAGAGCCCAGGGGATGAGGAGACCGGCCCGTACGATCTTCCCCCGCACGTCACCGGCCTTGGCCCAGTCGGCGGGAGTGCCCGCTCCGACGTCGACGAGGGGAGCGGTGACCGGGCGCTCCGGCGGATTCGCGGACAGGATGCCGCGGTAGGTCTGGATCAACTCGGGCTTCTTGCCGGCCAGATACGCGCTGGGCAGCCGCAGATTGCTCGTCGACGCGCCGACCGCGATCACACCGTCGGCCGATCCCGGGCTGCTGACCGTACCGCTGCCCGGTCCCTCGTTGCCGGCCGCGGCCACCACGACCACACCGGCCCGCACCGCGGCGGTCGCCGCGCGGCCCAGTGGATCGGTGCCGTCACCGGGCCCGCCGAGGCTCATGTTGATGACATCGGCCCGGTGCGGGTTGGCCGGATCGGCCGCCGCCTCGATCCCGGCGATGATGTCCGATGTGTAGCCGGCGCCGTCCGCGTCCATCACCTTGTAGGCCAACAGGTTCGCGTCGGGCGCCACGCCGGTGATGCCGCCCTTCTTCGCGGCCTTGCCCGCGATGATGCCGGCGACATGGGTGCCATGGCCGTTGTCGTCCATCGGGTCGTCGTCGCCGTTGACGAAGTCGTGCCCGCCGACGACCTTGTGGCCCTTGCCGAGTCCGCCGCCCAGATCGGGGTGGGTGTAGTCCACACCGCTGTCCAGGATGGCGACCGTGGTTCCCGCCCCGGTGACGTGGACGCCGGCGGAGTCCTTGCGCTGCCAGACTCCGGGCGCGCCGATCAGCGGCACACTGACGTCCGTCTTCGCCAGCACCCGGGTGTCGGGGCGGACGGCGGTGACGCCCGGCAGCGAGGAGAGCCGGGCCACCTCGGACCCGGGCACCGTCATCGCCACGGCGTCGATCAGCAGGCCCAGCTTGCGCGTGGACGCGGGATGCAGTCCGGCGCTCTCCGCCGAGCCGAGGAAGGTCTCCTGGCGCGCGTCCAGCGCGCGGCGCGCCGCGCCGACGCCGGAGGCGGCCCCGGCGGACTGCAGCGATCCGCCGGGCGCGGCGGTGACCGCGGCGTTCCCGGACAGTTCGACGATCACTCGTTGCCGCGGATCGGGTGTGGACGCGGTGGCGGCACCCGGTATCGCCGCCAGCGTGCCGGCGAGTACGACGGCCGCGAGACCGGCATGACGCGATCTTCGTGAGTTCATTGCCATACGTAAAGGTCCTAGTGGTGGCGGTACTTGCCGCACAACGAATCTTCGTGGCCCATTGCTGCCGCTGGCACAACTGGGCCACCATCCGCCCATGACTTCCGAGACGTCCGAGACTCCCGAGCTCACCGCGGCGGGCATCGACCCGTTCGACGAGAGCGTCTACCGCGCCGTCCTGACCCGGCGGACGGCGGCGCCGGCCGAACTCGCCGCCGATCTCGGCTGTTCCGCGGAACGCGTCGCCAGAGCGCTGGACCGGCTGCGCGACCATGGCCTCGTCGGCCGGCTCGCGGGCACCCGCCGCCGGTACGCCGCGATCGAGCCGGGTGCCGCCGTCGAAGCGCTGGTGCGGGCCAGGACCAATGAGCTGGACCGGGTCCGCTCGGCGGCCGGCGAACTGTCCCGGCTGTTCGCCGCCGCGCGGACCGGCGCGACCGACGAGGACGAGGTGGAGATCACCACCGGCAGTGAGGCCCTCGGCCGCTGGTTCGTCCGCCTCCAGCAGGAGGCCCGCGAAGACGTCATGACCCTGGACCGGCCGCCGTACGCCCTGACCACCTCCAACCCCGTGGAGGCCACGGCGCTCAGCCGCGGCGTACGGTACCGGGCGGTCTACGCCCCCGAGGCCCTGGAGTGGCCCGGCGTGCTGGAGGACATCCGCGAGCTGGTCCACCACGGCGAACAGGCCCGCGTGCTGCCCGGCCTGCGCATCAAGCTCGCGATCGCCGACCGCAGGCTCGCCCTGATGCCGCTCTCCCTCGACCTCAACGACGTCCGCGCCGCGGTCATCCGCCCGTCCACCCTGCTCGACGCCCTCACCGACTACTGGGAGATGTGCTGGAAGCAGGCGCTGCCCCTCAACGCCCCCGCCGAGGACCCGCTCGGCGAGGAGGACCGGCTTGTTCTCACCCTGCTGGTCGGCGGCCTCAAGGACGAGGCGATAGCCCGCCAGCTCGGCTGGTCCGTACGCACCATGCGTCGCCGCATCAGCCGTCTCCACGAACTGCTCGGAGCCGACAACCGCTTCCAGGCCGGCGCGATCGCGGCCCGGCGCGGCTGGCTGTGACGTGCCTGGTCGTGACCTGAATCAGCTGCCGTCCGTCGGGCCGGCGAGCTTGCTGGTGAACCAGGTCAGGGTGCGGGGGATGAGCTTCTTGAAGTCCGAGGTGAGGTGACGTCCGCCGGGCAGTTCGTAGTACTCGGCCTTGACGGGCGCGACGATCTTCTTCAGCCAGGTTTTGACCAGGTTGGTCTCGTACGGCTCGCCGTTGCCCGCGGTGGCGAGGATGCTGACGTCGGCCTTGCCCTTCCTGGCGAGGGTGTTCGGGCTGTTGGCGAGACGGTCGGCCTCGTGGCCCTTCCACAGCAGGGAGTCGGGGTCGAAGTAGCCGTCCATCGGCACGGCGGCCTTGAAGACGTCGGGGTACTGCAGGACGAGCTTCGCGCTGCAGAAACCGCCGGTGGAGGCGCCCATGACGCCCCAGCCGTCGCGGCTGCGCAAGGTGCGGAAGTTCGCCCTCACGAAGTCGGGGACGTCCCTGGCCATCCAGGTGCCCATCTTGGGCTGGCCGGGGATGTCGCTGCAGTCCAGGGCCTTGTTCTCATGGGAATTGAGGTTCTGGACCGGCATGATCATGATGAACGGATGGGCCTTGCCCTGCTTGCTCAGCTGGACGTCGGCCTCCTGGATCGGCAGCTGGTGGTCGGTCCAGGTGTTGTAGCCGTTGCTCTGGCCGCCCGCGTACATCATGACCACGGGGAATCCATAGGTCGCGTACTTGGGGTCGCTGTACTCCGGGGGAAGCCAGACCCAGACCTTCCCGGTGACGCCGGACTTCGCTCCGCGCACCGAGGTGACCATGATCGGCCCGGCCTGCGTAGAGCGCGCCAGCTTGAGCTCCGACTTCGGCCCGGTGGGCATCAGCACCTTGGACGACGACGCCCCAGGGCTCTCCGTCGGGGGCGTGGCCTTGCCGTCTCCGGCTCCGGCACTGGCTGAGAGGTGGTCGCGGCTGTCCGCCGAGGCGGGGTCGCCGCCGGAGCCGCAGCCCGCGAGAGCGGCGAGTGCGAGCAGCGCTGCGGCGGCCGGGAGGACGAGAGGGCGGCGACGGCGGGAACGCGGATCCATCGTGGGAATTGCTCCGAACGCAAGATCGAGGACGAAAGGCACCTTCTAGGAGAGCAGCCGGAGGGCTTTGGTTCCCTCGCGACGCGCGCGGTCTACGCGCGAGGCGTCCCGCGCCACTCCCGGAGGTGCCATGAAAACCCCCGTGCAGGCGGTGGACGTGCTACCTTGATCCCAGTTGCAGTTTTGGTACCCATGAACTTTGTGTGCGCCTGACGGGATGTAACCCTCAGGCGCACTCTTGTTTTTACCGGTCATCTCCGGATGGGCACAATGCGGCGACGAGGAATCTGCGCAGTGCAGATTTCCGGCTCTGCACCTATTGAGGAGATTGACATGGCTTCTGGCACCGTGAAGTGGTTCAACGCGGAAAAGGGCTTCGGCTTCATCGAGCAGGACGGTGGCGGCGCTGACGTCTTCGCCCACTACTCGAACATCGCCACCCAGGGCTTCCGTGAGCTCCAGGAAGGTCAGAAGGTGACCTTCGACGTCACGCAGGGCCAGAAGGGCCCGCAGGCCGAGAACATCGTTCCCGCCTGACGCTTGACGCGCACCACGTAGTTGGGGCCCGCACCTGAGGGTGCGGGCCCCAATTCGTTTTTTTCCGCTTTACGCTGGCTCGTTTTTGCGATTCTTCGCCAGGTTTTCATTTTGCGGAGTCTTCCCGGACACGTGCCGTTCCGAGGGAAGGCTCTTTCTGTATGTACCGCTCCTCCGGCTCCGCGCCCGCCCGTAATCGTCCGTCGTATTCCCGCAGCCAGGCCGCACCGCGCCGCCGCAGTATGTCGACGCCGGGTGAGTTCGCCCTGCCGGTGAGCACCACGCCTTCGCTGCCCGCCGTCGAGTCGTTCGCGGACCTGGACATGCCGTCCGCGCTGCTCGACACGCTCACCCACGAAGGTGTGACCGTCCCGTTCCCGATCCAGGGTGCGACGCTGCCGAACTCGCTGGCCGGCCGGGACCTCCTGGGCCGTGGCCGCACCGGCTCCGGCAAGACCCTGGCCTTCGGCCTGGCCCTGCTCGCCCGTACCGCCGGACAGCGCGCGGAACCGCGACAGCCGCTCGCCCTGGTGCTCGTACCCACCCGTGAGCTGGCGCAGCAGGTCACCGATGCCCTCACCCCGTACGCCCGCTCGCTGCGACTGCGCATGGCCACGGTGGTCGGCGGCATGTCGATCGGCCGCCAGGCCAGCGTGCTGCGCGGCGGCGCCGAAGTCGTCGTGGCCACGCCGGGCCGGCTCAAGGACCTGATCGAACGCCGTGACTGCCGGCTCGACCAGGTACGGATCACCGTCCTGGACGAGGCCGACCAGATGGCGGACATGGGCTTCATGCCGCAGGTCACCGCCTTGCTCGACCAGGTACGCCCCGACGGCCAGCGGATGCTGTTCTCGGCCACGCTGGACCGTAACGTCGACCGGCTGGTGCGCCAGTTCCTGACCGACCCGGTGGTCCACTCGGTGGACCCCTCGGCCGGCACGGTCACCACGATGGAACACCACGTGCTGCACGTGGCCAGCGTGGACAAGCAGGCCACGACCCGCCGCATCGCCGCCCGTGACGGCCGGGTGCTGATGTTCCTGGACACCAAGCACGCCGTCGACCTGCTGACCCGCGACCTGCTGGCAAGCGGTGTGCGGGCGGCCGCGCTGCACGGCGGCAAGTCGCAGCCGCAGCGCAACCGCACCCTGGACCAGTTCAAGAGCGGACACGTCACGGTCCTGGTGGCCACCAACGTCGCCGCCCGCGGCATCCACGTCGACAACCTCGACCTGGTCGTCAACGTCGATCCGCCGACCGACCACAAGGACTACCTCCACCGCGGCGGCCGTACCGCTCGTGCGGGTGAGTCCGGCAGCGTCGTCACCCTGGTGCTGCCCAACCAGCGCCGCGAGATGGCGCGCCTGATGTCCCACGCGGGCATCACGCCGCAGACGACCCAGGTCCGCGCCGAGGACGACGAGCTCGCCCGGATCACCGGCGCGCAGGAGCCCTCCGGAGTGCCGATCGTCATCGCGGCGCCCGCGGCGCCGGAGCGGGTCAGGCGCACCTCGTACGGCAGCCGCGGCCGGGGCGGCCGCCCCGCGCGTCGGCCCGCCGCCGCGTAGAGGCGCGCAGGGCGCATGGAGCGGATGAAGGCAGCTGTTTAGGCTGCCTTCATGAAGGACTGGGATTTGAGGAAGCTGCAGATCCTCCGGGCTCTGCAGGAGACGGGGACCGTCACCGCGGCCGCCGCCGCTCTGCGGATGACGCCGTCGGCCGTCTCGCAGCAGTTGTCCACGCTGTCCAAGCAGGCCGGCACCCCGGTGATCGAGGCCCAGGGCCGGGGCGTCCGGCTGACCGGCGCCGCCCATGTACTGCTGCGGCACGCCGATGTGGTCTTCGCCCAGCTGGAGCGCGCCGGAGCCGAGCTGGAGGGCTACACGCGGGGCGAAGCGGGCGAGGTACGGGTCGGCGCCATCGCCACGGCCATCACCCGGCTGATCGTCCCCGCGTCCCGGCTGCTGCGGCTGGATTTCCCGCGGATCACCCTGTCGGTGCGGCAGGCCGAGGCCGCCGAGGTCTACGAGCAGCTGGCCGGCGGCGACGTGGACCTCGCCGTATCGCTGGCGGTGCACGCGCCCTCGGCGCGGGACCCGCGGTTCCACCGGTTCGCGCTGCTGACCGATCCGCTGGACGTGGCGCTGCCCGCCGGGCACTCCTGGGCGGCGCGGCCGGGCCTGCGGCTGGCGAACCTCTCGCAGGAGCCGTGGATCTTCGGCAGCAGCGGCCCCTGGCGGGAGATCACGCTGGCGGCCTGCGCCGACGCGGGGTTCGTCCCCGAACAGGCGCACGCGGCGACGGACTGGTCGGCGATCCTCGCCATGGTCGCGGCGGATCTCGGCGTCGCCCTGGTGCCACGGATGGCGACGGTGGGGGAGCGGCAGCACGTCGCGATCCGCCCCCTGGACGCGGACCGGCCGCGCCGCCATGTGGTGGGTGTGGCGCGGAGCGGTTCCGAGGAGGGACCGCTGCTCCGGCGGGTCATCCGGGTGCTGCGACAGGTCGCGGAGGAGCCTGCGGCGCAGACGGGCGACCCTACTAACGTTCAGTTGAACTGAATGTATGGTTCGGAAACTTTCGATGGACGTGAAAGGTGTCGTCGGCTCACAGTAGAGAACATGACGACATCAGAGACTCTCTCGGGCACTACTTCCTTCGCTTTCACTGGTGATGCGCGGCCGTTCGGTGGGGGTGATCCGTATGCGGATTACCGGTGTGGGGTGTTGCCGTTCGTGGGTCTGGTGGATCTGGCGGATCGTCGGTTGGGTGCGGGGGTGATCGCGGCGAATGATGAGTTCTTCGCGGAGCGGGAGAATCTGCTGATCCCGGAGCCGGCGCATTTCGATCCGGAGCATTTCGGGCACAAGGGCAAGATCATGGACGGGTGGGAGACCCGTCGTCGTCGGGGTGCGGGGACCGATACCCCGCACCCGGTCGACGCGGATCATGACTGGGCGTTGATCCGGTTGGGGGCGCCGGGGGTGATCCGGGGGATCGTGGTGGATACCGCGCATTTCCGTGGCAACTACCCGCAGTCGGTGTCGGTTGAGGCTACGTCGCATGCGTTGTCGGCGTCGCCGGAGGATCTGCTGGCCGAGGGTGTGGAGTGGACGACGCTCGTGCCGCGCACCCCGGTGGGTGGTCATGCGGCGAATGGGTTTGTGGTCGAGGTGGACCGGCGGTTCACGCATCTGCGGCTGAATCAGCATCCGGACGGCGGGGTGGCCCGGTTGCGGGTCTATGGCGAGGTGGCGCCGGATCCGGGGTGGCTGGCGGAGCTGGGGACCTTCGACCTGGTGGCGTTGGAGAACGGCGGGAGGGTGGAGGATGCTTCGGACCGGTTCTACTCCTCGCCGGTCAACACCATCCTGCCGGGGCGGTCGCGGAAGATGGATGATGGCTGGGAGACCCGCCGGCGCCGGGACAAGGGCAATGACTGGGTGCGTTACCGGCTGGTGGCGCAGGGTGTGATCCGTGCGGTGGAGATCGACACCGGGTATTTGAAGGGCAACTCGGCGGG
>NZ_JASISZ010000050.1 GCF_030063355.1 Streptomyces sp. PH10-H1
ATCCTCACCGAGCCCGAGCCCGGCTTGTTCACCCAGCCCCGCCCCTGAACACCAGCCCACCCCACCGAGCAGGGCACCTCACCCAGACCTCATCGCGAATCGGGCATCACGGCGCGAACCGCACTCTCAGTAACTGCTGTTAGAACTGGGCCAGGACGTTGTGACGTAGGGGGAACGCTGTGAATGACTCAACGCATCACGCCCGCCCGGTGGCTGGCCTCTACGAGAAGCTCATCACGAACCGACTCCAGGAGCGCATCCAGGAGCTCGACGCTGTGGGCTGGCACGCTATCGATGCCGTGGTCGGCAAGGACTCCTCTCCGCATGTTCTCTCGCGCTACATCTCCGCCACCGTGCAGCGGGTCCTCCAGGGGCTCAGTCCCGCCGAGCAGGTGGTCGCCGCTAACCAGATCCTCAAATCCCTCTCCACCATCGACGGCGCCAAAGAGTGGGTGGAGCTCATCGCCGATGGGCCTCGCCAGCTGCTTGCTATCGCCGAGCAGGAGGCTCCGGGCGTCTACGCGATCAGGCCCGCCACTCCCCTGTCCGAGACGGCTCTCCTCACCAACTCACCTGGGGATCCCAGCCTGGGCTTCGAACTCCGTGCCGAGCTGGCCACCGCTGATCGCGTCGATCTGCTCTGCGCTTTCGTGAAGTGGCATGGGCTTCGGGTTCTGGAGAGTTCCCTCAAGGCCGTTCATGAGCGCGGTGTGCGGATTCGTGTCATCACCACCACCTACATCGGCGCCACCGAACGCCGCGCCCTGGATCGACTCGTCCGGGAGTTCGACGCCGAGGTGAAAATCAACTACGAGCTGCGTTCCACGCGCCTTCACGCCAAGGCCTGGCTCTTCCGCCGAAACAGTGGATACGACACCGCCTACGTCGGCAGCTCGAACCTCTCCAAGGCCGCGCTCCTGGACGGCTTGGAGTGGAACGTCCGCCTCTCGTCGGTCGCCACCCCCGCCGTACTGAACAAGTTCGAGGCGACCTTCGACGCGTACTGGAGCGAGGCCGCCTTCGAGTCGTATGACCCGGACAACGACGCCAAGCGCTTGGACGAAGCCCTCCTCCAAGCGGGCGGAACGGGCAACGCCGCCATGCGGAGGATCAGCCTGTCTGGCCTGGAGGTACGGCCCTACCCCCACCAGCGGGACATGCTCGAACGCCTTGAGGTAGAGCGCACGGTCCACGACCGACACCGCAACCTCCTGGTCGCAGCCACCGGCACTGGCAAGACAGTCATGGCCGCACTCGACTACAAACACCTACGCCTCAAACACGGCCGCGACCTCCGCCTGCTCTTCGTTGCCCACCGCAAAGAGATCTTGGATCAGTCTCTGCGCAGCTACCAGGAGATTCTCGTCGACGCGAATTTCGGCGAACTGTTCTACGGCGGGGAGATCCCGGACAACTGGACGCATGTTTTCGCCAGTGTTCAGTCGCTCAACGCCCGTGCGCTGAACAGCTTTTCCGCCGATCACTTCGATGTGATCGTGATCGACGAGTTCCATCACGGCGTATCCGCGACCTACCGAAAGATCCTCGAACACTTCAAGCCGATGGAGCTTCTCGCGCTCACGGCCACTCCAGAGCGCATGGACGGTCGTAACGTCCAAGACGAGTTCTTCGACGGACGTATCGCTGCCGAGATGCGTCTCTGGGAAGCACTCGAGTACGACTTGCTGAGCCCGTTCCACTACTTCGGCATCACCGACAGCACCGACATGAGCGCAATCTCCTGGTCCAAGGGCGCCTATGAGATCAACGCGCTGAGCAACCTCTTCACCGGAAACGACGCCCGCGCCCGACTCGTCGTCAAGGCCGTGAAGGACAAGGTGACCGACCCGGGCTCGATGAAGGCGCTCGGGTTCTGCGTCTCCGTGGCGCACGCCCACTTCATGGCCGACTTCTTCCGCAGGGCCGGGCTCAACGCCAAGGCCCTGTCGGGCGAGTCACCCAAAGACGAGCGCAAGACCGCGCTGGATGAACTCAAAGCGGGCAATTTGCAGGTGATCTTCTCGGTGGACCTCTTCAACGAAGGTCTCGACATCCCTGACATCGACACCTTGCTACTACTGCGCCCAACGTCCAGCGCCACGGTCTTCTTGCAGCAGCTCGGCCGTGGACTTCGCCGCAGCGAAGGCAAGGCCGTACTCACCGTCCTGGACTTCATCGGTCAGCACCGCAAGGAGTTCCGCTTCGAGGAACAGTTCCGCGCCCTCACCAACCTCACCCGAAACCGACTGCTCCACAACATCGAGCACGATTTCCCCCAGCTCCCGTCCGGCTGCCAAATCATCCTTGAGGAGAAGGCCAAGAGTCTGATCGTCAACAACATCAAGGACCAGCTCAACGTCAACATCACCCAACTCGCCCGCGAGATCGGCGCCTACGCCGAGCCCCTGCTCGCCAAGTACCTCCACGACAGCGGCCGTGGGATCAATGAGCTCTACCGGAGCAACCACTCCTGGACAGAGCTACTCCGCAAGGCGAATCTCCTCACCGCCCCCGCACCAGACGGCGAAGACGCTCTCCTCAGACGTGTCTCAGCATTCCTGCACGTCGATGACCCGCTGCGAATCGCCGCCTACAGCAGCCTCCTCGAAGACTCGGCCCCCACCTACGACCAGCTGGACGAACAGGGACAGGCCTACGCCCGCATGTTCTTCTTCTCCATCTGGCCCTTGGGCAACGGCTTCACCAGCTACCAGGCGGCCTTCACCTCGCTGAGTCGTCAGTCCGCCTTCCGCAGCGAACTCCGCCAAGTCCTCGCCTTCAACTTGGACCACACCGAGCACGTCCCGGTCCCTCTCCTCGGCGACCACAAGGGCCTGCCACTCACCGTCCACGCGTCCTACTCCCGCGAAGAGATCCTCCCCGCCCTTGGCCAGTCCGCGATCGGCGGCTTCATGCCGGCAAACTTCCGCGAGGGCGTGAAGTGGTGCGAAAGCATCCAGACGGATGCACTTTTCATCACCCTCGAAAAGGACGAGAAGGATTTCTCCCCACAAACGCGCTACAACGACTTCGCGAAGAGCGAGTCACTCTTTCACTGGGAGTCCCAAAACCAGACCTCAGAAACATCCCCAACTGGCAAGCGGTACCAGAACCATGCGGCCGACGGCAGTCATGTACTCCTCTTTGTCCGCCGCTACAAAAAGACAGACACGGGCGGCCCGCAGCCATGGATACTCCTCGGCCCTGCCGAGTACGTCGCACACGAGGGCAGCAAGCCGATGGGCATCGACTGGCAACTCCGCCACGAACTGCCTGCGGACGTCTGGACCTACTCCGCGATCGCAGTGGGGTGACGGGCACCGTATGTCAATCGCGCCGGTCACACAATAAAATCTTCAAGTTCCCAGCGCGATCGATGAGCCCTGACGAACTGCGGCAGAATATCGTGGCCGTCAGCCTGCCACAACTCGCCCTTGTGCACATTCCCATTCAGACGGTCGATGATCTGTAGGTCATCTGTCAGAACGATGGCGCCCCGATCGAATCGGATATGGCAATTGGGGCACAAGCACAGCATGTTCGACACCTTGTCTGGCCCGTTATGCGGCTCACCCAGCGCCTGTATATGAGCACCCTCGCTATAGCGACCACCGGCCAGGGACACCCGCACCTCTATACGGCATATCTGACACAAGTTGTCGTGGAGACGCTTCACCTCAGCAGTGTTCTTGGCGTCGCGCACCAGACGGCTCTGCTCGACTATCCGGCGGAGCGCACGTTCAACGGGTGTTTCGTCACCGGCTCCCTGCCCCAACTTCGCCTCGTCAGCAGGTACCGGAGCGGGGCGCGCGCCCTTTACAAGTTTGAACTGCCAAATGCGCCATCCGTCGATACCGATCGAGTCCCAACCATCAACAGCCCTATACAATCCGCGATAGCGGTACTTCTTCGACCCACCTTTTACCTCGAATCCCTCGATCACGCGGATTGGATAGCCCTTCGCCATATTGACCAAGAACCCGGCGTTTGGCGAACCGGCCAACGGCATGTCCTCTACGAGGCGTTTCCGATCGTCTTGCTTGTCTCTTCCGGTGTAGAGGATCACGTCACCGTCGTCACGGTCATCTACATAGCCGCCTGACAGGACAATCGAATCGACACCCTCAGCTTCCGTTCCCGATATACCGCGACCGCTTTGGCGGTGAACGCCAAGCTTATTCATCTCCGAATGTCCACTAAATACCATTCCTTCAGCAACGCCCGGAATATCACCAAATGAGACCGCGCTCTTGTTCGCCATGACCGAATACTGCCGAACAAGTCATCGACCGATCAACTGGCGTCGCCTCATCCCTAGTTCATGGCAAGAAATGATCCAGGTGTGTCCGAAAGCGATCCGACAGCCTCGAGATAGGAGTAGCCACTCGACGCATACGCCGCCGTTGTCATCGCAATTCCCGCGAGGAGCGGAGCCGTGCCTCCTCTTGAAAGTCGGCACGTAGCCCTGCGGCCACCTCAGCGAGGGAGTGCAGGATGTGACTGACAGCGGCAGCAACTGAGACGTCAGGCGCAGGACGTAGGTCGCGCCAGTGGATCGCCGCTGAGGAGAGAGTGATTCGCCCCGTGATGTCGACCAGGACAAGGAAGCAGTCGCTGTCCGAGTCAAGGAGTTGGGCGATGGACAGGCCAGACAGCAGGCCAGAGGCCTGAGCGGCGACAAGGAGGTGCTCCAGATTCAGGGAGTCGCCCCAGTACGCTCCCTCGGCGTCAAACTCCAAGAGGAGTGCATCCAGCTTTGCGTCGCTGATCAACACAGCTACGCCTCCGCCGATTCCGCCTCGAAGTGCATCTGCGCGCGGTCCAGAACGTCGTCGGGGTCCAGGCCTTGGACGGTGAGCCAGTAGAGGAGGTCGGCGATCAGGTCTGTCGCGGCCTCCTCCAGGACGGGTGTGCCTCGAGTCAGCAGAACCGGGATGCCGGATTCGCAGGCGTAGGACTCCAGGGCGACGGAGGCGCGTTGAAGTCGGCGGCGTTGGCCGCTCTTCGGGAGGGCGAACTCGCACCACACGAGCTTTCCCGCCGTCGTGCGCAGGGATCCCCAGTCCGAGGTGATCGCGGCGAGGATCAGTAGGCCGCGACCGCATTCGTCGTCGGGTGACGGTTCGGTCGCGGCCGGGGGCTGCGGGCTGCCGTCGTGGAGTTCGAGGCGGAGTGTGTCGTCGTCGAGGTGCATGACGAGGGTGGCCGGGGCGCCGTGGCCTACGTGGTTGACGGCGTTCGCCGCCAGTTCTGTGACGGCGAGTGCGACGGGGTGGGCCAGTTCGGCGTTTCCCCAGACCTTCAGTTGGAGGCGGACGACGCGGCGGAGGCCGGCGATCTCGCCCGGGTCGCCCCCGAAGGGGAGCACGCAAGTTCGTTGGTGATTGTTTCGGTAGATGTGCATGGGAATCAGCCCTCCCTGTTGTCACTATGCGTGCCCGGGTTGGAGCGCGCCGCGACTGCTCTGGCAGGATGGCAGCACACATCCCGCTGTGCAATGTGCACGGATGGATTGGCCGCGAAAGGGTGAACGGTGCTCGTGAGTGTGGATCTGCGGGAAGCTTGTTGCCGCCGCGCTCCGGGCGTCGGAAGACTGATCGCGATCTGCCCCGAGAGGGAGGTACCAGTGGCCGGTTCGCCAACTGCCCGCCGTCGCCGCCTGGCGATCGAGCTCAAGAAGCTCCGCGAGGACAACAAACTCACCTGCGCCCAGGTGGGGAGCGCGCTGGATTGGAGCGGTTCCAAAGTCAACCGGTTGGAGACGGGGAACGGTCGGGTCCAGCCGTCAGACATCGACGCGCTCTGCCGGTATTACACGACCACCGATGAACTGCGTGAGTTTCTGAAGGGGCTGGCCAAGGACTCGAAGGTCCGGGGCTGGTGGCACGCCCACGGCGATGCCGTACCGCCATGGTTCTCGGTGTACGTAGGCCTTGAGCAGGACGCCGCCAGCCTGCGCCAGTACCAGTGCGAGTTCGTGCCCGGCCTGCTGCAGACACCGGAGTACACGGCGGAGTTGCATCGTGCGACGAACCAACTCAGCGGCGAGGAGTTGGAGCGGGCGGTGACCGTCCGTATGGAACGGCAGGCCCTACTCACCCGCGAGAACGCTCCGGATCTGTGGTTGATCGTTCATGAGAGCGCCTTGCGGCATATCGTCGGCGATCGCACGGTGATGCGCAATCAGCTCGAACGTATGCTGGCAGTAGGCCAGCTCGGCAACGTAACGGTGCAGGTCATCGGATTCGACGCGGGGACCTATCCCGCCACGGGAGCGTTCACGATTCTCGGCTTCCCGGAGCAGGAGGACCCCGATGTCGTGTACCGGGATGGGCTGACAGACGCCATCTACCTGGAGACGCCGGACGACGTCAGTCAGTACACGAAGGCCTTCGACAATCTGAGGGCCATTGCATCCAGCCCGCCGCGCTCGGCTGCGTTGATCAAGAAGCTATTGAAGGAGTACTCCTGATGAGCACCAACCCCCAGCAGCCGTTCTCCGAGGCGGGGTGGCGCAAGAGCAGCTACAGCAACGGGTCGGGCGGCGAATGTGTGGAAGCCGCGCCCCTTCACGGCGGCGCCGCCGTGCGGGACTCCAAGGATCCCGACGGGCCGGTGCTTCGCTTCTCGCCTGACGCCTGGGCGTCGTTCATACGCTCGGTGCGCGAGGGCGGGTTGGTGTAGGCGAGGGCCATCGGGTCCAGCAAGCGATAAGAGGACTGTCCAGATGACTGAGACGCCCTCAACTGGATGGTTCGCACCGTCGCGCGAGTTCTGCGGCAGCCTGATCGAACGGGACTTGGACCTGTTCACCACTGTCCATGTCCCGCACAGTGACCGTAGCGGAATCGCGTTCTGCTACGCCGTAGATCACGCAGAAGCGGGCCCCTTGGTCGCTGGCCCACTTCATTTGCTTGGCGAATTTCCCACTCGCTCCGAGGTAGACACCTGTGCGTACCCCGGAGCGGCGGATTTCGGCCGCTAGCCGGAAGGTTTCTGTTGCCAAGTCCTCGCCCATGACCGTGACGGCTACGTCGATCTGCGAGTAGCCGCCTGCTTCACCCTGGCTGATCAGCGGCAAGATGCGTTCGATGCCGAGCGAACCGCCGCACGCTGGGGAGTCTTTGCCGCCGAGGCCGCCAATGAGGCTGTCGTACCGGCCACCGGACGCGATTGATCCGGGCATCCCAGGTGCTGTCACCTCGAAAATGATGCCGGTGTAGTAGTCGAGCCCTCGCACGAGATTCGGCGTGAAACCGATGCGCTCGGCCGGAATCGTGCCCATGGTGAGTTCCAAGAGCCGATCGATTTCCGCGAGGCCTGCCTGACCGGTCTCACTGGACTTGAGGGCCGACCTGACGCGTTCGACGGCGTCCACCGAGGTCAGGTCGTCCACCAGGTCCTTTGCTACGCCGGCTGACAGCCCACGGTTGGAGACCAGTTCGCTCATGACCGCGTCCGGTGAGAGCTTGTCGAACTTGTCGAGCGTGATCAGTACGCCGGAACCGAGGTCGGACGGAACGGCGTACGCCTCCAACAGGCCGAATAGGACGTGCCTGGAGTTCACCAGGAAGCGGAACTCCGGCACGCCGAGCGCGTCCAGCGCGTCATGCAGGGCAAGAACGACTTCGGCGTCGGCCAGCGGCGAGGAGGAACCCACGATGTCCAGGTCGCACTGGACGAACTCACGAAAGCGTCCCTTGCCTGGCCGGTCGGCACGCCACACAGGGGCGATGGCGTAGCGCTTGTACGGGGACGGGAGTTGGCTGCCGTAGGCGGCTGCCGCGCGCGCCAGGGGGACGGTGAGGTCGTAGCGGAGAGCGAGGTCGGCCTCGCCGGTGGCTTCGTGTTCGCCGCGCCGAAGGATTTTGAAGATGAGCTTGTCGCCCTCGTCGCCGTACTTGCCGGTGAGCACGTCCAGCCGCTCGAAAGCGGGAGTCTGGAGCGGCTGGAAGCCGTAGCGGGCGAAGACTGTGCGGATCACCGCGAAGGCACGTTCGCGCCTCTCGTACTCGGCGGCGAGGAAATCACGTGTCCCGGAGGCGGGCTCAAACTGCTTCATCGAGGCCATGTTGGTCATGTTCCCGGAAGCCTGGGGGCGGGGCAAAACGCCTGGGGGCGGTGGCGCGGGCCTGTTGGTGATCGCCGATATGTCAATGGACGCTGCCCGTGCCGGGTCCGTTCGACGCGCTGGGCGTCGCTCCATTGGCGCTCCATTGTTGCTCTGTTGGCGCTCTGGGTACGCCGTCTACGCCGGAACGGCTGATCACTCGTAGGGGTGAACGAGGGTTCACATGGTGGGAGTTGGCGCTACAGTGCGTGACATCACATCACCACATAGTTGACCCCGGCGACGCAGCAACGTCCCGGGGTCCGACACCAGGAGCAAGACCTCCGATGCAGATTCATCGTAGCGCGCACCCCCGCGCGTACACCGTCATTGCCAATGCGGCGCTTCAAGACAATCGCCTCTCCTTCGTCGCACGCGGCGTCCTCGGGTACCTGCTGTCGCGGTTCGACGGCGAGCGGGTCGACGTACGGAAGCTGGCCGCGCTGTGCAAGACGGGGCGGGACCAGGTCGCCAACGCCCTCGACGAGCTGAAGGCCTACGGGTACTACGTCATCGTGCGGGAGCAGGATCCGGAGGCGGCAGCAACCGAGCCCCGGCGCGAGTGCGCGGACTGCGGGCGGCCGCTCGCGGCCGGCCCGGACGGGTGCGGGACGGACGGCACGGGCGATACGGCCAGGACGGGCGGCCCGGACGGGCTGTGCGGGCCGTGTGCGGGGCGGGGTCGTGCGCCGTCGGGCCCGGCCGCGTCCGTCGCGCGGGACGGACGGGCCCGGGTGCGGGCCGCCCTGGCGGGTACGGCCCTGGCGGGGACTGCGCTGGCGAGGACGACCCTGGCTGGGGCGCCGGGTTAGTGCTGGTGACCGGGCTGATTCACCGGGTTGAGGGCTCGCGCCGGTTGGCCGTGGGCCGGTTGGATGTGGGGACACATCCGATGGCCCGCCGCCGATACCGTGGCGTCAGTCCTTGAGTTGGGACCCTCCGCGACTCGGCAATGCGGCTGGTCGGCGACGCCGCGTCATGAGCCCGAAATGCCCTTTTACGAGTCTAGAGTGAATGATGCCGCAATCGGCACATGCGGTGCCGCTTCGCGCGGGCCATCATCCGAGGAAAGGCCATGGGCTGTGTCAGCCGTAATCTCTGACGACCTGAAGAAACTCCTTGACGACGTCCCTGTCTTTGTCACCCTGGCGACCATCCAGCCCGATGGCAGCCCCCAGCTGTCGGTCACATGGATCGCGCGCGACGGTGACGACCTGCTGGTCTCCACGACCATGGGCCGCAGGAAGGAGATGAACCTCCGCCGTGACCCGCGGATCACCGTCATGATCAACCCGCCCACCGCGCCGTACACCTACGCCGAGGTCCGTGGCACCGCCACGCTGACCACGGAGGGCGGCCAAGAGCTGATCAACAAGCTCTCGCGGAAGTACACGGGCAAGGACTACGCCGACTTCAACCCCGCCGCCAAGGAAGACGCTGAGCGCGTCGTCGTTCGCATCATCCCGCACAAGGTCGTCGGCTCGCTCTAGTCTCCCGGTGGTGTCACGGCCGAACCAGCCCACCACGGCCTCGGACGCTCCCGAGGGGGCCTGACGACGAAGATCCGATCTCCCTTGCCCGGTGGCGAATGGGCCGGCCTTCCAGGTGATGGCTTACGCCACGACAACTACGATGCAAGCTCACCCCGTATGAGGTGCGAGCGGGCAAGCGGAGGATGGGGGCGGCCGGTCGTGGGCTGGTACGTGTGGGTCGTCAGGGGGTGGCTGGTGGGGCAATCGGTTCCGCAACGCCATGCGTACCCGGCATGAGCGCAAGGTCGAGCTGATCTCCGCGGAGGGCGAGAAGCAGCGGGCGCTGCAGGCGGCGAACCGGCCGCCTGAGGCGATCTGCGGATGTACCCATCATCTGGCCAAGCACGACAAGCAGGGGAAGTGCCACGAGGTGGTGCAGACACCCACCGCGTGGGACGGGGACAAGAAGCCCCTCTCGTACGAGGCCCGGCCCTGCAACTGCCAGCAGTACATCGGGCCCCGGCCGCTGGAGACGCTCTACGCCGAGGACATCGTCGACCTGTCGTAACCGTGGGGCGCAGGAGGAATGCCGACGGCCCTGGTGTCGGGGGGAAGTCACCAGGGCCGTCGGGGTTTGCGGTTGGTCTGTTCGTCGGCTGGGTCAGACGTCTATGCCGTGGTCGCGCAGCCACGGCATCGGGTCGATCGGGCCGCCTCCGCCGGGGCGGACCTCGATGTGGAGATGCGGCCCCGTGACGTTGCCGGTGGCGCCGACCCGGCCGATGGTCTCGCCCGTGGTGACCTTGCCCGAGGTCTGCACCATGGAGGAGAGGTGGCAGTACCAGATCTCGGTGCCGTCATCGAGGGTGAGGATGATGCGGTAGCCGTAGGAGCCCGCCCAGGCGGCCGAGGTGATGGTGCCGCTGTGGATCGCGGACACCGGCGTGCCGGTGGGGGCCGCGAAGTCCTGGCCGGTGTGGGTGTTGGCCCACAGGGAGCTGGACTGGCCGAAGCTCGCCGTGAGGCTGTAGGAGGCGACCGGCTTGGTGTACGAGGCCGCGAGCTTGGCGAGGCGTTCGGCCTCGGCCTGCGCGGCGGCCTTCGCGGTGGCGTCCTCCGCGGCTTTCTTCTTGGCGGCGGCCTCGGCCTTCGCCGCCGCTGCGGCGTCGCGCACCTTCTGGGCGGCGGCCTCCTTGGCGCCCGTCGCGGCGGCTTCCCCGGCGGCCGCGTCGCGCGCCGCCCGGTCCGCGGCGTCGCGCACCTGGGCCACGTGATCGAGGATCCGCGCGCGGAGGGCCTCACCCGCACCGGCGGCCACGGAGTTCGTGGTCATGCCCGAGGACTGGTGCGAGAAGTCGGACGGCGCCGATGCGCCGGATCTGCCCGACGCGCCATCCGCGCCCATGAGGTCACCGATGCCCGGCATCTCGGACAGCTTCGGGAGGTCCGGCAGCGATATCGGCACCGGGGACTTGTCGGCGGCCGTCGCGATACCGGTCGCACCCCCGATGGCGGCCACTGCCGCGACGCTCAACACGGTCGAACCACGGGCTATGGAACGCTGCTTGGGGAGCCGGTGCTTGCCACGGTCGGCGGCGGCCGAATCGGCGGACGACTCCGTGGTGGGGTTCCATTCGTCCCATTCCCCGGCTTCTGGAGCCTGCGGGGCAGGGGCGCAGGCAGGCTGGTTCGACGCCACTTGTGGCGCTCTCCTTTCCTTCCTTAACGCCTACCGGGTTAGCTGACGGGTTCGGAGCAGGAAGGTCTCCTACGGGCTGACGCGCAGCCCGATTCACCCCAATTAGTGGGTCCCCGGTTCCCGCGGACGGGATTCGGCAAGCGCACGGTGCCGCCTCTACGGCGGCAGTGACGACCGCGCTGCGTTATCGAACGTTAATAGAGCTGGGGGTCTTTTCCAAGCCGAATGCCGGAGTTGGGCCTTGGACCAATAACGCGTATCGGTATGTATAGGGGTGAAGGAGGGTGATGGGAGTGACCCCGCAGTGACGTGAGCGTAAGTCGGTTGTTATCGGAGGGAGTTGAGTCCGCTACATACGGTGAGCGCCCCGGCCGGGTGACCCGGCCGGGGCGCTCATCCCCATCCCTGCGTACCTACGGAGTACCTCCGCAGTACCCACAGCGTTCAGTGCTGGTGGCTCCGACGGCGGCGGAGGCCGAAGAACGCCATGGCCGCGCCGAAGGCGATCAGGACGCCCGCGCCAGTGGCAAGGGTGCCGGTGTTGTCGTCGGCACCGGTGTGGGCGAGGGAGCCCTCCACGTTGGTCGTGGTCGGCGCGTTCGTGGTGGCCGATACGGACGGCGCGGGTGCGTTGGTGGTCGCGGACGATGACGGGACCGGCGAGCCGGTGGGCGTGGTGGCCGGGGCCGCGGGGAGGAAGGAGAGCTTCCCCTCGCCCTGGAGGAGCGGGCGCCCGCTACCGCCGCTCACATAGGTCACAGCCAGCTGCCGCAGCGCCTGGGCGTGCGTGACACCGTTCGCCGAGGCGACGCTGTAGCGCAGCTCGTAGCGGTGCTTCTGCCCGGCGGGGATACCGGAGGTGATCGCCGGGAGCATCCACTCGTTGTCCCGCAGGCCGCGACGCTTCACTTGCACCCAGTGGCCGTTCTCGCGGACCTCCAGGTTGATGACCGGCCAGCGGGTCTCGGAGGCCGAGGAAGGGTAGACGGACAGCTCGGTATCCAGACCCGCGCCGATGGCGCCCTTGCTCTCGTTGTCGATCTCCAGCCAGGTCTCCACCGGCTTGCCGGGGGAGAGCTTGGCCACCGGGCCGAACTTCTCCGTGACGTTCGGGGCACCGGGCCCGGTTCCAGTCCCGGGAGCGGTTCCAGGAGCGGCCTGGAAGGTGACCGAGGGAATCGCACCCGTGCCGTCGTTCTCATAGGTGCCGGTGTCGAAGGTGAGGGTGAGCGACGTGTCGTTCGCCGGGAAGCCGCTCTTCAGACCGGCGGTGATCTTCCAGCTGAAGCTGCTCCTGGCCGGGACCGAGAAGGTCCTGACCTTCTTGCCCTGGGGGTAGAAGCTGGCCAACATCGACGGGCCCTCCGCCCCCAGGGAGAAGGCGGTGGGCGGCGCCGAGAGCGCGTCGATCCGGAAGTTCACCTGGGATCCGGAGATCGCGCTCGGGCCCCCGGGGATGCCGAACACCAGCCCGTTGAACTCCACGGCCTTGTCGTTGTTGTTCGTCGCGGTGACGGTGTACGCCTCCGTGGCACCGCCGCGGGTGAGCGGGCCGGACGGCGACGGGGCGCCGATTTCGATGTGCAGCGGCTTGATGGCCGGGGCGGGGGCATCGGCGTACGCGGCTGCGGCCGGTACGAGCATCGAGCCGCAGACGCCGGCGACAACGGCGACGGCGATGGTGGAAGCGGCGAGGTGTGGACGGCGGGAGAGGGTGCGAGCAGACATGGTGATCCCCCCAGGGAACAGGAACGCGGTGGGTAGAGCTGGATGTTGCGCCCCGCTCAGCTTTCCGTTCGGCGTTCCCGTTCGGCCCTGGCGGCTTGCGATGTGCTGATGTTCACACGGAACCGGTCACTGGATCATGGGCGAACCGTCACCTGCGTGTAACAGCTGAACCCACGGTCCGGCGACGGCTCCGCTCGCGCCGAGCGCTCGTCAACGGCGTCTGAAATCCGGGCTGGAGACCGGGCCGGAGACCGGGAACCCGAACACAACGGAGACAAATCCCGGACCGGAGGTTCACAGCGAATTCCAGGGCCCCTGCATTTATGCATCCCGGCTTCCCGGCCTCCGGGACTTCGTCAAGAATTGGTTTAACGTCTCCTCTGATTACTACTCGCTCACACGTGCGTCAACCTGCGGAAACCCGTACCCAACCCTCCCCCCGACCAGTGTCGCATCGGTGAACATCCCGCTTTCGGAAATGAACAATGCTGTGCCTTTTTCACCGCCTTCCCGTTTCCTCTCCACAAAGCCTCACCTTTGCTCCACGATGTGTCACGGGCGACCTCAAGACGGGGAGATCTGACGGTCGCACGTAGCCCAGTTCACTGGAAAAGGGAGGGCCGTGGGGCGCCTGTGAGGGCTGTCCTGCTGTGCTCTCCCGGGGGAGGAACCATGGGTCGGACGACCCGTCTTGCCACCGCGTGCACTGCCGCGGCGATGCTCACCCTCACCTGGCCCGCCGCCGGAATGAGTTCCGCCACCGCCACGGCCGCCACCGCCGCCACGGCCCTCACACCCAGGATCGATCTGCGGGTGCTCGTCCTCGACGACGGCGGGCCCGCCACGCAGGCCATCGCCGCCGAACTCGACAGCGCGGGCACCCCGTACACCACGGTCGATCTGAACAGCGGCAGCCGGCCGCAGATCACCGCCACCTCCCTGAGCGACACCGTCAGCGGCCGGCCGCGCGCCAAGTACCAGGCCGTTGTGCTGCCGAACGACAACCCGTTCGGCACCGGATCGGCCGAGATGGCCGCGCTGGCCGCGTACGAGACGGCCTTCGGGATCCCGCAGGTCGACGCATACACCTATGCCCGGCCCGAGGTCGGGCTGAACTACGCACAGAACCCCGGCTACATCGGTTCGCTGGACGGAATCACCGCGGCGGTGACGGCCGCCGCCGGTCCCTTCGGCTATCTCCAAGGGAACGTGCCCTTCGAGGACAACTCACCTACGGCGAGCGAGAGTTACGGCTATCTGGCCACGCCGCTCGCGCAACAGGCGGCCGGGGCCGCCTTCACCAGCTACGTGGACGCACCGATCCAGGGCACCAGCGCCCGCGGCTCGCTCATCGGGCAGTACACCCACGACGGCCGCCGTGAACTGGTCGTCACCTTCGTCTACAACCAGTACCAGCAGCAGTACCGGCTGCTGGCGCGCGGCATGGTCGAGTGGATGACGCAGGGCATCCACCTCGGGGCCAACCACAACTACTTCGCGCTCCACATGGATGACGTGTTCCTCGCTGACGACCGCTGGAACAGCACGCTCAACTGCACCCCCGGCGACGTGGACTGCCCCGTCGGAACCGGCCCGGCTACGGACCCCATCCGGATGTCGGCCGCCGACGCCACCTACCTCAAGCAGTGGTCGCAGGCCAACGGCTTCACGCCGGACCTGATGTACAACGGCGGCGGCAGCGAGGACTACAAGGCGGAGGCGGGGCACGCCGGGGCCGACCCGCTGGCGCAGCAGCTCTTCGCCGACAAGAGCGCGTACCGCTGGGTCAACCACACCTACACCCACTCATACCTCGGCTGCGTCCAGGACGTGTCGGTGGTGCCGTGGAAGTGCGCGACCAACGCCGACGGCACGGTGCGGTGGACCAGCCAGGCCGACATCACCGCGCAGATCAAGGACAACACCACGTGGGCGGCGCAGAACGGCCTCACCGTCAACAAGAATGAGCTTCTCACCGGTGAGCACTCCGGCCTGAGGATCCTGCCGCAGCAGCCCGTCGACAACCCGAACCTCGCCCCGTCGCTGTCCGCGACCGGTGTGAACGTTCTGGGCAGCGACAACTCGCGGGACCCGCAGCAGCGCACGGTCGGCCCGGCGCTGAGCGTACCGCGCTTCCCGATGAACGTCTTCTACAACGCGGGTAAGGCGAGCGAAGAAGTCGACGAGTACAACTGGATCTACACCAAGGCGGCCGACGGCGGCAGCGGTATCTGCGAGGGCTCCGCGACGTCCACCTGCCTCCCCGCACCGCTGGACACGGCGAGCGGCTACGCCTCGTACATCGTGCCGTTGGAGGCGCGGATCGACCTCGGGCATGTGTTGTCCAACAACCCGCGGCCGCACTACGTCCACCAGTCGAACTTCGCCGAGGACCGGATCGCGTACCCGGTCATGGAGAAGATCCTCGGCGACTACAAGAACCTCTACGCCGCCAACACGCCCATCGTGAACCTCCGGATGGCCGACATCTCCGCCGAGCTGGCCAAGCGCACCAGCTGGGACACGGCCGTCAAGGCCGACCAGATCACCGCCTACCGGATCGGTGACACCGTCACCATCAGCGCACCGAGCGGGCTGCAGTCCACCGCGACCGTGCCCGCCGGCACCCGCCAGCAGCAGCTGCTCGGCACCACCGCCTTCGGCGGCGCCTACGCCGGACAGCTGGCCGGCTGGGTCGCGCCCGGAGCGCTGCAGAGCCAGGTGACGCTCAAGCTCACGGCCGCTGCCACACCCGCCGTGGTGGCCGCGACTCCGGCCAAGACCGCCCGGAGCGCCACGGCCGCGAAACTGCGGACCCCGGCAAAGGCACTGCCCGTGCCGACGGGTGCGGCCGCGCCGGTTCCGCACGGCCCCGGCGACACCGCCAAGCCGTAGCAGCGCAGCGGTAGCCGTTCGTCCTCGATCGCCGGACGGGCTGAATTCAGCCCGTCCGGCGGCTTCCCAGCGCATTCATTGACGGACCCGTGGGGGGACCGATTCGCCATGCAGACCCAGGTGACGACCCAGGTGACCTTGCTGACCGAGGGCACGTATCCGCACAGCCACGGCGGCGTAAGCGTCTGGTGCGACCAACTCATCCGGGGAATACCGGACTTCGACTTCCGGCTGATAGCCGTGACCGGCACCGGACGGGAGCCGCTCACCTGGGAGCTTCCGGGGAATGTACGGGACTTCACCGAGATACCGCTGTGGGGAAAGCCCCCGGCCGGCCGCGCGCCCCGCGGGCGCGAGGCACAGCTCTTCCGGGCCGGCTACGAGCGCTTCCTGCTGGCCCTGCTCGACCCGGCCGCCGAAGGCGAGTTCGCGGACCAGCTGTACGCGATGGCCGCACTGGCCCGCTCCGGGTCGCTGTCCGCCGCGCTGCGCTCCGAGGACGCCGTACGCATCCTCACGAGTCTGTGGAACCGGCCGCACCTCGCGGCCTCCGCCGCCCGGCCCACCCTGCACGACGCACTCACCGCCACCGATCTGCTGGAACACGCGCTGCGCCCGCTCGCAGCGGTGCCCCGGGCCGGAGTCGTCACCCACGCCGTCAGCGGCGGCCTCGCCACGATCCCCGGCCTGGTGGCGCACCACGAACACGGCACACCGTTCCTGCTCACCGAGCACGGCGTCTACCTGCGGGAGCGCTACCTCGGCTACCGCACAGGGCCGTACGGCTGGCCCGTCAAAGCACTCCTGCTCGGCTTCTACCGTCTGCTCGCCGAGGAGGCGTACCGGCGGGCGGCGCTCGTCACCCCCGGCAGTCGCTACAACCGGCGCTGGGAGGAACGCGGCGGCACCCCGCCGGACCGGATCCGCACGGTGTACAACGGCGTCGACCCCGCCGACTTCCCCTATTCAGGACCCGAGCCCGCCGTACCCACCCTCAGCTGGGCCGGGCGCGTCGACCCGATCAAGGATCTGGAGACGCTGATCCGCGCCTTCGCCGGCGTACGGGCCGAGGTGCCGCGGGCACGGCTGCGGCTCTTCGGCGGGACTCCGAGGGGCGGGGAGGCGTACCGCGATCAATGCGTCTCGCTGGCAGCCGAGTTGGGTGTCGGTGACGCGGTGACCTTCGAGGGGCGCGTCGAGGACATCCGGGACGCCTACGCGGCCGGGAACGTCGTGATGCTCTCCAGCATCAGCGAGGGATTCCCCTTCACCCTCATCGAAGCCATGTCGTGCGGGCGCGCCACCGTCTCCACGGACGTCGGCGGCGTACGGGAAGCGGTCGGCGACACGGGGCTGGTCGTCCCGCCCCGCGACCCCGCCGCGATGGCGAAGGCCGCGCTCGCGCTGCTCCGCGACCCGGCGACCCGCGCCTCCATGGGTGAAGCCGCCCGGCTCCGCGTCATCGACCAGTTCACCCTCCGCCAGACCATCGACACCTTCCGCGGTATCTACGGCGAACTCGCCGCCCGGCAGCCCTGGCTCGTCCTCACCCCCATCGGTGTGGAGTGGCAGGCCCGCCACCACCAGGAGCGCCACCAGGACCACCACCTCACCCTTCACGACAACGACATCACCCAGGACGACGCCATCACCGAGATCGCCCAGTGACCCGCGCGTGGGGCGGTGCGCGATGAGCGGCCCGCTGCGCCTCGTACCGCGGGAAGCGGGTGCACTGCCGAACGTGCCGATGCAGCGGCAGCGCCGACGGCCGTCCTGGGCCGAGGACCCGTTGGAGGAGCTCGCGGAGCGCCTCGCCGAGGTGTGCGCGGCGGCGGTGCACGCGGACGAGATCGCGGCGGTGCTGGAGTCGGACGGGCTGACGCACGAGCTGATCGTCAACCGGTACGGGCGGCGCGATCTGTTCGCGCTGGCCGAGGAGTTGCACGAGCGGAGCGCGGACACCCGCCGCTATCCGGAACCGGCGCCGGGCCCCGACCCCTGGCGCATCGATCCGTGGCGGTGCGTGCTGCGGGGAATCGTCTTCGGGCTGCCGGGGCTGGCGTACGTCCTGGGCGGGACGCTACTGAAGGGGCCTTCGGACGCGTTCGGGCTGCCGGCGGGCACGGTGGCGCTGTCCGCCGCCGCGCTCGTCGGCTGGGCGTGGAACCAGGCGCTGGCGCACCGCGCGTATCTGCGCTTCGGCTCGGACGGACGGCGGTCGGCGGCGCACTGTCTGCTGCGGGGCGCGCCGGCCGGGGCGCTGCTCGCTTCGGCGGTCGCGATCCCGTTCGCCTCCACGGGCAGCCAGGCGGCCTTCGCTGTGGGGCAGTCCGGCTATCTGGCGGCCGCCACGGCACTGCTGGTGCTGGGCCGGGAGCGGGACCTGCTGCTGGCACTCGCGCCGACGACGGCCGGCGCGGCGGCGCTGCTCATGGGGGACCTGCCCGCCTGGGCGAGGGCCTGCCTGGTCATCACGACACCGGTGGCGGCGCTGCTGATCGCCGGCCGGCAGATCGTACGCGGAATGCGCACCCCTCCCGAACCGGGCGAGCCCGCGCCGCCGCCGGTCGCCGCCTCCGTTCCCTACGGGCTGTACGGGCTGGCCAGCGCGGTGCTGGTCCTGGTGCTGGCGCTCGACGCGGGGGTGTCGGCGGTCTCGCTGACGCTGAGCATGGGCGCGGCCGAATGGCTGCTGTACCGCTTCCGCGGGCGTGGTGTGGCCGCGCTGCGGCGCAGCACCGACGCGGCGGGCTTCCAGGCCAGGGCGGCGCTGGCCCTGCTGGGGTGTCTGACGGGATACCTGGTCGTCCTCGGGGTGCTCGAGACGGCCCTCACCCGGCTGTGGCCGGGAGCACCGGCGCCCGGCCCACTGCGGTTGTGCGTACTGCTGGCGCTCGGCGCGGTGCTGTGGCTCTCACTGCTGCTCCAGGCGTTCGGTGCGGCATGGCCGGCGGCGGTGGTGTGCATAGCGGCGGCCGTACCCGAAGTCGCCGCTCTGTGCTGGGAGTTCGGTGACCATCCGATCGTGCAACTGGCCTCCTGCACGGGCGCGGCGGGGTTACTGATCGCCCTCGCCTGCTCCTTGCTGGGCCGGTCCACGGCACACCGCTGAAAGCCCTCTTCCTTCTGACCGAACCTCTCACTGAAACCGGAGTACCGACATGACATGGGTAGCCGTCACCGGCGCCGAAGGCTTCATCGGCTCGCATCTGGTGGAGGCGCTGGTCGCCTCAGGACACCGGGTGCGCGCGATGGCCCAGTACAACTCCTTCTCTTCATTCGGCTGGCTGGAGACGCTGCCCGCCGAGACGATGGACCAGGTCGACGTGGTCCTGGGCGACGTCCGCGATCCCGGCTCCGTCAGGGAACTCGTGAAGGACACGGAGGCCGTCTACCATCTGGCCGCGCTGATCGCGATCCCCTACTCGTACCGGGCACCGCACTCCTACGTCGACACGAACGTCACCGGCACGCTGAACGTGCTGGAGGCCGTACGCCATCTGGAGATCCCGCGCCTGGTGCACACCTCCACCAGCGAGACGTACGGCACCGCGCAGACCGTACCGATCTCCGAGGACCACCCGATCAACACCCAGTCCCCGTACGCCGCTTCGAAAGCGGGCGGCGACCGGCTGGCGGACAGCTATTACGCGAGTTTCGAGACCCCCGTGGTGACGCTGCGGCCGTTCAACACCTTCGGGCCACGGCAGTCCATGCGGGCGGTGATCCCGACGGTGATCGGGCAGGTGGCCGCCGGGGAGCGGACCATCACGCTCGGCGATCTGCGTCCGACGCGCGACTTCACCTATGTACGGGACACGGCGCGGGCGTTCCTCGCGGTGGGGAGCGCGCCCGCCGAGAGCGTGGTCGGGCGGACCTTCAACGCGGGGACCGGCGGTGAGATCTCGGTCGGCGACCTGGTGCAGCTGATCGGCAAGCTCATGGAGACCGACCTCGACGTCATCGAGGAGGCACAGCGCATCCGGCCCGCCGGCTCCGAGGTGATGCGGCTGGTCTGCGACGCCTCGCGGCTGCGCGAGGCCACCGGCTGGGCCCCGGACCACAGCCTGGAACAGGGCCTGGAACACACCATCGGCTTCTTCCGCGACCCGGCGAATCTCGCCCGCTACAAGACCGCGCTCTACAACATCTGATTTGGAAGCTCGACTTGGAAGCTCGACTTCGAGCTGACGTCTGGCCGCGAGGCCAGAGGGGGGACGACCACCATGCACGCAGTCATCCTGGCCGGCGGCAAAGGCGTCCGGCTGCGGCCGTACACGACCGCTCTGCCGAAGCCGCTCGTGCCGATCGGCGACCAGCACGCGATCCTGGAGATCGTGATGCGGCAATTGGCGAGCGCCGGATTCACCACCTGCACCATCGCCATCGGGCATCTGGGCCACATCATCCGCGCCTACGTCGGCAACGGCTCGCAATGGGGGATGCGCGTCGGCTACTCGACCGAGGACAGCCCGCTCGGCACGATGGGGCCGCTGCTCACCATGCTCGACCGGCTTCCCGACCACTTCCTCGTGATGAACGGCGACATCCTCACCGACCTGGACTTCGGCGCCGTACTGCGGCATCACGCGACCACGGACGGTCCGCTGACCATCGCCACCTACGCACGCAAGGTAAAGATCGACTTCGGAGTGCTGACCACGAACGACGGACACGTCGTGGCCTTCACCGAGAAGCCGAGCATCGACTACCGCGTATCGATGGGCGTGTACGGCCTGTCGCGTTCCACCCTCGCCGGCTACACGCCCGGGCTGCCGCTCGGCTTCGACGAGCTGGTGCTCGACCTGCTGAACGCGAACACCCCGCCGAACGCGTACGACTTCGACGGCTACTGGCTCGACATCGGACGTCCCGACGACTACGACCGGGCCAACGCCGAATTCACCACCCATCGCGGACTGCTGCTCAAGGGGGCGTGACCGAGGCCATGCGACGCATTCTCTGCCTGGGTTCCACCGGATTCCTCGGCGGCCACGTCGCCGGGCAGCTGCGCGCCCTCCCGGGCGTGCGGGTGCTCGGCGGCGGCCGGGGCGCCCTCGCCGGACCGCCGGGCGACGTGCCCATCGACGTGCCCATCGACCTGCCCATCGACCTGCCGATCGACCTCGCCACCATCTCCGTCAGGGCGCTCGCGGACGCGTTGCGCGCGTTCGATCCCCACGCCGTCGTCAACTGCGCGGGTGCGGTGGGCGGCAGCCCGCTGCGGCTCGCCGAGGTCAACACCCGTGGTCCCGCCGTACTCTGCGAGGCGCTCCAGCGGGCGGCGCCCGCCGCTCGGCTCGTACATCTCGGCTCGGCCGCCGAGTACGGCGTCACGGCCCCCGGCCGGGCGCTCGACGAATCCGCGCCGACCCGCCCGCCGAGCGCGTACGGGGCCACGAAGCTGGCCGGCACCCTCATCGTCACCGCATCGTCCCTGGACGCCACGGTGTTGCGGATCTTCAACCCGATCGGCCCGGGATCGCCGGCGGCGAGCCTTCCTGGGCGGCTCGCCGCCGAACTGCGGCGCGCGCTCCCTGAGGGTGCGGAGGGGGTGATCCGGGTCGGCGACCTGTCCGCGTACCGCGATTACGTCGATGTACGGGATGTGGCGGCGGCCGTCGTGCTCGCCGCCCTGGCTCCCGGGGCGCTGCCGCGCGTCCTGAACATCGCGGGCGGCTCCGCCACCGCGGTGCGCGTGATCGCCGAGGGACTGGTGGCCGCGTCCGGCTTCCGGGGCAGGGTGGAGGAGAACGGGGCGGGTTCACGACGTTCGGAGTCCGTGTCGTGGCAGCGGGCGGATATCTCCGCGGCGGCCGTCGCCCTCGGCTGGCGGCCCGAGTTCACCCTCGCGGAATCGCTCGCCGCGCTGTGGAACGAGGGGTCACTCATTCCGGCCGTCGCAGCGGGGACTGTCACATCCGGGGCCGTCGCTTCGGCGGCTGCCATCGCATCACCGGTCGCCGCATCACCGGTCGCCGCATCATCGGTTGCCTCACCAGTGCTACCCGCGCCGGAGGTCGCCGCATCACCGGTCGCCGCGTCGGCGGGTGCCCCGCCCGTAGGGGCGGCCGCCGTCCCGGCCGCGCCGTGAACCGCGGATCGCTCCTCGTCCCGCTGTACGTCCACCCGGCCGTCGACCCCGGCGCCTGGCGGACGCTGGTGGAGTCCGCCGACCTGCTCTACGGCGTCGTCCTCAACGTCGCCGACGGCCCGGGTACGGCGCCCGACCCCGCCTTCGCGGCGGTCGCCGGGGAGTTGCGGGCGGCGGGCGTACGCGTCCTGGGCTACGTGGACACCGCGTACGGCCGCCGCCCCACCCACGCGGTCCTCGCCGACCTGTTCCACCACAGCACGTGGTACGGCACGGACGGCGTCTTCCTCGACCAGGCCGCCTCCGACGGCGGCCTGGTCGGCCACTACCGCCGGCTCGCCCGAACCGCCCGCGCCTGCGGCTCCCAGACGGTCGTCCTCAACCCGGGCGTGCACCCCGCGCCCGGGTACGCCCAGGTCGCCGATCTGCTGGTGACCTTCGAGGGCAGCTGGGCCACGTACCGCACCGCCGCCCCCGTACCGGCCTGGACGGGTACGTATCCGGCGGAGCGTTTCTGCCATCTGGTGTACGACGTGCCCGCCGGACTCCGCGGCCTCGTCTCCCGTACCGCCCGGCTGCGCGGCGCGGCCGTGCACTGCGCTGTACCTGGATCCGGCGCCAACCCCTGGCAGGGTGTGTCCTCTGACCTCACCGACCACTCCCGGGAATCACGATCAGCATCGACATCAGCCGCACGCCACCATCAGCAGGAGGAAAGCAGTTGATCCGCAGGTTCGCCACGCGCTCCCTGCCCGTCGCACTTCTCCTTCTGCTGCTCGCCGCCTGCGGCACCAAACCTGACCCCGGCCCGGAGCCGGACGACCGCACCACCCCCGCTCCTTCGTCCGGCCACTGGCAGCCGCGCCCCGGCACCGCGTGGCAGTGGCAGCTCAGCGGCAAGGTCGATACGAGCGTCGATGTACCCGTCTACGACATCGACGGGTTCGAGAACGACGCCGCCGCCGTCTCCCGTCTGCATGCCGACCGTCGCAAGGTGATCTGCTACGTCAACGCGGGTGCCTGGGAGGACTTCCGCTCCGACCGGGCGACCTTTCCCGCCGCCGTCCTCGGGCTGGGCAACGGCTGGAAGGGCGAGCGCTGGCTCGACATCCGCCGCATCGACGTCCTGCGCCCGCTGATGGCCAAACGTTTCGACATGTGCCGCGCCAAGGGCTTCGACGCGGTCGAGCCCGACCTCATGGACGCGTACACCAACCGTTCGGGCTTCCCGCTGACCGCCGCCGACCAGCTCGCCTACAACCGCATGCTCGCCGGGCTCGCCCACGAGCGCGGTATGTCGGTCGGCCTCAAGAACGATCTGGAGCAGATCCCGCAGCTGGTCGGCGACTTCGACTTCGCCGTCAACGAGGAGTGCGCGCAGAACCAGGAATGCGACGCGCTGACTCCGTTCATCAAGGCGGGCAAAGCGGTGTTCCACACCGAGTACACCCTGACGACGGAGAAGTTCTGCCCGCTCGCCCGACAACTCGGCCTCAGCTCCATGCAGAAGCGTCCCGGCCTCGACGCGTGGCGGCGGCCCTGCTAGGACCTGTCCGGCCGTAGCGCCGTGGCCGGCGGCTGAATGCAGACCGTCCGGTACGGGAAGATCCTGTACCGGACGAGTCTTGTTACCCTCACGGTATGGCACCCAAAGCGACCCCCGCCGCCCACAAGACCGCCGTCGCACCCGTACGGCGCGTCCCGGATCTCACGTTCCAGCTGAAGCACATCGCGCATGTGCTCACCACCGAGCTGACGGCGGCGCTCGCCGAGATCGACAGCTCGCCGCGCCTGCACTGTGTGCTGGCGCACGCGCTGACGGGCAAACTCACCCAGGCGCAGGTGGCGGAGCTGGCGGACCTCGACAAGACCACGATGGTCGTGACGATGGACGAGCTGGAGAAGGCCGGGCTCGCGGAGCGCCGCCCGTCGAGCACGGACCGCCGGGCACGGATCATCTCGGTCACCGAGGCGGGCGTACAGCACATCGCCGACGGCCTGGTGATCATCGACCGCATCCACAGCGAGGTGCTCGGCACGCTTCCGGAGGACGAACGGAAGGTGTTCGCCTCCGCGGTGCAGCGACTGACGGAGGGCCGGCTGTCCACGCCCATCGAGTCTCCGCGCCCGGTCCGGCGGGCCCGGGAGGCACGGATCCGGTGACGATCTAGTTCCGAAAGATATCGTCTATTACAGAACTATGATCATCCTGGACGGCAGCATCGTGACCGTGGCGCTGCCCGCCATCCAGAGCGACCTCGGCTTCTCGCAGTCCGACCTCGCCTGGGTCGTCAACGCCTACATGATCGCCTTCGGCGGACTGCTGCTCCTGGCAGGCCGGCTCGGCGATCTGATCGGCCGCAAGCGAATGTTCCTGGCGGGCATCACCCTCTTCACCGCCGCCTCGCTGCTGTGCGGGGTGGCGGGTTCCCCGGAACTGCTGATCGCCGGGCGTTTCGTCCAGGGAATCGGCGGCGCGATGGCCTCGGCGGTGAGCCTCGGCATGATCGTGACGCTGTTCCCCGAGCCGCTGGAGCGGCGAAGGCCATCGGCGCGTTCAGCTTCGTCGGTGCCGCCGGGGCCTCGATCGGCCTGGTGCTCGGCGGGGTTCTCACCCAGTCCGCCAGCTGGCACTGGATTTTCTTCATCAACCTGCCGATCGGCCTCGCCGCCGGCGTACTGGCCGCCCGCACCCTTGTCGCCGACCGCGGGCTCGCGCTGCGTACCGGGGCGGACGCGACGGGCGCCGCGCTCGTCACCGCCGGTCTGATGCTCGGCGTCCACACCATCGTCAAGGCGGGCGAGAACGGCTGGGCCTCGGCCCGCACCCTCGGTCTCGGCGCCCTGGCGATCGTCCTGCTCGCCGCGTTCGTCCTCCGCCAGGCGAAGGCCGCCGCCCCGCTGCTGCCGCTGCGGGTGTTCCGCTCCCGCCAGGTCTCCGGGGCCAACGCGATCCAGGTCCTCATGATCGCCGCCCTGTTCGGCTTCCAGGTCCTCGTTGTCCTCTATATGCAGCACGTGCTCGGCTACGGCGCCGCGATGAGCGGGCTCGCCCTGCTGCCGTCCGCCGTGGTGATCGGGATCGTCTCGCTCGGCTTCTCCGCCCGCCTGACCGCCCGACTCGGCGAGCGCACCATGGTCGTCTCCGGTCTGGCGGTCCTGCTCGCGGGGCTCCTGCTACTCAGCCGCGTACCCGTCCACGGTGACTACCTCACCGACCTGCTGCCGGCGATGCTGTCGCTCAGCGGTTTCGGGCTGGCCATTCCGGCCCTGACCGGGCTCGGTATGTCCGGGGCCACCGAGCGGGACGCCGGCGTCGCGTCCGGCCTGTTCAACACCACCCAGCAGATCGGCGGCGCACTCGGCCTCGCCCTCCTCAACACCCTCGCCACCTCCCGCACCGACCACCTGCTCGCCGCCGGAAGCTCCACCCCCGCCGCGCTGACCGGCGGCTACCACCTGGCCTTCGCGATCGGCGCGGGCTTGATCGCGCTGGCGCTCGTCCTCGCCAGCACGACCCTCCCGGCACGGCGCCCGGCCTGACCCCCGCCGGACCTGAGCCCCGCCAGGCCGGAACCACCCGGCCTGACCCGTAAGTCGCTCACGCGGCGACGACGACCGACCCACGGGTCAGGACCGGCTTCGCGGTGCCCCGGCTCCCGGCCGTGGCCGTGGCCCGGGTCGCGAAGACCATCACCCGCAGCACCACGAAGCGCCCGACACCCGCCAGGCCGGAGGCGGACAGGTAGACACCCTGCTCCAGCAGCCGACCCGGGTTCGGGTGCACCGCGTACAGGGTGAGCAGGGCACCGGTGGTGAACAGGTAGCAAACGGTAGCGGTGAGACCGGACTTGAGATGGTCGGCCAGCTGGGCTCGTCCGGCGCGGAAGGTGAACCGGCCGTGCAGCTCGGTGGCCAGCAGGGTGGACGCCACCGTCACCACCGCGTTCGCCAGTGGCAGCGAAACCCGTCCGGAGAGCATCAGCAGTACCCCGCTGGACAGCAGTCCAACTCCCCCACCGCACACCACGAAGCGCACGAATGCCGCCAGGGGCCCGGTGGCGACCGGCGCTGGTACCGAGGTGGCGGCCATGTCGAACTCCTTGTCAGCGGCGGGTGTCACTGACTTTGCCGCACCGGACGACCCCGGCCCATCCGGCTCATGCCCCATAACTCGTGGGGGTTATCCCTACCCCGTCCCCTAGCGGCATCCCTGAGGAACTCCGCCGCCGCGCACGAGAGAACGCACCGAAAGGACGCGCTCAGCCAGGTCAGCCGTTTCCGGGCATCCGGTCGACCGCGTCCTTGGCTTCCTTCAGACCGGCGCCCGTCAGCTCCCGGTAGACCTTGATCGCCTGGATCTTCTTCCCTTGCCGCACAAGCTCGTCGATCTCCCGCAGATCGGGGGATACCTCCTCGAACGCGATCCCCAGGTGACTCAGGATCAGCTCCTGACGGCGTTCGATCCGTTCGAGCCTGCGCTCCATCAGCTGGAGCCTCCGCTCCGCTCCGGAAAAGATCATTTCGCCACCGCCGGAGCGGGCAACACCACTGGGTACGTCATCCACGAGACTTTACAGAGGGTCACGTGCGGCCCCGGCACAGAGGCGCGCCCCGGTCGGGAAACCCGACCGGGGCGCTCTCGCAGGACGCCGGTGGCGAGACCGGTACGCCTGCGGGTAGGCCATGTGGGACTCGAACCCACAACCAATGGATTAAAAGTCCACTGCTCTAACCATTGAGCTAACGGCCCGTTCTCTTCCCAGCATAGCCGGGCGCGGACCGGGTCCGTGCCGCGTCGCGGCCGGTCAGACGTGGCGGCACGCGGCGGGACGGGCTCGGGAGGCAGTGGGCCGCAGCGGGACGCGACCGCCCCGGGCCGGACGGCCACCGGCGGCCGGATCCAGCCCCCGGCACAGAGAAACCGCAGGTCGGTGTGGTATGACCTGCGGCTCTCATGGTGGGCCATGTCGGACTCGAACCGACAACCAATGGATTAAAAGTCCACTGCTCTGCCAATTGAGCTAATGGCCCCGCCCCGCAGCATAGCCCGGCGAGGCGTGCAGGTCCGAGTCTTATCGGCTGTGGATGATCTGCGTCCTGGCTTCGGCCATGCTGCGGAGGATCCGCCGCTCGGGTCAGCCCGGCTCAGGGGCGGACTCGACGGCGGTGTCGGTGTCGGTGTCGGTGTCGGCGACCGACTCGGTGGCGGCCGGTTTCAGGAACCAGTGACGGGCGGAGACCAGCCACCAGGTGGCGGCGAAGCCGAGGACGGCGAGCACCGCCACCGGCGCGTAGTTGAAGCTGTCCGCCGTGACGGGGCTCACCTGCGGCAGCATGAACAGCACGGTGATCAGCGCGACCCACCCCACCGAGAGGATCCCGATCGGCCGGCTCCAGCGCCCCAGGTGCCAGGGGCCGCGCTCGAAGGCGTCGCCCTTGCGCAGCCGGAGGAACGTCGGGATGACGTAGGCGATGTACAGGCCGATCACGGCGATCGACGTCACGGCGGCGTAGGCGGTGGGGTTGATCAGATACGGCAGGCCGAGCAGCAGCGCGCCGGAGGCCGCCAGCCACACGGCGTTGGTGGGCGTGCGGGTGCGCTCGTTGATGCGGTGCCAGACGCGGGAGTAGGGGAGAGCGCCGTCGCGCGAGAACGCGTAGATCATGCGGCTGTTGGCCGTGACGGAGGCCATCCCGCAGAACAGCTGCGCGACGATCACCACGAGCAGCAGCGCCTTGCCGCCGGTCGCCCCGAGTCCGTCGATCAGGATCTGGGCGGGCGGGACGCCGGTGTCGCTGCCCAGGACGCCGCTGTAGCTGTGGATGGAGAAGGTGAACCCGAGCAGCAGCACGAAGCCGGCGATCCAGGACGTCCAGATGGAACGGACGATGCCGCGCGGCCCGGCGACGGACGCGTCGTGGGTCTCCTCGGTCATATGGGCGGAGGCGTCGTAACCGGTGAAGGTGTACTGCGCCATCAGCAGGCCGATGAGCACCACGTAGAGCCCGCTGCCCCAGCCGGTGTTGTTGACGAACTCGGTGAAGACGAAGGACGCCGACTGATGGCTGTCGGGGACGATCGCGAGCGCTCCGACGATGACGGCCACGCCGATCACGTGCCACCACACGCTGATGTCGTTCAGCAGGGCGACGATCCGCACCCCGAAGGTGTTGAGCACTCCGTGCAGGACGAGGATCGCCGCGAACAGGATCATCGTGTGGCCCGGGGTGGCCGGCCAGTCGAACTGCAGCGTCAGATAGGCGTTGAGGAAGCTCGCCGCCCCGAAGTCGATGCCCGCCGTCACCGCGACTTGCCCCAGCACGTTGAACCAGCCGGTGAACCACGCCCAGGCGGCGGCGCTGCGCTCCGGGGCCAGAACGCGCGCCCAGTAGTAGAGCCCGGCCGAGGTCGGATACGCCGAACAGACCTCCGCCATCGCGAGCCCGACGACCAGTGTCATCAGCCCGACACCGACCCAGCCCCAGGTGATGACCGCCGGGCCGCCGGTGTTCATGCCGAACATGAACAGCGTCAGACACCCGGACAGGACCGAGATGATCGTGAACGACACCGCGAAGTTCGAGAACGCCGACATCCGTCGCGCGAGAACCTGCGTATAGCCCATCTGCCGCAGCCGCTCCTCGTCGGAGCCCGCGACGGGATCCGGCGTGGCCGGGTCCGGTTGGTCTTCGTGCGGCTGACCTTCTTGCGTTGTTGTCATGCCCCCAGCAATTCCCCCGCCGGGGGCACACCATGCGGCACACCCTGCGCGAAAACGGGCCCGCCCGATACCAATGGCATCGGGCGGGCCCGTAGACGTTCAGCCGACGTGGTCAGCCGTGATCAGGCGTGCAGCGCGATCAGTTGGCCTTCCAGCGCGGCTTGCGGTCGATCGAGCCGGTGCCGGTGTTGCCCGGGCGGCTGTCACGGCGCTCGAAGGTGCGGCCGGCGGGACGGTCGTCACGACGGTCACGGTTGAACGGACGGTCGCCGCCGGTGCGGAAGCCGCCACCCGTGGCCGGACGCTCTTCGCGACGGTCACGGTTGAAGCCACCCGTGGCCGGACGGTCGCCGCCGGAGCGGAAACCACCGGTGGCCGGACGCTCGTCACGACGCTCGAAGGAACGGCCGCCGGTCGGACGGTCACCGGTCGGACGGTCGCCACCGGAACGGAAGCCACCACCCGAGGACGGACGCTCGTCACGACGCTCGAAAGAACGGCCGCCACTGGGGCGCTCGTCACGACGGTCACGGTTGAAGCCACCCGAGGACGGGCGGTCGTCACGGCGCTCGAAGGAACGGCCACCGGTCGGACGGTCGCCACCGGAACGGAAGCCACCACCCGAGGACGGACGCTCATCGCGACGCTCGAAAGAACGGCCACCGGTCGGACGGTCACCACCGGAACGGAAACCACCACCCGAGGACGGACGCTCGTCACGACGCTCGAAAGAACGGCCGCCACTGGGGCGCTCGTCACGACGGTCACGGCCGCCGCCGTAGCCACCGGAGGACGGACGGTCGTCACGACGGCCGTAGTTGCCACGCTCGTCACGGTCACGACGGGGCTCGGGCTGGACCGGGATGGCCGCGATACGAGCGGCCTCGGCAGCGGCGGCCTCGGCGATTTCCAGCGCCTTGGCGGCGACGGCCTCTTCCGGGTCCTCGCCACGCTCGCGGGCCGAACGCATGGTGAGGCGGTCGGCCTCCTCACGCAGCTCGGTGGCGCGGCGCTGCAGCTTCTCCAGCTCGCGGGTCATGTCCGCGACGTCACGCTCGGCCTGCGCCGCGGCGTTCTGTACGGAGTCGGCCTGGACGTCGGTCATCGAGCGGGCGCCGGTGATCATGGCGACCTCCTCGTCGAAGACGCCCGAGCCGCCGATGATGTGGCGCGAGGCGTCGACGCCCGCGTCCTCCATCAGACGGAAGATGGTCTTGCGCTGGTGCGGAAGCGCCAGCGACACGACCGTGCCGCTCTCGCCGGCACGGGCGGTACGGCCGGACCGGTGGAGGTAGTCCTTGTGGTCGGCGGCCGGGTCGACGTTCAGCACGAGGCCGATGCCGTCGACGTGGATGCCGCGCGCGGCCACATCGGTCGCGACGAGGACGTTGACGAGACCGCCCTTGAAGTCCTCCAGCACGCGGGTACGCGCGCCCTGCGTCATACCGCCGTGCAGCGCGTCGGCCTTGACGCCCGACTCGATGAGCTGCTCGGCGACGCGGTCGGCGCCCATCTGGGTGCGGACGAAGATGATGGTGCGGCCCTTACGGGCGGCGATGGCGGCGGTGACCGGCGCCTTGTCCTTCGGCTTCACGACGAGCACGTGGTGGGTCATGGTGGTGACCGCGCCCTGCGCCGCGTCGACCTCGTGGGTGACCGGGTTCTTCAGGTAGCGCTTGACGAGGGAGTCGATCTCGTTCTCCAGGGTGGCGGAGAACAGCAGACGCTGGCCACCGACCGGAACCTGGTCGAGGATCTCGGTGACCTCGGGCAGGAAGCCCATGTCGGCCATCTGGTCGGCCTCGTCGAGGACCGCGATCTGGATCTTGTCGAGCGAAGCGGCGCCACGGTTCATCAGGTCGCGCAGCCGGCCCGGGGTGGCGACGAGGATGTCGACACCGCGCTCCAGCGCGTAGATCTGGTTGGACATCGAGGTACCGCCGCAGACGACCTTCATCTTGAGGCCGAGAACGTCACCGTACGGCTGCAGCGCGTCGGCGACCTGCATGGCGAGCTCACGCGTCGGTGTGAGGATGATGCCGCGCGGGCGCTTCTTCTCGGTGTGACCACCGGAGAGCAGCGTCAGGAGCGGCAGGCCGAAGGAGAGCGTCTTGCCGGAACCGGTACGGCCACGGCCCAGGATGTCCTTGCCGTCCAGCGCGTCCGGGATGGTCGCGGCCTGGATCGGGAACGGCTTGGTGACACCGTTCTGCGCGAGCTTGCGGACGATGCCCTCGGCCAGGCCGAGGTCTCCGAAAGTGACGCCGGTGTATTCCTCTTCGTCATCCGCATCCGCGGAGTCTGCGGCGTCCGTGCTGTCCGCGTCCGTGCTGTCCGCGTCATCGGCGGCCACGGCCTCGTCGGCGGTGTCGTCGCCGGCCGTGTCGCCGGCCGCGGTGGTGGTGTCAGTGGTGCTGTCGGCCTCGACGATGTCGGTCTCTGCGGACTCGACGTCGGTGATCTCGGCCGTGGTGTCGATCGTGGTGTCGTCAGCCACGGAGTCGTCCATGGGCATGGCGGTACGGTCGGCGGTGTTAATGGGCATGCTAAAGCTGAACCTCTCGGAGACTCGGCACGCGCCAGCTCCGGGGTTCGCATACAACCGCCTCAATGCGGTCAGCAGCCTGGAGAAAAGGAACGCGCCACGCGGCGCTCTTCGGATTCGGCGCCGGGCATTAGGATCAAACGATCTACCAGCATACGCATCTCCGGACCGATTTACCAATCGGACCGGAGGAGCTCAGCTGACCTCCTACTTTACACCGGTAACGCGGGCTACGCCGGGGGGGCCGGTGTTGTGGTCGTCACTACGGGAGTGGGGGTGGCGCTCGGAGGTGCCGAGGGCGCCGTGGTCGCCGGCGCCGGGGCGGACGTCGCCGGCTGGGCGGGCTGCGCGGAGGCGGTGGCCTGCCCAGGCCCGGCGGACGGCTTGCCGGGGCCGGGGGAAGGCGCGGGCTTCGCCGCCACCGGGGCGCCGCCCAGCGGCGGCACACCGTGGGGCGACGCGGACGCGGACGGCGAACCGTTCGGCCGGGGCTTGCGCCCGCCCGGGGCGACCTTGCCGCCGTCCTGCTGGGTGCCCTCCGGCGCCCCGTCGACCCGCGCGACCGGCGCACCGGACGGCTTCGGGTCCTGCGAGCCATCGGTGCTCAGGCAGCCGGCCGTCAGCAGGACGGCGGTGGCGGCCAGGACGGCTCCGGCGGTGCGGGCGACGGCGCGGGAGGAGGAAGGGGGCACGTGCATGCACCTCGGGAAGTCAGGACGCGGCGGGCAGGATCTCTGGTGCCCAACGCCCGCGCCACCCCTCAGGACACGCTCCACCGGTGACTACCGTCACGTTCGACCGGTCACGCGCGCGGCCGGCGTGCACCGTCGCCTTCCACCGTCACCCGTCACCCGTAGCCGAGCGCGTGCAGCCGCTCGTCGTCGATCCCGAAGTGGTGGGCGATCTCGTGAACGACCGTCACCTCGGTCTCCGCGACCACCTCGGCACGGCTGTCGCACATCCGCAGCGTCGGCCCCCGGTAGATCGTGATCCGGTCGGGCAGGACTCCGGCGTACCACTCGCCGCGCTCGGTGAGGGGTGTCCCTTCATAGAGGCCGAGCAGGTCGGGGTCCTTCGGGTCCGGCTCGTCCTCGACGAATACGGCGACGTTGTCCATCAGCCGCGTCAGATCAGCGGGAATCCGGTCGAGCGCCTCGCCGACCAGTTCCTCGAACTCCTCGCTCGTCATCTCCAGCACCAGCCCATTGTCGGTCATGGGCGGCGCTTTCCCCCGGCACGTGACACCACTTCCCCCGGCGGGCGGTGCGGCCTCCCCCAGGACCCCGTCACCGACCCCGCCCCCGGCCCCGTCACCCTCCCCCCTGCCCGCCCCCGCGACCGGCCGGTAAACCGTTTTGGCGATACCCGGCGGCATCCCATATGCTTCTCACGTCCCCGACGGCGCCGACAAGCGCCCAAGGCGGGCCAATTAGCCCTCATCGTCTAGTGGCCCAGGACGCCGCCCTTTCAAGGCGGTAGCACGGGTTCGAATCCCGTTGGGGGTACGCTTTACCGTGTGTGAGACTCGTCTTACACATAGCTAGGTCCTGTGGAGCAGTTTGGAGTGCTCGCCACCCTGTCAAGGTGGAGGCCGCGGGTTCAAATCCCGTCAGGACCGCTGCGGCTGGGTAGCTCAGTTGGTACGAGCGACCGCCTGAAAAGCGGTAGGTCGCCGGTTCGACCCCGGCCCCAGCCACCGCACGACGAAGGCCCCGTCTCCGGACGGGGCCTTCGTCGTTGTCGAAATGATTCGCGAACTCTTCCGACCGGGTGAGATCCTGGGGGCCGTATGTCTACGCAGCCTGCTTCCGCCTCCAGTGCCTCCGGCCAGCCCGGCCCCGCCACCCTCGCCGACCTGGGATCCCGTCTCTCCGCACTGTCGCTCCGCGACGAAGTGCGGCTCGGCCGCCGTCTCGAGGGCGCCCGCCGGATCCGTAAGACCGAAGCCCGCGCGACGGTGCTGGCGGAGATCGCCGGCCAGATCGAGCAGGGCGAGGCGCGCGTGGAGCTCCGGCGCGCCGCCGTGCCCAAGATCAGCTATCCCGAGCAGCTGCCGGTCAGCCAGCGCAAGGACGAGATCCTGGCGGCGGTCCGGGACCACCAGGTCGTGATCGTCGCGGGCGAGACCGGTTCGGGCAAGACCACCCAGATCCCGAAGATCTGCCTGGAACTGGGGCGCGGGGTGCGGGGGCTGATCGGCCATACCCAGCCCCGGCGTATCGCGGCCCGCACCGTGGCGGACCGGATCGCGGAGGAGCTGAACACCCCGCTCGGCGAGGCCGTCGGCTGGAAGGTCCGCTTCACCGACCAGGTCGGCGACCGCACGCTGGTCAAACTGATGACCGACGGCATCATGCTCGCCGAGATCCAGACCGACCGCGAGCTGCTGCAGTACGACACGATCATCATCGACGAGGCGCACGAGCGCAGCCTCAACATCGACTTCATCCTGGGCTATCTCGCCCAGCTGCTCCCCCGCCGCCCCGACCTCAAGGTGATCATCACCTCGGCCACCATCGACCCGCAGCGCTTCTCGCGGCACTTCGCGGACGCCCCGGTCGTCGAGGTGAGCGGGCGGACGTTTCCGGTGGAGGTCCGCTACCGGCCGCTGCTCGCCGAAGAGGGCGACGACGAGGACCGCGACCAGGTCACCGCGATCTGCGACGCGGTGGAGGAACTCCAGCGCGAGGGCCCCGGCGACATCCTGGTCTTCCTGTCGGGCGAACGTGAGATCCGTGACACCGCGGACGCCCTCAACAAGCAGAACCTGCGCTCCACCGAGGTGCTGCCGCTGTACGCGCGGCTGTCGTCGGCCGAGCAGCACCGTGTCTTCCAGCAGCACGCCGGGCGCCGCGTCGTACTGGCCACGAACGTCGCCGAGACGTCTCTGACCGTGCCCGGCATCCGGTATGTCATCGACCCGGGCAATGCCCGTATCTCCCGCTACAGCCATCGCACCAAGGTGCAGCGGCTGCCGATCGAGGGGATCTCGCAGGCCAGCGCCAACCAGCGCAAGGGCCGTTGCGGGCGTACCTCGGACGGCATCTGTGTGCGGCTGTATTCGGAGGAGGACTTCGAGTCCCGCCCGGAGTTCACCGACCCGGAGATCCTGCGGACCAACCTGGCGTCCGTCATCCTCCAGATGACGGCGGCCGGTCTCGGCGACATCGCCCGGTTCCCCTTCATCGACCCGCCGGACAGCCGCCACATCAAGGACGGCGTCCAGCTCCTGGAGGAGCTCGGCGCGCTCGACCCGAAGGAGAAGGATCACCAGAAGCGGCTGACGCCGCTGGGCCGCAAGCTGGCGCAGCTGCCGGTGGACCCGCGGCTGGCCAGGATGGTGCTGGAGGCCGACAAGAACGGCTGTGTCCGCGAGGTCATGGTGATCGCGGCGGCGCTGTCGATCCAGGACCCGCGTGAGCGGCCGGCGGAGAAGAAGCAGCAGTCGGACGAGAAGCACCGCCGCTTCGCCGACGAGACCAGCGACTTCCTGGCGTTCCTGAATCTGTGGCGCTATGTGCGCGAGCAGCAGAAGGAGCTCTCGTCGTCGGCCTTCCGCCGGATGTGCCGCAGCGAGTATCTGAACTATCTGCGGATCCGCGAGTGGCAGGACATCTACAGCCAGCTGCGTTCGGTGGCCAAGACGATGGGCATCCAGCTGGTCGAGGGCGACCACGCCGCTCCGGACTCGCAGCGGCTGCACACGTCGCTCTTGGCGGGGCTGCTGTCGCACCTCGGCCTGAAGGACACGGACAAGAACGAGTACCTGGGCGCCAGGAGCGCCAAGTTCGCGATCTTCCCCGGCTCGGCTCTGTTCAAGAAGCCGCCGCGCTGGATCATGTCGGCGGAGCTGGTGGAGACCTCGCGGCTGTGGGCGCGGGTGAACGCGAAGATCGAGCCGGAGTGGGTCGAGCCGCTCGCGCAGCACCTGGTGAAGCGCACGTACAGCGAGCCGCACTGGGAGAAGGACCAGTCCGCGGTGATGGCGTTCGAGCGGGTGACGCTGTACGGCGTGCCGATCGTCGCGCAGCGCAAGGTCAACTACGGGCGGATCGACGCGGAGGTGTCGCGGGACCTGTTCATCCGCAACGCCCTGGTCGAGGGCGACTGGCGCACCCACCACCAGTTCTTCCACGACAACCGCAAGCTGCTGGGTGAGGTCGAGGAGCTGGAGCACCGGGCCCGGCGCCGGGACATCATGGTCGACGACGAGACGCTCTTCGACTTCTACGATCAGAAGTTGCCGCAAGACGTCGTATCCGGCGCCCACTTCGACTCCTGGTGGAAGAAGAAGCACCGCGAGGAACCGGAACTGCTCAACTTCGAGCAGTCGATGCTGATCAACGAGGCGGCCCAGACCGTCACCAAGGACGACTATCCGGACTCCTGGCGCCAGGGCCGGCTCACGTTCAAGGTGACGTACCAGTTCGAACCGGGCGCGGACGCGGACGGCGTGACCGTCCACATCCCGCTCCAGGTGCTCAACCAGGTCACCCCTGACGGCTTCGACTGGCAGATCCCCGGCCTGCGCGAGGAGGTCGTCACCGAGCTGATCCGCTCCCTCCCCAAACCGGTCCGCCGGCACTACGTACCCGCGCCGAACTACGCGAAGGCCTTCCTGGACCGGGTGGTGCCCGTCCAGGACCCGCTGCCCGACACCCTCGCCCGCGAGTTGCAGCGGATGGTCGGCGTCCGGGTGGACACCGCGGACTTCGACCTCGCCAAGGTCCCCGACCACCTCAAGATCACCTTCCGGGTGACCGACGAGCAGGGGCGCAAGCTCGCCGAGGACAAGGACCTGGAGGCGCTCACCCTCCGGCTCAAGCCGAAGACCCGCGAGGTGATCTCCAAGGCCGCCGACGCGATCGGCATCGAGCAGCGCACCGGGCTGACGCAGTGGACCATCGGGAGCCTGCCGCGCACCTTCGAGACCCGGCGTGGCGGCCAGCCCGTCAAGGCGTACCCGGCGCTGGTCGACGAGGGCGCCGGCGTCGCCGTACGGCTCTTCGACACCGAGGCCGAGCAGACCGCGGCGATGTGGCGAGGCACCCGCCGGCTGATCCTGCTCAACATCCCCTCGAACCCGTCGAAGTTCGCCCAGGGCCAGTTGAACAACGAGGCCAAGCTGGCGCTCTCGCGCAACCCGCACGGCAGTATCCAGGCGCTCTTCGACGACTGTGTGACCGCCGCCGCCGACAAGCTCATCGCCGACCACGGCGGTCCCGCCTGGGACGAGGAATCATTCCGGAAGCTCTTCGACAAGGTGCGCGCCGATCTGGTCGAGGCGACCGTACGGACGGTCTCCCGGGTCCAGCAGGTGCTGGCCGCCTGGCAGGCCTGTGAGCGCCGTCTGAAGGCCACCACGAGCCTCGTCCTGGTCGCGAACCTCACGGACGTCAAGGAGCAGCTGGCGGCCCTCGTGCCCGCCGGTTTCGTCACGGCCACCGGTCTGCGGCGGCTGCCGGACCTCATGCGGTACCTGGTGGCGGTCGACCGCCGGCTCCAGCAGATGCCCACGAACGTCCAGCGGGACACCATGCGCATGGAGAAGGTCCTGGAAATCCAGCGGGAGTACGCGGAGCTGCTGGCCGCGCAGCCGGGCGGGCGCCCGGTTCCGGACAAGGTTCGGGACATTCGCTGGTTGATCGAGGAGCTGCGCGTCAGCTACTTCGCGCATGCGCTGGGCACCTCCCAGCCGGTCTCCGACAAGCGCATCTTCAAGGTGCTGGACGAGGCCTGGGGCTGACCGGAGGGTCGGTCCCGGCGGTCGGCGAGGCGGCTGTGGACCGGCCGTCGGCCGCCCCGCGGCCGTGCCGCCGAACGGGTTCGACCCCACCCCCTGACCTGCTGTACAGTCTCTCTCGCAGCGCAGGAAGTTCGGCGCCGCACAGCTTGGTCCTGTGGAGCAGTTTGGAGTGCTCGCCACCCTGTCAAGGTGGAGGCCGCGGGTTCAAATCCCGTCAGGACCGCATCAGATACGACCCGGATCCCTTGAGGATCCGGGTCGTTTTCGTTGTGGCGCGACCTCGCGGGTCCCCGTGATCGCCCCGTTTCCAGGGCTGTGCGCGGTCTTGACGCGCCCCAACGGGCGCCGGTACGCCTGCGGTATGACGGTGACTCCCAGGCACGAGACGCGGGCGCTGCTGCGCGCCCATCTGGCGGCCGCTGCGGGGAACGGGCACCTCACCCGGCACTGCGTCACCTGCCACCGCCTGCTGCGGCTGGCGCTCCTGAAGCCGGAAACCCCATTACCCCAAGGGTCTGAGCAGCCACAAGAGCGGTGCATGTGACGGGCGTCACCCAAAGATTTCCGGAACTCGGGGAACCCGGTGCCTTTTTGAGGGGTGTCAATTTAATATGTGCAATTGCACGTGCGGCCGATCCGCCGCCAGTTGACGTCGGCTGCTGCCGACAGGTCACCGCAAGATGCTCACAAGACCCCACAGCGGCACACCCGCGACCCCCCGCAACGAGCCGCAACGGGCGCGCAGCCGGCCCACCGGAACTCCTCCGAGAGCCCGCAAAGCCCCACAACGCCCCCTGGGGGCACAAAAAAGATCGCATCGGACCCGGCGGAGTCCGATGCGATCTCTGTGTCCGTGAGGCGCCCTGATGGGGGCAGGGAGCCCGTGGAGCGGGTGACTTATGGGGTGGGGGCCCCACAAGACGCCCCTTTAGGGCGTGTCAGGGCTAGTCAGGCCTCGCTGCGCTGCTGCGGAATGCCCGCCAGAAGTGCGCGGACCTCCGCCTCGCGGTAGCGGCGGTGCCCGCCGAGCGTGCGGATGGACGTGAGCTTCCCAGCCTTGGCCCAGCGCGTGACCGTCTTCGGGTCCACGCGGAACATCGTGGCGACCTCAGCGGGGGTCAGCAGCGGCTCGGCATCAGGGGTGCGAGCGGTCATGAGCGGCCTCCTCGAGAGAACCGAACCAGCGCGGTTCTTCCTCTAAATTCTGCACCTTGACCCGTGTTGCCCGAAATGGCGGACGCGGGCCGAGTCGGTAATAGGACGAACGGCTTGTCCTCGGCACTACAACTACACCATCCGTCCAGCCTCGTCGGCCAAACCGATGGAATTGCCCTCTCAGGGGTTCAAGCTCTACGGAAGCCGATGGACCATGCCATAACGGACAGTCACGCCAACGTGACGATCAGTCACAGTATGATCAGCAGCCCCATCCCCGCCTCAAGATGTGCAATACCAGACAATCCGCCCATTGCTGGACGGAACAAGCTCTTCCAGGACTCGTTGTCCTATATTGGCACGACCGGTGGGGATGTCTGCAAGAGTCCTGATACGTGCTCTCCGTCACGCTTGAGCCAATGGCCCGGATCGGGACCATGGTTCCGGGGTCTCAGGAGCGGACCTGACGCCGGCCTCGCACCGCTCCGGCAGTGGTCCCCGGCGCCGGCCCGACGGCGCCCCGGCGTCAGCTCGCGAACTGCAGCTCGCGGATCGTCCGCCAGCGCTCGGTGAGCCGCTCGTACGCCTCGGCGGCCGCCGCCCCCGCCCCGTCCTTGAGCGCCGCCAGTCCCTCGGCCACATCGGCGGCCGACCGGTCCTCCGCGAGATCGGCCTCGGGGATGGCGTGCACCAGGCCGCCGTAGTCCAGCTCGACCAGGGAGCGCGGGTGGAACTCCTCCAGCCACCGGCCCACGTCGATCAGCCCGTCGATCAGCGGGCCGTCCTCCAGCGCGTCCTTGAGCACCCGCAGCGAGCGCGCCACCCGGCGCCTGGCCTGCACCATGGGCGTCCGGTACCGCATCAGCGGCTCCTTGGCCTCGCCGAGGCCGGCCGGCTCGTACTCGCGCTCGTCATCGCCGAAGAGCGCGAACCAGCGCACCGGAACGTGCCAGGTCGCGGAGCGGATCCACGGCCGCGCGTCCGGGTTGCGCTCCCGCCACGCCTCGTAGTCCGCCGCCGTCTGGGCGCGGACCACGGCGGGCAGCACGGCGTCCAGCACCGTCTCCGGAAGCTGCTCGGTGAGGGCGTCCAGCGCAAGCCAGCCGCGCAGCCGGGTACGCCAGGGGCAGATGTGCGTCACGCCGTTGACGACGGCCACGAAAGCGTCGCGGCTCTCGTGCACCGGGACCGCGACCGGCGGTACCGGCAGCAGATCCGCGAGCGACTGCCGCAGTTCGTCCTGTGCGGTCCGCGTCGCACCCGCGGCCGCGTAGCGGTACCAGTGGGTGCGTTCGGGCTCGGGGAACGCCGCCAGCGGCTCGTAGACCCGCAGATACGCCGCGTACGGGACCCGCACCGATGACAAGCCCACACCCGCTCCCTCGTGACCGCCTCGCCCCCGAATCGTCCCACGCCCCGGCCCGCCGCGGGGGTGATCCACAGCACTGGGGCCTGTCCGGCGGATCATGGGCGGTCCAGGCGTCGTCTGGTGCGGTGCCTCGCAAGGCGCCGGAGCACCCGCATACCGGTTGTATTCGGGTGTTTCGGTAACGCAGCGAGGGGCCGTGCCGGGCGGCGAAAGGGCCGTTCGTGATCCGCCGGACATCCGCGGGCGTTGCGCAGTGGAGGGCGCGCGGGATCCGCAGGCGTTGCACGAGCCTTCGGCGGGCGTACGGCGGCCCGTTGGCGGGCGTTCCGCGGGCGATTCGGCCACCCGGCGGGATGTCCCGCCCGCGGTCCCCGGTCGGTTGGCGGTCGGCTGGACCGGCCCTGCGCACGTCCGGGCCCCGGCGGGCAATACGCTTGCGCCAACCGGCCCTCCCCACCCGCATGGAGGGCAACCTCTGGACTGCAGGAGTCACCACCGTGACCGACGTTCTTCAGACTTCCAGCGTCGTCTCCAAACTGTTCCGGTCGGAACAGGGCGGGCACGAGCAAGTCGTCTTCTGCCAGGACCGTGCCAGCGGCCTCAGGGCCGTCATCGCGCTCCACTCCACCGCGCTGGGCCCCGCCCTGGGCGGTACCCGCTTCTACGACTACGCGACCGACGACGAGGCCGCCCTCGACGCCCTCAACCTCTCCCGCGGCATGTCGTACAAGAACGCTCTCGCCGGGCTCGACCACGGCGGCGGCAAGGCCGTGATCATCGGTGATCCGGACGCGATCAAGACCGAAGAACTCCTGCTCGCCTACGGTCGCTTCGTGGCCTCACTCGGCGGCCGTTACGTCACCGCCTGCGATGTCGGCACCTACGTCGCCGACATGGACGTCGTGGCCCGCGAGAACCGCTGGACGACCGGCCGCTCCCCCGAGAACGGCGGCGCCGGCGACTCCTCGGTGCTGACCGCCTTCGGCGTCTTCCAGGGCATGCGCGCCGCCGCGCGCACCCAGTGGGGCGAGCCCACGCTGCGCGGCCGCCGGGTCGGCATCGCCGGCGTCGGCAAGGTCGGCCACCACCTCGTGGAGCACCTGATCGAGGACGGCGCCGAGGTCGTGATCACCGACGTTCGCGCCGACGCCGTCGACCGGATCCGCGCCCGTCACCCGCAGATCACCGCCGTCACCGACGCTGACGTCCTGATCCGCACCCCGCTCGACGTCTACGCGCCCTGCGCGCTGGGCGGCGCGCTGAACGACGAGACCGTGCCGGCCCTCACCGCCACCATCGTGTGCGGCGCGGCCAACAACCAGCTCGCCCACCCGGGCGTCGAGAAGGACCTCGCCGATCGCGGAATCCTCTACGCGCCCGACTACGTGGTGAACGCCGGTGGCGTGATCCAGGTCGCGGATGAGCTGCACGGCTTCGACTTCGACCGGGCCAAGGCCAAGGCGACGAAGATTTTCGACACCACCGCCGCCATTTTCGACCGCGCCAGGACCGACGGCATCCCGCCGGCCGCCGCCGCCGACCGCCTCGCCGAGCAGCGCATCGCCGACCGCACCCCGGCCGCCGACTGGCTGCGCCCCGAGGCCGGCTGATCCCGGAGGCGGCGTGATCCCCGGGACAGGCTGATTCCAGCCACTTGCCGGCCGGTCGCCCGCCGCTCACCTGCTGTCCGGCGGGCGGTCACCTGCCCCGGGGCGGGCGACGGCCGCCGGGTCCCTAGGTGGTCGCCGCCGGGTCCGCTCGGTGGTCGCCGCCGGACCCGGTCGGTGCCGGCAGCGGTCACCGAGCGGACCGGCTCGGTAACCGCTTCCAGGTTCGCTCAGTGACCGAACGCACGACGCGATAGCAAGTTCGCGCTAGAACCGGTTAAAATCACGGCTGACCAGCCAGGACAGGGTTCGATTCGGCTCCCGCTCCGACGCGCGTCGTGCGGGCGACGTACCGTGCGGCTCCGGAAGCAGGTACCGTTGAAGCTCTACGGACCGGTCTCTCTCCTGAGAGACCGCTCCGATTCATGAACGCGTGTCAAGACTCGGGGCCATCGAGCCCCGCCGTTGAGGGGGTCGAGCCATGGGGCGCGGCCGGGCCAAGGCCAAGCAGACGAAGGTCGCCCGCCAGCTGAAGTACAACAGCGGCGGAACAGATCTCACACGTCTGGCCGACGAGCTGGGCGCATCGTCACCACTTCCGGTACTTCCGCCGGAGCCTGTTGTGGACGATGACGACGAGAACGACGACGACCCGTACGCTCAGTACGCGAGTCGTTACAACGATGACGACGAGGACGAGGACTCCGAGCCCTCTCCGCAACGTCGTCACTCTTGACGCTGCACTTCTACAGACCCGGTCCGGGGCCCGCCCCGGACCGGGTTTCGTCATGGCCCGCGACGCCCCGGCGCGCGGACCCGCTGTCTACTTCGCGTAGTCGCCGGTCAGGGTCACGACTTCGGCGTGGTCACCGCGCTCCACGACCTCGCCGCTCACCCATGCCTCAACACCGCGGTCCGCGAAGGTGGCGAGCGCCACATCCACCGAATCCTGCGGCACGACCGCGATCATGCCGACGCCCATGTTCAGCGTCTTCTCCAGTTCCAGCCGCTCGACCCCGCCGAGCTCACCGACCGTGGTGAAGACCGGGTCCGGCCGCCACGTCGAACGGTCGACCGTGGCGTGCAGGTGGTCCGGGATGACGCGGCCCAGGTTGTTGGCCAGGCCGCCGCCGGTGATGTGCGAGAAGGCGTGCACCGGGGCGAGGCGGGTGAGCGCCAGGCAGTCCAGCGAGTAGATCTTGGTCGGCTCCAGCAGCTCCTCGCCGAGGGTCCGGCCGAACTCCGGAACCTCGCGGTCCAGCTCCCAGCCGGCCCGGTCGAAGAAGACATGCCGGACCAGCGAGTACCCGTTGGAGTGAAGTCCCGACGACTCGATCGCGATCACCGCGTCACCCGTACGGATACGATCCGCGCCCAGCACCTGATCGGCCTCGACCACACCGGTACCGGCACCCGCGACATCGAAGTCGTCCGGGCCGAGCAGCCCCGGGTGCTCGGCGGTCTCGCCGCCGACCAGCGCACAGCCGGCCAGCACACAGCCCTCGGCGATGCCCTTGACGATCGCCGCGACCCGCTCGGGGAAGACCTTGCCGACGCAGATGTAGTCGGTCATGAAGAGCGGCTCGGCGCCGCACACGACCAGGTCGTCCACGACCATGCCGACCAGGTCGTGACCGATCGTGTCGTACACGCCCATCTTCCGGGCGATGTCGACCTTGGTCCCGACGCCGTCCGTGGCGGAGGCGAGCAACGGCCGCTCGTATCGCTTGAGAGCGGAGGCGTCGAAGAGCCCGGCGAATCCGCCGAGGCCGCCGACGACCTCGGGACGGGTGGCCTTCTTCACCCACTGCTTCATCAGGTCGACGGCGCGGTCGCCCGCTTCGATGTCAACGCCGGCGGAGGCGTAGCTGGCGCCAGTGGTCTCAGGCATGGCTGGGAAACCTTCACGTCGTCGAGTAGATGCGGTGTGATGCGGAGTGCCGGATTGCCGTATTGCCGGATTCAACAGTGGCGCTTCAAGATTGCCGGATTACGGACGGCGGAGCGCGTCGGCGGCGTCCGTGCCACCGGCCAGCTCGCTCTCCAGGAGCTGCTTGCCCAGCAGCTCCGGATCCGGCAGGTCCATCGGGTACACGCCGTCGAAGCAGGCGCGGCACAGGTTCGGCTTGGCGATCGTGGTCGCCTCGACCATCGCGTCCAGCGAGATGTACGCGAGCGAGTCCGCGCCCAGCGACTTGCCGATCTCCTCGACGGACATGCCGTTGGCGATCAGCTCGGCGCGGGTCGCGAAGTCGATGCCGAAGAAGCACGGCCACTTGACCGGCGGGGACGAGATCCGGATGTGGATCTCGGCAGCGCCCGCCTCGCGGAGCATCTTCACCAGCGCGCGCTGGGTGTTGCCGCGGACGATCGAGTCGTCCACGACCACCAGGCGCTTGCCCTTGATGACATCCTTGAGCGGGTTGAGCTTGAGCCGGATACCCAGCTGCCGGATGGTCTGCGACGGCTGGATGAACGTCCGGCCGACGTAGGAGTTCTTGACCAGGCCGGTGCCGTAAGGGATACCGCTCGCCTCGGCGTAGCCGACGGCGGCCGGCGTGCCGGACTCCGGAGTCGGTATCACCAGATCAGCTTCGACCGGGGCCTCGGCCGCGAGCTTGCGGCCCATCTCCACCCGGGACAGATACACGTTCCGGCCGGCGATGTCGGTGTCCGGTCGGGCCAGGTACACGTATTCGAAAATGCAGCCCTTGGGCTTGGCCTCCGCGAAGCGGGAGGCCCGCATCCCGTTCTCGTCGATCGCGATCAGCTCGCCCGGCTCGATCTCCCGGACGAAGACGGCACCGCAGATGTCGAGGGCGGCGGTCTCCGAGGCGACGACCCAGCCGCGCTCCAGTCGGCCCAGCACGAGCGGACGGATGCCCTGCGGGTCACGCGCCGCGTAGAGGGTGTGCTCATCCATGAAGACAAGGCTGAAAGCACCCTTGACCAACGGCAGCACCTTGGAGGCGGCGAGCTCGACGGAGAGCGGCTTGCCGTCCTCGTCCACCTGTCCGGCCAGCAGCGCGGTCACCAGATCGGTGTCATTGGTCGCGGCCACCCGAGTGGCCCGGCCGTTGCCCTGCGGCAGGTCGGCGACCAGCTCGGCGAGCTCCGCCGTGTTGACCAGGTTGCCGTTGTGACCGAGCGCGATCGACCCGTTGGCGGTGGCACGGAACGTGGGCTGGGCGTTCTCCCACACCGAGGCACCGGTGGTCGAGTAGCGGGCATGACCGACGGCGATATGGCCGGTCAGCGAAGCGAGAGAGGTCTCGTCGAAGACCTGGGAAACGAGCCCCATGTCCTTGAAGACCAGGATCTGGGAGCCATTGCTCACAGCGATGCCCGCAGACTCCTGTCCGCGGTGCTGCAGGGCGTACAGACCGAAATAGGTGAGCTTGGAGACCTCTTCGCCGGGGGCCCAGACACCAAAGACGCCGCAAGCGTCCTGGGGGCCCTTCTCGCCGGGGAGCAGGTCGTGGTTGAGTCGTCCATCACCACGAGGCACATCACCGAGTCTAAGGCAGTTCCCCGGTTCGGCCGAACCGGGGAGCGAGCCGGAACCCCGTGACCACCGGCCTCTTCGCGCAGGTGAGGCGAGGATCACGCTGCGTGCGGACTCGGGGTGAGCAGGACGCTACGCTCTGGCACGGACTTCGTCAGCCAGGCCGAGATATCCACCCGGGAGGTTGCCGCCATGACCAAGCGACTCGTCGACGTCGATGACGCCACACTCGCCAAGGCCATGGAAGCGCTGGGCACGGCAACCCTCGAAGACACGGTCAACGAGGCTCTGCGCTTCGTGGTGGGCAAGCGCGAGGAAGCCAAGAAGCGCCCCTGGGAGAAACTGTCTGCCAAGGGCCCGCCCCGGCCGGGAATGGCTCGGCCCTGAACGTATTGCACGCGTATCGCCCGGACAACGGGATCGCCGCCGATGTACGTGCGGCGCGCGAGGTGGTCACGGACGAGGTGAGCGGGGCATGGCCCGACGCCTGATTCTCGATAGCGGAATCCTCTAGTCCGCCCCAGCCGGAGCGGCTGCGCGCGGTCAGCGGGTGAGCTTGGAGACCACCGGCTCAGCCGAGTACGGGGAGGTAGGGGGCGAGATCGGCGCGCTCGCCGCTCGCCGAGACGTCGGCCGCTTCGAGGGCGGACTTCCAGTCCGTGCGCCCGGTGGCGAGCCGGATCCAGGTGATCGGATCGGTCTCGACGACGTTCGCCGGCGTGCCGCGGGTGTGCCGGGGGCCCGCCACACACTGGACAGCCGCATACGGCGGGATCCGGACCTCCACGGAGTTGCCGGGCGCCTTGACGGCCAGGGCGTCGGCCAGCAGCCGGGTGACGGCGGCCACGGCCTGCCGGTCGTGGGCGACCTCGACGCCGGTGGCGCGCGCCAGGTCGTCGCCGTGGACGACCAGCTCCACGAGCCGGGTGACGGTCAGATCCAGGGCCCGCATCGCGCCGAAGATGTGCGGAACGATCCGGTCCGCCCGTACCGCCTCGTCCAGGACCGGTTCCAGCCGCGCGGCGGCGGCATCGATCGCCGCCGCCGGATCCTGGATGCCGGCCGCGGTCTCGCGGGTCGTCGCGTCGAGCCGGTCCGCGAGCGCGGCCGTCGACACCGCCCACGTCGACAGATCGGTGACCGGCGGCGCCGGGTCCGGTACGGGCTCGCCGAGCAGCATCGGCACCGCGTCGATCTGCCGCACGATGTGCGCGACCAGCAGCGTCACGTCCCAGCCGGGCAGCCCGGCGGGCAGCGCGAGCTGCTCGGGCGTGAGCGCATGCACCGCCGAACGCACCGCGCTCACCTGCGCGATGAGCGCGGCACGCGTCCTGGCGGGGTCATAGGTACGGGCACGGCGACCGGCTGACGTCATACCCGCGAGCCTATTCGGCTGCCCCGCGGCTTGTCGTGAGGCTTTCTCCCTGGGCGGGTGGCCCTGGGCTCAGGCCTGGCGCGGGCGCTCGAAGGTGAGGAGCAGACCCTCGACCGCGCCGGGGCCTATGCGGCCCTTGACGTCAGCAGCGGTGATCGACTTCAGCGCCCAGCCGTCGCCGGCCTGCTTGTTGAGCGTCTTCTCCAGCTTGTCGCCGTCCAGCGCGTCACCGATCAGCGATTCACGGAACGAAACAACCTTGTACTCGAACATGGCCCAGCCCCTCGTGCGTACGTACGGAATCCGTCGGCGCCAGCCAATCATGCGACCAGCCCCGCAGGTTAGTTGCTGCTGACCCCTGATCGGAATGGAGGACGCATCATGCGAGGCCTGGGGATAAGGCTCGGGGATGTGATGGAGTGCCGAGTGGAGCGACTTCTCACCGTCGGGAGACCTCAGTTGAGTGCGGAGTCTCAGCCACGCCGCGGCGTAGTGCGAGCACAGGCTTCGCATGTAGTACCGATCCATTGATGTCACGCCGGCTGCGTCGGCATCGTCCAGCGTGTCGGACCAGGTGCGGCTTCGGTTGAGCAGAGAGCCGTCGTCCGGGACCAGGTCGTCCTTCAACATCTCGAGGAGCTCATCGAAGCTGCGGTCCGGCTTCTTGTCCCTCGTCTCATCGCACAGCTGAAGCATCCCAGGGGGAAACTCGGCCTGCTCCGCCAGGGCTGGATCGCATGCCTGGACGGCTCGTATGAGATTGAGGCGGTCCGGCCAGTGCCGCGCATGACCTTTGACAAAGTCGCCGAGGCGCTCCCACGCCTCCACTTCGGACCGGATCCACCGGGCCAGGACATGGATGTCGACGGGGTGATGAGGCGTGCGGGCACGCACACGACGCGCTCAACCTCGTGGAGAAGGTCCAGCACGGCGAGACTCTGCGCCGGGTCTCAGAGCTTCAGCGGACCCTGCGGATGAAAAACACCCCGGCGACCCGCAGCCTCACCGAGCACCTCATCGACACCCGCGCACTCGTCGCCTCCGGGGGCCGGGCATGACCCGCCGCACCGGTCTCATCCTCGATTTCGGCGGAGTGCTGACCACCAGTGTCCCCGGCTGCGCTGCGGGATTCGATCGCCGGGAAGGGCTACCGCCTGGGACGTTTCTCCGGGCCATCGCCGTCAACCCGGAAGGTGCGGCGCTCTATGCGGACCTGGAGCGCGGAGCGGTCACCCAGACCGAGTGGAACGAACGTACTGGTGCGCTGCTCGGTATCGACGGCACGGACCTGCTTGGCCGGGTCCTGGTCGATCTCCATCCGGAGGCGTCCGTCATCGCTGCCGCGCGGGCTGCCCGAGCCGCAGGCATCAAGGTCGGCATTCTCTCCAACAGCCTCGGCATGGAGCCGTACGACTACAACGCGGGGTTGCTCGCGCACCGGCTCGGCGACGCCAACGTGGTCACGGTCGAGGTCGACGCGGCAGTGGCCGGAGCGGCACGCACCGCGCTGCACGGGGCCGGGCTGCACCCCACGGTGGTCAAGGGCGATGGGGCGCAAGGGAACTGGGATCGCGCTCCCTACGACCGGATCCTCGCTACCTGTTCGGTCCGGCGGATCCCCCGGGCGTGGGTCGAGCAGTCCCGCGCCGGGGGTGAGATCGTCGCCCCCGTGACGACGCTGTTCGGTGGGGGCGCTGTCGTCCGCCTGACGGTGAACGAAGACGGCAACGCCCGAGGAAACGTCACGCGCGATGCGGCGTTCATGCGCCTTCGACAGCAGCGGTTCACCGCGCCCGGCACGGACGCTTATCTCCCCGGGGACTGGCCCGGCGACGCCGAGCAGTCCATGACGTCCCTGGACCCCGAGGAGATCGGCGAGAACTGGCTGGCACAGCTCCTGGTCGGCTCCTGCGTACCGGACGTGTTCACCCGACGCGCGAAAGAGGGCGACGGCTGGACGTGGTGGCTGTTCGACACCGCCGTGACCTCCTGGGCAACGGTGGACTCCGTTCCCGGAGCGGCGGAGTTCGACGTCCGGCAGTCCGGCCCGCGCCGCCTGTGGGACGAGGTCGAAGCCGCATACCGCTGGTGGGAAGAGAAGGGTAAACCGGGCTACGAACGGCTCGGCCTCACCGTCACCGCCAGCGGGGAGCACCACACCTGGATCGACGACCCGAGCACATTCTGGACCCTCTGAACAGCGCCACCACAAAGGCCCGGGGTACGCGTGCCGTACCCCGGCCCCGGACCGTCGTTGGGAGCATGAGGCCCGTGAGCGATCCCACGCCGATCCACGCAGCGCCCGAACACCCCGGCGGGGAGTTGATCACCAGGCCCGAGCAAACCCCGGACGCTCTGCGGGTAGCAATCGCCCGCATCGCACCACACCGGCTGGAGGAGATGGAGACGCAGAAGAACGAAGCGTTCTCCATGGCTGCCCAGCATGACGTCCCCGGCCCCATTCGGATGTGGCTGCTGATCTGGTCCGGCGAGGTCGAGATCGAGCGGCGTCCGGACCTCTCCGAACGACGGCGCGACGCCGAGCGTGCGGCTCAGACGCTCCCCAGAGATGATCCCGCCTGGCGTGCAGCCATGGACGCGATCGTCGCCCTGACGGACGAAGCACGTGCGGCCGTGGCCGGATGAGTTGGTCCTGGGAGTACGACCCGAAGGAGGAACAGGTCATCGGCGGAAACCCCCGCATCCGATGACCTACTGGAGGAACGCCTGACTCGGCGGGGTCACCAGACGGAGTTTGTCGGGGTTGCGGACCACGCGGACCCCCACGATGCCGGTCTCGTTCAGCTCCAGCACGATCACGTTGTCCGCGACCCCGGCGGAGGTGACCAGCAGGCCCGGCTGGCCGTTCACGTCCACATGGTGGACGGCCATGTCGGGCACCGGCGTGGCGAGGATGCCGAGGATCCAGCGCACTGCCTTGTCCGCGCCGAAGATCGGCCGCAGCGCCGCGCGGACCTTGCCGCCGCCGTCCGACCACACGGTCACGTCCGGTGCGAGCATCTCCATCATCCGGTTGAGGTCGCCCCCGACGCACGCCGCCAGGAACTCGTCCGTGACCTTGCGGCGCACCTCCGGCGGGGCTTCATAGCGCGGGCGGCGGGCCAGGACGTGCGAGCGCGCCCGGCTGCCGACCTGCCGTACGGACGCTTCGGTGCGGTCGACCATTCCGGCGATCTCGGCATACGGGAAGCCGAAGACCTCCTTGAGGATGAACACCGCCCGCTCCAGCGGCGACAGCGACTCCAGCACCACCAGCATCGCCAGCGAGATCGCCTCTGCCTGCTCGACCCCGCCGCTCGCGTCCGGCGCGGTCACCAGCGGCTCCGGCAGCCATGGCCCGACATATGACTCCCGCTGCACCGCGGCCGAGCCCAGCCGGTTGAGCGAGAGATTGGTGACCGTACGGGCCAGATAGGCGCGGGGCTCGGTGATCCCGGCAGTGTCCACCCTGCTCCAGGCGAGCCAGGCGTCCTGCAGGATGTCCTCGGCGTCCGCCGCGCTGCCCAGCATCCGATAGGCGATGCCGAACAGCACGGAGCGGTGCTCCTGGAACAGCGAGAGGGCCAGTGCGGGGGTTTCATCGGTCACGCCGTGGAAGTTACTCCACGCGCCGGGATCTCGCACCGGTCCTTGAACCCCTGCCCGACCAGGCCGAACGCGCTGTTCACCCGGGAGCGAAGGTTCTCCACCGCGATCATCGTGGTGAGTTCCACGAACGCCGCCTCACCGAGGTCCCCGATCAGACACCGCGCCATCTCGTCGGTGACCGTCGGCACGGTCTGCGTCATCGCCTCGGCGTACTCCATCACCAGGCGCTCCAGGTCGGTGTACACGCCCTTCGCCGCACGCCAGTCGGGGATGTTGCGCAGCTTCTCGGGGGTGATGCCGCGCTCATGGCTCTCCCAGTAACCGAAGTCCATGCACCAGGAGCAGCCGATGGTCGCGGCCGAGGCCATCACGGCGAGGGCCTTGAGCCCCGGGTCGAGCTTGTTCCACTTGGCGAGCCGCAGCTCGAAACGGGTGGTGGCCAGCAGCACCCGGGTGTTGTGCGCGTACGCCTTGCCGGGGTCGAGAACCTCGCCGTAGGTGCGCTTGGAGTACCACTCGCCGAGGCGGTAGAGAAGGGTACGGGGAGGGGTGAGGGAGATGCGGGCCATGGTTGCTGCCTCCTTGGTTACGGGCTTTCGAAGGGGAGACAGAACAGCCTCGGAGAATGTGACACGTCCCTGCGCGGGCGCGCGGCCTCAGTTGATCACGCGCGGACGTCGCGCATCACGGCGGAGACGTCGCGCATCACGGCCGGCCCGGAGGCGCCGTGAACGCCGTGAACGCACACGGCGGGCCCGCGACCGAAGTCGCGGGCCCGCCGTCTTTTGTGGGGCACCTGCCGCTGCGCGTCAGGCCAGGAGAGCCGGGATCGTGGCCTCGTGGGCCTGATTCAGTTCGGGGAGCGGGATCGTGAACTGGTCCTGGATCTCGATGGATTCGCCGTCGACGACACCGATGCGGGCGGCCGGAAGGCCGCGCGCGCCGCACATGTCGTTGAAGCGGAGCTCCTCGCTGCGCGGGACGGCGACGACCGCGCGGCCGGCCGACTCGCTGAAGAGGAAGACGAACGGGTCGAGGTCGTCGGGGACGACGATCCGCGCGCCCTTGCCGCCACGCAGGCACGACTCGGTGACGGCCTGGATGAGGCCGCCGTCGGAGAGGTCGTGCGCGGCGTCGATCATGCCGTCGCGGGAGCCGGCGATGAGGATCTCGCCGAGCAGCCGCTCGCGTTCCAGGTCCACCACGGGCGGCAGGCCGCCGAGGTGGTTGTGGACGACCTCGGACCAGGCCGAGCCGCCGAGTTCTTCCTTGGTGTCGCCGAGGAGGTAGAGGAGCTGGCCCTCTTCCGCGAAGGCGATCGGCGTACGGCGGTTGACGTCGTCGATGACACCGAGCACCGCGACCACGGGGGTCGGGTGGATGGCGACGTCGCCGGTCTGGTTGTAGAGCGAGACGTTGCCGCCGGTGACCGGGGTACCCAGGATCAGGCAGCCGTCGGCGAGACCACGGGTGGCCTCGGCGAACTGCCACATGACGTCCGGGTCCTCGGGGGAGCCGAAGTTGAGGCAGTCGGAGATGGCGAGCGGCTTGGCGCCGGTGGCGGCGACATTGCGGTACGCCTCCGCCAGGGCGAGCTGCGCGCCGGTGTACGGGTCGAGCTTCGTGAACCGGCCGTTGCCGTCGGTGGCGATGGCGACGCCGAGGTTGGTGTCCTCGTCGATGCGGACCATGCCCGAGTCCTCGGGGTGGGACAGCACCGTGTTGCCCTGCACGAAGCGGTCGTACTGGTCGGTGACCCAGGACTTCGACGCCTGGTTGGGCGAGGAGACCAGGGCGAGGACCTGACGGCGCAGCTCGTCACCGCTCGCGGGCCGGGCGAGCTTGTTCGCGTCGTCGGCCTGCAGGGCGTCCTGCCAGGAGGGACGGGCGAACGGGCGGTCGTAGACCGGGCCTTCGTGGGCGACGGTGCGCGGCGGAACGTCGACGATCTGCTCGCCGTGCCAGAAGATCTCCAGCCGCTCCCCGTCGGTGACCTCACCGATGACGGTGGCGATGACGTCCCACTTCTCGCAGATCTCCAGGAAGCGCTCGACCTTTCCTGGCTCGACGATCGCGCACATGCGCTCCTGGGACTCGCTCATGAGGATTTCCTCGGGCGAGAGCGAGGAGTCGCGCAGGTGCACGGTGTCGAGCTCGACGCGCATACCGCCGGATCCGGCCGAGGCCAGTTCCGAGGTGGCGCAGGACAGGCCCGCGCCGCCGAGGTCCTGGATGCCGTCGACGAGGTCGGCCTTGAAGATCTCCAGGGTGCACTCGATGAGGAGCTTCTCCTGGAACGGGTCGCCGACCTGGACGGCGGGGCGCTTGGTCGGCTTGGCGTCGTCGAAGGTCTCCGACGCGAGGACCGAGACGCCGCCGATGCCGTCGCCGCCGGTGCGTGCACCGTAGAGGATGACCTTGTTGCCGGCGCCGGACGCCTTGGCGAGGTGGATGTCCTCGTGCTTCATGACGCCGACGCACAGCGCGTTGACGAGCGGGTTGCCCTGGTAGCAGGAGTCGAAGACGACCTCGCCGCCGATGTTGGGCAGGCCGAGACAGTTGCCGTAGCTGCCGATGCCGGAGACGACACCGAGCAGCACGCGCTTGGTGTCGGGATGGTCGGCGGCGCCGAAGCGCAGCGGGTCCATGACGGCGACCGGCCGGGCACCCATCGCGAGGATGTCGCGGACGATGCCGCCGATGCCGGTGGCCGCGCCCTGGTGGGGCTCGATGTACGAGGGGTGGTTGTGCGACTCGATCTTGAAGGTGACCGCGTAGCCCTGGCCGACGTCGACCACACCGGCGTTCTCGCCGATGCCGACGAGCATCACGTCGTTCTCTGGGACCTTCTCGCCGAACTGGCGCAGGTGCACCTTGCTCGACTTGTACGAGCAGTGCTCGGACCACATGACGGAGTACATGGCGAGTTCGGCGCCGGTCGGGCGGCGGCCGAGGATCTCGCGGATGCGCGCGTATTCGTCGGACTTGAGGCCGAGTTCGGCCCAGGGCTGGTCGGCCTCGGGGGTCTTTTCGGCGTTCGTGACAGTGTCGAGGGTCATGCGTTGACCAGCTTCTTCAGGATCGAGGTGAAGAATCCCAGACCGTCCGTCCGACCCGTTCCGATCAGCGGCTCGACGGCGTGCTCGGGGTGCGGCATGAGGCCGACGACGTTTCCTGCGGCGTTGGAGATGCCGGCGATGTCGCGCAGCGAGCCGTTCGGATTTCCGTATCCATCAGCGGCTGCGCCGCGGGCCAGGTAGCGGAAGACCACGCGGCCCTCGGCCTCCAGCTCGTCCAGCGTCCGCTCGTCGGCCACGTAGCGGCCGTCGATGTTCTTCAGCGGGATGGAGATCTCCTGGCCGGCCTCGTAGTCGGCGGTCCAGGCGGTGCCGGCGTTCTCCACCCGCAGCTTCTGATCGCGGCAGATGAAGTGCAGGTGGTTGTTGCGCAGCATCGCGCCGGGCAGCAGGTGCGACTCGGTCAGCACCTGGAAGCCGTTGCAGATGCCGAGGACCGGAAGGCCGTCCTTGGCGCCCGCGATGACCGACTCCATGACCGGGGAGAAGCGCGAGATCGCACCCGCCCGCAGATAGTCACCGTAGGAGAAGCCGCCGGGCAGGACGACCGCGTCGACCTGGTGGAGGTCCTTGTCGCGGTGCCACAGCGGCACCGGCTCGGCACCCGCGACGCGGACCGCGCGCTGGGTGTCGCGGTCGTCGAGGGTGCCGGGGAAGGTGACGACCCCGACGCGTGCCGTCACGACTCCACCTTCACGTCGAAGTCCTCGATGACGGTGTTGGCAAGGAAAGTTTCGGCCAGTTCCCGGATGCGGGCGAGGGCGGCGTCGTCGACCGGCCCCTCGACCTCGAGTTCAAAGCGCTTTCCCTGGCGGACGTCCGCGATCCCTTCGAACCCGAGACGCGGCAGTGCACGTTGCACCGCCTGGCCCTGGGGGTCGAGGATCTCCGGCTTGAGCATGACGTCGACTACGACGCGTGCCACTGGCACTCCCGGTGTTGTGGTGGTGCGTGAAGTGACTTCAGCGTACCCGTCGCAAAAATCTACGCGAGTAGATATCCTGTTCTCCACCGGTTGCCGCTGATCACGTTTAAGTATCGGCCGTACGATTCTCTAGGGGATGCGTTTCAAGAAACGTAGGGTCCCGATTGCGGCGTGACACGCGGAGGAATAATCCTCCGGCTTCCCGGCGTAATGCATGGCATCGTACAAATGAAAGCTTATTTTCCCCGACTTCTCGGCTTCATCGCATCGCCCCAGCTCAGCCGTAGCATCAGCCGGGCTCAGATGCTAGAAGAAGCCGGTTCCGCACGAAAGGACCGACACCCATGGCGCAGCGCGTAGTGGTCAGCCTCTCCGACGATCTCGACGGCGGCGAGGCAGCGGAGACGATCGTTTTCGGGATCGACGGTAAGTCCTTCGAGATCGACTTGTCGGCTGTCAATGCCGACAAGCTGCGGAGCGCGCTGTCGCCGTATGTCGTCGCCGGCCGCAAGCACGCCCGCTCGGGAAAGGTCTACAAGCGCACGGCCGTCGCACCCGACCCCGCGGCGGTGCGCGCCTGGGCCCGGTCCAACGGCTTCGACGTCCCGCCGCGCGGCCGCATCCCGAAGAAGGTCTACGAGGCGTTCAACGAGGCGAGTTGAGCCGTCGCCCGGCCGGAGCCCTACCGACTGGACAGGCACCCCCTGTGTTCCGCTAGTGTTTGGAGCACGCCGAGGGCATGGTCGAAAAGACCAGGTCATCGGTAGTCACGCGGGTGTAGCTCAGTAGTAGAGCGCCCCCCTTCCAGGGGGGAGGCGCAGTGTGCGATCCCTGTCACCCGCTCTGACTGTTCTGACCGGTCCAACTGATCGGGTAGAGTAGTTCTGCGCAACTGCGCATGCGGACGTGGCTCAGTGGTAGAGCATCACCTTGCCAAGGTGAGGGTCGCGAGTTCGAATCTCGTCGTCCGCTCAGATTGACGAAGTCCCCAGTCGGATCTCCGATTGGGGACTTCGTCGTTTCCCGCTGCTTCCCGGAAGGACCGACGGCCTTCCTCATGACATTCGTCATCAATGCCGGTGACAGCGCGCACTGACCGGACGGGCCTGCCGGCGGAACGCTGGCTATATGGACAAGGACAGCGGGGACACCCACGCGAAGGTGATCGATGTCACCGGATTGCGCCGTCGATATGACGGGCAATTCGAGGCGGTGCGGGGAGTGACGTTCACGGTGGGGCGCGGGGAGCTGTTCGCGCTGCTGGGGACGAACGGGGCGGGCAAGACCTCCACGGTCGAACTGCTGGAAGGGCTGGCCCGGCCCAGCGGCGGGCAGGTCCGGGTACTGGGGAGCGATCCCTACCGGGAGCGGGCGCGGGTGCGGCCGCGGATCGGCGTAATGCTCCAGGAAGGCGGCTTTCCGTCCGATCTGACGGTGGCCGAAACCGCACGCATGTGGGCCGGGTGCACCACCGGGGCCCGGCCGGTGGGCGAGGCGCTGGAGATGGTCGGCCTCGGCGCCCGCCACAAGGTGCGGGTCAAGCAGCTGTCGGGCGGTGAGCGGCGGCGGCTGGACCTGTCGATGGCGCTGCTCGGCCGCCCCGAGGTGCTCTTCCTGGACGAGCCGACCACCGGACTCGACGCGGAGGGACGGTACGAGACCCAGCGGCTGGTGCGCGAGCTGCGGGACCAGGGCACCACCGTCCTGCTGACCACCCACTACCTGGAGGAGGCCGGGGACCTCGCCGACCGGCTGGCGATCATGCGTGACGGACAGATCGTCGCGTCCGGCACTCCGGCCGAGGTGACGGCGAGCCGGCCGGCCCGGATCCGCTTCACGCTGCCGGACGGCGTGACGGCGGCCGAACTGCCGCTGTCCGTCCCGTCCGCCGCCGAAGGGCGCCGGATCGAGGTGCGGACGGACCGGCTGCAGGAGCACCTGCTGGAACTGCTGACATGGGCGCGCCACAAAGACGTACAGCTCATCGGGCTCGACGCCCGGGCCGCGTCGCTGGAAGAGGCCTTCATGGACATCGCGAAGACAGACATCGCGAAAACGGACATCGCCAAGGGGGACGGACGATGAGTACGGAGACGGTCGCGGCCATGCGGACCAGGCGCGACACCCGGCGGCGCCGGGGCGGTACGGGGCGGATGCTGGCGTTGGGACGGGCCGAGGCCACCCTGCTGTGGCGGAACCGGACGGCGCTGTACACGGCACTGCTGCTGCCGGTCTCCATGGTGTGGGTGCTGCGTTCCGCGGTCGCGAAGAACGACCTCGCGAAGAGCGGGATGAGCGCCAACGCCGTCTCGATGAGCGGTGGCATCGGCATCGTCCTGCTCTTCGTCGTCTACTACAACCTGGTGACGGCGTATGTGGCGCGGCGGGAGGAGCTGGTGCTCAAGCGGCTGCGGACCGGGGAACCGACCGATCTGGAGATCCTCGCCGGGACGGCGCTCCCGGCGGCGGCCGTGGCGCTCGTGCAGTGCGTCGCGCTGGTCGTGGCGGGGGCGGTGATGCTGGATCTCTCCGCTCCGCGCCGGCCCGAACTGCTCGTCGCGGGCGTGCTGTTGGGGATCGTGCTGCTGACCGCGCTGGCGGCGGCCTCGACCGTCTTCACCCGGAGCGTGGAAGTGGCACAGCTGACCACCATGCCGCTGCTGATGGTGTCGCTCATCGGATCCGGGCTGTTCGTGCCGCTGGCGCTGCTGCCCGACCGGGTCGCCGATGTGTGCCGGTTCCTGCCCGTCACGCCCATCACCGACCTTGTACGGTTCGGCTGGCTTGGCGGCGCCGGGGCGGGTCAGGTGCTGTGCGCGCTGGGGCTCGCGGTGGCCTGGACGGTGCTCGCGGTGTTTGCTGTAGGACGGTGGTTCCGTTGGGAACCGAGGCGTTGAGCAGGGGGAGCGGGGACGACAGGTGACCAGGCTGACGGGGTGGTGGGACCGGCGCAGCGATCCGGCCCGCTTCGAGCTGTATACGCGCTGGTCGCTGTACTCGTTCGGGCTGATCGAGGCGTTCCTCATCGCCGGCTCGGTCCCGCGCTCCGGCATCGCGCCGGGCGCGGCCGCCGTCCTGTACGCACTGGCCGTCGTGCACGCCGTGCTGTGCGCGGTGCTGGTCTCGGTGGTGCTGGACTGGACGCTGCAGCGGCGCGAGCGCCCGACGCGGCTGCTCGCCGTCACCGGCGGGCTCACGGCCGTCGTGGTTCTGGCCGTCGTGATCCTGCACGCGTCGGGCGCGCTGCCGTCGGCCGGGGACGCGCTCCAGATCATCCTCGGTTTCACCGTCTTCGTCCTCGGCCCCGCGGTGCTCAACGTCCGCAGCGTGGGACGGATCGTGCTGCTCGTCCTGGGCACGGCCGCGCTGATGGCGGCGTTCGCCGCGGCGGCGGGACTGCCGGGGCACGAGATCATCGGCGACACCGTCGCGGTGGCCCTGGGGGGCGCCGGAATGACGTTCACCTACCGCGGTTCCGCGTGGATCCTCGTCATTGTCTGCGAGTTGGACGCGGCGCGGGAGGTGCAGTCCCGGCTGGCGGTCGCAGAGGAACGGCTGCGGTTCGGGCGGGATCTGCACGATGTGCTGGGCCGAAATCTCTCGGTGATCGCGCTCAAGAGCGAACTGGCCGTCCAACTGGCCCGGCGGGGGCGGCCGGAGGCCGTGGACCAGATGGTGGAGGTGCAGCGCATCGCGCGGGAGTCGCAGCGCGAGGTGCGTGAGGTCGTACGCGGCTACCGGTCGGCCGACCTGCAGGTGGAGCTGGCGGGCGCGCTGTCGGTACTGCGGGCCGCGGGCATCGACGGCCGTGCCGAGGGCGACGACGGGTCGACGCTGTCGCCCGCGGTCCAGTCCGTGATCGGCTGGGTGGTCCGCGAGGGCACCACGAACGTGCTGCGGCACGGGGACGCCCGCAGCTGCGTCATCCGGCTGTGGGTACCCCCGGCGGGCCCGGCCGTACTGACCATGGAGAACGACGGGGCGGCCGGGTCGGTGCACTCTGCGGTGTCCGGACCCTCCGCTTCAGGGCCGCCCGGGAGCGGGCTGACCGGGCTGCGCGAGCGCGTCGGTGCGCTGGGCGGCACGCTCACCGCCGAACCGGAGACCGGCGGGATCTTCCGGCTGACGGCGCGCGTGCCGTTGCAACGGCAGGCCGCGGCCGGTGCCGGTGCCCGTGCCGGCAGCAGTACGAAGATCACCGACAGCACAGCAAGCACGGAAGGTGCCGCATGATGATTCCTGCCGGGACTGCCAGGACTGCGAGTACGGCCGGGGCCGCACGAACTACCGGAACCGCCGGGACCGCGGGGGTCGCAGACTCCACCGGAGCTGCGGGGACTGCCGGGGCCGCCAGTACGGCCGGGGCCGCTGGGGCCGCTGGGGCCGCAGCGGAGCGGGTGCGTGTGCTTCTCGCCGATGACGAGCACCTCATCCGTGGCGCGCTGGCCGCGCTGCTGTCGTACGAGGACGACATCCTGGTCGTGGCCGAGGCCGCCTCCGGGCCCGAGGCACTGGCCATGGCGCGGGCGCACCGGCCGGATGTCGCCGTGCTGGATCTGGAGATGCCGGGCGCCGACGGTGTGGCGGTCGCCACATCTCTGCGGGCCGAGCTGCCCGGCTGCCGGACCATGATCGTGACTGGCCACGGCCGCCCCGGCCACCTGAAGCGGGCCCTCAGCGCCGGGGTCCGGGGCTTCGTTCCGAAGACGGTCTCCGCGCAGCGGCTGGCCGAGATCATCCGGACCGTGCACGCCGGAGGCCGGTACGTGGACCCGGAGTTGGCGGCCGACGCGATCAGCGCGGGTGACTCCCCGCTGACCGCGCGGGAGGCGGAAGTCCTCGATCTGGCGGCCGACGGAGCACCGATCGCGGAGATCGCGCGACGGGCCGCGCTGTCCCGGGGGACGGTGCGCAACTACCTCTCCTCCGCCGCCACGAAACTGTCCGCGGAGAATCGTCATGAGGCGGCGCGCATCGCCCGGGAGCGCGGTTGGGTATAGTGGCTCTCGCGCAATGCGCACTGCGGACGTAGCTCAGTTGGTAGAGCGCAACCTTGCCAAGGTTGAGGTCGCCAGTTCGAACCTGGTCGTCCGCTCAGTCGCACGAAGGCCCCGGTGGATTTCCACCGGGGCCTTCGTCGTGTCCGCGGGACCGGGTCCCGCAGGCCGGGACCGGGACCCGCCGACCGGGACCGGGACCCGCAGGCCGGGTCTACGACCAGGGGGTGCCGGTGAGGCGCTCGTAGGCCTCGGCGTACTTGGCGCGGGTCTGCTCGACGATCTCTGCGGGCAGCCCGGGCGGGGGCTGCTCGCTGTTCTTGTCCCAGCCGGTGGCGGCCGAGGTCAGCCAGTCGCGGACGAACTGCTTGTCGAAGGACGGCTGGGGGTGGCCCGGCTCCCACTGGTCGGCCGGCCAGAAGCGGGAGGAGTCGGGGGTGAGCACCTCGTCACCGATGACGAGCCGCTCGCCGTCGAAGCCGAACTCGAACTTGGTGTCGGCGAGGATGATGCCGCGGTCCCGGGCGATGTCGCGGGCCCGGCCATAGACCGCGAGGGTGGTCTGGCGGAGCAGGGCGGCGGTCTCGGCGCCGATCTGGCGGGCCACCTCCTCGTAGGAGACGTTCTCGTCGTGCTCACCGACCTCGGCCTTGGTCGCGGGGGTGAAGATCGGCGCGGGCAGTTCGGAGCCGTCGACCAGGCCCTCGGGCAGCGCGAGGCCGCAGACGGTGCGGAACTTCTCGTACTCGGCGAGGCCGGAGCCGGTGAGGTAGCCGCGGGCGACGCATTCGACCGGGATCATCTTCAGCGGCTTGCAGATCATCGTGCGGCCGGCCCAGTCGGCGGGGGCGCCGTCCGGCACGTCGGTGGAGATGACGTGGTTGGGGACGAGGTCGGCGAGCTGGTCGAACCACCACAGGGAGAGCTGGGTGAGGATCCGGCCCTTGTCGGGGATCTCGGTGGGCAGCACCCAGTCGTAGACGGACGTGCGGTCGCTGGCCACCATCACCAGCTCCCCGGCCGCGTTCTGATACAGATCGCGCACCTTGCCGGTGTGCAGATGCACCAGTCCCGGCACCTGGACGGGTTCAGGTTTCTCAACGAATCCGGACATGGGTCCTCCCCACTCGGCGGCTCAGCTCCCGATTCTCCCGTACGGGAGGGGGTGCGGCCCGACAGGGTCCGGGACACGCCCTAATCGTGTTTGCAGATGCGGTCCAGGAGATTGGCCGTGGCGCGCTGGATGCGGGGGTCGACATGGTGCGGCCGGTCGAGCGCCGGGGACCACGCGAAGGTGCCGGAGGCGAAGACATAGGCGCCGCTCGGCGCGCGGTAGAGAGAGGTCTCCTGATGGCGGCGCCGGCCCTCGGCGTCCTCGTACGGCGAGTGGGCGAGCAGGATCCGCTCGGTGGACTCGGGCAGCGCGGTGCGCGGGAAGTACCGGTCCGCCTCGCCCGCGACCAGGCCCTCGATCCCGTCGCCCTCGGAGGCGCCGGTCGCCTCCCACAGCCAGTGGTCGGCATTGCGGACGACGAGCGGGGCGGGATCGGGGACCCGGCCCGCGTACTGCACGCCCAGCAGCAGCTGTTCCGGTTCGCCCAGGTCGCGCCAGAGGGCGCTGCGGCCGCGGGCGTCACCGTGACGCTTGCGGCAGCTGAGCAGCCGGTCGGGCTCTCCGGACGGCGAGGGGCCCAGTTCGACCTGCCAGTACATGGAGTTGGCGGAGAGGAACACCAGCGAGGTGCCGCCGTCACGGGCGGCCTCGGCGGCGCGGCGCATCGGGACCGACCAGTACTCGTCATGGCCGGGGAAGACCAGGCCGCGGTACCGGGAGGGGTCGATGCGGCCGGCGTGGAGATCGCGGGCGTCGGCGTAGGCCAGGTCGTAGCCGTACCGCTCCGCCCAGCGGATGAAGTCGTAGGCGTGGCCGACGTGCAGGGGCAGGCCCGCGCCCGCGTACGGGCGGTCGAAGGAGACGGTGGTGGGGGCCTCCTGCTCGCCGAGCAGCCGGCCCTCGGCATCCCACGCGTGATAGAGGCTGGCGCCGGTCCTGCCGTCCTCCGGATAGAGGTTGTACGCCTGCCAGGTGACGTCGGGCATCAGCAGCAGCAGATCCGCGTCGAGCGCGGGGGCGTGCGGCTGCTCCTTGGAGGGGTAGCGGCGGGGCGCCGGCGGGCGCTCGTCACGGACAGTGAACGGCACATGGCTGCGGTAGCCGTCGGCGGTGGTCAGCACCGCGACATACGCGCCGGTCTTCCAGTACGCCGGCACCTGCAGGCGCCAGGACTGCCACCAGTGGTGACAGGAGACGGTGCGCCCGGCGGCGAGCGGGGCCGACTGGACGATGCCGGACAGCCGCGGGCTGGCCGTCATGTGGCACGCGCCGTCGCCGCCGTAGTGGCCGATGCGGTAGATGTCCACGGTGAACTGCTGGGGCGGGTCCACGGTGACCCGGAAGTCGATGGCCGCCCCGGGGGCGACCGCTCCGGCCGACGCGAAGCCCTTGACCTGGCATCGCACATCGTCGGCCGTACGCGGGCCCGGCACCTGCGGCCGGGCGGGCGCCTCGCCGCGGCTCACGGCGAGGTCCACATACCAGGGGACGACGTTTCCCTCGTCGTCCAGATACTGCTCGGCGCCTCGCAGCCATGGCAACGGGCCCTGTCCGAACGGGTCGGTCACCCCATGCGCGAGAGCCCCCGACTGCCAGCGCCGGATCTGCTCCGTCCCCACGAGTGCCCCCTTCGTCGCCACGCCCCCGAGGCCGATGTGCTGCGCGTCCGGACCCAGCACATCACATAACGCACTCTCCTGGTTACTGTTCGTGGCGAATAATCGGAACAGATTCGCGTCGAGTGATACAGAAACGGTCATCCTGCACGCGTGCCGGGGCCGGTGTGTCAGACGAGGCGGACGGGCTTCTCCAGCCGGACCCCGACGGCGGTGAGCCAGGAGCGCAGTGGCGCCGCGTCGCCGTTCTCCACCAGCCGGAGCACCGGCCAGGCGAGGTCGGCCCTGCGGGCCCCGTTGACCAGCAGGGCGGGGCCGTCCAGCCAGTCCAGACCGGCCGTGGCTCCCGCGGTGTCGACGGCCGCGCAGCAGACCATCGCGGTGACGTGCTCGGTGAGCAGTTCACGGCCGGTGCGGGGCGGGAGCAGTTGGTAGACCGGGGCGAGGGAGGTGCCCGCCGCCGGGCTCCGGTTGGCGGCGCGGGCCGCCTCCTCGCGCGCGACATGGCCGGTGATCCGGGCCGCCAGCTCCTCGCTGCCGCCCTGGGAGAGCCGGTCGATCACCCGGGCGATGGTGGCCCGGCCGGGCTCGTCCGGAAGCTCCGCGGCCTGGGCCGCCGCCTGGCGGGCGGCCTTGCCGCCCATCAGCAGCCCGGTGCCCGAGCGGCTGTCCGTCGTGTGGTGGTCGGCGGGCTCGACGGTGATGACCGGTGGCCGGTCCCGCTCGGGCCGGGGCACGGCGCTGCCCGGCTCGTCGAGAACCCTGATCAGCAGGGCTGCCTCGGAGCGCCAGATGCGGTCCACGACCTCTTCCGGATACGAGTTCCAGTCGACCGGCGACCAGTCCGGGCCATGGTGCTCGGGGCCGCCGTGGAAGAGCCGGGCGGCCAGCAGGGAGGCCGCCTCGTCCACGGTGCCGGGCTCTTCGAGCAGGTCACAGGCGGGGCGCTCGCCGAGCCGGGACTCGAAGCCCTCGGCCAGCCGGTCGCGGCGGGACAGATCGGTGAGCGCGGCCACCACTCCGGCGTCGAGCCGGGACGGCCAGCGGCCCATCCGCCAGGCGGGCAGCGCGACCCGGGTCAGCAGCCGGTCCCAGCCCGCGTAGGCGAGGCCGACCTGCTCCTGGGCGACGATCCGCAGCCCGTAGTCCACGGCCTGGGCGCGCTCCGAGGCGGACGCGGCCACCCCGCGTTCCATTTCGGCGGCATGCGCCCGGCAGCCGCGCAGCAGCAGCCGCGCGACCCAGCCGAGGAAGGCGTACGCGGGCCGCGCGAGACCGCGCGAGCCGGGTGCCGAGGCGACACCGGCAGCCGCGTCCAGACCCCGGAGGAAGCGCCGGGCCGCGGCTATGTCCGGGTCGGCGGACGGCCCGGTGCCGGCCACGACGGGGGCGAGCAGGGCGCGCAGCTCGGCGACCCGCATCCACCACATGAAGGGTGAGCCGATCACCAGCACCGGGGCGGCCGGCTCCCGGCGGCGGCCGCGGCCTCCGGAGCGCCCGCCGTCCGGGCGGCGGTCCTCCAGCCAGCTGTCGCAGTCCGGGGTGAGTTCTATCGCGGAGGGAGTCGGGACCTGGAGCCGGACCGCGAGGTCTCGGACCATCCGGTACAGGTCGGGGGCGGCCGATTCGGCGACCGGGACCGTCGGGCTGACCGCGGGGCGGGCCCGGACGATGACGGCGGCGACGGCGCCCGCGAGCAGCAGCACCACCAGGGCTCCGCCGACCACGGACCAGCGCAGCGCGTCCCAGCTGTCGCCGATCCGGCCGGTGGCGCCGCCCACGAGCAGGACGATTGCGGCGGCGGCGGGCAAAAGTGCCACGGCGAGCGCGGTACTGCGGATCCGCAGCACCGCGAGCGCACGGGTGCGTGCGACTCCCTCACCTGCTTCTCCGGCCATCGGGCGACTCACCCCCGTCTCGCTGTCACGACCGCCATCGGCGGCTTACCCCCACTGTCGCACCGCCCACCGACATCGCAATGTCCATACGGCTACTTGCCGCACAGCATCACGCTGTCCGGCAGTGCGCTTCCGGGGCACAGTAGTTGGGGACCGCTGTCACGTCAGCCGGATGGGGAAGCCATCACTCCTTTGGATGGCTTTGGGTAAAGCCACTCCCAGGACTGATTCAGGACTGATCCGGTGCCGCCGCCTTGGCCGCGATGTCGGTGCGGTGGTGTGAGCCGTCCAGCCGTACCCGGGCCACCGCGCGGTACGCCCGTTCACGGGCCTTGGCCAGGTCAGCGCCGGTGGCGGTGACGGACAGCACCCGGCCGCCCGCGCTCACCACCCGGCCCTCGGCGTCGAGTTTGGTGCCCGCGTGCAGGACGTACGCGTGCTCGTCCTGCTCCACGACGTCCGCCAGACCGGTGATCGGATCGCCGGTGCGCGGGGTGTCCGGATAGTTGTACGACGCGATGACGACGGTGACGGCGGCGCCGTCGCTCCACCGCAGCGGCTCCATCTCGGAGAGCCGGCCGGTCGCGGCGGCGCGCAGCAGCCCGGCCAGCGGGGTCCTGAGGCGGGCGAGGACCACCTGCGTCTCGGGGTCGCCGAAGCGCGCGTTGAACTCGATCACGCGCACCCCGCGCGACGTGATCGCCAGGCCCGCGTAGAGCAGCCCGGAGAACGGGGTGCCGCGTCGTCGCAGCTCGTCCACAGTGGGCTGCAGAACGGTGCGCTCGACCTCGTCGACCAGCTTCGGATCGGCCCACGGGAGCGGGGAGTACGCGCCCATGCCGCCGGTGTTCGGGCCCTCGTCGGCGTCCAGGGCGCGCTTGAAGTCCTGGGCGGGCTGCAGCGGGACGACCGTCACACCGTCGGTGATGGCGAAGAGCGAGACCTCGGGGCCGTCGAGGAACTCCTCGATGACGACGCGGTCGCAGGCCAGCGCGTGGGCGCGGGCCGTGTCGAGGTCGTCGGTCACGACGACGCCCTTGCCCGCGGCCAGACCGTCGTCCTTGACGACGTACGGAGCGCCGAAGGCGTCCAGCGCCTCGTCGATCTCCTCGGCCGTCATACAGACGTAGGAGCGCGCGGTGGGCACCCCCGCGCCGGCCATGATCTCCTTGGCGAACGCCTTGGAGCCCTCCAGCCGCGCGGCTTCGCGGGACGGGCCGAAGCAGTCGATACCGCGGGCCCTGACCGCGTCCGCGACACCCGCCACCAGCGGGGCCTCCGGTCCGACGATCACGAAGTCCGCGCCGATCGAGACGGCGAGGTCGGCGACGGCGGCGCCGTCGAGGGCGTCGACCGGGTGCAGCTCAGCGGCTTCCGCGATGCCGGCGTTGCCGGGAGCGCAGTGCAACGAGGTGACATCGGGGTCGAGGGACAGTGAGCGGCACAGGGCGTGTTCGCGGGCGCCGCCGCCGATGACAAGGACCTTCACGGGGTCAAGGGTAGTGGCCGCGTGCGGAGCGCCGTGCCGCGCGCCGCGGCTCACTCTTTCGAGTGGGGCGGATCATCGGCCTATACCTGATCACGGGCCCCTTAGACCGACCGGCAAATGGATCACTTGAGCCGCCGGGTGGTGGGGCGGCCGTCCCAGCGATAGCGGCTCGTCGCTCGGCGAATCAGCATACGGAGCGTGACGAGGGCTGCGGCGAGGTAGAGGTAG
>NZ_JASISZ010000051.1 GCF_030063355.1 Streptomyces sp. PH10-H1
GGCCGGGGCACCTCCTCGGCGCTCGAACCCACCGTCTTCCACAGAGGAACCGTCCACCGGTTCTCGTCGCCTGCGGGGGCACCCCGGCCCGCCCCCTCCCACGTCGGAGCGCGACTGCGGGCCGCACGGCTAATCCCGCGGGCGGCCCGACGCCACCGCGTAGAAGGCGACAGCCGCCGCCGCTCCGACGTTGAGGGAGTCGACGCCGTGGGCCATCGGGATGCGGACCCATTCGTCGGCCGCCACCAGGGCCTGGGTGGAGAGGCCGTCGCCTTCGGCGCCGAGGAGCAGGGCGACGCGCTCGAGGCGGTGCGGGGCGGCCTCGTCGATGTCGGTGGCCTTGTCGGCAGGGGTGAGGGCGAGGAGCTTGTAGCCGGCCGCCCGGACGGTCTCCAGGTCCCGGGGCCAGCTGTCGAGCCGGGCGTAGGGCACGGAGAATACGGCGCCCATCGAGACCTTGACGGAGCGTCGGTAGAGCGGGTCGGCACAGTCCGGCGAGAGGAGCACGGCGTCCATGCCCAGAGCCGCGGCGCTGCGGAAGATGGCACCGATGTTGGTGTGGTCGTTCACGGATTCCATGACGACGATGCGGCGCGCGGTCCCCAGCAGCTCATCGGCGGCCAGCAGCGGCTTGCGCCCCATGGAGGCTAGGGCGCCGCGGTGCACGTGGTATCCGGTGACCTGCTCGGCGAGTTCCGGGCTGACGGCGTAGACCGGCGCCGGGACCTCGTCGATGACATCGCGCATGACATCGACCCACTTGGCCGACAGAAGCATGGACCGCATGCGGTACCCGGCGTGCCGGGCACGCCGGATCACCTTCTCGCCCTCCGCGATGAACAGCCCTTCGGCGGGCTCGCGGCGGCGCCGCAGCTCGACGTCGGTCAGTGCCACGTAGTCGTGAAGGCGCGGGTCGTCCGGGTCGTCGATCGTGATGAGCTCAGCCACAGGCTGATACTGCCCTGTCCCGTGGCCCCTGCCAACGCCGGGGTCGTTACGTGGCCGGTACCGGTTACCGCCGGAGTGCGCGGCCGACGGTGACGACGTCGCCGATGACGATGACGGCCGGCGGCCGGATGCCCTCGTCGGTGACGACCTGGCCGACGGTCGCCAGGGTGCCGTCCACGCGGCGCTGCGCCGCCGTGGTGCCCTCCTGGATGACGGCGACCGGGGTGTCCGCGGCGCGGCCGTGCTCGATGAGCGCGGCGGCGATGGCGCCGATCCGCTCGACGGCCATGAGCAGCACGAGGGTGCCGCGCAGCTGTGCCAGGGCGTGCCAGTCGACGAGCGAGCGCGGGTCCCCGGGGGCGACATGGCCGCTGACGACCGTGAACTCATGCGCGACGCCCCGGTGGGTCACCGGGATTCCGGCGGCGGCGGGAACGCTGATGGAGCTGGAGATGCCGGGCACGACGGTGCAGGCGATGCCCGCCTCGGCGAGCGCCTCGGCTTCCTCCATGCCGCGGCCGAAGACGAACGGGTCGCCGCCCTTGAGCCGGACCACGGCCTTGCCGGCCTTGGCGTGCTCGATGAGCGCGTTGTTGATCGCCTCCTGGGCCATGAAACGGCCGTAGGGGATCTTCGCCGCGTCGATCACCTCGACGTGGGGCGGGAGTTCGTCCAGCAGGTCGCGCGGGCCGAGCCGGTCGGCGATCACGACGTCGGCCTCGGCGAGGAGCCGCCGCCCGCGCACCGTGATCAGGTCCGGGTCGCCGGGACCACCGCCGACGAGTGCCACGCCGGGGGTCCGCTCGCGGTGCCGGGGGGCGACCAGGGTGCCGTCGCGCAGGCCCTCGACGACGGCGTCGCGCACGGCCGCGGAGCGGCGCGGGTCGTGTCCGGTGAGTACGGCCACGGTTACGCCCTCGCTGCGCCCGGTGGCCGGGGTCCACGCGGTGGCGGCCTCGGCGTCGTCGCTGCGGACACACCAGACGCGGCGGGCCTCGGCCTCCGCCGACGCGGCGGCGTTGGCCCGCGCGTCGGTGGTGGCGATCAGCACGTACCAGGCCTCCGCGAGGTCGCCGTCCTGGTACGGACGGCGCTCCCAGCGCAGTTCGCCCGCGTCGGCCATCGCCTCGACGGAGGGTGTCGCCGACGGCGAGAACAGCACGATGTCGGCGCCCGCCGACACCAGCGCCGGGAGCCTGCGCTGCGCGACGGTACCGCCGCCGAGGACGACCACGCGCCGTCCGGACAGCCGCAGTCCGACGGGGTAGGCGGGCGCGTCGATACGGTCGTCGGCCATGGCTGTACGGCTCCTTGTGGCGGAAGTGGTGCCGCTGCTCCCTCGGAGCGGCTGTGGTGCGGGGCCCGGCCCCTGCGGGCAACCCTACGGTCCGGGTGCCCGGGCCGCAGCACCCGAGATCACACCTGCGGTCACTGGCCGGACAGGCCCTAGAGGGCACGCGGGGGCGTCAGCCCTTCTCGGTGACTCCCGCGGAGTCGAACGTCGCGACCTCGTGCATGACGCGTGCGGCGCTCTGCACCAGCGGCAGCGCCAGCAGCGCGCCGGTGCCTTCGCCGAGCCGCAGATCGAGATCGATCAGCGGCCGCAGGCCCAGCTTGGTGAGGGCGGCCGCATGGCCCGGCTCGGCGCTGCGGTGGCCGGCGATGCAGGCGGCCAGCACCTCGGGGGCGATGGCACGGGCGACCAGCGCGGCGGCGCCCGCGCTGACGCCGTCGAGGATCACCGGCGTGCGGAGCGCCGCGGCGCCGAGCAGCAGGCCGACTATGGCCGCGTGCTCCAGCCCGCCGATCGCCTCCAGTACGCCGATCGGGTCGGCCGGGTCCGGGCGGTGCAGATCCAGCGCGCGGCGTACGACGTCGATCTTGCGGGCGTGCATCTCGTCATTGATGCCGGTGCCGCGGCCGGTGACCTCGGCCGGGTCCTGGCCGGTGTACACGGAGATGAGTGCGGCGGAGGTGGTGGTGTTGGCGATGCCCATCTCGCCGGTGAGCAGCGCCTTGTTACCGGCTGACACCAGGTCGCGGGCGGTCTCGATGCCGACCTCGATGGCGCGCAGCACCTCGTCGCGGGTCATGGCGGGCCCGGCGGTGAAGTCCGCGGTGCCGTACCGGACCTTGCGGGGCAGCAGCCCCGGAGTACTGGGCAGGTCGGACGCGACGCCGACGTCGATGACGCAGACCTCGGCGCCGACCTGGTTGGCGAACGCGTTGCACACCGCGCCGCCGCCGAGGAAGTTGGCGACCATCTGGGCGGTGACTTCCTGCGGCCAGGAGGTGACGCCCTGGGCGTGCACCCCGTGGTCACCGGCGAAGATCGCTACGGCCGCGGGCTCCGGGATCGGCGGCGGGCACTGCCGTGATAGGCCGCTGAGCTGCGCGGAGATGATCTCCAGCATGCCGAGTGCGCCGGCCGGCTTGGTCATCCGCTTCTGCCGCTCCCACGCCTCGCCGAGCGCCTTGGCGTCCAGCGGGCGGATGCCGCGCAGGGTCTCCTCGAGCAGGTCGTGCGGCTCCTCGCCGGGCAGGGCGCGGTTGCCGTACTCCTCCTCGTGGACCACCCAGGACAGCGGGCGGCGCTGGGACCAGCCGGCCTGCATCAGCTCGGGCTCTTCGGGGAACTCGTCGACGTAGCCGACACACAGATAGGCGACGATTTCGAGGTGATCGGGAAGGCCCAGCTCGCGGACCATCTGGCGCTCGTCGAAGAAGCTGACCCAGCCGACGCCGAGTCCTTCGGCTCGGGCGGCGAGCCACAGGTTCTCGACCGCGAGGGCGGAGGAGTACGGGGCCATCTGCGGCTGGGTGTGCCGGCCGAGGGTGTGGCGGCCGCCACGGGTCGGGTCGGCGGTCACGACGATGTTGACCGGGGTGTCGAGGATCGCCTCGATCTTCAGCTCGCGGAACTGCTTGGCGCGGGCCTTCGGCAGCGACTTCGCGTAGGCGTCGCGCTGCTCCATGGCCAGTTCGTGCATGCGCTGGCGGGTCTTGGCGGAGCGGATGACGACGAAGTCCCAGGGTTGGGAGTGGCCGACGCTGGGGGCGGTGTGGGCCGCTTCCAGAACGCGGAGCAGCACCTCGTGCGGGATGGGGTCGTCACGGAAGCCGTTGCGGATGTCGCGGCGCTCGCGGATCACCCGGTGGACCGCGTCGCGGACGGCAGGTTCGTAACCGTCGGCGGCGGGCTGCCGCACGGCGGCCCCGGCGAGCGGGCCGGCGGACTCGTCCGGCGTGCCGGGGAGTTCGGCCGCCGCAGGGGCGCCGGGCGCGACGGCGTCGCCGGCCGGCTCTTCGCGGATGGGCAGCTCCGGGCCGGCGGCCTCAGGCGCGGATACGTCCTCCTGCGCGACCGGGGCCGGGGTTTCAGCGACCGGGGCTACGGCGATCGGGACGGCGACGGGTTCGGGCAGCGCGTCCGGGACGGCGTCGGGGACGACCGGCTCGGGCAGCGGTGCGTCCGCAGGGGCCTGGGCGGGAGATGCCACAGGAGTGATCGTTTCGGCAGGGACCGCGGGAGTTTCCTGCGGCTCCCCGGTCGCGGTCACGACCGGCTGAACGTGCTCGGGCAGCTGCGCGAGTTCGGGCCCGGGAGCCGGCTCGGGCAGGGACGCCACGGCGGGCACGGGCTCCGCTGCGACCACGACGACCGGTGCGACGGGAGCGGCCGGTGCGAACACGGCCGGACCGTCGTTCTGGTGCGGGACGGGAGTGCCCGCGTGCTGTGTCCGGGACTCCTCGGAAACCGAAGCGGAATCCGGAGCGGGAGCCGGCACCGGAACCTGAATCAGATTCTGGACCTGGACCGGGGTTTGCGGCTGCACCGGGACATGGGAGTGGACCGGCTCGGGATCGGGTACCGACTCCGCGATGACGGGCGGGACCGGAAGATCCTGCGACTGCGACTGCGCCTGCGCCTGTACCTGCGCCACCGGAGCGGCGGGTGCCGCCGCCGGCCACGCGCTGCCCTGGACCGGGGTGCCCGGCGGCGCGGCGGCGGCCGGTTCAGGTGCCACGCCGTTCTGCTGCGCGGGGATGGAAGCGGAGTCGCTGTGCGGTACGTCGAGGTACTCGGGTCCCGCGGTGGGCGGGCCGGGCGCCCGCGCCGGAGCGGGCACCGGAGCCGGCGTCGGGCCCTGGGCCTGCGCGGGTCCGCGGTCGGCCAGCGAGCGGACGGAGACCCCGCTGGAGGCCGGGTCCGGCATCGGCGGGCCCATGTGCAACGGCCGCCGGGGCGGCGCGGGCTGGGCCGCAGCCTGGTCGGCGGCGAAGGACTCCGCGACCGGTACCGGTACCGGTACCGGTACCGGCTCCACGATCTGCTCCGCTTCTTCCTGCACGAGAACGGGAGCAGGGGCCGGAGTGAGGTCCGGAGCGGGGGTCGCGGCCTCGGGCAGCGGCTGCGCGGGCTGCGGAAGCCGGACCGTCCCGTACTCGATGGATCCGGAGTCCCGTCCTCCGGACTCGTGCCCCACCCCGGTCGCGGGAGCGACGACGACCGCGGGCTGCGGCGGCACGGGCTGCGGGTCGCTCCAAGAGCCCTGCAGACCGGGCATCAGAAGCAGGTCCTCGTCATCGTCGACAGCCGAGCCGGGAGGCGCCGGCTGGTCGAGGAAGGTGTACGGAGGAGCGCCTTCGCCGCTCAGCGCGTCCGATCCCCAGCTGGGAGCGGTCGGTTGGTGGGCGGCGCTGCCGGGCAGATCGGCGGGCGGCTGCGGAACCGCTTCCCCGACTGCGTTCTCCGGCAGTCCCTCGCCCGGGACCCGGCCGGTGTCAGTCATGCGTGCCCCTCGCCCATCGTTTTCGCTCCTTCCAACGCCGCGCCGCGCACACTGCCCCCCACCACTCAACAACACCGAGCATGCGGGGGAAGCGGCACGTCGGCACCGCGTGTGCTGCCCGGCGGCGACGGATGAAACAGATCGACAACGTGTCAATCCGTCAACGCACGACGACGGCACAACGATCCGCCAGCCTACCGCGCGTGTGCCGGAGGACCGTCCAAGGGTCCACAGTGCGGGCGGCAGCGGCACCGCCCGGCGACCTGTCCTGTGATAGGGAGGCAGGTCGTCACCTGCGGTGGCCGCAGAGGGCGAAGGTGACCAGACGTTCGCGTTCCGCCCAGCCGGAATCCAGTTCGACGGTCTGGAGCAGCGCGCGTTCGACGTCGTAGCCGCCTTCCTCGAGGGCCCGGCTGACCGCCTCCGCCTCGTCCCGGTTCCCGGCGCTCGCCACGATGCGCTCCGGGCGCCGGGCGGCGCACGCCGTCACGACCTCAGCGTCTCCCGCGCCGATCCGGATCACATCCGGCTCGGGCAGGTCCTCCAGCACTTGCGGCGCGCTGCCGTGGACGACCTGGAGTTGGACGCCGTAGCGCCGGCCGGTGACCGTGATCCAGTCGCACGCGTCGGCGTCCTGGTCCACCGCGATCACGGCCGCGCCGAACCGGGCGGCCTCCACCGCGAAGGCGCCGTCGGCGGAGCCGATGTCCCAGACCAGGTCGCCGGTGCGCGGGCCCAGCCGGGCGAGTTGGAGCGCCCGCAGCTGGGGCGAACCCTTGCCGCCGTACTCCGAGGAGGGCAGTGCCCAGCCGCGCACCGCGCCGGGGAACGCGGGGTCGCGGCCGGCGATCCAGCCGCCCCGGCCGGCGACCGCCGGGTCGGCGGAGGTGATCCCGCCGACGACCAGCACCACGTTGGGATCGCGCCAGATGTGGTCGGCGACCTTGTCCGAGGTGAGGACGCTGACCTGCTCCTGATCCGTGCCGAGTGCCTCGCAGATGACGAAGGTGCGGTGCACACCGCCGAGCAGCAGGGCGAGTTCGGCGGGGCCGGCGCCGGGCGCGGTGAGCACCGCGACCTTCGGATAGGCGCGGCACACATTGACCGCGCGGCGCAGGGAACGGCTGTGCGCGACCACGACGCGCGCGTCCTCCCACGGCATGCCCGCGCGCGCGAAGGCGCGAGCGACGGACGAGACGCCGGGTACGACCTCGATCTCCAGACCGTGTTCAGGATCACGCAGGGCGCGCACGACGCCGAAGAAGCCCGGGTCCCCGTCGGCGAGTACCACCGCGGTGCCCCGGTGCTTGGCGATGCGGCGGGCGGCCAGGTCGATGCTGCCGAGCACGATGCGCTCGGCAGCCGCCGGGACGTACGGCAGGTCCAGATGGCGCCGGGTGCCGGCCACCAGGGTGGCCGCGGCCAGCGCGGCCAGCGCGGTGTCGCTCGGCGGCGAGCCGTCCCACCCGATCACGGTGACCCGGTCGGCCATGGTCGTCAGTCTCCTGGGCGTGTCGCGGTCGGTGTCCGGGCGTGGCACGGTCCCCGGGAAAGCACAGTACCCCGGGGGTCGATCTTGGCCGGGCGACGCCGCCCAGGTCGTTACTCCCAGTCGGCGAAGGCCGTGTATCCCTGGCCCTCGGCGGCGCGGCCGGGCAGTACGTCGAGGTCTTCGGGGAGCAGGCTCCACACGATCAGATCGGTACGGATCTCGGCCCAGCGGCCGCCCGGATCGTCCTCCGGCCGGCTGCGCACTATGCCGGCGTTGCGCAGCACGCCCTCGCTGATGCAGCCGATCTTCTGGGCGACCTGCTGCGAGGCGGTGTTGTCGGCGGCGGTGCGCAGTTCGAGGCGCTCGAACTTCTGGTCGTCGAAGAGCCACTGCGTGACGGCGAGCACCGACTCGGAGGCGTATCCCTCACCGCGTGCCCAGGGGGCGGTCATGTATCCGATCTCACTGCTGCGGATCCGCCAGTCCGTGTTCTGCAGATGGACGGTGCCGACGAGCCGCTGGGTGAGGAACTCGGTGACGGCGAAGACGATGCCGCGGCCCTCGGTGCGCTCCGCGGGGGCGATGCGGGTGGCGAAGGAGCGGGCGTCGTCCTCGGTGTACGGCTGAGGTACGGACGTCCAGGCGGTGACCAGCTCGTCGTTCATCATTTCCGCGAGCGCGGGGATGTCGGCCTCCTCGTAGGGGCGCAGCACCAGCCGCTCCGTACTGATGGAGATGTCCGGAAAGGTGGAGGTCATTCGCTGCTCCGTAACCAGGGCATGTGTGGAGAGCACAGCATGCAGCATCGGCCGCGACATTCGCAGAGCGGGCTCGCAGAACAGTTCGCGGCGGGGCAGTTCGCGAACGCCCTTCCCGGGTAGGCCGTATGACGGCCCGGGCGGGTATCCGCTGCCGTCATCCGATCCTGCTAGCGTCTGGCCGCGTGACGGTGCACCACGCAGCAGGAGTCGGATCCCAGCGGGCCGCGGGCTTGTACGAGCGCTCCCGCCCCTCGTACCCCATGGCGGCGCTCGCCGCGCTGGCGGACGCCCTGCCGCTGCAGGAGGGGCGGACGGCGGTCGATCTCGGCGCGGGCACGGGCAAGTTCACCCGGCTGCTGGCGCTGACCGGGGCCGAAGTGCTGGCCGTGGAGCCGGTGCCGGAGATGCGCGAGCGGCTGGCCGGGCTGCTGCCGGGTGTGGTGGTGACGGCGGGTACGGCGGAGGCGACCGGGCTGCCGGACGGCTGTGCGGACGCGGTCGTGGCGGCGCAGTCCTGGCACTGGTTCCAGGAGACGGCCGCGCTCGACGAGGTGGAACGGCTGCTGCGGCAGGGCGGCGCGCTGGCCCTCGTGTGGAACACGTACGACACTTCGGTGCCTTGGGTGCGCGACTTCCAGGACATCTACTTCCGGCTGGCGCCCCGCGATCTGCCGAGTCCGCCGCTGGCCTCGGGCATCGGGGACCCCGACAACCGGTGGCGCAAGACCCTCGAGACGCGGCCGGGCTGGGGCCGGGTGCACGAGCGGCACTGGCCCAACCCGCATTCGACGACCGTCGAGGACGTCGTCGAGCGGATGATGTCGTCCAGCCATATCGCGGTGCTGGGCGCGGCCGAGCAGGAGCGGGTGCGGGCCGACCTGGAAGCACTGCTCGGGGCGCATGAGCCGACCCGGCGCGGGGGCGATATCGAGATGCCCTATATGACGGACGTCTACTGGGTGCGGCGCCGCTAGCGTCCGGCGCCGGCGGCTTACGGATCCGGCGGTGTACGGGTCCGGTGTCGTAAGGATCCCGCGACGCACCACGCCCCGGCCGCCGGGGTTCGGCGACCGGGGCGGGCGGCCGGACGTCAGGCGCTGGGCTTGCCGAACGCCGGGACGACCGAGCCGTGGTACTTGGACTCGATGAACTTCTTGACCTCGTCGGAGTTGAGGAGCTTGGCGAGCTTCACGACGCGCGGGTCGTTCTGCTTGCCGTCCTTGACCGCGAGGAAGTTGGCGTAGGGGTTGCCCTCCGCCTTCTCCAGGGCGAGCGTGCCCTTGGCCGGGTCGAGCTTGGCGCCGAGCGCCACATTGCCGTTGATGACGGCGGCGGCCACGTCGGGCAGCTGGCTGGGCAGCAGCTCCGCCTTCGCGTCCTTGAGCTTCAGGCCCTTGCTGTCGGCGATGTCCTGGAGGCTGGCGCCGGCGCCGACCCCGGGCTTCAGCGTGATCAGGCCCTTGGAGGCGAGCAGCTGGAGCGCGCGGCCCTGGTTGGTCGTGTCGCTGGGCACGGCGATGGTGTCGCCGGACTTGATCTCGGCGAGCGTCTTGGCCTTGCCCGGGTAGAGGCCGAGCGGCTCGAGCTCGACGTTCACCACCGGCACGATGTGCGTCTTGTTCTTGGCGTTGAAGTCGTCGAGGTACGGCTTGTGCTGGAAGAAGTTGGCGCCGACCTCGCCGTTCTCGGTGGCGGTGTTCGGTATGACGTAGTCGTCGAACTCCTTCACCTCCAGCTTCAGTCCGGCCTTCTCCGCCAGGTTGTCCTTGACGAACTTCAGGATGTCGGCGTGCGGCACGGGGCTCGCGGCGACGACCAGCGCGTCGTTCGCGCCGTCCTTCTGGGTCGGATTGGAGGCGCACGCGCTCAGGCCCAGGGCGAGTGCTCCGGCGGCCAGCACGGCAGTGGTGATCTTGGTGGTGTTACGCACGAAAAGTGCCTCTTTCTTGGGGGATGGTACGCGCCGGAGGGAAGCCCGGCGGGGTCAGGAAGCCTCGGTGGTCGCTGGGGTGCGGGCGGCACGCAGCAGGCGGAGCCTGGGGGCGCCGGCCGACTGGGCGCCGCGGCGGGACAGGCCACGGGCGGTCAGATCGCCGATCAGCTGGACGGCGGTGACCAGCGCGATCAGCAGGACGATCGTCGCGATCATGACCTTGTTCTCGAACCGCTGGTAGCCGTAGGTCCAGGCGAGGTTGCCCAGGCCGCCCGCGGAGATCGTGCCGGCCATCGCCGAGTAGCCGACGAGAGCGATCACCGTGGTGGTGAGGCCGGAGACGAGCGACGGCAGCGACTCGGGCAGCAGCGCCTTGACGACCACCGTGCGGGTGTTGCCGCCCATCGCGTGGACCGCCTCGACGAGCCCCGGGTCGACCTCGCGGATCGAGGTCTCCACCAGCCGCGCGAAGAACGGGATCGCGCCGACGGACAGCATGACGACGGCGGCGTTGAGGCCGAACGCCGCACCGACCAGCCAGCGGGTGACGGGGATCAGCGCGACCATCAGGATGATGAACGGCAGCGAGCGCGTGATGTTCACGATCACGCCGATGACCTTGTTCACCACGATGTTCCGCAGCAGGCCGCCGCGGCCGGTCAGCACCAGGAGCACGCCCAGCGGCAGCCCGACGGCGGCCGTGATCACGGTGGACCAGCCCACCATGTAGAGCGTTTCCCAACAGGCCTTCGTCAGCAGCGGCTGTATCTCGTCCCAGGTCATTTGATGCTCTCCTTCACACGCTCGGCGGCGCCGTCCACCGGTGCCACCTCGACCTGGATTCCCTGCTCGCGCAGGAATCCGATCGGGACGACGTTGTCCTCGAAGGGGCCGGGCAGTTCGATCCGCATCCGGCCGATCTGCCGGCCGGCGACGGTCTCCATGGCCGCGCCCAGGATCGACACGTCCACGTTGTAGGTACGCGCCAGCTGGGAGACGACCGGCTCGGTCGCGCTCTCGCCGTGGAAGGTGAGGTCGACGACGGTACGGCCGGGCCCCGACGCATCGCCGCCGACCGGGAACAGCTCGTGCGCGAGCTCAGAGCCCGGGGTGGCGAGCAGTTCGGCGACGGTGCCGGACTCCACGACCCTGCCGTTCTTCATCAGCGCGGCCGAGTCGCAGATCGCCTTGACGACCTCCATCTCGTGGGTGATGAGCAGCACGGTCAGGCCCAGCTGCTGGTTGAGATCGCGCAGCAGTTGGAGGATGGAGCGGGTGGTCTCCGGGTCGAGCGCCGAGGTGGCCTCGTCGGAGAGCAGCACCTTGGGGTCGCCGGCCAGCGCGCGGGCGATGCCGACGCGCTGCTTCTGGCCGCCGGAGAGCTGCGCCGGGTAGGCGCGGGCCTTGTCGGCGAGGCCGACCAGGTCCAGGAGTTCGAGGGCCTTGCGGGAGCGCTCCTTGCCGGAGACGCCGAGGATCTCCAGCGGCAGCTCGACGTTGCCCTGCACGGTGCGCGAGGCCAGCAGGTTGAAGTGCTGGAAGACCATGCCGATTCCGCTGCGGGCGGCGCGCAGCGCGGATCCCGCCCGGTCGGTACGGCCGGCGAGCGCGGTGAGGTCCCGTCCGGCGACCTCGACGGTGCCGGAGGTGGGGCGCTCAAGGAGGTTGACGCAGCGGATGAGCGTGGACTTGCCGGCGCCGCTCTGTCCGACGACGCCGTAGACCTCGCCCTCGCGGACATGCAGATCGACGCCGTCCAGGGCGGTGATCTCGCGGTCACGCGAGTGGTAGACCTTCCTCAGGTCCGTGGTGGTGATCACTGGGGTATCCGTCACTGTCGAGTGCGCGGCGGAACATAACGCCGCACAGGGGGCATTCTTCTCGGATTGCGGCACGGATCGGCCCGTCACGGGCCAAGCGGAGATCAGCGGCAGGAGGAAGCCGCTGGAAATCGTGACGCGGGGCTGAGCCCTCGGCTAGTCACACATTCGTCGACACATACAACGAACACCGGGCGTGGTCGCCTCGGTCGCGCGGCAGCGGCTGTTCGTCGTGGTCATGAGATCCAGTAAAGCAGAACCCTCCACCGCGTCCCGCATTCCGGGCGGACTGTTCACTATGCGGACATGGTCACTCCGCGGTGGTGATTTCCACGCCTTCCGGCGTGACCTGCGCGGATACGGCGGACGGGTCGGCGACGACCACATCCGCGGACAGCTCCGAGGCGCCATGGGTTGTGGCCAACGCCACGGTCCGCATCCCCGCGGCGCGGGCCGCGGTGAGTCCGGCGGGGGCGTCCTCGTCGTTGTCGAACAGCAGCGCCTGCGAGGTGATCTTCATGTTCCGTCACCCTACGCGGGGCACGGGGGGCCGCGTCCGAGCCCATTTGGCCCGTAATAGAGTCGCGGCATGCTCGACGCAGTCACCATCACGGTCTCGGTCGCAGCGCTGCTGCTCGCGGCGTGGTGCGGTTTCGCGGCCTTCCGCGACCAGCCCACCAAGGACTGGCATTTCATCGGCATGGCCGTGGTCACGGTGCTCGCCCTGGTCCAGCTGGTGATCGCGGTGGTCAAGCTCTCCGGCGGCGAACGGCCCGGCCAGGGCACGGCCGTCTTCGTCGCGTACGTGGTCGGCGCCGCCTGCACGATCCCGGCCGCGGGGTTCATGTCGCTGACCGAACGCACCCGCTGGGGCTCGGCGATCGTCGCCGCGGGCGGAGTGATCCTGGCCGTGCTCGAAGTACGGCTTTTCGACATCTGGGGAGGCGGCAGTGTCTGAGCCCGCACAGGAAACGCCGGCCGGGCGACAGGAGCAGTCCGGCCGGATCGGCCGGGGGCCGGGCCGGCTGCTGCTGTCCCTGTACGGCGTGTTCACCGTCGCGGCGGTCTCGCGCTCGCTCGTCCAGATGATCACGAAGTTCCACGACGCGCCGCTGGCGTACGTGCTGTCCGCGGCGGCCGGGCTCGTCTACGCGGTGATCACCGTCGCGCTGTGGCGCGGCGGCGAGGCGGCCCGCAAGGTGGCGCTGGTCTGCTGCTCGGCCGAACTGGCCGGCGTGATCGCGGTGGGCGCCTTCACCCTCATCGACCCGTCCGCGTTCCCCGACGCGACCGTGTGGTCGGACTTCGGGATCGGCTATCTCTTCCTGCCCCTGCTGCTGCCCGTCGCCGGGCTGCTGTGGCTGCGCAGGTCGGCACAGCCACAGCAGCCGTAGCTTCCGCGCGAGCGGGTTCCAGCCGAGGTGGTTCCACCCAAGGGGTCTCCACCCGTGGGAGGAGAAGGCTCAGGCGCTGGCGGCGAACGCCGTCGTCGGGGCGTCCTTCTCCATCGTGACCATGCTCAGCCGCCGCGTGACCGGCTCGGCGTCGCCCACCTGCTCGTAACCGAGCTTGCGGTACAGCCGCAGATTCAGTTCGCTGCGGTGGCCGGTGAACAGCCGGTACCGCTTGGCCTCGCTCTCCGCGGCCAGCCGCTCCTCGACGGCCCGCAGCAGCCGGCCGCCCAGGCCGTGCCGCTGCATCCGGGGGTGGACGATCAGCTTGGCTATCCGCGCGGTGCCGTCGATGTCGACGACTCCGCGGACGGAGCCGACGACCTCGTCGCCGAGCCGAGCGACCAGGACGCACCCCTGGGCCAGCTCGGCGCGCAACGCCTCGTAGGTCTGGGTGAGCGGCTCGATGCTGTAGTCGCCGTAGAGCTCCGCTTCGCTCTGATAACAGAGGTACTGGAGTTTGAGGATCTTCTCGGCGTCGTCTGGATCCGCCGTAGAGATGGTCACGCTCATGCCCATGTGCGCAGGCCTCCCCTTCGAGTCCGCCCGGGCAGATGAGGGTGGAATGCGCGCCCGGGACGTATGCCTGACCGGAGTTGGTACGGGTGTGCGCCGCCTCCGTGGCGCCGATGATCGCACAAACGCCCCGGCGCGGTAGATGCCTCGCAATACCCGCATCCGGCCGCGCTCGAACGCGCCTGGAACGCCTTGTCGCCGACTGTTTACCGTGGCTTACCCCGTCTTACCGGGGATGCAACCCCAGATTTCAGGATCGAGCGCAGGCAGCCGAGACAGCGGGAGCGCAGTGGCCCGATACTGCCCTGTGAGATTCCCAACTCCTGGGAGATTTCCCGGTATGTGGGGTCGGAACGGGACATCAGGGCCGTAACGACCTGCGGGCAGCGTCCCGGGAGGCGCTGCACGGCGGCGCGCATGGCCGCGCTCTGCTCGGCGGCGAGCACCTGCTCCTCGACGGACGGCCCGCGGTCGGCCACCGGATCGCGGCCCGGGGTGTACCGCAGCTCACGGCGGACCCGGCGGGCGGCGTCGCGTACCTCCGCCCGCACCGCCGCCCGGAGCCAGCGGGCGGGATCGTCCGGGGCGAAGGCGAGTTCCAGCATCCTCAGCCAGACCGCCTGTTCGAGGTCGGCGGCCTCGATGCCGCCCGTCACGGCTTCCGCCGCCGCCTCGGCGGCCAGCAGGGGACGCAGGCTGGTGAGTTCGTCTTCCCGCAGTGTCGCTGTCATGACAGCCGGGACGACAGGGCCGCGCCCGGCGGTTTCCGGGCGCGGCCCTGTTCACTCATCAGAGTGGATCATCGCTTCAGGACGTTAGGGCCTCAGAAAGTCCTGGCGGGCGAGGACCGCGGTGTCGGCGTTGTCGGAGAAGATGCCGTCGATGCCCTGCTCGAAGTAGATCTTGAACGCCCCGAAGGCGTCGCCGTAGGCGTTCGGGTCGGTGCCCTTGCGGAAGTCGGCGGGCAGGAAGCTGTTCTCGTTGCGCATCGTGTACGGGTGGAGGATCAGCCCGGCGGCGTGCGCGTCGCGCACCAGCGTGGTGGGGGTGCCGAGCTTCCCGGCCGCGTCGAGGGGAATGATCAGCGTCAGGGTCGGGCCGATGCCCTGGGCGAAGCCCGCGGTCCACTTCAGGCCCGCCGGGGTGATCAGGTCGGCGACGGTGCGCGGGTCGCCCGCCTCGGTGAAGTCCCACGGCCGGCTGGTGGGTCCTGACAGCAGGAAGATCTTGGGAGCGGCGATGCCGAGTGCGCCGAGCCGCTGCAGGCTGCCGGCTTCGAAGGACTCCAGGAACTGCGGGGAGTTCTTCTTGTGCCGGCCGTAGCGGCGCAGCTGCTTCGCCAGCCGCTCCTCCAGGCCGAGCCCGAGCTTGCGGAAGTAGGTGGGGTGCTTGGTCTCGGAGTGCAGCCACACCGGACGGCCCCGCTTGCGGCCCTGCTCGTCGGCCCACTGGAGCACCTCTTCGAAGGTGGGGATCTCCCAGCGGCCGTCATAGAGGGTGTTGCGCTGCCGGTTGGCCGGAAGGCGTTCCACGGCGCGCAGGGTCTTCAGCTCGGCGAGGGTGAAGTCCTCGGTGAACCAGCCGGTGGTGGCGACGCCGTCGATGGTCTTGGTGGTCTTCCGGCCGGCGAACTCCGGGTGGGAACCGACGTTCGTGGTGCCGCCGATCTCGGGCTCGTGCCGGCAGACCAGATGGCCGTCCTTGGTGGGGACGAGATCCTGCTCGATGACGTCGGCGCCGATGTCCAGCGCGTACTGGTACGAGCCGAAGGTGTGCTCGGGCCGGTAGCCGCTGGACCCGCGGTGCCCGATGACGGTCGGCACCGGCAGCTTGTACGAGCCGTGCCCGCCCCGGTACCCGGCATCCTGCGTACCCGGCGCGGTCGACGCGTCCGCCGTACCCGGCAGGCCGAACACCGCGCCGCCCGCGCCGAGAGCCGCCGCCGCGCCGAGGACGGCCCGGCGGGCCGGTCCTGATCCGTGCTGGTCCTGCGTCATGAGCGCTCCCCTGATTCCGGTGTCCACTGTCTCCGGTGTCCACGGCCGAACGTCTGTCCGGCACCTGCCGGCGACCCGCGCAGCGTAGGCGTCTACACCTTTCGTACGAGGGACAACGGGCGGAACAGGCGCGAAACGTACGTCAACACTGCGTAGCGATCATGTGAACCCGGCGTGCGCCGACCCCGCGGACGGAAGTATCGTCCTCACACATGGGGGTGTGCGCCGGCGAGCGCGCGCCCCTGGTCTGCGATTCCACCGACCCCCGCCCGGAGGGCCCGTTGTTCCGTTTCCTGATCAATACGCTGCTCGTACCGCTCCTCCGCGTGCTGTACCGCCCGCGTGTCGAGGGAATTGAGAACATCCCCGCCGCCGGACCCGTGATCCTGGCGGGCAACCACCTCGCCTTCTCGGACTCGCCGTTCATGACCCTCGTGGCGCCGCGCCCGGTCTTCTTCCTCGGCAAGGACGAGTACGTGACGGGCAGCGGCCTCAAGGGCCGCGCGAAGGCCGCGTTCTTCACCACCGTCGGCATGATCCCGGTGGACCGGGACGGTGCCCGCGGCGGCGCGGCTGCGCTGATGACCGGCCGCCGGGTGCTGGAGGAGGGCCAGATCTTCGGTATCCACCCGGAGGGCACCCGCTCCCCCGACGGCCGCCTCTACCGGGGCCGTACGGGTGTCGCCCGACTCGCACTCATGACGGGTGCGGTGGTCGTCCCCTGCGCGCTGATCGGCACCGAGCGCGTACAGCCGGCCGGGAAGAAGCTGCCGCGCATCCACCGGGTGACCATCCGCTTCGGAGCGCCGCTCGACTTCACCCGTTACGAGGGCATGGACCGCGACCGGTATGTGCTGCGGGCCATCACCGACGAGGTGATGAGCGACGTCATGCGGCTGTCCGGCCAGGAGTACGTCGACATGTACGCGACCAAGGCCAAGGCCGCCTGAGACGGCATCACATCCGGGGCCGGGAAGGACCGCGCCCTCAGTGGGCGGTGCGGGCCCCGTCCAGCTTGGTGCCGTGCAGCATCCGCCAGGACCACACCGCGGCCGCGAGCAGCACCACCGCTCCGACCGTCGCCGCGAGGCGCAGACCGTCGGTGAACGAGGCCTGCGCCGCCACGAGCAGCGCGTCGGCGTTCGGGGCCGGCAGCTTGCCCGCCACCTCGACCGCGCCCGCCAGTGAGTCCTGGGCATGCGAGACGGCGTCCGGTGGCAGCCCGGCGGGCAGCGTCAGACCGGAGTAGACACCGGTGACGATGGAGCCGAGCAGCGCGATGCCGAGAGCCGCGCCGAGTTCGTAGGCCGTCTCGGAGACCGCGGCCGCGGCGCCGGCCTCCTCCCCGGGAACGCTGGAGAGGATCACGTCGGCGGTGACGGTGAACGAGAAGCCCGCGCCCACACCGACGATCAGGAGCACCGCGCCGATCAGCGGGTAGCCCGTGCCCGGGGTGAGACCGGACATCGCGGCCAGCGCGAGTCCGCCCGCGGCGAGTCCGCCGGCGACGACCAGCCGGACCGAGAAGCGGCGGGCGGCCATACCCGCGCACAGCCCGGCCGCCACGGCGCCGACCATGGCCGGGAGTTCGGACAGACCCGACTGCAGCGGCGAGCGCCCCTGCACCATCTGCAGGAACTGCGACAGGAAGAAGATCAGTCCGGACAGGCCCAGCACGGTGAGCAGATCGGCCAGCACCGCGGCGGAGAAGCCCCGGTTGTGGAACAGCCGCATGTCCAGCAGCGGCGCGGGCAGCCTGTGCTGACGTCGCACGAAAGCGTAGAGGCAGGCCAGACCCAGCGCGCCCGCGGCGAAGGCGGCAGGCCTCGCCCCGTGCGCCGCCAGCTCCTTGATCGCGTATACGACGCCGATCATGCCGACGAGCGAGAACATGACGCTGGTCAGGTCCCACGGGCCCGGGTCGGGGTTACGGGACTCGGGCAGCAGCTTGAAGCCGACGATCAGCAGCACCGCCATGACCGGCAGGTTGATCAGGAAGACCGAGCCCCACCAGAAGTGCTCCAGCAGGATGCCGCCGACGACCGGCCCCACGGCGGCGCCGGCCGTGGAGGCCGCGCCCCACACGCCGATCGCGAAGCTGCGCTCGCGCGGGTCGGTGAAGAGGTTGCGGATCAGCGCGAGAGTCGAGGGCATGAGAGTGGCTCCGGCCACGCCCATCAGGGCGCGGGCGGTGATGAGCATGCTGGGCGTGCTCGCGTACGCGGCCAACACCGACAGCCCGCCGAAGGCGGCCGCGCCGATGAGCAGCAGCTTCTTGCGGCCTACGCGGTCGCCGAAACTGCCCATCGAGACCAGCAGCCCGGCGATGACGAAGGAGTAGACGTCACCGATCCACAGCAGCTGGGTCGCGGACGGCTGCAGATCGTCGGTCAGAAACGGCATGGCCAGCCCGAGCACCGTGGCGTCGACCGCGACCAGCAGCAACGCCAGCGTCAGAATGCCGAGCGCCAGCCAGCGGGAGGGGTGCGGGGGCTCCGGAGGCGCGGTGGCGGCGGGCTTGCGCAGGTCGTCGCGGCTCATGAGGCGCTCCGCAGCATTCCGCCGAGCATGAGCTCCGAGACCATGCGGGCCGCATCGTTCCGTGCCATACGACCATCCTGGACGCACCAGCCCGAGGCCGCGATCAGGGCGTACAGCGCCTCGCCCAGCCAGGTCGGCGTGAGGTCGTACCGGAACAGCCCCTGCTCCTGGCCGCGCCGGAACAGCGCGCTGACCCGTTCGTCCACCCGCGCCCAGCCCTCGTTGACCTCCGGCAGGTCGTAGAGCTGGTTCTCCCCGTAGAGGAACGCCAGGAAGCCGGAGACGGGCATGGCCTCGTCGATCAGGCGGCGCACCGCCTCGACCGGGTCGCCCTCCTCTATGCGGGCGGCGTCCAGCCTCTCGTCCATCTGCGCGATCCCGAGCAGGCCGAGGGCCCGGACGAGGGCATCCCGGCCGGGGAAGTGCCGGTGGAGCGTGGCGCGGCTGATGCCGGCCGCCTTGGCGATGTCGTCCATGGAGGCGGTGGCCCGGCGGGTCAGCAGGTCCGCGGCGTCGCGCAGCACCTGTTCACGATCGAAACTCATGAGACAAATATAGTGCACATGCGACACCGTTGTCTCATGTGAAAGCAGTGCGTCGTGAGCTGATCAGCTCATCGGCCAGGCCACCGGACCGCCGGGCGGCTCAGCGTTCGGCCAGCGCCCAGGCCAGCTGTACGGCCAGGTCCTGCTTGACCTCGGCCAGCTGCTCCGCCACCCGGACCGGCGCCGTGCCGCCGCGACCGTCGCGGGAGGCGAGCGCGCCGCGGACGTTGAGGACCGTGCGGACCTCCGGCGTCAGATGGGGCGAGATCTTGGCGAACTGCCCGTCCGTCAGCTGGTCAAGCTCGATGCCCTCGGTCTCGCAGACCTTGACGCACTCCCCCGCGACCTCGTGCGCGACACGGAACGGGACGCCCTGCTTGACCAGCCACTCGGCGATGTCGGTGGCGAGGGAGAAGCCGGCCGGGGCCAGTTCCTCCATCCGCGCGCCGTTGACGGTGAGAGTGGCCATCATCCCGGTGAAGGCCGGGAGCAGGACTTCGAGGGTGTCGCAGGAGTCGAAGACCGGCTCCTTGTCCTCCTGCAGATCGCGGTTGTACGCGAGCGGGAGGGCCTTCAACGTCGCCATCAGGCCGGTCAGATTGCCGATGAGCCGGCCGGACTTGCCGCGCGCCAGCTCCGCGATGTCCGGGTTCTTCTTCTGCGGCATGATCGACGAGCCGGTGGAGAAGGCATCGTGGAGGGTGACGAAGGAGAACTCCTTCGTGTTCCAGATAATGATCTCCTCGGCGATGCGCGACAGATCGATCCCGATCATCGCGGTGATGAACGCGAACTCCGCGACGAAGTCGCGTGAGGCCGTACCGTCGATGGAGTTGGCGACCGAGCCGCGCTCGAAGCCGAGTTCGGCGGCGACCGCCACCGGGTCCAGGCCGAGCGACGAGCCGGCGAGCGCGCCGGAGCCGTACGGGGAGACGGCCGTCCGCTCGTCCCACTGCCGCAGCCGCTCGGCGTCCCGGCTGAGGGCCTGGACATGGGCCAGGATGTGATGGGCGAACAGCACCGGCTGGGCGTGCTGCAGATGCGTACGTCCCGGCATGGCGACGTCCGCGTGGGTCTCGGCGAGCCCGACCAGCGCCTCCTGGAGCTCGGCGATCAGACCGCCGATGACCCGCGCGTGGTCGCGCAGGTACATCCGGAAGAGCGTGGCGATCTGGTCGTTGCGGGACCGGCCGGCCCGCAGCTTGCCGCCCAGGTCCGCGCCGATCCGCTCCAGCAGGCCGCGCTCCAGCGCGGTGTGCACGTCCTCGTCGGCGATGGTGCCGGTGATGGTGCCCGCCTCGACGTCCGCCGCCAGCAGATCGAGCCCCTCCAGCATCCGCTGGAGCTCGTCGTCGGTGAGCAGCCCGGCCTTGTGCAGCGCCCGCGCGTGGGCGCGGGATCCGGCGATGTCGTACGGCGCGAGGCGCCAGTCGAAGTGCACGGAGGCGCTGAGCTTGGCGAGGGCCTCCGAGGGGCCGTCCGCGAAGCGGCCGCCCCAGAGGCGGACGTCGCCGGAGGGGGTCTGCGGGGCATTGCTGGTCACCGGTTCGGCTCCTTGCGTACGTACGTGAGTGGGGCCCCTCGGGCGTCGCCTCAAACGCCGGACAGGCTGATTCAGCCGGTCCGGCGTTTGAGGACCGGGTCCGGGCGGAGCCCGGTTTCGGGAAGGAGGGGGTCCCCCCGGCCGAAGGTTGGGGGAGGGTCAGGGGAGGAACCCCGCCGCAGGCGCGGCGTCAGCCCTGCTGGAGGTCGCGCTTGGCGGCGATCTTGCTGGACATGCCGAAGATCTCGATGAAGCCCTTGGACAGCGACTGGTCGAACGTGTCACCCGTGTCGTACGTCGCGAGGTTGAAGTCGTACAGCGACTCCTCGGACCGCCGGCCCGTGACGACGGCCCGGCCGCCGTGCAGGGTCATCCGGATGTCGCCGGAGACGTGCTCGTTGGCCTCGGCGATGAAGCCGTCCAGAGCCCGCTTGAGCGGGGAGAACCACATGCCGTCGTAGACCAGCTCGGCCCACCGCTGCTCGACCTGCCGCTTGTACCGGGCGAGTTCACGCTCGACGGTGACGGCTTCGAGCTCCTGGTGCGCGGTGATCAGGGCGATGGCGCCGGGCGCCTCGTAGATCTCCCGGGACTTGATGCCGACGAGCCGGTCCTCGACCATGTCGAGCCGGCCGATGCCCTGGGCGCCGGCCCGGACGTTCAGCTGCTGGATGGCCTCCAGGACGGAGACGGGCTTGCCGTCGAGGGCGACCGGGACACCCTGCTGGAAGGTGATGATGACCTCGTCGGCTTCCCGGGGGATCGCCGGGTCCTGGGTGTACTCGTACACGTCCTCGATCGGAGCGTTCCAGATGTCCTCCAGGAAGCCGGTCTCGACGGCGCGGCCGAAGACGTTGGCGTCGATGGAGTACGGCGACTTCTTGGTGGTCGCGATCGGGAGGTTCTTCGACTCGCAGAACGCGATCGCCTTGTCCCGGGTCATCGCGTAGTCGCGGACCGGCGCGATGCAGGTGAGGTCGGGGGCGAGGGAGGAGATGCCCGCCTCGAAGCGGACCTGGTCGTTGCCCTTGCCGGTGCAGCCGTGGGCGACGACGCTGGCGCCGTGCTTCCTGGCGGCGGCGACCAGGTGCTTGACGATGGTCGGCCGGGAGAGGGCGGAGACCAGCGGGTACCGGTCCATGTACAGGGCGTTGGCCTTGATCGCCGGGAGGCAGTACTCGTCGGCGAACTCGTCCTTCGCGTCCGCGACCTCGGCCTCGACCGCACCGCAGGCGATCGCCCGCTTGCGGATGACGTCCAGGTCCTCGCCGCCCTGGCCGACGTCGACCGCGACGGCGATGACCTCGGCGCCGGTCTCCTCGGCGATCCAGCCGATGGCGACAGAGGTGTCCAGGCCACCGGAGTAGGCGAGTACGACGCGCTCAGTCACGGGGTTCTCCTTACAGTGCAAACGCTGACAGGTATAAGTATGCACTGCACCGCATGTTTCGTCAAAGGGGAAGTCCGACGGGTTTCGGCACCCCCCGGAAACGACGCCAGGGGCCCCCACGGATGGGGGCCCCTGGCGGGGTGGTGCGGACGGTCGGGTGTCGCGGGCGCTGCGTACGTCGCGGGCGCTGCGCACGTCGGGAGCGCTCAGCTCTGGCGGGGCGGGTGGTCGCCCGCCGCGAGGCGGAGCAGGTGGTCGGCCAGGGCCTGGCCGCCGACGGGATCACGGCTGATGAGCATGAGGGTGTCGTCGCCCGCGATGGTGCCGAGGATGTCGTGCACCTCGGCCTGGTCGATCGCTGAGGCCAGGAACTGGGCGGCCCCCGGCGGGGTGCGCAGAACGACCAGATTGGCGGAGGCCTCGGCCGAGATGAGCAGCTCGCCGGCCAGCCGGGCCATCCGCTCCTCCTTGACCGACTCCCCCAGCGGGGCCTGCGGGGTGCGGAAGCCGCCCTCGGACGGTACGGCGTAGATCAGCTCGCCGCCGGCATTGCGGATCTTGACCGCGCCCAGCTCGTCCAGGTCGCGCGAGAGCGTCGCCTGCGTGACGCTCAGCCCGTCGTCGGAGAGCATCTTCGCGAGCTGGCTCTGCGACCGCACCGGCTGCCGGTTGAGGATGTCCACGATCCGGCGGTGGCGTGCGGTGCGGGTCTGCGGTACGGCCTGGCCGACGTGCTGCGCCTCGGTCATCGTCGCATTTCTCCGGATCATTGGTCCCCGTGTACCGCGTCGAGGACGGCGGGGAGAGCCTGGAGGAACGCCTCCACCTCGTCGTCACCGACGATCAGCGGAGGAGCGAGCCGCACCGTGTCGGGCACGGCCGCGTTCACCAGGAGTCCGGCGTCCTGAGCCGCTTGTTGCACCTGCGGTGCGAGCGGCTCCGTAAGAACGATACCCAGCAGGAGCCCCGCACCGCGCACATGATCGACCAACGGGTGCCCGAGCGCCTCGATCCCGTGGCGCAGCCTGTCGCCCTGCCGCTTGACGTTGTCGAGAATCCCGTCGGCCGCGATGGTGTCGAGTACGGCGAGCGCGGCGGCGCAGGCGACCGGGTTTCCGCCGAAGGTGGTGCCGTGCTGCCCCGGGGTGAGCAGGTCGGCCGCCGGGCCGAAGGCGATGGTCGCGCCGATGGGCAGACCGCCGCCGAGGCCCTTGGCCAGGGTGACGACATCGGGCTCGACGCCCTGCGCCTGGTGCTCGAACCAGTGGCCGGTCCTGCCGATGCCGGTCTGCACCTCGTCCAGGACGAGGAGGGTGCCAGTGGCGCTGGTGATCTCCCGGGCCGCCCGGAGGTAGCCGGCGGGCGGCACGATGACGCCGTTCTCGCCCTGGATGGGCTCGATGATGACGAGCGCGGTGTCGGTGGTGACGGCGGCGCGCAAGGCGGCCGCGTCGCCGAACGGCACATGGGTGACGTCACCGGGCAGCGGGTGGAACGCCTCGCGCTTCTTCGGCTGGCCGGTGAGCGCGAGGGAGCCGATGGTGCGGCCGTGGAAGGCGCCCGAGGTGGCGACCATGTGCGTGCGGCCGGTCAGCCGGCCGATCTTGAAGGCGGCCTCCACCGCCTCCGCGCCGGAGTTGGAGAAGAACACCCGGCCGGTGCGGCCGAAGAGCTGGAGCAGCCGCTCCGCGACGGCCACCGGGGGTTCGGCGATGAAGAGGTTCGAGACGTGGCCGAGCGTGCCGATCTGCTCGGAGACCGCCCTGACCACGGCTGGGTGGCCGGTGCCGAGACTGTTGACCGCGATGCCGCCGATGAAGTCGAGATAGACCTTCCCGTCGGCGTCCCAGAACTTCATGCCCTCGCCGCGGACCAGCGGGACACGCGGGGTGCCGTAGTTGTCCATCAGCGAGCCCTGCCACCGCCGCGTCAGTTCCTGGTTGCCGGTGGGCTGATTGCCGGTGGCCTGGTTGCCGGCGTTCTGATTGCTCATGACCCATCCCCCTGCGCGTCCGGCACGATCATCGTGCCGATGCCGTCGTCCGTGAACACTTCGAGGAGCATCGAGTGCGGCACCCGGCCGTCGATGATCCGTGCGCTGCCGACGCCGTTCCGCACCGCGTGCAGGCAGCCCTCCATCTTGGGCACCATGCCGCTGGCGAGCCCGGGCAACAGCTTCTCCAGTTCGCCCGCGGTGAGCTGACTGATCACGTCCTCGCTGGACGGCCAGTCGGCGTACAACCCCTCGACGTCGGTGAGGACCACCAGGACCTCGGCGCCCAGCGCCGAGGCGAGCGCGGCGGCGGCGGTGTCGGCGTTGATGTTGTAGACATGCCCGTCCTCGCCACGGGCGATGGACGAGACGACCGGGATCCGGCCGTCGTCCAGCAGCGCCTGGATGGCGCCGGGGTCCACATGGGTGATCTCGCCGACGAGGCCGATGTCCACCGGCTCGCCGTCGACGATCGCGTGCCGCTTGACCGCCGTCATGGTGTGGGCGTCCTCGCCGGTCATTCCGACCGCGAACGGGCCGTGCTCGTTGAGCAGCCCGACCAGCTGCCGCTGGACCTGGCCGGCGAGCACCATCCGGACGACATCCATCGTCTCGGGAGTGGTCACCCGCAGGCCCGCGGTGAAGGACGACGCGATGCCGAGCCGGTCGAGCTGTGCGCTGATCTGGGGTCCGCCGCCGTGCACCACGACGGGCTTGAGGCCTGCGTGCCGCAGGAAGACGACGTCCTGGGCGAAGGCCGCCTTCAGCTCCTCGTCGACCATGGCGTTGCCGCCGAACTTGATGACGACGGTCTTGCCGTTGAACCGGGTGAGCCACGGCAGCGCCTCGATGAGGATGCGGGCCTTGGGAAGCGCGGTGTGATTGCGCGCGGTGGGGTTGGTCATGAGCTGTAGGCGCTGTTCTCGTGGACGTAGTCGGCCGTCAGGTCGTTGGTCCAGATGGTGGCGGCGGCGGCGCCCGCGTTGAGGTCCGCGGTGATGGCGACCTCACGGAAGCGCATGTCTACCCGGTCGCGGTCCTCGCCGACCGAGCCGTCCTTGCAGACCCAGACGCCGTTGATGGCCACGTTCAGCCGGTCCGGCTCGAAGGCGGCGGCGGTGGTGCCGATCGCGGACAGCACCCGGCCCCAGTTGGGGTCCTCGCCGTGGATCGCGCACTTGAGGAGGTTGTTACGGGCGATCGAGCGGCCGACCTCGACCGCGTCGTCCTCGCTCGCGGCGTTGATCACCTCGACCTTGATGTCCTTGGACGCGCCCTCGGCGTCACCGATCAGCTGACGGGCGAGGTCGGCGCACACCTGCTCGACGGCGGCGGCGAAGTCGTCGTAGCCAGGGGTCACTTCGGACGCGCCGGAGGCCAGCAGCAGCACGGTGTCGTTGGTGGACATGCAGCCGTCGGAGTCGGCACGGTCGAAGGTGGTGCGGGTGGCGGCGCGCAGCGCCGTGTCGAGCGTGGCGGCGTCCAGGTCGGCGTCGGTGGTGAGGACGACGAGCATGGTGGCCAGGCCCGGCGCGAGCATGCCCGCGCCCTTGGCCATCCCGCCGACGGTCCAGCCGTCCCGCTCGACGACGGCCGTCTTGTGCACCGAGTCGGTGGTCTTGATCGCGATGGCGGCCTTCTCGCCGCCGTGCGCGGAGAGTGCAGCGGCGGCCTTCTCGATGCCGGGCAGCAGCTTGTCCATCGGGAGGCGCAGGCCGATCAGACCGGTGGAGGCGACCGCGACCTCGCCCGCGTTCTGGCCGAGGACCTCCGCGGCCTTCTCGGCGGTCGCGTGGGTGTCCTGGAAGCCGAGCGGTCCTGTACAGGCGTTCGCGCCACCGGAGTTGAGGACGACGGCGGACACCAGCCCGCCCTTGACGACCTGCTCGGACCACACGACGGGCGCGGCCTTCACGCGGTTGGAGGTGAAGACGCCCGCGGCGGCCAGGCGCGGCCCGTTGTTGACCACGAGGGCCAGGTCGGGGTTACCGCTGTCCTTGATCCCGGCGGCGATGCCCGCGGCCGTGAATCCCTGTGCTGCCGTGACGCTCACGGTGCCACTCCTGTCGTGGAAAGTCCCATGTCCTCGGGGAGTCCGAGGGCGACGTTCATGCTCTGCACCGCGCCACCCGCGGTGCCCTTGGTCAGATTGTCGATCGCGCTGATGGCGATGATGCGGCCGGCCGCCTCGTCGTACGCGACCTGCAGCTGCACGGCGTTCGAGCCGATGACCGCGCCGGTCGACGGCCACTGGCCCTCGGGCAGCAGGTACACGAACGGCTCGTCCGCGTAGGCCTTCTCGTACGCGGCGCGCACCGCGTCGGCGGTGACTCCCGCCTTGGCCCGCGCGCTGCAGGTGGCGAGGATGCCGCGCGGCATCGGTACGAGGGTTGGGGTGAACGAGACGCTGACCGGCTCGCCGGCCACGCCCGACAGGTTCTGGATCATCTCCGGGGTGTGCCGGTGCACGCCCCCGACGCTGTACGGAGTGACGGCCCCCATGACCTCGCTGCCGAGCAGGTGCGGCTTGAGCGCCTTGCCCGCGCCGGACGTGCCGGAGGCGGCGACGATCACGGCCTCGGGCTCGGCGAGCCCGGCCGCGTACGCCGGGAAGAGCGCCAGCGAGACACTCGTCGGGAAGCAGCCGGGCACCGCGATGCGCTTCGACCCCCGCAGCGCGGTCCTGGCCCCGGGCAGCTCGGGCAGGCCGTACGGCCAGGTCCCGGCATGCGCGGAGCCGTAGAACCGCTCCCAGTCCGCGGCGTCCCGCAGCCGGAAGTCGGCCCCGCAGTCGACGATCAGCACGGCATCGCCGAGCTGATCGGCCACCGCCGCCGACTGCCCGTGCGGCAGCGCGAGAAAGACCACGTCATGCCCCGCCAGCACCTCCGCCGTCGTCGGCTCGAGCACCCGCTCGGCCAGCGGCAGCAGATGCGGCTGCAGCGCGCCCAGCCGTTGCCCCGCGTTGGTGTTGCCGGTGAGCGCACCGATCTCGATCCCGGGGTGACCCAGAAGCAGCCGCAGGATCTCACCACCCGCATACCCGCTCGCCCCTGCCACCGCTGCCCGCAAAGCCATCGAACCCTCCTCGTCGATGGCATGACTATACGTTCTACCGAAGCTTTATGCAAAGCATTCCCTGGCGGGGACCTGCCCTGGGTGTGACTGAGAACTTTAGTTGGCGAATCATGGTCTGAGATGCGGAGGTCAGGAGCGTGTGGAGAATTCTTGTTGGCGGATCTTGAGAGGGATAGATGGCGGATCATGATGGTGGACGTTCACTGTGCGTGAGTATCGTGTGAGGCGGTCCAACATCAGCAGGAGTGGCTGGAGGGACTTGGACCAGCACCTACTCGATGCTGGCGATTGGGCTACAGATGAAAGCCGATGCGCTCCGGGTTCTGGCACAGATCTTGGGGAGCGGTCGCGGAGGTGACCGCGGTCTTCGATTGCGGAGGTCCGGGTCCGAGTGAGACCGCGTACGCCCCACCGTCCGACAGGCGGGAGTGACGCTCCATCACGTCCGCGGCTATCCCCTCAGGAGCCGACTGTGGCCTGTGACGGTGCTGGTCATGCAGGCCGACGCATCGTTCTGGAACTCGCAGGTGTTCGACGGAATCGACGACGTGGACGTCGAGGCAGTGACCGCCGTCTTCAGCACAGTCGACGTGGTGGCGAAGGGCCGGGCGGCCAGAGCGGCGTGTCCTGACTGCGGCTGCTGGTCGGACCGCCTGCACGACTCCGACCAGCGCAGACTGAAGGATCTGCCGCTCGGTGGGCAGAGCGTCCTGATTCATCTGCCGGCGTTTCCTCTGCGGCACAAGGGATTGCCCGCGTCGTACTTTCGTCGAGCCCTTCGCGCAGCTGACCGCCCCGTACGCGCGCTTCACCACGCGGCTCAACCACGTCCTGGAGCATGTCGGGCTCGCTCCCGGCCTCCGGGCCCGGCATGACTTATCGCCCAGAGCCTGGCCAAAATCTTCTCCCAGGTGCCGTCGACGTCGACCGCCCATCTACCCAGGCGCTTGTGGGAGGCCTGGAAAGAACCCCGGCGCTGAGCGACCGGCGGTTGTTGGGAGGCCACCATGCCCAACAGGATCTCTGATCGACGTAATGTTTCCAGGTCTACGGCGGGGAAACTGCCTGTGCTATTCGCTCTGCAACGAAGGGATCAGCGAGATAGCCAGCAATACCGTGGCGGTTCTCCCGCGGATTCTGGATATCGCTGAGATTCTCTACCTTGGCAGGGAAGTGGTCACGCTCGAGCCGGGGAAACAGCGCAACTGGATCTCGCACATCGGAAGCGTTCAGCCAGTGCCGCACACCATGGGGTCTTGCCAAGGGACGCGGGAGGTGCCTCTTGATGGACGAGAGGCCCAGCGGGGAGCCTAGCGTGACAAGTAGTGGCACTGTAGTCGACGGCCGGGGTTTCGTGAGCGCCCAGTAGGCCACGACAGACCCGAGGGAATGTCCTACCACCACGGTCGGCCCATTCCCTAGGTCGTCAACCACCAACTGGTTGATCTTGTTGCGGATACCTTCCCAGAGCAGGTAGGCGTGCACATCTGGCGTAAATTGGCGAATGAACTCATCACCAATGAAAGGGAAGCGTCTGGCTAGGACCCGCCCTAGAGCTAGGACATACCGCGAGTCTTTCACCCCTCGTTCCAGGACCTGACTGTCTCCAGCCAGCTCAGCAAGAACGTCCCCTTCCGTGATGTCCGCTCGATCAGCAATATCCTCGAGGAGTTGCGCTTCAAACGAATCAAAGGGATCGTCAGCACCTCGAGTGAGCGCAGTTCCCGGAGTGGCCTTGATCTCCTCGTCGAGGATTTTTCCATAGAAGGGAACTCTGACGTCGAGCGGGTCTGGAAGTTCCACCCAGGCGGCTTCGCAGCCTTCCTTCAGCGCTTTCATCCAAGCGGCTTTTTGCTCTTCCTCACTGGAGACTTCTTGGCCTCTGCCATGCACGAAGACCAATCTCATCTCATCTCATCTCCTATGTCCGAACGGCCGGTGCGGCTCCGACGGAGACTGTCCGATGATCGTCCTTACGGATATACGTGATCAAGGATCCCCGAGTAGTAGATTCTTCCGCGTCTTTGCGGAGGGCTGGAATAGTGTCGTCCAATACGCAGGAGCGAGATGACTTCGCACCATGCGTGCCAATGACCTTCCTCCACCCCGTGCGTCTTCAAGGACTGTCCAACCGCGCGTGGCTAGCGGGTATCCCGGTACGACGTCACTTTCCGTTGGGACGGCGCGATCTGCTATTAGCGCCACATCAAAAGGCACCGGTAGCTTGCGCTCCCGCAAACGGTGAAGTAGATGGCGGATCTCTTTAAATCCTCCAGCGCTGTCTAGCGAATGAGCCAAAAGGACAGCCAGAACTGGATCAAAATCCCTTTCGATAGATTGACTAATCGTGTTGTTATCGTTGGGTGACAGTGCTCCCCACCGGGCGCGCGCCGTCATCCAAGCAACCAATTCCATATCTGTGGTGCCATCAGCATTGAGATAGGCCAAGTGCTGAACTCCCCTACCGTCTACCCTCATTGCAGTGGTATATCCCGGCAGGACAGCAGTGGCCGACCAGAGGGGACGGTTCGTCCAGGAGTGGTTGAGATACACAAGTGCCGGCCCGGAGAAATTTTCCTCCCAGCGACGTATATGCCAACCCCCACTTCCGTCACGAAACATGCGACGAGCGACAGGCTCTGCCGTCATAGGCTGCGGAGTAAGCTCTATGTACAGATAGTTGTTACCCTTTGGGGAGTTATTTGCTTCAGAGTGGGCATCGAACACCGATAGAGCCACACCCCCCGCTACCTGACTGGCTCCTTGCCGGGTAGCTTGCAGGTTGTCCCTGAATTCCTTGGAAAGCTCCGGATCCTTGCTGTTTGGGGGGGTAAGGCCCCGTTCGCCGCCTTCCCCGGGGGCGCTCGGTGAGGGCTCCGCAGGGTCAGGCTCCGGTGGTGCCGCAGAGTCAGGCTCCGGTGGTGGGGGTGGAGGGAATATTCCCTTATCGACCCATGCCATCACGTTCGGCGTCCACTCGGAGCTGCGCCGGGAAGACGGTTGTTGATCTCGACCAAGAGTCCTCCAGGAATAGTCCGGCACCTCACGGTCGAGGTACTTTTCAAGCGGACTTGAGACTACGGCTCGCTTTGCCTTGGCACCGCATTCAGGGGTGCGGATGATCGCCGCGGACGCTCCACCTTCCAAGGCGGCCAGCAGACAGTCAGAATAGACGCCGAGAGTGCAGGGGGCGTCTGAGCCCTCACACGCCACCTTCCCGGGGAACGTAGCGTAGAACTCGTCAAGTTGAGTGCGCTGCGGTTCCTCATCCTCGGCGGGTCGCGGAAAGATGGGCAGGGGGTTGAAGGGGCGCTCCGGAGGGGTTCGGCATGCATCGGAGAAGAAGGCTACGTGAGGAATGTGAGAGTAGTGCAGTGCCCGCCCCAGGCTCAATAGCACGTCGACGGCTTCACCATCTCGAGTAGCGGCTTCAGTCAGCAACCAGATCGGCACTGCGGGGCCAGGGTCCACCCCATGACCGGCGAAATAGATGAACAAGCGATCGACATCGCCCTGGTTCTGCGCCCGCTTTACTACGCTATGCACCTCGCGCTCGATGTCACGGAGCTGGATCGGCCGCCTGCCCTCATCAATAAATTTCCTGACACGATCAAATTTTTGCGACTTTGCCCAAGCCGCGAAGCGGCGCGCACCGCGTCGGGCAGCAGGAAGCTCGTCAAGCTTCATGCCGGGCACCCACCCGACCCCAATCGCGATCGCAGCCTGCACTGCCATGAACGACCTCTCTTCCCCGTCCCCTCCAGCGTCCCTGTGCCCCCTCCACCAGGCAACCGGAGGAGTCGGCTGCTGCGCATGCCTCATGCTGCGATACCGCGCATCCGGCCTTGGGCCTTCCCCCGTGACGGTGGTACAAGCCCTGGCCGAAGCCGGTATTCAACCTCGGTCCCAGCAACCCCGGTTGCCGTGCTCGATGACCAAGTGAACTCCAACGCCGACCGGTTTGATGGCCACACGACTCCTTCACGCAGGCGCTACGCGGGGGCATGATCAGCGGTCACCAGCCGTGGATGGAGAAGGGCTCGCCCTTGAAGTAGCGGGCGATCCCGTAGGCGTTGTACGGGACGGTATGCGCGGGTAGCTGATCGGGCCGGTGCCAACTGAGGCCCGCGCACTTGTGGGGCTCGGCGTTGACCGGCTCTCCCTGCCAGTGCTTGGCGGCGAAGAACCAGCCCACACGGGCTTCACCTTCAGGGTTGCGCATGTGCATCACATGGACGGGCTGGATCTCCTGCGGTTGCAGGGTGATGCCGACTTCTTCGCGGGCCTCGCGGATCATCCCACTGATGACGTCCTCGCCTGCGTCGACCTTCCCGGAGGGGAGATTGAGCTGGCCGTCGGCGTGGGCGGTGGTGTGAGCGGTCACGGATATACCCACGATCGTGGTCTCCAGCGTCACCGAATTCCCCACCTCGTAGAGGTCGTTGACGGGCCGCCCGACCCCTGAGTTTGGGGCTGGACAGTGCCCTCAAGGGCGCCTTTGGCGGCGCTCCGCGCTGGGCATGCGCCCACCCTTGACCGCCCTGACCAGCCCTGATGATCGGCAGCTATCGAGCGGCCCGAGAACCCTGGCGCCGGTGGGGTTCATGGAGCAGCGCCTCCGTCCGCATGGGGACGAAGGCGCCACCTCCGCGATGTCCCTGGCCCATTCCGTGACGTTCCAGATGGGGAATACCGTGACCGTTCACAGGTGGCGACTCGCTTTGCGAGGAGAACCTGTCCGTCCCGCTCCAGGATGATCATGACGTCGATGACGGTGCGGTGTGCAGCCACGGGAAAGCCCTCCGGAAGTGCGAGTGCGCGGGGGACTCTAGCGGTGGCGGGTCAGGCAGCGCAGAGGCCCAGTTCTTAACCCGTTGGGCGATCCACTGGACACGGTCGGTGGTCGTCAATCCCAGGGGAAGGTCGAGTAGACGCACGCCGCTGTCGGCGCATGCGGTGTGCACGGCGCGGTCCGAATCCTCTTGAAGGGTTAGGACCTTGTCGCGGAAGCGGTCGTCTCCCGCCTGCTGGTCAAGTCGGTCGCGACAGTAGACGACCAGGTCGTATGCCTGGGGCATCCAGGCGCCGCACATCGCCTAGGCCACGGCTGGGCTGGTGGATGCCGATATGGGGGATCCACCAGCCAGTTGCTTCACGGAGGGGCGCTCGTGGATCGAGGCGAGCCGCGCAGGGGCCGCTACTGCGCCGAGCTGTACGCCACCGCCCTGGTGGTCAGACCCGGCGACCAGGATGTGATCAACCTGCTGGTGTGCAGGGCGGTGCACCGGGGTACTCAGCTTCCCGGTTCAGGCGGGGTTATCGGGGTGCTGGCTGATCCAGGCCAGGCCGATGGGGTCTAGGTGATGGCGGGCTCGGGTGACGGCGACGTACGCCAGGCGGGCCTCTGCCTCGTCGACGGGCTGGGGAACGGGATGGCCATGGGGATCGACTTCGTCGCTGTCGGCGGGCGGTGTGAAGTCTGGTGCGATGCGCACCCGGGCCCATTCCCGGCCTTTGGCCTTGTGGGCGGTGGACACGGTGACCTCGGCGGCGGCTTCGGGGACCAGGTGGTCGACGGCCTGGAGCATGGCCTCCGGGCCGTGCTGGTCGATGAGGTTGGCGAAGGGCTGCAGGTCGCTGCCGGCCGGGTCGTAATCGGCGTAGTCGCGCAGTGCACTCCAGGTTGTGAAGAGCACGAGTTCGGGGTGGTGGGTGGGGCGTCCCTGGAAGAGGTCGCGGGCGGCCGACGCCAGAGCACGCAGCGAATCCCCGCCGCCGACCAGTGCCGTCGCGGCGCCGGATGCGATGAGGGCGAGGATCTCGGTCATCGCTCCGATGTTGGTCCGGCAGAGGACCGCGTCCGGGCGGCCCGCGCGGGATCCGACGGTGGTGGGGATGTCGGGTGTTCCGGAGAGCCGGATGGTTGCGTTGCTGAGGGTGAGCCAGCGGTTGGCCTCGGCGGCGAGCGCCGGGCCGAAGCGGAAGGAGCGGGTGAGGGTGAGGTGGTGGCCGGCGAACCGGGCCATCACATCGCGGGCGCCGCGCCAGCCGTAGATGGCCTGCGCCGAGTCGCCAACCATGACGATCTGGGTGCGCTCCCTCTGGGCCAGGATGATCTGCTCGAGGACAGGGTTGGTGTCCTGCGCCTCGTCCAGCAGCAGGAAGTCGCCGGGCAGGACGGGTTCGCTCAGGGCCCACATCTTCAGGTAGTGGTCGTGCTCGAAACGCACCGTGCCGCCGTGCGGGTCATGTAGGTCGGCCCACGCCTTGACCGCGTACGGCAGGATCAGGTCGGCCAGCTCCGCATGGTCGTCCGGGTCGTCGATGCCCCGCATATGTGGAACGTGATGGTGGGCCAGTTCCGCATCGGCCGATTGGCAAAAGCGGGTCACCGTGCGCAGCGCCGCGTTGGAGAGGGTTGCCGGCACCAGGTCTACCCGGCCGATGTTGGCCGAGGCGTGCAGGCCCAGGTCCTGGCCGATCCGCCAGCCGGGCCTGCGGGGACTGTTGAGACGACCGCGGTAGAGGTGGCCGAGAGCGGCGTAGGCCAGCGAGTGGGCGGTCTTGCACTGCACTGTCGGCGGGAAACGGACGGCGGCATCCAGGGCGATGGAGCGGTTGAAGGCCATATAGCGCCCACGCCGCCGAGGCATCTGCGCCGCGAGGAACTCGAGCGTGGACGTCTTGCCGGTTCCGGCGCCGGCCTGGATGGTGAGGTGGCCGCCGCTTTGAAAAGCCTCCAGAGCGGCGGCCTGTTCGTCAGTCGGGGAAAAGGGCATGGGACAGATCTCTCCGGAGACTCGATGGCCCACGTCCGTGCTGCATGGGCGCAGGGGACGGGTCGCACCTGGGGGGAGGTGCCGGAGTGAAAAATGCCAATGAGCCAGCCACCTATCTACGCACGCGCCGCCCGGTCCCCTCGATACGGTGACGGGTAGGCGACAAAGGTTCGAATGTGGCACGGGTGCGCGAGGGTGCTCTCCCGTTCGGGTGGCCGCTGGGCGGGTGGGCTCAGTCTTCGGATCGTGGGGGCTCGTGCCCTTGGCACAGCGGGCCGAGGAGCTCGCCCAACGGAATCCCGAATGCGTGGGCGAGCGCATGCCAGGTGGCCAACGTGCCGATGGTGCGACCCTGTTCGATCTCGATCAGGGTGCGGCGGGACAGGCCGCTGCGCGTGGCGAGCTCGTCGTAGCTCCACCCGTGCTGCGCACGCAGGTGCGAGAGGGAAAGCCTTAGTGCCGTCGGATTGGGATCCGGCGGCGGCAAGATCGTCACCTCTCCATCACACGGTGCAGACCCCTGCCCTGACAGTGCAGACCTCTGCCCTGTTTGTGTCGGTACGGAGCACGCTTGATAGGGCAGTGGTCTGCACTACGGTGTCGGCTCCGGAGTCGCCCGTAATCAGGGCCGGCGACTGAGCGATCACAGCTTGGAGGGATGGATGTCCATGGCCCTGTCCACACGCGCCTGGACCGTCACGATCAGCAGCCCGGCGGGGCACCCCGCGCTCGTCTGCAGCGGGTGCGCGCTGCCCGTCCCGGCCGTGGGGGCCGCCGCGGTCTCGCAGATCCGCCGGCATCTTGCAGGCCACCTCATCGAGGCCCGGCTGCCGCCGCATCTGCGCACCTGCTGGTGCCGCGAGAAGTCCTGCGTATGGCACCGGCGCCAGGGGCCCTGCTCGGGGCCGCTGCGGCTCCTGCTCATCCGGGCGGACTGCGGCCGGACCTGGCACCTCGCCGACACCTGCGCCGCCTGCGCCGGTGCCATCCCTCACGCCGCGACCGTCCCGGAACCCCCGGAAAGCACCATCGTGCCGCGCGGGCGCGTGCCCGCGGGTGAGGCCCCGGCAGATCTCACCCCTGAGCCCGGCGAGTGGGTGGAAGCGCTCTGAGCGCGTGTCCCTGTGTTCCATCCGGCCGGCGGCACGTCCACAGTGCTCCCGTCGCCGACGTTGGGCCCGGCGCGCGGTCAGCGGGTGGGCTGTCGGCGGCCAGGTCGCGCTCGTCGGCCGACCAGGACATGATCAGGCCAGATTCACCGGATGCCTCAGGTCCTGTCGGGCCCACCCCATACCCTTGACGGCTGATCATCACACCGTCGCTGGGAGTACATCCCAGGGGGTCCGTCTGGAAGGGGTGCACTGCCATGGACGGGGGACGCGGAGCGGCACGGGGGTATCAGTACCAGTACCTGCGCACGCTGGAGCAGCTGGTCGCGGTGATCGATGAGCCGGAGGTCGCCTGCGTGCGGGTCGAAGGCCCGCCGGCCAGCGACGGATCGGTAGACAAGGTCGACTTCGACGTCGTGGACGCGGACGGCTCCGTGCGCACCGCCGTCCAGGTCAAGAGCCGGGTCGCCGGTGGCTCCATGAGCGGCGCCATGGCACTGGGCGTCCTGCTTGGGATGCTCAACACCGCCCAGGAAGCGGGCAGTTACTGCCTGTTGACCAACGCCCGCCCAGGCGTCAAGGGGGACCGGCTCGACGAAGTCCTGTCCGCTGACGTCGAGCCGCAGGTCCTTGGCGACACCCTGATGGAACTCTTCCATGACGCACCTCAACGCCGGGACCAGCTGCAGCGGCTGGATGCCGGCGGTCTCGCCCGGCTGGCCCGCTGCCGCCTGGAGTTCGACGCGCGCGATGACGACGAGATCCGCGACGAGCTTCGCAACTCCCTACGCGTCATCCGGAATCGAACCAATCAAGGTCTGGGAGAGCACTCTGCCGGGCTGCTCACCGGATACCTCCTCTCCGAGATTCTGGACCGCGCCGCCGATGTGAGTGGCGGTCGGGCCACCTTCTCCCTGAATGAACTGCGCCGGCTGGTCCTTGTCGACGCGCAGACGCTGGCGCAGTCGATCGGTGCGCGCGACTGGGGCACCATTGCGGGACAGCTCCCGGCCATCCCCGATGTGCGACGACCGGGGCTCATCGATCCGCTCCTGGCCGCCTTCCCCGCCACCAAGGCCCGCCAGACACGGCGGGCCACCCTCGTGGGCCCCTCCGGCATTGGGAAGTCCAGCGCTGCGGCTCTCTACATCGCGGAGCGGGCTGACGCCTATGACTTCATCGGCTGGATCGACGGCGAGACGCCCTCGTCGACCCTTGCCTCGTTCGAGCGGGTCCTAGACGCGCTGAACCCGAACGCCGCCAGGCGCCAAGAAGCCCGCCCCGACGAGACGCAGCAGGCCGTGCAGCGATCCCTAGGCCGACTGTCCGGCCGCTGGCTGCTCATCTTCGACAATGTGGCCGCGACCCGGCAGGCCGAGTCCTGGATGCCCAAGGCGAGCCGTGGCGATGTCATCATCACCACGCTGAACGCAGCCACCCACCTGGGCACCGGCGAGGTGGTGCAGGTCTCCGCGATGGAACGTGGCGAGTCCGCCCAGTTGCTGACCCAACGTCTGCACCTCAGTGATTGCGAGAAACCTGCCTGGGCGGACGCAGTGGACCGTCTGGCGAGTGAACTGGGTGACTGGCCCTTGGCCCTGGAGCTCGGAGCCAGCTACCTCTACACCTGTGGGTTGGGTCTCGACCAGGTCGATCACTACCTGAGCGCGCTGAAAGGCCGCTCTTTTGCCGATGAAGACATGGTGCCGCTCGGCTATCCCCGCACGCTCGTGGCCGCCCACAACGTATGCATCGACAAACTCCAGGAAAGCATCCGGCCAGGCACCGATCTCGACGTCGCAGGCGTCGGACTGCAGATGTTCTATGCGGCCGCCTACCTGGCCTCCCACCAGATACCGGCGCACCTCCTGCTGGCCGCGGCGATCAGCAGAGTCGAGGACCTCGATGCCGAGCATCGTGGCCCGGTGCTCATCCCACCGAACGTCGTCAACATCGGTGAGGCGCTGCGCGAGCTCTCCCGTTTCTCACTCATCAAGAACGATCTGCCATTGCCACCTACTTATGGGGAGACACTCCCCGGTGCGGACCGCTCCCTTTCCATCAATACCGTCAGCCAGGAGCTGATACGCGAACGCCTCGCCAGGCACCCGGCATACGCGAGGGCAATCGACCAGCTGGCCGGACATGTAGAGCGCTGGCTCACCGCGCCGTCGCAGCTCGGTGAGCTGGAGCGGGTACGGATCATGCAGTCGCATGCCGAAATGCTCTTGACGCACATCGAAGCCATGGACCTGCCCAGTGAGCGGGCCGCGCTCATCTGCGGCAATCTCGCCGCCCCGTACTACCTGCAAGGCGACGTCGTGCGAGCCGAGGAACTCTACGTGCGCGAGCTCGACTACCTGGTGCGAGCCGGCGCGGACAATGAAGCCCTCGTCGTACAGACGCGGTTCGCCCTAGCCATGATGTCCATCCAGGTGCAAGAGCTCGGCAGTGAACGGCGACCACCGCTGAGGACCACCCTGGATGAGGCGATAGGCCATCTGGAGTTCGTGCTCGACCAGGCGAGGTCATGGGTCTTCGACTACCCCAAGGCTGCTATGAAACTAGCCGTCGACTCGCGCATTCTGATCCAGGGATCGAACATCACGGGGGACATGTCGCGAAGGCTTGCATTGCTCGCCGACGCCTTCACGGACTTGCAGTCGAGAATCGAGCCGACCACCTATGCCGCCAATTACGGCCGACTGCAGCAGGCCGAGGAAAGCTTGCGTAGCCACCGCTACGCGGAGGCGGAAATGAACTGTCGGGCACTGCTGGGCCAAGGGATATCCGGATCGCTCGAGGCAGAAACGCGCCGCTTTCTCGTCGAAGCTCTGGCTGACCAGGCAAAGTGGGACGAGGCCATCGACGAAGTCAACTATTGGAAGGCCGATCCGGCAGCCCCCCGCCTCTTCCGGCAATCCATTCTCGATCTGATCCGCAATGTTTGCGTTAGCTGTGCCGCCGCGCTCACCGAAGGCGACGCCGGTTCTCTACGGCTCTTGGATCAAGTGGTCGACTGGCCCGATCTTGATGAGTTCATCGCCCTGGGCTCCGATGACGACAACCGCGCCATCACAACCGCCCGGGCACTGCGCGACCTGATCCGAAAGGCACGCCGAACATAGACTGGCCAGCCGCGGGCGTTCCCGGCCCGTTGCCCCGGGCGCATCGACAAGCGCGCGGGTACCGGGAAACCTGGGACCATCCAGCACCTGATACGACTACCTCGCTCCTTTTATCCGTAAGTGTAGGCAGGCAGCCTTGACGGGGGAGTGTCGCCCGGTGCTCCGGCCGGAACCCTGAGTGCGGGCTCCGGCCGGAGTGACGACGGGCGCTGAAATCAGGGGGCGCTCGGCCAGGCGGACGGTCGCAACTGTCGCTGCCTGTGGCGATCGAGACGGCTGTCCGGCAGTGCCCGATCAGCGTGATCAGGACACCGGCGCCGGCGAGTGCGATGGCGGCGGCGACGCACGGCTTCGAGGAGAATCTCCAGGGTCAGTAATGACCGCTGGAGACAAGTGTGGCGTCCGTACCCTTCGGGCCAGCTCCTCGCTGCCAAATCCAGCGCGCCAGACAGTCGTTAGACCCTGGCTGACAACTCCACGAGCAAGGTGCTCACGGCTCCGAAGTGGATCTCAAGCCATGCCCGAGCGGCAGACTTTCCGCCATGCTTCGTCTCATTCCGCTCAAGAACCAACGACTTGAGCAGCTGCTGCGGCGTCATAGCCTTCCTTGGGTCTCGATACTGCCATGTCATCGGGTCACTACCGAGGATCTTCTGGCGCCGAGCAGCCTTCACCAGGTCGGGGAATTTCGTCCGATCTGGCATACCCGTGATCCGCTTGAGCATCAGCTCGGCAGCGGTGTGCAGCTCTTCCAGGACAACTTCGGGATCAATCTCATCGACACACCAAGCGGCCATGACTGTCTGCGAAACCATGAGCCGATTGCCCAAATCGTGGTCATCACTGGCTGGCCACAAATCATGAATCGGCAAGACGGATGACTTTTGAATTGCCCGGAGCGTTGGGATGAAGGGATCGCTCTCTCGCCAGTAGCGCTTATACCACCCACCACGAAATTTGGTGACGATATCGATATAGCCATTACCCAGTCGTCGCCGGTACTCAGGCGAGCGACGACCGGGCGCCGCCTCTGCGATGGTCGGTAGGTCACGGCGTAGTCGTTCCAAAAGAAAGTCGATGCCCCACGTCCACCCGTCGACGCCGACGTATCCATAGCCCGCCTCGGTGGCCTGGCTCTGCCACCGGAGATCCATCGCTCTCGCTCGCCGCCGACTGGCTGCATGGAGTGCCCGGACAACCTCCAGATTCCCGGGGTTGAACGAGAACTCGGCGTCGAACCCGGCCATTGGGGTCTGCCCTCCGCAACAACCGGCGGTGCCAGGCGCACGCTCGGGGTGCCGATGCTACTGGCGTGACTCACTGGAGGCGACGCCATAAGTGTCCAGTCACTCTGGGCAGTTAGCTGCCCGCACAGCGACGATGCCCGATACGTTCCTACCGTGAGCTACGACGAGGACTACCAGGACAAGAGCCCTGCCGCCGGACGAATGGGGAAGGCGGCCGAGTACCTGGTCGCTGCTGCGTGCATCCTTGCCACCGGCGGAGAGTTGAACGTCTCCACCTCACTGGTGGATGACGAAGGAGTGGACCTTGTCTTCCATCGTCGTGGGAGTACGGCGACCCTAGCGGTTCAGGTCAAGGCTCGAATGTCCACTGGGGTGCAGGTGCAGCAAGGCCGGCTGATGGCCTTCGTGCGGTCACAGACGTTCCAGCCACGTCCCGACTTGGACATGCTCTTCCTAGCCGTGGACGTCGAGTGCGGCGCGATCATGACCGCCTGGTTGGTACCGAGCGATGAGTTCAGCAAGAAGGTGACCGAGCCTAACAGTAAGGGGCGCTTCCGATTTTCCGCCTCAATGAAGACGAAGTCCAAGGACCAGTGGGTCCAGTTTAGGCTGACAAACGCAGAACTCCCGAGGCGTATCCTCGCGCGGCTGGCCGATCTGGAACAGACTAACCGTACGAGTTGAGAGGCCCGCCATGACTTACGCGGGCCACGATCGGCGATCGGCGAACGGCGTCCGCACATCGGGTGGAAGGGGAATTCCTATACGCGCCCCGGACGCTCGCATGATTTCCGCGTAGGTACCGGAAGTCAAAGTCTCGGCGTGGCATTGGCTGCACGGACCCCTTCCTGAGCACTTTGAGGTTCCGGACAGGTATTTCCGGATGTGAGAGAAGGCCGCGGTGGGCAAGTCGGAACGCACAGCAAACCAGCGGCCGGCTTGCTCATCGATAGGGAGAGCAGCGGCGATCGACGGTCTCATCGGGAGGTAGAGCTCCCCGTTGTTGTGGCGAATGGCGAAGACGCGGTCCAGATAGTCGAATTCATCGGGCTGCGGATCGTTGGCGTCCAACCAGGCGATCCCGTCCTGCCGGGATCCCGGTCCCCACAAGAGATCTACTGGGTACCACGTTGCCTCATGGAGTGAATCAAACTGGGCCAGGGCAGGATCGGTAATGCGGCTTCCGAACTCGAAGACAGCTCGAATGATGGAGAACTCCCAGAATTCGTCAAATTCCGACTCGTCGCGTAGGTTCTCGACTGCGGTGACGGAAATCCCGTGCTCCTTGGACCAGGCGATAGCCGCGACGGATCGCCGGAGCGGCGCCGGATACAACCGTCCTCCGGGTGTGTTGCATCCCCACAGATGATTGATGATCTCGCAGAGGTCGCTGAGCATCCGAGTGGCCTCGACGGGTCCGAGGAGATGGTATGAGGTCGGGTGTGCCACGTAGTTCCGCAGGGTCGACAGTGCTTGCTCGATGCCTCGGTTGCGCTGCCCTCGCAGGAGGCCGGCAGTCCGAGCCCATGTTTTTAGGCCATGGAGCGTTCCGTTGAAGTCGATGGCTTCCGGGCCAGCCCCAACGCGGAGCCGCCACGGCTTCTCCTTCACCCCGGTCTTGGACCGCCTCTGCTTTTTCTGGCTCTCGATGAAGTCGTGAACCTGCTCGTAGCGCTCAATAGCAACTTCGTGCGGGGCGCCAGCGGCGTCGACAAAGGTGACCTTGCCCTCGTGAAAGTCGATGAAGCGGTCCCGCAATGCCTGCTCGATGACCAGCAGGGCGTGGTCGCTGACTAGCGTAAAGATGTCGTAGCAGAGGACGCCGTACGCAAATACGGTGCGAAGCCGATCGAAGCTCTGCCGGGTTCCTTTGGCTACCGCCGGGGCCAGTTCGAGAGCCGCGACATTCGTCTGCTGAAACTCGGCTGAGCTTTCAGGCGTCATCTTCACGCCGAGCCCAAGCCCATGGGGAGTGAAGTGAAGTGTCCTGCCGTCTGCTTCCCTGAGCTCGTCCCACGTCTTGATGATCACGGTTTTCCCTCCGAGGGCTCGTGGCGAACCTTGCACCATAGCCCTCGGAGGGGAGCCCACGTGTGGCTTTCTTGACGAAGGTCGGCCACGTCGACCGCTTGTTGCTTCCAGCGGATCTCGATTGACTCGCGGTTGAACCGGGACCCGCGCCACGTCTTCGAGCCGGGGCGGCCAGGGTTCACGAAGCCTCTCCGTAGACGGATCCGTGAGCGAGGGACGCAACCCGAATCGCCACCACCCCGACCCAGGGGTCAAGCGCGACGTACTGCGGCCGTACGCACCCATGCAGACAGTCGTAGCGGCACGCTTGGAGATCAAGATGCTCGACGACACCGGCCGTGGCAATGCTCGCCTGTCTCAAGCCCGGAGGTCACGGCATGGTGAAGAAGATCTTGAGGGCCTTCACATGCGCTTCGCCGTCCAGACCAGCCAGCAGCCGCAGGACGATGGAGCCGACCATCTCCGGAGGGGTGATGTGCCGCACTGTCGTCACCAGACGCTGTACGACCTCCTGCAGGAGGTCCGCGTCTGGAGCGAAGCTCCGGACTGCTTGCTCTGCTTCGTCGAGGAGCACTGGAAGAGCTGATCCATCGGTCAGCTCGAACAATGTCCATGCCACGATCATGCCGGCGACGGATGGCACAGTCTGTGGAGTAGCGACGAGACAAAGGCCTCTGAGCGCGGCGGCGCACCAACTCGCGGCTCTTTGAGGATCTTTCTCAGGCAGCGCTTTGATCAAAGCGGTGTAGGTACGCCATCCACCTGCCAGCGGATGCCATGTCGAGGGGCGTGTGAAGAGGAAGGCTGCATAACCGTTTGGATTCCATTGCTCGTTGCGGGCGATCGCGATCAAGCGATCGCGCACGGGCAATTCGGCCACGGGAAGTTGCATGAGTCGGCGGTAGGACTGCTCAAGAGCGTCTACGAGAAGGACCCCGTCCTGGACGAGGGCTTCCAACAGGTGCAAGGTGCCGAACGCGGATACTCCCTGACTGCGCGCGACAGCACGCAACGCGGCATCATCAGCGAGTAGGCTGACCCCGCGCTCTCGCGCCAGACGGATCGGTGCGCTCCATACCCTGTGTCTCTCGTCATCATGGTCGGGAGGCGCGTCGGGCAGGACGTCACACGCATCGACAGCAGCAGCCAGGGCGTGGGCTCGATCGCTCCACGACTTGGTGACTTCCTCGGAGTACTCAGTGAAAGTAGGCTGCTCAGTTCGCGAATCCCACCCGAGCCAACCGGAGCTTCGCATGCCCAGCGCGGACCGGGCCTGCAGGATGTCGTCGCGTTGGGGGGCGGCGACGAGGAGTTGCTCGAAGTGGGCCGTCAGCTGTGTCGTGGGCTCCAGCGCGATCGGAGAGAAGAACAACGCCGAGGTGTCAACAACAACCGAGGTGTCCAGTGCGCGCCGGGCCGCAGCGGTCTCCTGGGCACAGATGTCCTTATCGGGATCGCGGATCACATAACAGCCGATGGTGTTGCGGATCAGCATATCCGCGTGGCTGCGGCCGAGCGCGGCAGCGCAAGCGCTTAGGGGGATCTGCCCGGCAATGGTCGCCCGCTGCATCTGGTGTACGGCGTCCGACACCGGCGCCAGGCGAACTCGGAGAAACTCCTGCAGGCCTTTGAGCGTATCGTCGATCGGAACTCGCTCGATCAGCTTGCTGTGGGGGAAGTGCTCGAAGAACTGTTGGTGCAGTTGGCGAGCTTGGGTCAGCAGGTGGTAGTCGATTTGTTCCCCCGTCGGCATCAAGAAGGCGGTCATGACGGCCGTGGCGACTAGTTCTTCATCGCCTGGGAAAGCCTGCGCTGCCTGGGCGACCGCGGTCAGGATCTCCGCCTGCGTGATCTCCGTTCCATTGGCCTTGCTGATAACACCTCCTTCGCTTACTGACGGCGCGATTGTGCGCAGCACCGAGGCAACCAGCCGTGCTCGGTTTCGGTCCTTTGGCTCCAGGTGCGGCTCGGCCCGGATGGCCTCGTAGGCATCTTGCATCTGGCGAAGCTGATGCAGGGCATACACCTGAGCCCACCGGTACTTGATCAGGCTGTCGTCCCGGTTCGGGTCGCCTTCGGCGATCTCGTTGTCCGCGATGAGTCGGCGCGTCTGGTCCAAGACCGCATTCCAGTCCTCTCGGCGAGACGCTGTCTCAAGGAGGATTTCCCGGGCGGTTCGCCGGCGTGCGGCATCGGCACTGGACGCGAGGCTGGACGCCAGACGCTCCGCGTCGTCCACAGTTCCGCTGGTGAGCGCCAGGTACGCCCCTTCGAGGAGGTGGCGTTCATCGTGGCCGTGGCGTACAGCGAAGCGCTCCAGAGCCTTGACGGCGTCAGCGGCCTTGCCCTGGTGCATGAGCGCCTGGACGCGAATCTGCAGCGCCGCATCGGAGTCGGGATAGCGGCGGGCGAGGATCTGCGCCTGGGTGACGTTGCCGCCCGAGAGCAGCGATTGGGCGCGGACCATATCGGCGCTCTCCGAATCGAGCGCATGGAGCTGGGACAGTTCGTCTTCGTCGAGGGTCGCAACAAGCGACAAACCGAGCAAGATCCGGAATCTTTGATCACCGCGAGTGCTGGAGGCGATCTCATCGAGCGCGGCACGGAATTCGGCGGCGGCCTCGGGGTGAGTGTCCTGCCTTCTGGTGAGCGCGAGCGCGATCGCCAGCCTCCGGTCCACCGGGTCGTCGATCTTCTCGGCGAGCTCAAGCGCCAGGCGCGTGTCTCCGACCTGCGCGGCCAGTCCCGCTGCTGCTTCAATCACTGGGCCGGACATCGCCTCCACGGCCTCAGCGGTCCCTGCGGGCGGTGGCAAAAGCAATGCCAGGGCGCCGTGGATGTCGCCCTTTAGGGCCCGCGCCTGCGCGGCGAGCACAAGTGCCTCGGCGGTGGGGCCGCCCCAGTCCTGCCGGCGACCGCGCGCGATGAGCGCGAGGTCCTCCGCACGCGTCAGCGCGGCGTCTCGGTCGAAACCTGAGATTCGGCTGACGGAATCAGCTGCCTTCGCACAGAGAGTCCTCGCCAGTTCCAGCTCTACCAAGGAGGCTCTGGGCCCGGTCAGTGCAGCGACCGCTGACGCGCTCGTGGGGTTGCGGCGGTACGCCGGGAACCCAGCTGCGACGTTGTCCAAGAGGATCTGAGCGGCGTCGATATGGCCAGGAGTCTCACGGAGGAGCACAGCCGCGGCCAGTGTGGCGGTCAGCCTCGTGGACTCGAAGAATGCCGGATGGAGGTCGGCGAACTCCTCGACGAATGCCAAGAACGCATCATCGGGCTCAGAGGGTGCCGACTCGGCGCCCAGACCGGCCAGAACTGGCCTTGGCAACGGCAGTTCGAGCGTTCCCGCCACGGCCAACAGCGCCGGTGCCACCGCGGTGTTGTCGGTGCCAAGGCCGACGCGATAGAACTCCCATAGCGGGCTGCCAGCGGGCTCGGCAGCTTCAGCGCAAGCCAGCAGCAGTTCGCTCTTCTCCGGGTCCCCGCGTCGTGCAGCTGCGACTGCACCTTCGCAATACAAGTACGCCGACAGCAGGCTGCCCTGCCAGCGCTGCGCGGCCTGCTCGAAGAACCAGGACGTGGCCGGATGCTCGTGTGCGGCGGCGAACTCGGCAACCAGGACCCACAACGCCTCGCTGTCCTGACTACGGAACGCCTGAGGTGGCCGGTGTTTGAATCGGCTCAACCACGTGGCAGGCTGACTGCCCAATGCCACCAGGTCCCTGAGGACCGCAGTCGCGCGCGCCCCGGCCAGCGGCTCGGCCCACTCGTACGCGAGCGCCATCATTGGAGCGACGCGCAGCAGCAGTTGTACCTGTGACAAGCCAGTGGAGGACGGCGGACCTCCGGCCGGGACAGTCGAGGTGCCCGGCCTCGGCAGGTCCTCCGGTTCGGCCCGGCGCAGCAAGGCGAACGTGAAGGCAGCGGCGTGGTGGGCTGCCCGCGGCTGCCATTCGCGGTCGGCGTCGGGGGTCTTGTTCTCAACGCAATCGGAGATCCCGCGTACAGCGAGCGCGGGCAGGCCGTCCTTGTGGGCGGCCTCATAGAGCCCGAGCGACTCCATGTCCACCGCCGCCACGTCATTGAATTGCTGGCGCACCTTGCCCATCAGCACCGAACGGCTGTCAGCGTGCACGACCGCGCCTGCGGCGATCGGCTTGATCTCGACCCGCGGTGCGGTGCCGCGGGAATTGAGAGCTAGGCCGGCGGTCAACTCATCTGCCCAGTCGTTGCGCCGCACATTCATTGCGAGCTGTACGACACCGTTGGCGGCGGGATAGGACAGCGGCCGCGTCAGGTGGACCGACCCCTGCGCCTCCTCCCAGGCGTCTTTGCCGCTGTGCAGGTCGTAGACCCGGTCGGCGACGACGACGTCGCCGTGAACCAGGTCACCCGGCTTGACCGAGGCGGCGACGCCTACGAATAGCACCAGGTGGGGATCGAGCGCCGTGATCACCGTGGCGGCCTCGATGGCAGTGCGGGTGTTGCCCGCGCCCAACTCCGCTACGTGCACGCTCCAGTCCGCATGGTCGCCAGCAAAGTCCCCCACCTCGAAACGCGTCGTGCGGACACGGCTGGGCCGCCGATCGGGCAGGTGAGAGACAACTGCCTCGTACTCCAGCTGGAGCGCCGTGAAAATCACCGTCGTCAGGCGGGGGCGCACCCTGCGCTCGTCTCCCTCTCGCTCCGCCGCCCCAGTCGGCTCGTACAGCCAGTTGTGCATCATCGGGTTGCTCGCGTCGATACGCCACAACTTTGAGCGGCCCTCGGCACTTGCGACCACGAAACCGGCCCTTTGGAGCACCTGAAGCGTGGACGTCGCGGTCGTGGGTGCGACGCGGAGCGCGCGCGCCAGGGCGCGACCACTCACCGGGGCGCTGGACCCGGCGAGCGACTCCAGCGCATGGAACGCCGTCTCGCCCAGCAAAGTGCGTAGTTGGTCAGCGGTCGAGGTCACCTTTCTCACGCTAGCATGATGTCCAGTTCTTCTGGACACGGTTGTTGCGCTGGGTTCGTCGCGCTGGCGCACAGCAGTAGGCCAGGACGTTCGGAATGCCCCAGACCTACTGCCGTGTTCGGTCGAAGAAGGGTGGGGCAAATCCTTGGCAGGTGCTGTGTGAGGTCCAGGCCCTGCCGCCGTGGAAGGACTCGGTGAGGCGGGGTCCGTCGCGTCCACGCCGGGGAAGGGGAAGGACGGGGAAAGGGAAGGGGGTCTCTACGGTGCGCTCTCGGCGTACAGGACGATTTGGGCGGCCAGGATTGTGACTGCCAAGAGCTCCAGGATGGAAGCGGTCACAGGGAGAACCCCGCCAGTGCCGCAGAGCCAGAAGGCGACCAGGGCGGCTAGGGGAACCGCGCTGAAGGTGATCAGGTCGACTGCACACTGGATGATCTTGCGCTGCTTCCGACGAATGTCGCCGCGGTGGGCCACCTCCCACCCGAAGGGACTCCCGGGCTCGCCGGCCAGGTCGCCCAAACGGGGCCCAAGGTCGGTTCGGACGTAGCGGCCTATCGCGCTTATCTTCTGATCGTTGGCTAGATACGTCCATCCGAGAACGCAAGTGACGACGGGCAGAGCCAAAAGCAGCACGGCGTGGTGCGCCTGGGCCGCGCCAATCAACACTGTAACCATCGCAGCCAGGGTCACGTAGAGCAGGTTGTCCCGAAACCCGATCCGAGTCTTCTGTTCCTCCTTCAACCTGTCGTACTCAGCCATCAACAATTTGCCGATGGTGACGTCGCCAGTCGTTGCCATATTTTCCTCGTTGCTGAGAGCGATGATGCCGACCGGCCATTCTGTACCGGGACAGGAAGGCAGTGGAAGCCGCCTCGGGGGCAATAGGCGGCCCAACGCGAACGAAAACCGGGGGCGAGTCAGCGGGCAGGGGTGCGTTCCCCTTGAGCGAGCCCATCGCGATGTCGAAGGACAGGAGGGCGGCGGGGCCATCTTCAGGCCCGCGACCTCGACCACGGCCTCAAGCTCGGTAGCCGCAGCGTGGACATCCTCGCCCGGGTTCAGTCCTCCCGGGCCACAGACTACATCCGCGAATTCGTGGCACTCACCCCCCCGGCGGCGCGAGTCGGCCGTCCGTGAGTTCATCCAGCGGCCCCACAGGGATGGCCTGTTCGGGCGTGCCCTGGGCCTGTGCTTCGCTAGCGCCAAGGCGGCGGCTTCGGGAGTGTGGTTTCGTCGAGGTCGCCGTGCTCGGGTGGTTCAAAGATCGATCTTCACCGTGGCCAATTTTCCTAAGGTTCTTGTTGATAGATCCCGGGGACCCGTTAGCGGATTATGGTCGTGGACGTTCGCTGTACGTGAGTGTCAGGGCGAATGATTTGCCCAGCTTTGTCCTCGTGGTTTGGGCCAGTACTTGAGTCGATGTCTCGGGCGAGCTGCTGGGCATACTCAGCGAGGAGTTTCCGCAGGTCGGCGTAGTGCCGTAGCGGATCAGGCCGGACGAGGTTGTACCAGGTGGTGTTCCGACGCTGGGCCCATTCATGCTGGACGTGCAGAGGTTGCTCGGCCTCAATGGGACGTGGGGCGAAGAGGTGCTCGCCTCGTGTGACCTGTACCCAGATGAAGACGGAGGCGTCCTGACGTTTGCGGTCGCCGACTGCTGGCCGAATGGCGCCGGGGATGGGTGGCAACTCTCTGACCAGGGCGTCCCACACGTCAGGGGGCAGAGCCCAGTCCCGGAGCGCCTCACGTCTGTGCTGGTAGTCGATGAGCGGTCGGCGTGGTGCTCGGAGTTCGGCGCTGAGCTCGCGGAGGACTAGTTCGAACTCGGCCGGGTTGCGTCCCGCGCGCTCCCAGCGTTGGAAGTCAGTGTTGGTGCTGAACCGCACCAGGTTCGGGGTGATGCCGAGGTAAGTCGCAGCATCATCGAGGGGTCCGCCTATGGCCCACTGGACGAGCCGGACTGCGGCAGTTCGACGTAACACTTTCGGAGCGATTCCGGCAATGGGCGCGAAATAGGTTTCATACCAGTCCGGCTCCAGATATGCCGGGATGTGCTCTGGCCGGTAGTCGTCCCGCAGAGGTGCTCGGGTTCCCTGGGGACCGCCGATCTTGCGGTAGGTGCGGGTCAAGGGTTCGGCCGCGTCTCGGAATCGTCGCGAGCACGAGTGCTCATGGCGGGCAAAGATACGGACCCACGGTGTGCGCGTCGGCCGCTCCCCGGGGGTGTGGATGAGCTGGGAAAGACGTTCGGATAGATCGCCTGCTTCGAGCAAGGAGTGAGCGGCGCGTAGGAGCCCAGCACAAGCGATTGGGTCACGGGGTGGTACATCGCGCAACCGATAGTGCTGCAGACCGTTGTTGCTGATGCCGGAACGCTCTAAAGCGGAGTGGACATAAGTGGTCACATGCCCGGCGACGGCGCTATCGAGAAGATGCTGCCCTTGCGGCCATGTAGTGCTGATCAGCGCGGTGGCCAGCCGGAGATCGGTGAAGTACTCGGATGCGTCCGTGGCCGGAGTCGTCGGCTCCAGTCGGGCAAGGAGAGACTGCTGGAAGCGCAGGGTGTCCAGTGTCGGTTTTGGCCGGCGGCCGGGAGGCGAGGCGACACGCTGATCGAGTCTGCCGCCGCAGGCACGGGACTTTCGTTTCTGCGTCTGGGTGTCGATCGTCCACCGGCATTGCGCTGGGTGCAGTGTGTGGTCGTTGGCCCGCTCAATCAGGCGCCCTGATATGGCGTGCGGCTGGCCGCAGTGCGGGCAGTTGGCTTCCAGATAGGTCTGGTGTTCTACGCAGCTGAAAGCAATCGGAAGGTGCCAGAGCTTGTGCCAGGGGCCGCCGTGGAGTTGCTGGGCCGGGCTGCCGTCGCCCGCCAGACAGGAGGGGCAAAACCGCGGGGAGCCGACGAAGAGCCATGCGTCCGGCCTCTGTGCCGGGCCGGGCACGGACCGGGCAATGGGCGGGTACCGGTCTCGCCACTGTGTCAGTGTCAATGCCGAGACCTCCCTGGCCGTCTGCCTCGTCAGTTGGGCGAATGCTTCGGTCTGCGGCCCGGTGAGATCCAGCAGCAGACTGCCTGGGATGTGACCAGGGTGGACGCGCTCGGTCCAGCCTGCCGCACGGATCAGGTACAGAGGCGGGAGGCTGAGACGATGCCCAAGCCGAAGCAGGTAGCTGACCAGGGATTCTCCTGAAACGGGTTCGAGACTCCGGGGCAGTGGATGCATAACGGCTCCATTTGTCAGGCGCCCGTGTGCGCAGTTGGGCCGTGGTCATCGAAAGTGGTATTCCGGGGCCGTTTCGCCTGCGGTTTTTTGCTGGCGATCGGCAGGCCGGCCGGAATCGCGGGCTCGTCCGGCGGCCGCGTGGGCTCATCCCGCCGGAGCACGATCTCGTCCAGCAGGCTCTCGTCGATCAGTTCCCTCCCGGACTCCATGGCCTCCTGGGTGCCGTCCTCGAGCAAACGTCCCAGCAAGCCCACGACACCGCCGGTGCGGCGCATCAAGTACTCCGGCATGGTGCCGCCGGTGAGCATGCCCTCCTTCGCCTTCAGTAGCCGCAAGTGCCTCTCGATCCCGTCCAGGTGATTGACGAAAGCCTGAATCTGCTCCCGGGTGGTGTAGCGGAAGCAGTCGAGCTCGATGAGCTCGAAGCGGTGCTCAGTCTGGGTGATCTCAAGACCGTGGATGCGAGTCGACTCCAGCGGCGGCATCTCCCACTGGCGGGTCTTCTTGTTCCATTTGGCCTCGCGTAGCAGCCCGAGGCCGGGGATGTTGACGCCAGTCAGGATCAGGGTGACGTCCAGGCTCATGAATGCCCGCATCAGGTCGAGGACGTCCTGGTCGTCGGCTCGGTGCATCCGCAGCCGGCTGATGTCGTCCAGGACCAGCGCCTTGACGCCATTGTCGTGGAGAGAGTCGGCGACCTGCCGTACCAGTTCCGGCAGCGTGGCCGACTTGCGGGTCGCGGCGCGAAAGAAGCCCAGGATCGAAGCGCAAAGGCTCTTCGGGGACGCTGTCACAGGGGTTGCGACGTAGACGACCGGCGCGTGTAGATCACGCGTGCCTGGCAGAGCCCCGGGGTTGAGGTAGCTGTGTAGTTGGAGCCACTGGTCCTCGAATACGGCTCCGGCTGAGCAGACGGACGCGGTCTTGCCGTAGTTGCCCCAGCCGCTGACCATGACGCCGGCGCGGGTCGGGTCGTCCTGCTTCATCGTGTTGCCGCGCAACCGGCGCCGGATCAGCTTGCCGACCTTGTCGTGCATGGGTGTGTCCTGCAGCGGGAGGTTTGCGTTCGTCAGTTGCCGGTAAAGGTCGTAGTCGGCCTGGCGGCTCTCGGGGATCATCGACCACTGCTGCAGCGAGATTTTTGGGGCGGGGACGAGCAGGCCGCAGTGGGCCCGGTAGTGCTGCCAGCCGACATAGGTGTCGCGGGGCGGGTGGCCGCCGAGAATCAACTCGGCGACCTTGGCCCGTGAGGGCAGGCCCTCCAGCGGATCGTCATGGGAAAGGGCCCGGGTCACGCCTCTTCCTCCCCTACAACCGTGTCGACTTCTAAGGCATCTCGGGGCGGAAGCAGGAACATGGGCCGCCGTCGCAGGGCCTCGTGCAGCGTCGGCGGGGCGACAGGTCTGGTTCCGGCGAGTGCTTCTTCGCGTCGCCGACGACGGTCGGCGTCGACCGTGCGGTCGATCGTGCGAGCGTGCTCGGTCCAGGCCACGGGCATCTCGGCCGGAACCTGCTCGTCTGCGGCGGCCGGTGCGGCGGGGCGGTCGGCCGCCGCAGCCTGTGCTCGGGTGATCTCGCGGGCCTGGGCGACGCGCCGCTTCTTCCCCGCCTTCTTCTTGGCCTGGCTGGGCCATTGGTCGACGGGGGTGACCGAGCCGAGGATCCCCAGCAGATGTTCCAAGAGTTCGCTCTCGGAGTGGATCCTGATGTTGTTCGCCTTCACGTGTGCCAGGAGGGCGCCAGCGGTCTTGTCCGAGAAGGCAGGGACCTCACCCTCGGGCGGCAGTCCTCGCCAGCGCAGGACGTGCCAGGTCTCATGGTCGGCTGGGTCCTGGAAGAACACCTGCCGGCGGTCCCTTCGGTCACTGCGGACCACCCACTTGCCCGTGTGCTTGCCGCCTCGGGAGGAGGGATGCAGGAAGCGCGGTTCGTCTAGGACCGGGTGGTGATACCAAAGCCCAAGGATCTTCACCCCGCGTCTCGGATGGACCTTCACGTGGTGCTTTCGCAGGACCTTGTAGTAGAAGCTCGGTTCGGGAAAATCCAGGTCGAAGCCGCCCTGTTCCATCGCCGCGGCGAACAGGGTGTTAGGACTGTGGTCCTCGCCCGGCGCCCAGCTTGGGGCGTATTCGCCTAGTTTGCGGTTCTGCCAAATCTGGACGATCCAGGTCGCGATCACGTGCTCGGCCTGCGCAAGCGTGAGGCTCGCGTCGCGTTCCGGGTCGGCCCCGCGGTCCGCGACGTCGCCGCCGGTGAAGCCCAGCAGGTGCTCAAAGAGCATGGTCTGGACGGTGAGGAACTGGCGCTCGACCGCAAACTTGTCGGTCTGCCGCAAGACGCGGGCGGGCAGGATCCGGCAACCGATCTCCCGCTCGGCTTCCACTAAGTCGTGGTTCTTGTAGGGGCCGCCGTGGTCGGTGGTCACCGTCTCCGGGGCGAAGAACGGCAGAGCGGCGACCCGGTGCCCAGTGAACTCGGCGATCACGTCGGCCGGGACCCCGGCGTAGGGCCATTCCATGTCCTCGCCCCAGCCATCCCTCATCGGAAGCGGCAGCATCACATCCCGCAGCAGCATCGCGACGTCGACCGAGGTGTCGGACTGAAGCGTGAGCCGGAAGGCTGGCAGCCCGTGCGTGTAGAGATCGAGCGCGAGGGTCAGTGTTGCGGTGACCGCGTCGCCGAACACGGTCTCACGCAGCTTCACCGGCATCGGCGTCGAATCGAGCACCAGAACCTGGCCCGGCCGGTAGACCACTATCCGGCCGGAGACCCCGGCCTCCGCGGCGGCCTCGGCCGTCCGCCCGTAACGCGGCCGGGCTCCGCCGGGCCCGAACCACTCCTCCCAGACGTCCGCGAACGTCCAGCGGGAAGGGATCTTCTCGGTGGGAAACGTAGGGAACCGCTCACGCATGTACTGATGCATCAGCCGGTGCCTGGCGGCCAGACTCACGCGAGCGCGTTCGCCGCATTCGGCCTTGACGGCGAAGATCGCCTCACGGACCTCCTCGGTGATGCTGCGGTGCCCACTGCGTCGCCGCGTCCAGCGCCCGTCCGCGCAGGCCAGCAGGAGACTCTCACCCGCCAGTCCCGCAAGACGCTCCAGGGTTCGGTAGCTGAGGTGCTGCAGACCGAGGCGGACCGCCTCTGGACGGGGCATCGTCTTGGTCTCCGCCGCCTTCGCGTACCGCCGCTGGGTCAGCGTCGTGCGGTCCGGGTCGTATGCCTGCCGGGGCTCACCCGGCATGGCCCGCGCCGGGTGGCCCTCCCGGAACCCCGTCTCAGCTTCCAGCACATGAGCAACCCGCAGCCGGGCCCGCTCCAACTGGTCCTCGGTCAGGTCGGCCAGTGTCCTCGGCTGCAGGGAGACCAGTGAAGGCCGCCCCGGCTCTTCGACCATCGGCAAAAGCCGCAGGTCGGGATGGTTGATGAGCCAGCGGAACGAGCGAGTCTCCGCGCGGCCGTCGGTATCCATGAGAACGAGCCGGCCGAGTTGGCCCTGGACATCTTCGATCGTCCACTCGACGTCATTGAGCGTGACCCGCCTGCCTGGCGCGATGTGCAAGAACCCTTTTGCCGCCATCACACCCCCCAGATCAGCGAGCTATCGCTCAATGGGCTGCCCAGATCAACGCCGAGCTTGCGCTGCCAGAGCAGCCGGATGATGTTCGCCCGGCCGACGGAAGGCACACTCGTCGCGTCTGCCAGCTCGGAGAACGTCATCACCCGTCCCTTCCTGCCGCCGACAACGGTGAGCAACTGGTCCCGCATGCCCAGCAGATCCCTCGTCTGCCGTCGGCGCGAGGACAAGTGATCAAGGACGCTCCAGACATGCGGGCGCCAGCCCGCGACCACCGAGTACCGCCAGCCGCATGCCGCCGCCACCTCCCTGGCCGCCGCGAACTTCAGTGCGTCCACGTCCTTGACCAGCTCCATCGGGCGGACATCCAGCAGCCACATCCCGCCGCCGATCACGGCCAGGAAGTCCGGGATGTGCCAGGACTGCCCGCCCGCGTGCTCGAAGTCCAGCCGGAACGGCTGCGACAGCACCTCCGAGGCACTCAGGAAGTCCAGCGCGACCAGTAGCCGCATCTCCTCCAGAGACTCGAAGCCGTGCATCCTGCCGGTTGACGCCATCACCTCAAGTCCGGGGCGATGCTGCTGCTTCGCCCGCCATGTGAATCCCCGCATCGGCCGGGACGACAGCACCGGCACGTGAGCCATGTCCCGGATAGGCCAGCAGACCTCTCCGGTACCCACCCGCCACGTCGAGCTCCACCGACGAGACCAGTCGTTCCCGAGCAGTAGGCGATCCCGCAGCCCGGCATCCCCGTCGTACGCCGTGACCAGCTGATCCAGATGACTTGAATCCGACGGGATCTTCGCGCTCGCTGCCTCGCCCACGTACCCACACCAGCACCCTCCGGCCGGCGGCGGGGGCCAATCTTCGGAACTGATCGCAACACAGCGTTACGGGATCAAGATCCGCCAACTAGCGTGCTCGTCCGCCAACTAAAATTCTCGGTCACACTGGGATGCTCTGGCGCCTATGACACGACGGGCTCCGTCAGGACGCAGGCAGGACGGGAGAGTGCGACCGCCGGCCGGGAGAGATCTTCCGGCGGACCGTCCGGCGCCGTCCGCTTCGGACGCCGGGTCATACCGACGCCGACCAAGACGACGGCCATCCCCGCGATGGTCCGGACGTTGAGTGCCTCGTCGAGCACGATCGCCCCCAGCGCCACCGAGACCACCGGCAGCAGATATCCGACGGTGGCGGCATTGGTGGCGCCCTCGTCCGCGATGAGCCGGTAGGTGAGGTTAAAGGTGATCCCGGTCGCGAAGATCCTCCCGGACTGCTGCCACGGGGCGAAGATCAGCAGCGTGCCCGCGAAACCGAGGAGAAGCTCGCCCAGCCGGGCCGGGTGGAGACCCCGTTCGGTGCCGATGGCGACACCGATCAGCAGGGACCACAACGGAGTCGTCGCGTTCAGGACGCCGGCCACTCCGGAGTCGACCGTCCGCTCGCCGACGCTGAACAGGGCGAAGGGCAGGGCGTTGCAGAAGACGGCGGCCACGATGATGTGGCCCCAGGTCGCACGGTCGCGTGGGAGGCGCCGGCGTGCGGTGCGGCACAGCACCGGACTTCCGGTGTTCACCGTGCCCCGGGTGATCCGACAGGACAAGAGAAAAGAGTTGCATGCACCATTAAGCTCTCCTACATGCTTGATGTGAGACGCATGCAGGTCCTGCGGGCGGTGGTCACCAGTGGTTCAGTGACCGCGGCAGCGGCGAATCTGGGGTACACACCCTCCGCCGTCAGCCAGCAGGTGGCGGCGCTGGAGAAGCAGGCCGGGATGGCGCTGCTGGAGCGCGTCGGCCGCGGCGTACGGCCGACGGCGGCCGGGCTGCTGCTCACCGAGCACGCGGCCGTCATCAGCAAGAACGTCGCCGAGGCGGAGACGGCGCTGGCCGATCTCCGGGCCGGGCGCACCGGGCAGTTGTCGATCCGCTACTTCGCCACGGCGGGCGCGACCCTGGTGGCGCCCGCGCTGGCCCGGCTGCGCGTCGAGCATCCGGGCGTGCGGATCGATCTCAAACTGATCGACCCCGAGGACCCGCTGCCGGAGGTGAAACAGGGCCGGGCCGATCTGGCCATCGTGGTCCATCCGCGTGACCGGCCCAGCGCGGGCATCCGCCTCGTGCACCTGCTCGACGACCCCTACCGCGCCGTCCTTCCCAAGGGACACCCGCTCACCGCGAAAAAGGTGCTCGATCTGACCGATCTCGCCGACGACCCGTGGGTCGGCAACGAATGGCCCGCGGGCCCCTGCCTCGAGTCCGTCCTCGACGCCTGCGCCTCTGCGGGCTTCAGTCCGGACTTCGTGGTGGAGAGCGAGGATTACGCCACGGCGCAGGGCTTCATCGCCGCCGGCCTCGGCGTCGGCCTGATACCGCTGATGGGGCTCGGGAACCGCCATCCCGGCGTCGTCGTGCGCAAGGTCCGCGGACCTGAACCGATGCGGGCGATCTACGCGGCGGTACGGGAGACCTCGCCGGCCCGGCCCGCGCTGCTCGGCCTGATCGACGCGCTCCGGGACGCGGCGACGGGGTAGGACGTCGTGCGTGTGGGCGTACCAACAGGCGGTCAGCGCTTCACGGCGCGCAGGATGACGAACTTCGGGTCGCTCGCGACGACCTCGCAGTTGCCGAAGAGCCGCCGCAGCTTCACGTGGTAGCCGAGGTGCCGGTTGCCGATGACCCACAGTTCGCCTCCGGTGCGCAGCGCGTCGCGCGAGCCGGTGAACATCTGCCAGGCCGTCGTGTCGGTCGTCGCCTGGTGGGTGTGGAACGGCGGATTGTTCAGGACGAGGTCCACCGTGCCGGCGGGTACGTCCGACAGGCCGTCGCCCACCAGGAACCCGGCCTTGGTGGTCGTATCGGCGTTCGCCCGGAACGTGGCCTCCGCAGAGGCCACCGCGGAGAACGACTCGTCGATGAACGTCACTTCGGCGTCGGGGTTGGCCAGCGCCGCGGCCGTTCCGACCACACCGTTGCCGCACCCAAGGTCGACGACGCGCTCGTGGCCGTGGCGCTGCGGCAGGTTGCGCAGGAAGAACCTGGTGCCGATGTCGAGGCGTTCGGCGCAGAAGATGCCGGCGTGGTTGGTGACGGTCAGGCCGGAGGCCGCTCCGACGTCGGCGGGCAGCGCGTACTCGCGCGGCCATGGGCTGGTGGTACGGGCGAGCAGGGGGTCCGGCGCGCAGAAGATGAGCCGGGCCTTCTTCGCGGCCAGCGATGTCCTGGTCGGACCGAGGAGCTGCTCGAACAGTTTGAGCGTCGAGGTGTGGATCTCGGTGACCATCCCCGTGCCGACGACGACGGTGCCCGCGTGCACATGGGGCGCGAGGCGGTGCAGCTGGTCCTCCAGGAGCGCGAGGCTCTTGGGCACCCGGATCAGCAGCACGTCGATCCGGTCGGGGACGGGGTCCCTGGTCGACAGCAGCCGCACTGCGTCCGCGTCGGCCCCGCTGCGCGCCAGGTTCGCCCGGGTCGCCTGCTGGGCGAGGAAGGAGTCGGTGATCTGCACGGGGCGGTGCCCGGCGAGCGCGGTGACCAGTGCGCCCCACCGGTCGCCCACCACGACGACGGTGCCCGACAGATCCGTCGGCCCGGCCTCGATGCCGTCCAGGTGCCGCAACAGGTATTCGTCGGCGGCGTCCCAGGCGCGGAGCCTGTCGCGGGGGTCCTCAGGGAAGCGGGTGAGGTCGTACGCACCCGATGACGTCGTCAAACGGTTCATTGTGCCCTCAGGCTAGCCGAAGGTCCACGACAGCAGGGCCGTGACCTCGTCGGCGTCCGCGCCGGCAGACCGGTAGGTGGCCAGGCCCGCGGGGTTGTCGCGGTCGGTGAGCACCCACATCCCGTAGCAGCCGCGCTCGCGGGCGAGCGCGGCAAGCCCGGTGACCAGGGCGCGGCCGATACCGCGCCGCCGGTGCTCCTCGGCCACCCCGAGTTCGTAGAGGAACATCTCGGTCCCCTTGTCGGGGTGGGTCATCTCCACGCCGGTGATGAAACCGGCCGGTTTCCGTCCCGTGTACGCCACCAGCAGGTGATGGCCCGCCTCGTCGAGGAACCGCGCCGCCCACTCCGGACGGGCCGGTCCGTCGAAGAGGGTCTCGGCGGCGATCACGTCCGCCGCCCGCGTCACCCGCCGGATGTCCAGCACATTGACCTCCTGGGGTACGGGACTTCGGGACCTCATGCGTTTCACCGTACCCAGCGGTCCCGTCCGGAGTCCCGCTGCCCCGGACAGTCCATCGGTTTCCGGACGGATCCGGTTCGTGACCAGGGACCGCGCGAGCGGGACTCCGACGGCGTCGCCCCGGCTCAGGCCGCCGGCGCCGGCGGCACCGCCGCGACCACCTCCACCTCGATGAGCGCGCCGGGACGGAACAGCCCCGACACCTCGACGGTGGTGCTCGTGGGCGGCGTACCGGTCAGGAACTCCCGCCGGACGGCGGCGTATTCGCCCAGCCGGGACATATCGGTGAGGAACGTGCGGATGTTGACCACGTGATCGAGGGTGGCGCCGTGCGCCTTCAGAAGGGCCTGGACGGCTTCGAGCACGATCCGGCTCTGTGCCGCCATGTCGTCGCCGCCCGCGACGTTGCCCTCCTCGTCCAGAGAGACCTGCCCGGCGAGGAAGAGCAGAGCCCCGCCACCTCCGAGGTCGATCCTGGCGACCTCGGAGTACGGCCCGGCGGGCTGCGGCGCGGACTGCGGGTTGTCGAGGGTGATGTGCATGGACCGGCTCCTAACGGTGGGTGTGGCTGCGGTCGGTACGGATGTGGTCGGTACGGATGTGGTCGGTACGGATGCGGTCGGTACGGATGCGGTGGGCGGCCTGCGACAGGTCCTGGTCCGCGAGTTCGGGGAATGCGGTGAGCCGGTCCAGCACCGCACGCGCCACCGGAAGGTCGGCGGCGGCGGTCGCAAGGCCCACGTCCTTGGCCGCGAGCGCGACGGGGAAGTGCGCCTCCTGGGCGAAGGCCCGCTGCACGGCCCCGGCCAGCGGGCCCTTCGCCATCGCGCCGACGACGAGTTCCTCGGGCAGGCCGAGTGTGTCCGCCAGGGCGAGTGCCTCTCCGACCAGCGCGACGCCGCCGATGACCGAGTTGATCAGTACGAGCTTCAGCGCCGCCCCCGACCCGGTCCCGCCGCAGCGGGTCACCGTGCCGAAGCACTCCAGGATCTTCAGGACCGGGTCCGGATCGCCGCCCGCCAGCACGGTCAGCTCCCCCGCGGCCGCGCGGTCGACGCTGCCCATCACGGGGGCGTCGACCAGCATCACCCCGTCCGGCAGCCGCCGTTCCAGCTCACCGACGGCCTGCGGCCCGATCGTCGACATATCGATGAGACGCGTACCCGGGCGCAGCGCGAGCGCCGCGCCGTCCGGCCCGTCCATGACCTGCCACACCGCCTCGGGACCGGCCAGCATCGTGATCACGACATCGGCGCCGCCGACCGCGTCCGCGGGTGTGCGCGCCTGGTGGGCGCCCGCAGCCACGAGCGGCAGCGCACGGGAGGTGGTGCGATTCCACACGGTCAGCGGATGGCCCGCCACGAGCAGCCGGTGCGCCATGGCGGCACCCATGTTTCCCAGACCGAGAAAAGCGATCTTTTCCATCTTTTCCATGCGGACGACGCTAGGAGCGGCCGAGCGGTGCGACAAGCGAATGTCTAGCATGGCTTCCATGCCTGAATCGCATGTCTCCGACGCCTTCGCCGGCCACGGCGACTTCTCCACCTCCTGGCTCCGGGTGTTCGCCGAGGTGGCTCGTCTCGGCTCGTTCACCGCCGCGGCCCAGTGGCTCGGGTACACCCAGTCGGCGGTCTCCCGGCAGATCTCCGCACTGGAGGGCCAGGCGGGCGCCCCGCTCTTCGACCGGCTGCCGCGCGGTGTGCGGCTCACCGAGGCGGGCCGCTGCCTGCTGCCGCATGCCGAGGCCGTCCTCGACCGGCTCGGCACGGCCCGCCAGGACCTCACCGCGCTGCGCGACCTCGATGCCGGCCGGCTGCGGATCGGCGCGTTCCCGACCGCCGAGGCGGCGCTCGTGCCCAGGGCGATCGCCGCCTTCCGCGCCCGGCACCCGGCGATCACCGTCACTCTCAGGGAGGGCCTGACCCCCATCCACCTCGCCGGTCTGGCGGCCGGGGAGATCGATATCGCCGTCGTCAGCACCACGGCCGGACATCCGCTGGAGGACTTCGACCTCCACCACCTGCTGGACGAGAGCATGTTCGTCGCGCTGCCGGCCGGCCACGCGCTGGCCGGCCGGTCGCAGCTCAGGCTCGCCGAACTCGCCGCGGAGCAGTGGGTGACGGGCAGCCCCCGGCCCGGGGACACCCTGATCAGTTCCTCGCTGCGGACCGGATTCCAGCCGCGGATCGGCTTCATAGCGGCCGAGTGGATCGCCAAACAGGGCTTCGTCGCGGCGGGCCTCGGGGTCACCCTCATCCCGGAGCTGGCCGCCGCCTCCGTGCGGCCCGACATCACCCTCGTCGCCCTCCATCCCGACGACGTGAAGGGCCGGGCCGTCTACGCCGCCACCGCGCGCGGCCTGTCCCCGTCCCCGGCGGTCGGCGCGTTCCTCGGCCTGCTCGGCGAGGCCGTCGCCGGGCTGCTCGGCGGCCTCGGGGTGCCGGGTGTGGGTGGAACGACTGGTGCGGGTGGTGCCACCGGTGACTGAGGGGCATTGTCAGTGGCGGGTGCGACGATCCGGATATGACTGCGACTGCCGCTGACTTCACCTGGCTCGATGAGCGCTTCCCCGGTCTAGCCGAGGCGTACTGCATCACGCTGGTACGCGGGCTGACGCCCGGGGAGTTCATGGCGCGGCTGCGTGCGACCGGGGAGATACACCTGAAGGGGGCCGAGGCGCTCGTCGAGCCCGCCTACGACGCCTGGGACGAGCACGACGGGACCGGCTTGTTCATCGGCGCGGTCGCGGTCGGCGACTGGGTCCTCGCCGTCGAGCCGAACGGCTACCTCGGCACCCTGGACCAGTTGATCGGTCCGCTGTCCCAAGGCACCCGCCTGGTATCGCACTTCAGGAACGTGAACGCGGTCGATCACTTCCACTGGTGCGAGGACGGCGATCTGCGGCTGCACTTCGAGCCGCTCTTCCCGTTCAGCCGCGACGGCAGAGACCCCGACGGGCTGGAGCCGGTGATGCGGCAGGTCGGCTTCGATCTGAGCACTGGGGACGACCGGGATTACCAGCTCAACACCGAGGCCGCGTTCGCCCTCGCCGAGCATCTGACCGAGGTGCGGCTGACGCCGGAGCTGCTGGAGAGCGCCGAGTTCCTGTGCGGCACCGCTCCACTGCCCGGACGGTGACGGATCGGCGCGCCCGGGTGAACGGAGCAGGGCCCGAGAGCGTGTCCAGCTCCCGGGCCCCTGATGATGCCGCCCATATGCACACGCCGGCGCAGTTGAGGACACGGGTCAATTGTCACGTCGTCTTGTTCTGCCATTGAACTACCGCCGCATGGTGAAAGCGGCGGACCGGATTCGAACCGGCACCTGACGACCAAGCCCGAGCCCGGTCGATCCGGCGATCGGCGGCGAATGCTGAGTCTGGAGCAAGAGTCTGAGATTGATCGCGGTCTGCCTCTGCCATTTGGGCCACCCCGGCCGGTAGTGCCGGGGGAGGGACTCGAACCCCCACTGGAACCGCGTCTTCATAACGAGCTTCAGGCTGAGCTTTGCGCTCCTCGCGCACCCTCCGCACACAGGCGGAGGGGGTCTGTTGTGGTGTGGTCTCCTACGGTCCGAGAAGGTAGCCGAGCACGGCGTCCCCGACCCGCTGGTCGGTGACCTCCGCGCCATTGGCCTCCTCACGGGCGAACTTGACCGCGTTCTGCAGCTTCTCCACCCGCTCCAGCAGCTCGTTGACCCGCCGGGCGGGGAGGGCGCCGGAGAACTTGACGGTCGTCCAGTAGCCGACCGGCACGTCCTCGTAGTAGACGTCGACCTGGGCGGGGTGCTTCTCCGTCGCCTCGGCCTTCACATGGTTGCGCGGCACCTTCTTCGTACGGATGGTCCGTACGGGCTCGGTCTTCCAGGCGTCGCTCGACGGATCGAGGTTCCAGGATTCGGAGGCGTCGAGCACCGGCAGCTTCCGGATGAAGGTGTGCAGGTCCACCAGCTGCTTCTCGAGGAACAGGAGGTAGGACACCGGCACCTCCCGCACCAGCGCGCGGCCGTCGACCGTGACATCGGCGCGGGCCTCGCAGTTCGCCCAGTCCTTCGTGGCGGTGACGTCGAAGAGCCGGGTGAGGGTGACGGCGGTGGTCCGCAGTACGTCCTCGGCCTTGATCTGGACCCGGGTCGACTCGGGGGGCAGCTGTTCGCCCTCCTCGTCCTTCGGCTGGTAGTTCCGGGACAGCCCGGAGAGCAGAACCGGCTTCTGCAGGTCGTGATGGGCGGCGGTCAGTTCCTGATGGGACTTGGACTTGACGCCCTTCTCGACCGCGATGATCTGATTAAGTTTCGCCACGCCGTGACGTTAACAGGCCGGAACCCCCTTGATCGAACGAATATTCCGGCGGCGGCACGGCCGGCAACTGCCCTGAGCGCCTACACTTGATGGGCATCGGGCATTTGTCCTCCTAGTCAGGGGGTGACCGCGCATGAACGCCACGGTGGGCGACGTACTGCTGCAGCACGGCAGGGTCGTCGGACAGCACGACCGGTCCGCCGAGATCATCGAGGTCCTGGGCGAGGACGGCACGCCGCCGTACCGGGTCCGGTTCGAGGACGGACGCGAGAGCCTGGTATCACCGGGCCCGGATTCAGAGGTGCGGCACCGGGACGAGCCGACGCCCGCGCCGTGAGCGCGACCGTCTGAGGCCGCCGTCCCGGCGGGCGAGCCGGCCGGCCGACGCCAGGTGCACCGCTGCGCCCCGCCGCCCCGCCGCCCCGGCGGCGAGGCGGGCTTCCTCCGACGACCGCTAGCGCGGTGGGCGCACGCACGTCCGGTAGTGGTCGGCCACGACGCGGCTCATCGCCCCGAGCGGGTCGGCCACCACGTGCTTCGCCGAGAAGAAGATGTTGCCGCGCACCTGCGGGTAGTCCCGGTCGAAGGTGAGATGGCGGGAGAGCTCGGCCTGGTCCTGCCAGGCCGCGGGCTGGCCCGCGACGCCCACCTTGTACAGCGCCTCGCCCACGTACAGATCGACGCGGGTGCCGGAGACGACCTCCGCCCACCAGGGGACGAGCTCGGCGTAGTCGGCGGGCGGGAACCCGATGTTCCAGTACACCTGCGGGACGATGTAGTCGATCCACTCCTTCCTGACCCAGCCGCGGGTGTCGGCGTGCAGATCGTCGTAGGTCTGGACGCCCGCCGTCGTGTCGGAGCCGAGCGGGTCGGTCGCGCGGTTGCGCCACACCCCGAAAGGGCTGATCCCGAAGCGGGTGTGCGGTCTGGTCCGCTTGATACGGACCGCCATCTCCTGCACCAGCCGGTCGGTGTTGTCGCGCCGCCAGGCCGCCCGGTCGGGGAACCCGGACCCGTAGCGGGCGTACGCGGCGTCGTCGTCGAAGACCTGGCCCGCCACCGGGTACGGATAGAAGTAGTCGTCCCAGTGCACCGCGTCGACCGAGTAGCGCCGCACGGCGTCGAGCATCGCGTCCTGGACGAAGCCCCGCACCTCGGGCAGCCCCGGGTTGTAGTAGAGCTTGCCCCCGTAGGTGACGACCCACTCGGGATGCAGCCGCGCCGGGTGGGTGGCGACGAGCCGGGACGGGTCGGTGTGGTTGGCGATCCGGTACGGGTTGAACCAGGCGTGCAGTTCCAGACCCCGCCGGTGCGCCTCGTGCACAGCCGTGCCGAGCGGGTCCCAGCCGGGATCCTGCCCCTGGGTCCCGCTCAGATATTGCGCCCATGGTTCGTACGGCGACGGCCACAGCGCGTCCGCGGTGGGCCGGACCTGCAGGACCACCGCGTTGAGCCTGCGCTCGACGGCGACATCCAGCAGATCGAGCAGTTCCTGCCGCTGCCGCTCCGCCGGCAGCGCCGGTGCCGACGGCCAGTCCGTGTTCGCTACGGTCGCGATCCACACGCCGCGGAACTGCCGTACCGGCCGGTGCCGTTCCGTATCGCCGGCGCCGCCGGCCGCCGCCGCGGGTGCTCCGGTGACGGCCGCGGATGCCACCGCGCCCGCGGTGCCCACGGCGCCCCGGGTGAAGGTCCTGCGAGTGATGTGCCCCATACGTGCCCCCTGATCATCGGGTGCTGTTCCGCCGATGATGGTGCGGCCGGGGGGCGGGAGCAATCCTCCGCACCGGCGGAGTAACGTCGGATCGGGTGCGCCCGCTACCGCGTGGTACGCCCGCATATTCCTGTACCACAGCGAAAGGCTTACGAGTGAGCGACATCCAGCGCGTCGGAGTGGTGGGGGCCGGGCAGATGGGCTCCGGTATCGCGGAGGTCTGCGCCCGCGCCGGACTGGACGTCCGAGTCGCGGAGACCACCGGCGAGGCCCTGGAGCTCGGCCGTACCCGTCTGACGAACTCCCTCGGGAAGGCCGCGGAACGCGGCAAGATCACCGAGGAGGAGCGCGACGCGGCGCTCGCCCGCCTGAGCTTCACCACCGACCTCGGCGAATTCGCCGACCGTGACCTCGTGATCGAGGCCGTGGTGGAGAACGAGCAGGTCAAGACGGAGATCTTCCAGGTCCTCGACCAGGTGGTGACCCGGCCGGACGCGATCCTCGCCTCCAACACCTCGTCCATCCCGCTGGTGAAGCTCGCCGTGGCCACCTCGCGCCCCGAGTACGTGCTCGGCATCCACTTCTTCAACCCGGCCCCGGTGCAGAAGCTCGTCGAGCTGATCCCGGCGCTCACCACCGCCGACGACACCCTCAAGCGCACCGAGAGCCTCGTCAGCGACATCCTCGGCAAGCACGCGATCCGCGCCCAGGACCGCTCCGGATTCGTCGTGAACGCGCTGCTGGTCCCGTATCTCCTGTCGGCGATCCGGATGTTCGAGTCCGGAATCGCCAATCGCGAGGACATCGACAACGGTATGGAAATGGGCTGCGCGCACCCGATGGGTCCGCTCAAGCTCTCGGACCTCATCGGTCTCGACACCATCGCCGCCATCGCGGATTCGATGTACCACGAATTCAAGGAGCCGCTGTACGCCGCTCCCCCGCTGCTCCAGCGCATGGTCGACGCGGGCCGGCTGGGCCGTAAGACCGGCTCCGGTTTCTACCAGTACTGACAGTCGGCCGAACAATGAAGGAACCGGCCCGCCATGTCCTGGCGGGCCGGTTCCTTCATTTCGAGGTGGCTTTCTCGTACGCGCTGACGACTTCCTCGGTCGGGCCGTCCATGAGGAGCTCGCCCTTCTCCAGCCACAGCACCCGGTCACAGGTGTCCCGGATCGACTTGTTGTTGTGACTGACCAGGAAGACCGTGCCCGCCTCCTTGCGCAGCTCGCGGATGC
>NZ_JASISZ010000052.1 GCF_030063355.1 Streptomyces sp. PH10-H1
CCACCGTCAGCCGCCCTCCACCGCCCCGAACAGACAGCAGCAGACTGCCGACCAACCGCCCTCAGCACATCAAGAACTGAGCACGTTCATCCGTACGGGACTGAGCACGTTCACGTGTACGCCGACACCCGCAGAACCGCCGGCTCAGGCCATGCCGTTCAGGCGTGGATGTCCAGATTCCATGACCAGGTCTGCGTCCATCACAGTCTCTGGATCGGACGCGCGGTCGAGAGCCCCTCCTACCAGTTCGACCTCACCGACCTGCCGGAGATCGTGCACGCACAACGACGGCACAGTCGACTGCTTCGCAAGTACGACCCCTGGCTGATCGGCGCCTGCTACCAGAACTGTTCGAAGTTCTGGCACGCTCTCGTCCAGCACCAGTACCGGATAGGCGAACGCGCCGACCGACTCCTGCGTCTATGCCCGAGAGACCGCCAGGTCCGTCCATGGGATCCCCGCCGGTATGCGGCGGTCTATCCCGAGATCGTTGAGAACATGTCCCTCTTCGCCTCTTCCTATTGGCGCGGCCTCGCGATGTCCGCGGACGACCATCAGTTCGCGCAGTTCCGGGCCGAGTTCGCACGGCGCCTCCCCCAGGAGAGCCCTCTGCGAACATCAGCCCGGCCATGGTTCCTGCGACAGCTGAAGATCACTGCTCAGGAGATCCACGCCGCTGCGGAAAGAAGCCGTCTGCCCGGAGTTACGTGAGACGGCACCGACAAGTGCGTCTCCCCATCAATTCCGAGCGCTCAGGTCATGGCGTCCCAGCGCCCGGACTGAGCGACGGGACACATGGTTGACCTTCACCTTGGGGGAAGCCACAGCATCGATGGGGCCGGGCGACCTGCCCGGCAAGAGGAGGGAAGGAACGGGCAATGGGGCTGCTGACCATCGGGGCTTTCGCGAAGGCGTCCCGACTGTCGCCGAAGGCGCTGCGTCTTTACGACGAACTCGGACTACTGCCCCCCGCTCGCGTCGACCCCACGACCGGCTACCGCCTTTATGCCCCGGAGCAACTGGAGCGGGCCCGGCTTGTGGCCTGGCTCCGCCGACTCGGCATGCCGCTGGCCCGCATCCAGGAAGTCTGTGAGCTGGCAGCACCTGCCGCGGCGCGAGAGGTCCGCGCGTTCTGGGCCGAGGTCGAGGCCGACACCGCCGCCCGGCGGGACCTGGCTACCTTCCTCATCGACCACCTGTCCTGGAAGGACCCCACCATGTCCCCGACCACCAAGCCCATGGGAATCCGTTACGCCGCGCTGTCCGACGCCGGCCTGGTCCGCGAAAGCAACCAGGACACGGCCTACGCCGGATCCCGCCTGCTTGCCGTCGCCGACGGCTTCGGAACCGGCGGAGCCCCCGCCAGCGCAGCCGCCATCAACGTGCTCAAGCGACTCGAAACCGACACCATCCCGGCAGGAAACCTGCTCAACGTCCTCCAAGACACCATCGAACAGGCCAACCAGGCCGTCCACGACATCGCCGTATCCGGCCCGGCCCGGCAAGAAGTGGGCACGACACTCACCGCGATGCTCTGGACCGGATCACAGCTGGCACTGGTGCATGTCGGCGACTCACGGGCCTACCTCCTGCGCGACGGCGAGTTCTTCCAGATCACACACGACCACACTCTGGTGCAGTCGATGGTCGACGACGGACGCCTCAGCCCGGACGAAGCCACCTCCCACCCCCAGCGATCACTGCTGATCCGGGCCCTGGCCGCAGGAACCGAAGTTACCGCCGACATGCGCCTGCACGACGCCCATCCCGGAGATCGCTACCTGCTCTGCTCCGACGGCCTGTCCACCGTCGTGCCGGGCGAGGAGGTCCATCGGGTGATCTCCACAATCGCCGACCCCGACCAGGCGGTCCGCGCACTCATCGCCTTGGCCAACAGCTCCGGCGGCCCCGACAACATCAGCTGCGTGGTCGCCGACGTGCTGGAGCTCCAGCAGTAGGAGCGACTGCATGCATATCGACATGATCATCGAGTTGTCCCGGCTCCGCTCCGAGGAACTCATACGCGAAACCGCCGAATACCGACTCGCCCGCCAGGCCAGGAAGACCAAACCGGATCTCCAAGCCACCGCAGCCGGCGCGCCGCGACCGACTCGCATGCGCCTGCTGGCCTGGCTCCGGGGGTGAAACGCCACATTGCCTACGGTTGAGCGGGACACCGGCCATCAACCTGTCCCACTCAACCGTAGGCACCACAGGTCACAGCCCCGCCCTACCCACACTTATCTGGGACAGGACACCGGGCGCTCCCCGTCGCCCGCCGTCCCGCGCGCACAGTCGGCGGCCCGCTGTTCCAGCAGGGTGCGCTCGCGGGCGTTGCGGGTGAGGGAGGCGGCTCGGGTGAACTCCCGCTGGGCCTCGGCGAACCGGCCGAGGCGGGCGAGGAGGTCGCCGCGGACGGTCGGCAGGAGGTGATAGCCGGCGAGGGACGGCTCGGACGTCAGGGTGTCGACGAGTTCCAGGCCGGCGGCGGGGCCGTGCGCCATGGCCAGCGCGACCGCGCGGTTCAGTTCCACGACCGGGGACGGGGCGCGGGCGGCGAGCGCCTCATAGAGCCCGGCGATGGACTTCCAGTCCGTCTCCTGCGGTGTGAGGGCGCGCGCGTGGCTGGCGGCGATCGCGGCCTGCAGCGCGTAGGGGCCGGGCGGGCCGCCGAGCACGGCGGCGCGTTCGAGGGCCGCGAACCCGCGGCGGATGAGCAGCAGGTCCCAGCGGGAACGGTCCTGTTCGAGCAGCAGTACGGGCTCGCCCGCCGGTCCCGTCCTGGCCGCCGACCGCGACGCCTGGATCTCCATGAGGGCGACGAGACCGTGCGCCTCGGGTTCCTTCGGCATGAGAGCGGCCAGGACCCGGCCGAGCCGCAGCGCCTCCTCGCAGAGCGCGGGGCGCATCAGGTCGTCACCGGTGGTGGCCGAGTAGCCCTCGTTGAACACGAGGTAGATGACTTCGAGGACGGACGACAGCCGGTCGGCCAGTTCGGACCCCTCCGGGACCTCGAAGGGGACGTGCGCCTCGGCGAGGGTCTTCTTGGCCCGCACGATCCGCTGGGCGACGGTCGGCTCGGCCACCAGGAACGCGCGCGCGATCTCCTCGGTCTTGAGACCGCCCAGGAGGCGGAGCGTGAGCGCGACGCGTGCCTCGGTGGACAGCACCGGATGGCAGGCGGTGAACACCAGCCGCAGCAGATCGTCCTCGATGTCGCCGTCGAGAACGGCCTCGACGTCCGCCGCCTCACCGTGCCCCGCGGTCTCCAGCTCATGGCCGAGCACGTCGATCTTCCGTGCGAGCCGCTCGTTGCGGCGCAGGAAGTCGATCGCGCGGTGTTTGGCGGTGGCCATGAGCCAGGCGCCCGGGTTGTCCGGGACACCCGACTCGGGCCACTTCTCGAGTGCGGCGACGAGTGCGTCCTGCGCCAGCTCTTCGGCGAGGCCGATGTCGCGCACCAGCCGTACGAGGCCGGCGATGAGCCTCGCCGACTCGATCCTCCATACCGCCTCGATCGCGCGGTGGGCGTCGGGACGACCGCTGGGTACCGTCATGGCGACCCATCAGAGCACCCTCATCCGCGCGACGGCAACCTGCCCGGGGAGGAGCGGCGTGGAGTGCGGACCGGGGTCAGTCGTTCGGGCCCTCGATCTGGCGGATCTCCGACTCGATCTCCCACTCGTCCCCGTGGATCCGCAGGAAGCGCGACGCCCACTCCAGCGCCTCCTCCTCGGACTTCGCCTGGATCATCGCGTAGCCGCCGATGACTTCCTTCGCCTCGGTGAAGGGGCCGTCGATCACGGTCAGCTTCCCGCCGGAGAGCCGGATGCGGGTGCCTTCCGAGGTCGGCCGGAGGCCTCCGGTGTCGAGGAGCACGCCGGCCTTCGTCATGTCCTCGATGAGCTTGCCCATGTCGGCCATCAACTGCTCGCTGGGGACGACGTCCGTGTTCTCCTGGACCCTCAGCATCATCATGTAGCGCATCTCGATGGCTCCTTCTCGTGCTGTGCCTGTCCTGCTGAACCCTGCTCTTACTGATGCGTCGAACGGGAGACGGCCGGATCGACACGTCGCGGAGATTTTCTTTCCGGAGTTCGGGACGGGTCCAGGACGGGACCGGGCGAGGTCCCGGGCCGGGCCCATAGTTAAACAATGGTTCACATCGCGCTACTGTGGCCGGTATGACCCAACTCCCCTGGAACGCCAAGGAAGCCAGCGTCGGCGAGCTGTCCGACCGTAGCGGCGTCCCCCCGTCCGCGTTGCGCTTCTATGAGCGCGAGGGGCTCATCCGCAGCCGGCGCACCTCCGGGAACCAGCGCCGCTACAGCCGTGACACGCTGCGCCGGGTCGCGTTCATCCGCGTCTCGCAGCGGGTCGGCATCCCGCTCGCGCGGATCCGTGACGTGCTCGGCCTGCTGCCGGAAGGACGTACGCCCACCCGCGCGGACTGGGCGAACGTGTCGGAACGCTGGCGCGACGACCTCAACAGCCGCATCGCCCAGCTGGAGCAGCTGCGCGACCACCTCACCGACTGCATCGGCTGCGGCTGCCTGTCGATCGACAAGTGCCATCTGGCCAACCCCCACGACGCCCTCGGCGAGCAGGGACCGGGCCCGCGCCGGCTGCTCGGCGCCTGATCACCCGAAACGCCTGAAACCCGAAACGCCTGGACACCCGAACGTCTGAACTTCCCCAGGGGACACCGACGCATGCGGACAGTACCTGACCGCATGGCTTTCTAGAGTCGGGGCATCGAAACCGAACGAAAGGTGGTCGTCATGCCGACACTGGTAGCCATGGAGACGGGCGAGCGGGAATCCCTGCTGACGTTCCTGGAGGCGCAGCGCGGCGGCCTGCGCCGGGGGCCGTCCTGGGCCTGACCGACGAGCAGGCCGCGTCCCGGCCGAGCGCGAGCGAGCTGTCGCCCAGCGGGCTGATCAAGCACGCGCTGCGCTGCGAGGACGGGTGGATCCAGACCACCCTGATGGGGCGGCCGCCGGCCGTGAAGCGCGACGAGTCGAACTGGGGCGAGGACTTCCGGCTGGTCGGGGACGAGACCGTGGCCGGGGTGCTGGAGGCGTACGAGGCGGTGGCCCGGCAGACCGAGGAGACCATCCGCGGCCTGTCCGACCTGGAGGTGAGCGTGGCGCTGCCGGAGGCCCCGTGGTTCCCGCCCGGCATGAAGGTCAGCGCGCGCTGGATCCTGCTGCACGTCATCGAGGAGGCGGCACGGCACGCCGGGCACGCGGACATCATCCGCGAGTCGCTGGACGGGAAGACGTCGTACGCGCTGATCGCCGAGGAGCGCGGCAAGGCGTTCTGACGGCGATCAGCGCGTGGGCGTACGCGTACGTATGACACGGGTACGTGTACGACGCGGGGTACCCCCGTACGGCGCGGGTCTCAGCGCGCGGCGGTCAGCTCCGCCGCGACGAGCTCCGCGACCTGTACGGCGTTGAGCGCCGCGCCCTTGCGGAGGTTGTCGCTGGAGCAGAAGAGGGCGAGGCCGTTGTCCACGGTCTCGTCCCGGCGGATCCGGCCCACGAAGGTCGGGTCCTGGCCGGCCGCCTGCAGCGGGGTGGGGATCTCGGAGCGCTCGACGCCGGGGGCGGCGGCCAGCAGCTCGTAGGCGCGCTCGACGCTGATCGGCCGCTCGAAGCGCACATTGACCTGCAGCGAGTGGCCGGTGAAGACCGGGACGCGCACACAGGTGCCCGACACCTTCAGATCCGGGATCTCCAGGATCTTGCGGCTCTCGTTGCGGAGCTTCTGCTCCTCGTCGGTCTCGAAGCTGCCGTCGTCGACGATCGAGCCGGCCAGCGGCAGCACGTTGAAGGCGATCGGGCGGGCGTAGACGCCCGGCTCCGGCAGCTCCACGTTCTCGCCGCCGAAGGCGAGCGCGGCGGCCCGGTCGGCGATCTTGCAGATCTGGCCGTCGAGCTCCGCGACACCGGCCACGCCGGAGCCGGAGACCGCCTGGTAGGTGGTGGCGATCAGGGCGGTCAGGCCCGCCTCGTCGTGCAGCGGCCGCAGGACCGGCATGACGGCCATCGTCGTGCAGTTCGGGTTGGCGATGATGCCCTTGGGGCGGTCCGCGATCGCGTGCGGGTTGACCTCGGAGACGACCAGCGGGACCTCGGGGTCGAGACGCCAGGCGGAGGAGTTGTCGATGACGACCGCACCGGCCGCGGCGACCTTGGGCGCCAGCGCCTTGGAGGCGGCGCCGCCCGCCGAGAACAGGACGATGTCCAGCCCGGTGTAGTCGGCCGTGGCGGCGTCCTCGATCACGATCTCGCCGCCCTGCCATGGCAGCGTGCCGCCGGCCGAGCGGGCCGATGCGAACAGCCGCAGCTCCTTCACCGGGAAGTCGCGCTCGGCGAGCACCTTGCGCATGACCCCGCCCACCTGGCCGGTCGCTCCGACGATTCCGATCCTCATGACGCCTCTCCGATCAATGCAGTGGTACGGACCCGAGTATCCCCCGCCGCGACGAGTGCCCGGAGGGCCGTCTCAAGCGCTGGGCGGCCCGCGGGCAGCAGCGGAAGGCGGACGCCGGGGTCGGGGATGCTGCCCCGCGCGTGCAGCGCGGCCTTGATGACGGTCGGGTTCGGCTCAGTGAACAGCGCCGCCGCGAGGGCGGCCAGCCGGTGGCCCAGCGCGCGATCGCCGGTCCCGGCCAGCTCCACCCAGCGGTCGGTGGCCAGGTGCGCGGAGGCGAGTACGCCGCCGGCCGCGCCGAGGGCGAGCATCGCGGGCGCGAAGACGTCATCGCCCGCGAGGACCGCGAAACCGGGCAGATCGGCGCCCAGCAGCGCCACCGTGTCCTGGTCGATGCCCCCGACCGCGTGCTTCACCCCGACGACGCCGGGGATCGCGGCCAGCCGCAGCAGCGTCTCGATGCCGAGGGTCTGCCCGGTTCGGTACGGGATGTTGTAGACGATCAACGGCACCGGGCTCTCCGCCGCCAGCGCCTCGAAGTGCGCGACCACACCGGCCTCGGAGGGCCGGGTGAAGTACGGCACGGGGACGAGCGCGGCATCCGCCTCGGCCCCGCTCAGCTCGAGCGCCGTACGGCGGGTGTCGTTCGACCCAGCCCCGACCGTGAAGTGCGCCTCCCGCTCCCGGCACACCCGGCGGACGGTCCTGGCCACGGCCCGCCGTTCCGCCTCGTCCAGGGTGGCCGCCTCGGCGGTGGTACCGAGCGCCACGAGCCCGACCGCCCCGTCGTCCAGCACCCGGTGCGCGAGGTGCTCCAGCGCATCGGCGGCGATGGTCCCGTCCGCACCGAACGGTGTGATCAGCGGTACATGAATGCCTGCGGGGATGCCCATGCCACCGATCCTCACGGACGGCAACCGTAAAGGTCCAGTTAATAAATCTTCACCTGAAGCCTTAGCATCGCTAAGCCCCCGGTCGGATCGCCCGCTTACGACAGGTCGTTAATCCCTCGACACCCCGGGCCGGCCCCTGGCAGCCTGCCCGCCATGTATGAGATCTCCACGGACCCGGCCCGCCTCGATGCCGCCCGCATCCACCACTGGCTCTCCACCGACGCCTACTGGGCCCTGGGCCGCACCCGCGAGAAGCAGGACCAGGCCATCGCCGGATCCCTTAACTTCGGCCTCTACGACACCGCTTCCGGCAGCCAGCTCGCCTACGCCCGCGTCGTCACCGACCACACCACCTTCGCCTGGCTCTGCGACGTCTACGTCGACCCCGCCGCGCGCGGCAAGGGCCTCGGCACCACCCTCGTCACCGCCGTCCGCGACCACCTCGCCCCTTGCGGCATCCGGCGCATCCTCCTCGCCACCGCGGACGCGCACGGTGTCTACGCGAAGATCGGCTTCGAGCCGCTCAGCGAACCGTCGAAGTGGATGGCGCTCGGGTTGCAGTGACGGGCCGGCGGCACCAGCCCAACAGGATGCGTTCCACTTCCGTGAGCGTCGGGAGCCCGCGGAGCCGCAGCGGCTCGGCGGCGACCTGCAGAGCGTCGCGTACCAGGGCGACACCCGTGCCGACCAGCCCCGGATCCGGCTGGGGGCCCAGGGCGCGGGCGATCCGCATCGTGTCCGCGAAGAGCGACTGCGCACGTTCATAGGCGATGTACGCGGGCAGGTCACGGTCCAGTCCAAGACCCGCTTCCCGCCGCACCTTCGCCACGTCCCGCTGCCACCGCTCGATCACGTCGGCCTCCTGGTACGCGGGATACCGCATGCGGACGAGATGAACGGCCAGGTCATGCAGCGGATCTCCCCACATCGCGAGTTCCCAGTCGACAAGACACAAGTCGCCGTCGTTCCGGACGATCAGGTTGTCCCGGTGCAGGTCTGCATGGAGCAGGGCGAACGGACGCGGCGCCATCTCCGGGGTCCGGTCGCGGAGCCCCCGCAGGGCGTTCGCCGGTACGCCCAGGGCGGTGAACAGGGCGCCGAACTCCCGCCAGTTGCGGGCGCGCACCTCCCGCTCGGCGAACTCCGCCCGCTCCCGCAGGAACGTCCCGCAGTCCTGGTCGCGCGCCCAGCCCTTCGGCAGCGGCGGCAGATCCGCCGCCGGACCCCGGGTGAAAGCGGCGAGCTGCCCGGTGATCAGGTCGAGGTACCGCGGATCCACTGGCTTCCCCGGCCCGCACAACCGGGAGAGCGGCGTCCCCTCGACGTATTCATGGACGGAGAAGCCGTCCTGCCGCGCAAAGCACCGCGGGGTGTCCGCGATGCCGTCAACTCCCGCCAGCGCGTCCAGTACGACGTCCTCGTCGGGCCAGACCCGCTCGACGACCTTGAGCGAGCCGGAGCGCGGAGTCCGCACCTTGACCCTCGTGTCCTGAGCCAGTCCCGCCGACTCCGCGAGGTGCGGCGGGAGCCGGTGCACATAGTTGAGATTGTGGTAGCCGGAAAGGCAGGTTCCCTCTGACGCGGCGAGCGGAAGCAGCTCGTCCCACCAGGACACGGCGGACGGCGGCTGCTTCTGACATGTCGTCACGCCGGCCACGGCACCGCTCCCAGACAGTTGATGTTGGGGAGGACATTAGTGGGGCATGCGAGCCGCTGCATGGTTACCCCCTGGATTCAGGGGCGCTGTGCGATAACAAATTCACTCCGTAGGGGTAGCAAGACCGCCTCCGATCGCCGCCAGCAGCGGCGCCATGCCCACGACGACGGTCCCGGCACCGGCGTCGAACAACCGGGTGACCTGCTCGCCCTCGCCGCTCCGCGCGTAGCCCAGGAAGGGCACCCCCGCCCGCGCCGCCGCCTCCGCGTCCGGAGCCGAGTCCCCCAGCATCAGACAGCGCTCCGGCGGCACTCCCATCGCCTCGGCCGCACGCCGCAGGCAGTCCGGATGGGGTTTCATCAGGGCCGCGTTCGCCGTGCGGCCGAAGATGTCCACGCCGAAGAAACCGCCCAGATTCCGACTCTCCAGGTACTTCTGCACGGCCACCGGCGAATTGTTCGTGGTCACCGCGACGAGACGGCTCTCGGCCACGCGACGGACGAACTCCTCGGCGTCCGGCGTCGGTTCGGCCGACACCGCGGCGAGTTCCTCCCCCTGCGACAACAGGCCCTCGAGATCGGCCGCCAGTTCATGCCCCGCGAATTGGCGCAACATGTCATGAGGATCGTCCGGTCGCCGGAGTCCGGCTGGAGAGACGTCATGGGCCGCCAGATACTCGCGCATCTGCCGCGCTATACCGGCTGCGGGAGAGCCCGCGAAGAGATCACAGAGCGGTCCGTCGAAGTCGAACAGGACGCACTCGGCCCGGGCGAGCATCGAGCGCAGCCGGCTGATTCCGGGCTGACCGGCTTCTATCGGAGTCACTCGAAGAGTGTCAGTTCCTCTGCGATCGTTGACCAGAGCGAGTCGAACCACTTCTGGGACTCGCGCACGAACTGGGAGCCCCGTGAGTCCGCGTCGTTCTCGTCGTACTGGTAGGAGAAAAGAATGGCATCGAGGCCCAGCACGTCGTAGATGTCGATGAACTCGCCCTCATAACTGATCCTGCGCTCCAGGACCTGGTAATACCCGTTCAGCGCCGTACGCCCGTTGATCAGGTAGAGCTTCACGACGGGCGTGATCGGCACCGAACGCAGCATGACCGAAAGGTCGGGGACCAGTCCAAGTTCGGACAGGCCGTCGAAGGTGCTGCGCAGCGTGATCGCATGCGCGCTCACCAGATGTCTGAGCCTGCGCAGCGGCCGGTCGTCGGCCGGGTCCGCCACCGATCTCGGGATCGCCAGGCTCGCGTCCGGACTGGGCAGCAGCAGCCGCACCCGTATCGACTCGGGCCGCAACTTGCCCTCGCGAATGCGTAACAGCGGCTCCTGCAAAGCCGAGTGCAAGGTCTCCGCGGTGAGCGAGAAGACGTCGAGTCGCACCTCCGGTTCCTCGAAGGCGGCGGCGATGTGCGCCCTGAGCGACAGCATCGCGGTGTCCGGCTCCAACCCGTGCCGTGCCGCCCCGCGGTCCAGGACGTACGATCCCCGGCCCTTCCCGGAGTCGATGTAGCCGTCCTGGCGGAGCTCGTCCAGCGCTCGCTGGACGGTCGCCCGGGACACGCCGAATCGTCTGAGCAGGGATTCCTGGGTCGGGATCTGGGCGCCCACGGCGGGCTGGCCGCTCTCGATCTCCGCGCGCAGCTCCGCTGCGATGCGACGGTAGGGCCGCATCGATCCATTGATCTCCGAGCTACCCGGACTCATGTACTTCAGGCTACAACTCTCCGCCAACTTGTGGGAGTTGACTGAGTACAGTTTGTTGATCTGCTTCAACTGGGCACAAAGACCGTGAGTTAGTTCAGTCAACTTCCAACTTGATGATGAGTTGCAGAAGTTGGCTCAACGGGGGCCAGCGTCATCACCCGTCCGACGGCGTACGGGACATTCCGCCGCCACCCGCCTTCTGTCACCGCTCAGCGCCACGAAGGAGGGACCTGCCATGCTCAGCTTTGCCTTCGAGCAGTTCGTCACGTGGAAGTACGGAGCCGCTTGGGCCATCGTCTTCGGCCTGTTCGCCATCGACCGCAAGAACCGCGGAACGACGTACACCTGCATCGCCCTCGCCGGGCTCGCGGTTCTCCTGGCGCAATGACCGGGCCGGCGCGGTCAGTGCGCCGGCCCGGCGGCCGGAAGACGTCGGCCGGAAGACGTCGGTCAGAAGATGTCAGGGTTCCAGGGGCGGCGCGGGGTGCGGAAGAGGGCGTCCGCGCGGGATGCCGCCCCGGATCGGTCCTCGGTGACGCGGCCCAGTGCGGCCAGCCGCAGCACCGACTCGTCGCCCAGGTACAGCGTTCCCAGTTCGGCTATGCCGAGGGAGAGTTCGGCGGCGTCGCGGGTCGGCCGGCAGGTGGCGTTGCCGTTCGCGTCCGTCTCCAGGCGGTAGCGGCCGCCGGCCAGGCCCGCCTCGTCGCTCAGATCCAGTACCAGGGAGCCGGCGCCGGAGTAGGTGCGGGCCTCCAGGGCGCGCGGTGTGTCGAGGATCCTGAGCCACATGAAGTCCGCGTACGTCTCTACCTTGGCGGCGCGCGGGTCGCCGAGCAGCAGCGGCACGATGTCGTCGGGGGCGCGGAGGCCGGTGCGCAGCTCGGTGACCCAGTCGACGGAGAGCAGGAACCGCCACAGCGCGGTCTCCGCGGCCGGGGAGACCGCGATCAGCTTGTCCGCCTCCAGCGTCACCTTCGGGAACTTGCCCGGCCACCGGTGGTCGGTGATCGAGTACGTGGCCAGGCCGTCGAGACGGCCGGAGGAGTCCCGGTACGCCACGAAGAAGGGCTCCTTCCAGGGGCGCGACGGGAGGATCAGCTGCCCGGTCTCCATGTCCCACCACCTGTCGATGCGGTTGATCGCCCCGGGCGTCAGCCGCCGGACCCGCTCATGGAGTTCGGGGCCGGTCTTGCGGACCTCTTCGGTGGTGAGGAGATCGACCCGGCCGCCGTCGGTGGGCCCCGCCCAGCGGCGGTCGAGCCCGGCCCGGGGTACGTCGATGTCCCAGGCGGTCGTCCAGGTCGCCGGTCCGTAGCCGTAACGGCCGTAGATCGGGTACTCGGCGGCGATCAGGATCGACACCGCCTCCCCACGCTCCTTGGCGGCCGTCAGATCCCGGGACATCATCCGCGACGCCAGCCCGCGCCTGCGGTGGGTCGCGGTGACCGAGACATTGGTGACGGCGCAGGCGGCGAGCTGCGCGCCGCCCGGCACGGTGAGTTCACGCGGCATGCTGCGGAAGGTGGCCACACAGCGGCCCTCGTCGAACACGCCCTGAGTACGGTCCAGATCGATCGCCGGCCGGCGGGCCGTGACTTCCTCCGGGGCGACGGTCTGCGGCTGCAGAAACGCGTTGTTCAGGGCACGCAGCCACTCCGGCAGATCGGATTCGTCGAGGGTGCGGACGTCTGGGCTCATCCTGCGAACGTATGCGGCGGCGGCGCCGGCCGCATCCGGATTTCCGACGCGACTGTGGAGCGCAACGCGCGACTGTGCGGCGCAACGGCGGTGTCGCGGCAGCGGCCCGTCAGAACGCCGCGCGCACCTCGCCGACCCGCTCGCCGCCACCCAGCATGGGCACGTCACCGATCGTGGCGAGCACCGGCGAGTCCACGCCCATCAGCTCCAACGCCCTTGCCAGCACCGGTCCCAGCGCGCGGATGCCTCCGTCGTCGATCTTGAACGCGAGGGCCCGGCCGTCCGCCAGTGCTACCGCCTGGACCGCCTCCGCGCCCATCTTGGCGAGGGTTCCGGGGGCTGCGCGCATCAGCCAGGTGTCCGGGCGGCGGGTGCCGGCGACGTACTCCGGGTGGGCGCGCATCGCATCGGCGACCTTCCGTTCCGGCGTACCCTCCGGCGCTCCGACGCAGCGGGCGAAGGCACGCGCCAGCCCGGTGAGGCTCAGCGCCGCGACCGGCGCCCCGCAACCGTCGACGCCCACCCGTCCGACCTCCTCGCCGCTGGTGTCGCGCAGCACGTCGAGGATCAGGCGTTGCAGCGGGTGGCCGGGGTCCCGATACGTCTCCAGGGGCCAGCCGTTCACCACGCAGGCGGCGAGCATCGCGGCGTGCTTGCCGGAACAGCTCATGAGGATCGGCGAGCGCACACCGCCGTCCCGCAGCCACTGGTCCGCCGCCTCGCGGTCCAGCGGCAGGTCGGGCGGTGTGCGCAGCGCGGACTCCGTCAGGCCCGCGCCTGCCAGGATCTTCCGGACGCCTTCCAGATGGAACGTCTCCCCCGAGTGGCTGGCCGCGGCCAGGGCCAGCAGTTCGCCGTCCAGCGCGACCCCGGCCCGCAGCACCGCCGCGGCCTGCATCGGCTTGTTGCACGACCGGGGAAAGATTGGCGAGGTCACATCCCCCAGCGTCGGTCCGACCCGCCCGTCCGCGTCCAGCACCACCAGCGAGCCCCGGTGCAGCCCCTCCACGAACCCCGACCGGACGACCTCGGCCAGCACGGGATGGGGACGTTCCGCTTCGGCGGCGACGGACGGAAGCGTCGGCTGTCCGGTCAGGGTCATGGGAGGAGCCTCCGGGCGGGGAGGGCGGATGCGGGACGGCTTCCGGCAGCGGCCGGAGGCCGGTCCGCGTGACGCCGGACGGACTGGTCCGTGAAGCATCGCTCCCCGTACCCGCGCCGGAAGGGCGGATTGGCGGTCAGCCCTCGGCGAGAAGGTCGTCGACGCTCGCTTCCCCCTCACGGTACCTGCGGGTGATCTCCGCGCTGCATCCGTCGACGGTCCGCTGCAGGGTCTGCCGGCGACGGGAGACCTGCTGCTCATGGCGGACGAGGCGCCCCATCCCCGCATGCAGGTCCTGGTCCGTTCGGGCATCGAGGTCGGAGAGCTCGACCTCGGCGAGCATCTCCTCCGCGAGCCGGCTGACCCGCTCGGTGAGCGGGGTGCCGAGCGTGACGTGCCGCGCGGAGGAGCGGTGCTGGGACGGGGCGTCGGTCAGGATCTCCGGCAGCCGGTCCAGCAGCGGCGCGTCCGGCGCCGTGCGCCGCCTGAGCTCCGCCCGCAGGATGTCGATCCGGCCGTGCAGCAGCCGCCGCAGATACGAGAGATCGGCCTCCTCCTGCTGCGCGTCGCGCCGAAGGGTGCGCAGCGTGCCGAGGCCCAGCGCTCCCAGTTCCGGCTCCGGCGTGTCCACGGCGAGCGGACTGCGCGGGCCAGGGGGTCGCGGCCCCAGTGCGTCGGCCTTCAGCACGTGATGGCCCTTCTCGATGGGCGCGGTCGGTGCGGTGGTACCGGATGTCTCTCCAGTGCCGGATGTCGTCATGCCTGTCGTCCCCTCGTCGCGGCCGGAGCCGCCCAGGTTCCGATGCTCCCACTGCCCGCGGACACCCCGCAGCGACTCTGCACCCGAACGGCCCCGACGGCGGGCGTGCCCGGCGCCCAACCGGGCGTACGACCTGCGGTCGCGTGCGCCCCCTCACCCGTGCGAGTGGTGTTGGCACATGCACGGGACAATGGCCGGATGCGAGCGGTTGCCCAGCGGGTCAGTGAAGCGAGTGTCGTGGTCGACGGAGAAACGGTCGGGTCGATCACCGGACCCGGATTGTGCGTTCTGGTGGGGGTGACCCACGACGACACCCCGGAGAAGGCGGCGCTGCTGGCCCGCAAATTGTGGAGCCTGCGAGTGTTCAAGGACAAGCACAGCCTGGCGGACGAGAAGTCCTGCTCTGATGTCGGCGGCCCGCTGCTCGTCATCAGCCAGTTCACGCTTTACGGTGACGCCCGTAAGGGGCGCCGCCCCACCTGGAACGCCGCCGCGCCCGGCGATGTCGCCGAGCCGCTGGTCGACGAGGTGGTGGCACAGCTGCGCGCCCTGGGCGCGGACGTGGAAACGGGCCGGTTCGGCGCGGACATGAAGGTCTCGCTGACGAACGACGGCCCGTTCACCCTGGTCATCGACATCTGACCGCTCACCGTTTCTACGGCGCTACGGCGCTACGGCGCTACGGCTCTACGGCTCTACGGCGCGACGACGATCTCCTGCGACGCGACCGTCGTGTCGGCCAGCAGCGTCACAGCCGCATCGGTGTTGCGCTTCACCAGGGCCAGCGCGATCGGGCCCAGTTCCCAGTGCCGGGCGGAGGACGTGACGAAGCCGATCTGGCGGCCCTCCGCACCCTCGGAGGCGAGCCGGACGGGAGCGCCGTGCGGCGGGAGCTTCACCTCGCTGCCGTCCAGGTGCAGAAAGACCAGCCGGCGCGGCGGGCGGCCGAGGTTGTACACCCGCGCGACGGTCTCCTGGCCGCGGTAGCAGCCCTTCTGCAGATGGACGGCGGTCTCCAGCCAGCCCAGCTCGTGCGGAATGGTGCGGTGGTCGGTCTCCAGGCCCAGCCGCGGCCGGTGCGCCTCGATCCGCAGCGCCTCCAGCGACAGCGACCCGATCGGCCGGCCGGCACCGGCCGCGAAGGACTCCAGCTCGGCGCGCGGCACGAAGACGTCCCGGCCGTAGGAGGTCTCCCGGACGGCCCAGCCTTCCGGGACGGCCGTGATGGCGCCCGCGGGGAGATAGACGACCGCGTACTGGTCCGACGCGTCGGCCGCCTCGACCTTGTAGAAGAACTTCATGCTCTCCAGGTACGCGAGCAGCGCGCCCTGGGTGCCCGGCTCCACGTGGATCCAGGTCGTCGTGCCGTCGTCCACCAGGTAGAGCGCGTGCTCGATGTGGCCGTGTGCGGTGAGGACCAGCGCCTCGGTGGCCTGGCCGGCCGGGAGCTGCTCGACGTGCTGCGTGATCAGCAGGTGCAGCCAGGCGAGGCGGTCTTCGCCGCTGACGGTGATGACACCGCGGTGCGACAGATCCACGAAGCCCGTCCCGCCGGCGAGCGCCCGCTGTTCACGGAACAGATCGCCGTAGTGCCCGGCGACACCCTCGTCCGGCCCTTCGGCGGGAACGGCTCCGGGAAGGGACAGCAACGGGCTCTTCAGCATGGCGGTCATGGCGATAAGCCTACGACCCGGCGGCGGAAGCCTTTGCAGCCTTGGCGCCGCAGGCGGCGCAGCGGCCGAAGATCGCGAAGTGTTTCATGTCCGTCTCGAAGCCGAAGGCTTCGCGCAGCCCTTGGGTGAGCGGCGCGGCCAGCGCCACCTCCGCCTCCGTGACGGAGCCGCAGTCCCGGCACACCAGGTGCATATGGTGGTGCCGGTCCGCGAGGTGGTACGTCGGAGCGCCGTGTCCGAGGTGGGCGTGGCTGACCAGGCCGAGCTCCTCCAGCAGCTCCAGCGTCCGGTAGACGGTGGAGATGTTGATCCCGGAAGCGGTCCTGTGCACCTCGGTGAGCAGCTCGTCGGGGGTCGCGTGCTCCAGCGCGTCCACGGCCTCCAGGACAAGCTGGCGCTGCGGCGTGAGCCGGTAGCCGCGCTGCCGCAGATCGCTCTTCCAGTCGGTGGTCACCACAGCCCCCAGTGTAGGGCGGGTTCTATTTGAAGAACGCGATGCCGTCGTCGGGGAGGTCCTTGAGGTCCTTCGCCCACTCGCGCGGGTCGACGACCTTCTTCAGGTGCGCGGACAGGTACGGACGCAGCGGGACGGCCGGGGTGGCCTTCTCGCCGACCCACATCAGGTCGCTGTTGACGTAGCCGTAGAGCCGCTTGCCGCCGGAGTACTCCGGGGATCCGGGCAGCCGCGCGACGGCGTCGGTGACCAGGTCGATCTGCGGCTTCTGGTCGGCCAGCTCGCCGGTCCAGATCTCGACGACGCCCTCGTCACGGGTGAGGGTGACATCGACCTTGCGGTCCTTGCCGATCCGCCAGAAGCCGCTCTCGCTCTCCAGCGGGCGCAGCTTCTTGCCCTCGGCGTCCAGCACCCAGGTGTGCGAGGTGTACTCCAGGAAGGGACGGCCGTCGTGGCTGAACGTCACCTCCTGCCCGAAGTTGCACTTCTCGGCGCCGGGAAAGTCGTACACGCCCGCGCCCTCCCACCTGCCGAGGAGGAAGACGAGAGGGACGACGTCCGGATGAAGGTCGGACGGGATCTCGATCATGGTGTGGTGCCCTGTTCCGTTGTCCGTGCGGCCGAGGTCAGCGCTGGCCCTGGTACAGCTTCAACACCGCGAAGACGGAGAACGCGGCGACGCCGAGGCAGACCAGGACGAGCAAGGCGTCGAAGATGTACTCAATACGCACGAGTGTGCTCCTCGGGCAGGCAGCGGTAACGGACCGGGGACGAGTCTAGTCGGCGGCCACGGGGACGGCGCCGTGAGGTGCGTCCCTGTGGCCGGTCGGCTCCCGGCAGGTTGGGCCGCTTGAGCCGTTTCAGCCGTTTCAGCCGAGGAGCTGGGCCTGGAGCGTGATCGTCTGCCGGAACGGCACGACCGGCGTCGTGCCCTTGTGGGACAGGACGACGAGTCCGAGGGTGTCGCCCGAGCCGATGTACGCGTAGCGCAGCTGGGTCGCTCCGCTCGAACCCGTCTCGGCGAAGGGGAACATCACGGCGATGCCCGGGCGATCGGGAGTGGAGGAATCATCGCCTTGGAAGCAGGGAGCTTCCGCCAGATTCGCGGACATCGCGTCGCCGCGGTAGCTCTCGGCGAACGACCGGGTCGAGAACTGGAGCAGATAGATCTCGGCGCGCGTGCCGTCCGGCATGGTCCAGGCGCGGGCCGCGATGTGGCGCAGCCCTTCCTGGGTGAGGACCATTCTCTGCTGCTCCCGGTGCCTTTCGCCGAACACCTTCCGAAAGGCGTCGGTGGCCAGCCAGCCCTTCACACCGGGGAGCGCCGGGTCCCGCCGAGAACGGCCGCGACGGCGATCAGCAGCGTGGTGCGGCCACGGCGGCGTGGCTTGCGCTCCGCCTGCGGCTCCGGCTCGACCGGCGTCGAACCGGCCGGTGGCGCGAACGGCGGTTCCGGCGGTGGCTCGGGAGCGGGCGCAGGGGTGTCCTCGGACGTGGTGATCTCCACGTGAGTGGTGCGAGAAAAAGGAAGGAAGAGGGCGGGCTCAGCGGCCGGTCTTGAGGCGCTGGTACTGCGCGTCCAGCAGGCCCTGCAACAGCTTCTGATCCGGCATCCTGCCGCCCGTCACGGTGATGGTGATGTGCACATCGCCCTGGTACGAGATGGCCAGCAGGGTGTCCGCGCTCTCGTCCGAGCCGGACTTGAGGTGGTAGGCGCAGGCCGGATAGCCGCCCGGCAGCGAGAGCTTGTCGCCCTCGTAGTAATGGGTGTCGTAGTACTGCGCGGCCGAGGCGGGATCGGCGAAGCGGCTGAGTTTGAAGCTGACCTCGGCGCCGCCTCCGGCGGTGAGATACGTGCGGTAGGCGCCGGACTTGAAGCCGTAGGTGGTCAGCGCGCGCTGGGCGGCCGCATCGTCGGCGGAACCGCTCGCGAGGTCGGCCGCGGTGAGCGGGCTGCCCGCCTCGTCACCGTAGATCTCGGCGTCCCTGGGCGGCGTCAGCAGGAAGAATCGCAGGTCACCGGTGTGCACGCCGTTGCTGACCTGCCCCTTGACGGTCGAGGTGGCGGTCGGCTCTGCGGGGGACGCACTTACGGCCATCGACGGGACGGAACTCACGGTCGCGGTCACGGGCGGGGACGACGACGTGGCTGCCGAATCGGCGTGGCCCGACGATGATCCGAGCGTCACCACGGCCCCGGCGGTCACCCCGAGGAGCGCGAGTACCCCGACGGATGCCGCGATGACGGCGCCTCGACGGCGTACAGGTTCCACAGGAAGCCCCCCCGGGCACAAACTCATCACTCGCACGCGTGTCGCGTTGTGAGCGGAACCGCATTATGTCGAGCCGACACGTCGTCTCCACAATTCTTTAACCGTGAGATGCGACACAGATGGGACCAATGGTGCCGATGGGACTACCGCTAGCCTGGGCCCATGGCGAAGAAGCTCGTGATCAAGGTGACAGCGGGCGCGGACGCGCCCGAGCGCTGCTCGCAGGCGTTCACGGTGGCGGCGGTCGCGGTGGCCAGCGGCGTGGAGGTCTCGCTCTGGCTCACCGGGGAGTCCGCGTGGTTCGCGCTCCCCGGTCGCGCGGCGGAGTTCGAACTCCCGCACGCCGCGCCGCTGCCGGATCTGATCGAGGGGATCCTCGCGGGCGGCGGCATCACGCTGTGCACGCAATGCGCGGCCCGCCGCGACATCAGCGAGAAGGACGTCATCGAAGGCGTACGGATCGCGGGCGCGCAGGTCTTCGTGCAGGAGATTATGCCGGACGGCGTCCAGGCCCTCGTGTACTGAACAGCCACGTACACCGGGCGAACGGGCAACCGGGCGAACGAGTGGCGCTACGGCTGCTGCCCGTCCCCGTCGTCCGGCCGCTTCCCGGCCACCTTCGCCTTGGCAGCCTCCTCGTCCCGGATCCAGGAGTCGTCCTTCGGCTCGTCCTCGAGCCAGCTGTCCGCGGGGTCGTCCCAGAAGTCGCCCGGCTCGCGCCGGTTTCCCACGATGGCGGCGAACGGTGGGATGACCATCGCGACCACGCACATCGCGACGGCCGCCGGCACCGACCAAAGGCGCACCACGGCCCACGCCAGGACGAACAGCAGGATGCAGCTGCCCATCATGGCGAAATACCAGTGGCGGCGCTGTCGCGCGTACATGAATCAACGGTACGCCCGGGAGGTACGTCCGGACAGCGCGGAGGGCCGCACCCAGAGCGTCCAACCCGGGGGTGCGGCCCTCCGGCCGTTCTATTACTGCGACCGCATCACACGTACCGCGACGTCAGACGGCGATGGCCACGTCGGCCGCCGCGCCCTTCTGGGCCACGACCGTACGGTCCACCGTCGCGCCCGGGACGAGGGCGCGCAGCGTCCAGGTGCCGGGGGCGGCGAAGAAGCGGAACTGTCCGGTCGCCGAGGTCGGGACCTCCGCGGTGAATTCGCCGCCGCCGTCGAGCAGACGGACATAGCCGCTGATCGGCTCGCCGTCGCGGGTCACCGAACCCTGAATGATCGTCTCGCTCGCCACGTCAACTCCTGCCAAGTCCGGGCCGCCGGCCTTTGCTCCACACATGTCTGATCCTTTGAGGGGTGGTCTGGAAACCGGACTCAGCTATTGGCGCCGAGTTCGATCGGGACGCCGACGAGGGAGCCGTACTCGGTCCATGAGCCGTCGTAGTTCTTGACGTTGGCCTGGCCGAGCAGCTCGTGCAGCACGAACCAGGTGAGCGCGGAGCGCTCACCGATGCGGCAGTACGCGATGGTGTCCTTCGCCAGGTCGACGTTCTCGTCCTGGTAGAGCTTGGTCAGCTCGTCGTCGGACTTGAAGGTGCCGTCGTCGTTGGCGTTCTTCGACCACGGGATGTTGCGGGCGCTCGGGATGTGGCCCGGGCGCTGCGACTGCTCCTGCGGGAGGTGGGCCGGGGCGAGCAGCTTGCCCGAGAACTCGTCGGGCGAGCGGACGTCGACCAGGTTCAGGGTGCCGATCGCGGCGACGGCGTCGTCACGGTACGCACGGATCGAGGTGTCCTGCTCCTTGGCCTGGTACGCGGTTGCGGCCCGTTCGGGGACCTCTACGACCAGATCGCGGGAGTCGAGCTCCCACTTCTTGCGGCCGCCGTCGAGCAGCTTGACGCTGTCGTGGCCGTAGAGCTTGAAGTACCAGTACGCGTAGGAGGCGAACCAGTTGTTGTTGCCGCCGTAGAGGACGACGGTGTCGTCGTTGGCGATGCCCTTGGCCGAGAGCAGGTCCTCGAAGCCGGCCTGGTCGACGAAGTCGCGGCGGACCGGGTCCTGAAGGTCGGACTTCCAGTCGATGCGGACGGCGTTACGGATGTGGTTCTTCTCGTAGGCCGAGGTGTCCTCGTCGACCTCCACGATTACTACCTTGGGGTCGTCGATGTGGTCCTGGACCCAATCGGCGTCCACGAGGACGTCACTGCGGCTCATTTTGTTCTCCTCCGGGGCAGTACGGATGCGCCGATACGCGGCGCGACATTGCGCAGAATGCGAGAGAAAAGCCGGGGAGGCAGGCATACACGAACGGCCGTCGGGCCTGCTTCGGTACGTAGAAGGCTGCCGCCCCTATGGCATGCGACAGAGACTGGCGGCGACGCGGCACAGGTCGACTGCCCGCCGCTTCGTGAGATCCGCCTGTCGCTTCATGACCCCGATCGTAGGGAAACCTCCCCGAAAGTGTCACCAGGGTGTCATATAGCGAGACAAGATTGTCCGCATAGTGGGACGCGCACGCCACCAGGCCTTACGCGGCGGGCCCGGGGGCCGGTTTCCCGGCCGATCTGCCTGAGGTGCGGACTCTGCCGTCTCAGCCCGCGAGAATGACGTGCGTTCCGGACGCCGCCACCGTGATGCCGCCCGGGGTCGTCGCGACCGACTGCAAGGTGATGCCGCTGGGCAGCCCCACCAGCTTCCGGGTGAAGTCGATCTTCTCGCGGATCAGCTTGTCGAGACCGGGGATGCTGTCCGCCCCCGGAATCGCGTCGGCGTGCAGCCGCACCGTGTTGCCGCCCTCGACGCTGACCTCGCTGACCACGCTGCGCTTCACGGTGCCGATGATCTGCAGCGAGACGCTCGCGGTCACCTTCACCTTGCCCTTGCCGTCCTTGCCCTCGCCCCCGTACGAGACGGTCACTCCCGGAGGCGCGGCCGCCGACAGGTCCGCGTAGGTGATGAGCGCCGAACCGTCCGCCGTGTCGGCCACCGCCCGGCGGTAGCTGTCCGAGAGCCGCACGCCGTGCAGGTCGGCCGTGAAGCTCTCGATGCGCAGCCGCTCGCCGCCGCCCTGGGCCTGGATGTCGTGGGCGGTGATCTTGACGTCGTCGAGCTTGTCCGAGGCGACCTGCGTCAGGAACGGGAAGCCCTTGATCGACACATCCGGCTTCGAGCTCAGCCCCTGCGTCTGCTGCGCGCGCTCGGCCGCCTTGTTCTCGGCCACCGACACCGCGATGCGGTCGGCGGCCACGAACAGCCCGCCGAGGACGACGAGGACGATCAGGAGTATCCGTGCGGCGCGCATTGCTCTCCCCCGGTTCAGGTTTGATCGACCGACCCTAACCCGGCCGCCCTCGACGGCCGGGCGGGCCGCCGTCGTTTGTCGAGAGGTTGTGACAGCGGCGCACCCGGCGAGGGAGCTGGTGTCCCCCGTCAACTCCGTTACCCGGTCGTCCGGTTCCCGGCTACCCCGTGAGCACCCGGCCCAGCACGTAGACGGCGGGGGCCGCCGCCGTCAGGGGAAGCGCGACACCCGCGGTGAAGTGGACGAAGCGCGACGGGAAGTCGTAGCTGGCGACGCGCAGTCCGATGAGGGCGCAGGCGCCGGCGGCCAGGCCGAGGAGAGCGCCCTGGGTGCCGAGGTCGGTCATCCGGCCGGTGACGATGCCGCTGCCGGTGGCGGCGAGCACGGCCACCGCGACGGAGACGGCACCGGGCAGCGGGAGGGCGCGGGCGAGCGTCGCGACGGCGACCGCGACCGCGCCGACCACCACCGGATCGCTGCCGCCCGGCGTCCAGGCGACCGCGAGGAAGCCGGTGGCCAGGACGGTCATGAGCGTCGAGGCGGAGGTGGCCGTCAGTGAGGACAGCCGCTCGTCCGGGGTCCCGTGGTGGCGCATCTGCAGCACGAGGACCAGCAGCAGCCAGGCCCCGAGCGTTCCGATGACCGCGGCGGGCACGTTCTCGCCGCCCGTCGCGAGCAGCGCGACATCCGCCGTGACGCCGGCCAGGAAGGCCAGCACGATGCCCTGCCGGGCCGGCCACATGCCGTTCAGCCGGAACCAGCCGGCGGCGGTGACCGCCTGCAGGACCGCCACGAAGAGCGCGAGCCCCGGACGCCCGGTGACGGCGCCGCCCGCGATCAGCAGGGCGAGTACGGCGGTCAGCGCGGCCGGCTGCATCCCGGGCGCGATGATCGGCGATCCGGTACGCGGCCCGGCGGGCGCCGCGGCCCGGCCCCGCGCGGCACGCCGGCCACCGGTGCGCGGCGGGACGGGCGGGCTCTCCGGGGCCGCCGGCGCCGGAGCGGGCTGGGACGGGAAGTCGTCGATGAGCGGCAGTACGGCGGTGTGGTCGCCGCCCTCACCGGCAGGGTCGTACTGCGGGTACTGCCCGAGCTGGTCGTACGGGGCCGGCTGACCGCTGTACTGACCCGCGTGCCGGCCGCCGTGCGGCTGTGGTGCGGGAACGGCATGGCCGGGCGCGGCATGGGCGGGAGCGGCGTAGCCGCCGTACTGCTGGCCCTGCTGGCCCTGCTGGCCCTGCTGGCCCTGCTGGCCCTGCTGGCCCTGCTGCTGGTGCCCGGCCTGCCGGCCGCCGGGCGCCTGGTCCGGCCACATCGGCTCGGCCGGGGGCATCGGCCCGGGGTGCGCCTGCGGCTGCTGCTGCTGCTGACCGCCCGCGTACGGGTCATACGCGTTCTGATTCGGGTTCTGATTCTGGTTCTGGTTCTGGTTGTGGCTCTGGTTCTGATTCTGGTCCCAGTCGGAGGAGGTCATGTCACCCTCCCGCGAACGGCGGGAGTACCTCGACGGTGCCGCCGTCGCCCAGGGCGATCGCCGCGTGGTCCCGGGTGCCGACGGGGTCGCCGTCGACCAGGAACGAGCACCGCAGCAGCACGCGTGCGAACTCCGGCTGCCGCGCGTGCAGTTCGCGCGCCGCGGCGAGCGCCTCGGCCAGCGTGGCGGCGCGGTAGGGCTCCTCCGCCGTGCCGGCCGCGGCCTTGGCCGCCGCCCAGTAGCGGATCGTGCCGGTGCCTGGGGCGGGCTTCTCCGGAATGTCGCTTGCCGCCATGGCGGCTCCTTGTCCTCGGGTCTTCGGTACAACCGCCGTCCATGATGACACCCGCCCGGGAGCCCGGACGTGAGCCGGTCAGACCGTGGCGAGCCAGCCCCCGACGCGGCGCAGCAGAGCGTCGTCGGCCGCGTTCTCCGCGTGGCCGAATCCGGGCTCGATCCACAGCTCGGCGCCGGCTCCGGCCGCGCCCGCCAGCGACCGGGGGTGGTCGAGCGGAAAGTACGCGTCCTGGTCGCCGTGCACGATCAGCAGCGGCGTCGGGGCGATCAGCGCGGCGGACTCGACCGGGGACAGCGGAACCGGGTCCCACTCGTGCGGGTGAATCCGCGTTCCGAGTCCGTAGCGCGAGACGAGCCGCCCGGCCGGCCGGGTGACCACCCAGTGCAGCCGCCGCATCGGGGCCGTCCCCCGGTAGTACCAGCGTGCGGGGGCGCTCACCGACGCGACCGCGTCCACCTGCGCTCCGGCGCGCCCCCCGGCCGCCGTTCCGGGTCGCGCCGCGTGCCGGAGTACGACGGAGCCGCCCATCGAGAAGCCCACCGTGACCACCCTGCGGTACCCCAGCCGTCGCGCCCACCCCACGGCCGCGTCGAGATCGAGGACCTCCAGGTCGCCGACGGTCGAGCGGCCGCCGGAGCCGCCGTGCCCCCGGAAGGAGAAGGTGATCACGCCCGCGAACCCGGCGAACACCTCCGCCGCCCGGCGGATCGCGGGCCGCTCCAGGGCGCCCGTGAAGCCGTGGGCGACGACGATGGCGCAGCCCGTGCCCGTAGCGCTCCCGGAACCGCTCCAGGAACCGGAAATTCCGCCGTCCGACGGCCGGTGTTCGGCCTCGATTCGTACGCCGTCCTCGGTCAACAGAACCGCACGCCGGCCACCCGAAGTGATCGACGAAACACACAAAGGCCCGTTCAGGGACTCACCGAGGCTCTTCATGTGGGCTATTCTCCAGGGGAAGAGGATCCGGGCAGCGTCGCCCCCGGGTCCTTTCGTGCTTTCTGAGCCACCGCTTCACCAGGTACGTCCTCGCAGGGACCGAGGAGGGTTCGCAATGGGCAAGCAGAGTGTCAAGAAGAGTGTGGAACGGCAGTACCGGACGACCGACGGGAGCGGCCGGTGAGCTCACTCCTGCTCCTGACGAACGCCCTCCAGCCGTCCACCGAAGTACTACCGGCGCTCGGGCTGCTGCTCCACAGCGTCCGCGTGGCACCGGCCGAGGGGCCGGCCCTGGTGGACACTCCGGGCGCCGACGTCATCCTGATCGACGGCCGGCGTGACCTGCCACAGGTCCGTTCGCTGTGCCAGCTGCTCCGCTCCACCGGCCCCGGCTGTCCGCTGGTGCTGGTCGTCACCGAGGGCGGCCTGGCCGCCGTCACCGCCGACTGGGGCATCGACGACGTACTGCTCGACACGGCGGGCCCGGCCGAGGTCGAGGCACGGCTGCGGCTCGCGATGGGCCGCCAGCAGATCGGCATGGACGACAGCCCGATGGAGATCCGCAACGGCGACCTGTCGGTCGACGAGGCGACGTACAGCGCGAAGCTCAAGGGCCGGGTCCTGGATCTGACCTTCAAGGAGTTCGAGCTGATCAAGTACCTCGCCCAGCACCCTGGCCGGGTCTTCACCCGCGCCCAGCTGCTGCAGGAGGTCTGGGGCTACGACTACTTCGGCGGCACCCGCACCGTGGACGTTCACGTACGGCGGCTGCGCGCGAAGCTCGGCCCCGAGCACGAGTCCCTGATCGGCACCGTCCGGAATGTCGGTTACCGCTTCGTCACCCCCGAGAAGGTCGAGCGGGCCGCTGAGGAAGCCGCCAAGCAGCAGGAACTGGCCCAGGCGCAAGCGCAGGCGCAGGCTCAGGCCCGGGCCCGTGCGGACGCCGACCGATCCGCATAACGGCTGGGGTGGACCCGCGTAGACTTCGGCCCGTGGCAAAGGTGACGCGTGACGATGTGGCCAGGTTGGCGGGTACCTCCACCGCCGTCGTCAGCTATGTCATCAACAACGGACCCCGGCCGGTCGCCCCGGCCACCCGCGAGCGGGTGCAGGCGGCCATCGCGCAGCTCGGCTATCGCCCGGACCGTGTGGCCCAGGCGATGGCGAGCCGTCGCACGGACCTCATAGGCCTGATCGTCCCCGATGCCCGTCAGCCGTTCTTCGGCGAGATGGCGCACGCGGTCGAGCAGGCAGCGTCGGACCGCGGAAAGATGGTCCTCGTCGGCAATTCCGACTACCTGGACGACCGCGAGATCCACTACCTCCGGGCGTTCCTGGGGATGCGGGTCTCCGGACTGATCCTGATCAGCCAGGGCCCGAGCGCCAACGCCGCCGCCGAGATAGAGGCGTGGGACGCAAGGATCGTCCTGCTGCACGAGCGTCCCGAGGCGATCGACGAGTACGCGGTCGTCACGGACGACATCGGCGGAGCGCAGCTCGCCACCCGCCATCTGCTGGAACACGGCCATGAGTACGTGGCCTGCCTGGGCGGCACCGAGAAGACCCCGGTCCTGGGTGACCCCGTCACCGACCACGTCGAAGGCTGGCGGCGGGCCATGCGGGAGTCCGGCCGCTCCACCGAGGGCCGGCTCTTTCAGGCCCCCTACAACCGCTACGACGCGTACAAGGTCGGCCTCGAACTGCTCGCGGGCCCCGACCGGCCGCCCGCCATCTTCTGCGCCACCGACGACCAGGCGATCGGCGTGCTGCGCGCGGCACGCGAGCTGCGGATCGACGTACCGGGCGGGCTGGCCGTCGCCGGCTTCGACGATGTGAAGGAAGCGGCGCTCACCGACCCGCCGCTCACGACCGTCGCCTCGGACCGCGAGGCGATGGCCCGCGCCGCGGTGGACCTCGTCCTGGACGATTCGCTGCGCGTCAACCACGGCCGGCGCGACCGGCTGCGGCAGTTCCCGTCCCGGCTGGTCGTCCGGGCATCCTGCGGCTGCCAGTAGGCCCGCCGGCAGGCCCTTCGGGCCCCGGGCTGCGAGCAGCGCCCCCTACCGTAGGCCCCGCTAAAGGCCCGCCGTCGCTTCGGCCGCTGGCCTTTATATCGGGCATACCTACTTCTGTCGGGCTTCTCAGCAGACGCTCAGAGAGCTCTCATGTTGTCGCCGCAAAGTCAGTGACATGACCGATCACACGCAGCGCAACAGCGACTACGACCCGAACGCGGCCTACCCGCCCCCGCCGGCGTACGAGCCGGAGCAACCCGTGACCAACCCCTCCGGGGCCATGCTCCCGCCGCCGCCCCCCGGCTCGGAGCCCTCACCCGGCCCCGCCCCCATCCCGGCCCCCAGCCCGGTCCCCGCACCCCGGCGCAAGGTACGCAAGCCGATCGCCCTGCTCGCCGCGGTCGCCATCACCTCAGGCGTCGTAGGCGGTGGGACGGTGGCGCTGATCGGCAACACGACCTCGCACTCCTCCGTCAGCGCCGCTCCCAACGCCGTCAACGCCAGCTCGAGCAAGACGGGAGTGGCCGGCGTCGCCTCCGCCGTCAGCCCGAGCATCGTCGAGATCGGCGCGACCTCGAACTCCGGCCGGTCCACCGGCGCCGGCGTGATCATCACCAGCAACGGCGAGATCATCACCAACAACCACGTCGTCTCCGGTGCCAGCAGCATCAAGGTCGCCTACAGCGACGGCAGGACGGGCACCGCCAAGGTCGTCGGCACCGACCCGAAGAAGGACCTCGCTCTCATCAAGGTCGACAACGCCAGCGGCCTCACCGCCGCCAAGCTCGGCAACTCCGACAACCTCGCCGTCGGCGACCAGGTCGTGGCGATCGGCTCGCCCGAGGGCCTGACCGGCACCGTCACCAGCGGCATCGTCTCCGCGCTGAACCGCGACGTGACCGTCTCCACCGGCCAGGGTCAGGGGCAGGGGCAGGGCAGGAGCGGCGGCTCCGACCAGTGGCCGTTCCAGTTCGGCGGCAACCAGTACAACGGTGACACCGGCAACTCCACCACCACCTACAAGGCCATCCAGACCGACGCGTCCCTCAACCCCGGCAACTCCGGCGGCGCGCTGATCAACATGAACGGCGAGATCATCGGCATCAACTCCGCGATGTACTCGGCCGCTTCCTCCGGCTCGTCCGGCAGCAACGCCGGCAGCGTCGGACTCGGTTTCTCCATCCCGGTCAACACCGTCAAGGCCGACCTCGACTCGCTCCGCAACGGCGGCTCCGGCAACTGACCCGCGGCGCGCACAGCAGTGTGAAACCAGTGTGAGAGCAGCTCCGAACCAGGAGGCATCCCATGACCAGCAACGCCATCACCGTCAACGTCAACCGGGCCCGGCACGCGCTCGCCGCCGCAGTCTCCTGGCGAGCGGGCGGCACCGCGGCGGACGCCGACGTCCGCACCGGTCCCGCCGACCTCGACCTGCCGCTCGCCATGATGATGGCGCCCGTCGCCCCGGCCGCACCGCGCACCCCCCGCGCCGCCGAGTTCGCCACCCCGGCCCCGGCCCCCGGCCGACGCGGCAACGCACGCCACCGCCCCGCCGCCGTGCGAGGCTGATAACCGTCCCCTGGCCCCTCCACCACAACGAGGTCGCGACCCCCATGAGCCCCGGCGAGAACGGCGAGGCCCCCGCCCGCATCCTGATCGTCGACGACGAGCCCGCCGTACGCGAAGCGCTCCAGCGCAGCCTCGCCTTCGAGGGCTACGGCACCGCCATCGCCGCCGACGGCATGGCCGCCCTCGACCAGGTCGACGGCTACCAGCCGGACGCGATCATCCTCGACGTCCTGATGCCCCGCATGGACGGCCTCACCACCGCCCGCCGGCTGCGCGCCACCGGCGTGACCGTACCCATCCTGATGCTCACCGCCCGCGACACCGTCGGCGACCGCGTCACCGGCCTCGACGCGGGCGCCGACGACTACCTCGTCAAGCCCTTCGAGCTCGACGAACTCCTCGCCCGGCTGCGCGCCCTGCTGCGCCGCAGCTCGTACGCCGCCGCGGCGGCGGCCGTCGACCAGGACAACGCCCTCACCTTCGCCGACCTCCGGATGGACACCTCCACCCGCGAGGTCACCCGGGCCGGGCGGCCCGTCGAACTCACCCGCACCGAATACACCCTCCTCGAAATGTTCCTCGCCCACCCCCGGCAGGTCCTCACCCGCGAACAGATCCTCAAGTCCGTCTGGGGCTTCGACTTCGAGCCCTCCTCCAACTCTCTGGACGTCTACGTCATGTACCTGCGCCGGAAGACCGAGATCGACGGCCTGCCGCGCCTCGTCCACACGGTCCGCGGCGTCGGCTATGTGCTGCGCGCGCCGGACGGCAAGTCGTGAAACGGTTGCCGCTCCGCTCACGGCTGGCCATTCTCACGGCGGCCGCGGTGGCGGTCGCCGTGGCGGCGGTGGCGCTGTCGTGCTGGCTGATCACCCGGCAGCAGCTCACGGACCAACTGGACAAGTCCCTGCGCCAGCCGAACACCGTCGGCGAAGTCGCGCAGGTCCTGAAGCGGAACGGCTGCATCACCTCGGCGCCCGGGCCGGGCGACCACGCGATGTTCAATCCGACCAATGTCTCGGCCCAGTTGGTGGTGGACGGTCAGACCTGCCTCATTCAGGGCAGCGAGACCTTCCCCGTGCAGGCCTCGGACCTGGCGGTGATCCCCGGCCCCGACCATCTGCCGACCGACCGGCCGAACACCCTGACGCACACGGTGAAGACGCGGCACGGCAGAGAACTGCGGGTGTACACGGTGCCGGTCACCATCAACGGCAGGCCCGCGATCGTCTCGGTCGCGCGACCGCTCAGCGAGGTCAACGATCCCCTCAACACCCTCGCCTGGGTGCTGCTCGCGGTGGCCGGTGTCGGCGTCGTCGGGGCGGCCACGGCCGGACTCCTCATCGCCCGGGCCGGGCTGAAGCCGGTGGACCGGCTCGCCGAGGCCGTGGAGCAGATCGCGCGGACCGAGGATCTGAGCGTCCGGATCCCCGTCGAGGGGGAGGACGAGATCGCGCGGCTGTCGGAGTCGTTCAACGCGATGACGGCCGCGCTGGCGTCGTCGCGGGACCGGCAGCAGCAGTTGATCGCGGACGCGGGACACGAGCTGCGGACGCCGCTGACCTCGCTGCGCACGAACATCGAACTGCTGGAGCGGAGTGAGGCGACAGGGCGGCCGATTCCGCCGGAGGACCGCAAGGCGCTGATGGCGAGCGTGAAGGCGCAGATGACGGAGCTGGCGGCGCTGATCGGCGATCTGCAGGAGCTGTCGCGGCCGGACGCGGCGCCGACGCTGCAGGTGGTGGCGTTCCACGAGATCGCGGAGGCCGCTCTGGAACGGGCCAGGCTGCGGGGGCCCGATCTGACGATCAGGGCCGAACTGGCGCCCTGGTACGTACGGGCGGAGCCCGTCGCGCTGGAGCGGGCGGTGGTGAACCTGCTGGACAACGCGGTGAAGTTCAGCCCGCCGGCGGGCGCGGTGGAGGTCAGGCTGGACCATGGGGTGCTGACGGTCCGCGACCACGGTCCCGGCATCCCGGACGATGAACTCCCGCACGTCTTCGAGCGCTTCTGGCGCTCGCCGTCCGCCCGGAGCCTGCCCGGCAGCGGTCTGGGCCTGTCGATCGTGGCCAGGACCGTTCAGCAGTCGGGCGGCGCGGGGGGCCTGCGCCCGGCCGGCGGCGGCGGCACCGGGGCCACCGTCCGTCTGCCGGGAGCGCCCACCGCGCCGCCGGCCGTGACGGCGTAGACCGGACGCAAGGGGGACGGGGCCGGAGGGGTGGGGGTCAAAGCTGATTTCCGCTCGCCGAAAACGGACCCACCGTCCCATCATTCGGAACTCCCTGTCTCATTCCGCGGAACGGCGGCATAGTTGTGCCCACCACCGACCGAGGAGGCGCACTCCGCGATGCCGATGCCCACGCCCACGCCCGTGCCCATGCCGTCGAAGCGCTGGCTGATGCTGGCCCTGGGCACCGCCGCGCAGACCTCGTCCTGCGCGTTCGTCTACGCGATCCCTTCCCTCGCCGACGAGTTGCGCACCGCCGACCACCTCACCCTCACCCAGGTCGGGCTGCTGGCCGCCTGCCCGACGCTCGGCCTGGTCCTCGCCCTGATCGCCTGGGGCGCCGCCGCCGACCGCTGGGGCGAGCGCATCGTCATCTCCGCCGGACTGGGGCTGTCGGCCGTGCTGCTCGCGGCGGCCGCCACGATCCACGCCATGGCCGCGTTCGGCCTGGTCCTCGCCCTCGCGGGCGCGGCCTCCGCGTCCGTCTACTCGGCGAGCGGCCGGCTGGTGATGGGCTGGTTCGCCGCCGGGGAGCGCGGGCTGGCGATGGGCATCCGGCAGACCTCCACCCCGCTGGGCATGGCCATGGCCGCACTGACCATGCCGCCCATCGCCGCCGCGTACGGGGTGCGGGGCGCGATCGCCTTCCTCGCCGTGGTCTGCGGCGTCATCGCGGTCCTGATCGCCGTGTTCGCGGCGGACCCGGCCCGCGCCGTCAAGGCCGGAGCCGTCCGTACCGCCAATCCGTACCGCGGCTCCCGGGTCCTGTGGCGCATCCACGCCTCCGGCGCGCTGCTGGTCGTCCCCCAGTTCACGGCGGGCGCCTTCGCGCTGGTGCTGCTGGTCGACGTACGCGGCTGGTCCCCGGTCGCCGCCGGGCAGTTGGTGGCGCTGGGCCAGGGCCTGGGCGCGGTCTCCCGGATCGTCGTGGGCCGCTGGTCGGACCGGGTCGGCAGCCGGATGCGGCCGATGCGGCAGCTCGCCCTGATCACGGCCGCCGTCATCGGGGCCACCGCGCTGACCGCGGCCTTCCCCTCCCCCCTCACCGACGCGGCCCTGATCCTCGCCGTCGGCATCACCGCCAGCACCAACGGCCTGTCGTTCACCGCCACCGCGGAGGGCGCGGGACCGGCCTGGGCAGGACGCGCGCTGGGCATCCACAACACCGGCCAGAACCTGACGGCCGCACTGGTCCCGCCCGTCATGGGCGCTCTGATCACCAGCGCCGGCTACTGGCCCGGCTTCGCCGTCGCGGGGATCGCGGCCTGTTCCGCCGCCGTCATCGTCCCCGCGCGCGATCCGGTGGCCGCCCGGCCGGACCCGGTGCGGATGGCGAACCCACCGGAGGCGAAGGCACTGATCGCCGGGTCGTAGGCTCGGGTTCATGACCGACGCCGCGCAGTCCTCCCCGTCCCACCGCCGGATCGAGATCCTGGACGCGCTCCCGCCCGGCACGGCGCGGGACATCCTCGCGCTGCTCGAGGAGGCGGCGGAGCACGACGGCCAGTGGGCGGTCTCCGAGCAGGGCCGGCTCAATCTGCGCGGCGGCGAGCGCCCAGGAGTGCGGCACCTGCTGGTGTACCTCGGGGACGAGCTCGCCGGTTACGCGCAGATCGAGGACACCGACCCGGTCGAGCCCCCCGCCGCCGAGCTGCTGATCCGCCCCGCCCACCGCACTCACGGGCACGGGCGGGCGCTCGGCCGGGCGCTGCTCGACGCCACCGGCAAGCGGCTGCGGGTATGGGCGCACGGCGGCCACCCCTCCGCCCGGCACCTGGCCGTGCAGCTCGGGCTGAACCTGTTCCGGGAACTGCGGCAGCTGCGCCGCCCGCTCGACGACGGCCCCGCCCTGCCGGAACCGGTGATTCCGGCGGGCATCTCCGTACGGACCTTCGTCCCCGGGCAGGACGACGCCGCTTGGCTGGCGGTGAACGCCGCCGCGTTCGCCCACCACCCCGAGCAGGGCGCGCTCACCCAACGTGACCTGGACGACCGCAAGGCCGAGCCGTGGTTCGACCCGGAAGGCTTCTTCCTCGCCGTCCGCGGGGAGAAGGTCGTCGGCTTCCACTGGACGAAGGTGCACCGCCAGGACCGGCTCGGCGAGGTGTACGTCGTCGGCGTGCACCCCGACGAGCAGGACAGCGGCCTGGGCAAGGCACTCACCGCGATCGGCCTGCGCCACCTCGCCGACGATGAGAAGCTGCCCACCGCGATGCTCTACGTGGACGCCGACAACATCCCCGCCGTCACCGTCTACGAGCGGCTGGGCTTCACGACCCACGAGGTCGACCTGATGTACCGCACGGACAGCTGAACCGGAGGTAGCCGGAGAGCTGAACCGGAGGTAACGCACGGCGAGCCGGACCGGCCCGGCGAGACCGGACCGGAACCGTTCCGAGCCGGTACTGAGACCATGTGCATCCCGGGGTTGCTCCGCGCTATCCCTCCCGACATGTTCTCGTTACCGGCGATTCAGACTGCCTTGCGAGCATCACGGAATGCAGCCCGCTGCCCCTCCCCCCAAACCGGAGCACTCTCCACCTCCCGACCTGCCGCTATCCCGTTCGGCGCGGGACAATGGACGGACGGCCCCAGGGCGGTCCCCGAGGGCTCCCGGCAGGCCGTACGACGTGTTCGACGTGCCGGAACCGGAGGAGGGCTCTTACTCCATGGCCTCGATGAATCAGCCCGGTGTCCCCGGGCAGCCCAACGGGGCAGGCACGGTCAGCACCGCGTTCCGCCCCCAGGTCGTCCCCTATGTGGACGACGTCGTCAGCCCTTCCGCCGAGGAGGCGGCCGACGGGGATCTCCCCCAGGGCCGGTTCCTGGACCGGGAGCGCAGCTGGCTGGCGTTCAACGAACGCGTACTCGAACTCACCGAGGATCCGGCCACCCCGCTCCTCGAACGGGCGAACTACCTCGCGATTTTCGCCAGCAACCTCGACGAGTTCTTCATGGTCAGGGTCGCGGGCCTCAAGCGCCGCATGGCGACCGGCGTCGCCACCCGTTCGGCGTCCGGCCTGCAGCCCCGTGACGTGCTGGACCTGATCCTCACCAGGTCCCGCGAGCTCATGGCGCGGCACGCCGCATGCTTCCAGAACGATGTCGCGCCGCAGCTGGCCGACGAGGGCATACACGTCATCCGCTGGGCGGATCTCACGGAGAAGGAGCAGGCGCGCCTGTTCACCCTCTTCCGCCAGCAGATCTTCCCCGTGCTGACCCCGCTGGCCGTCGACCCGGCGCATCCCTTCCCGTACATCTCCGGCCTGTCCCTGAACCTGGCCGTCGTCGTACGCAATCCGGTCTCGGGCCACGAGCACTTCGCCCGGGTGAAGGTCCCGCCGATCCTCTCCCGCTTCCTCGAAGCGAGCCCGCAGCGCTACGTCCCGCTGGAGGACGTCATCGCCGCGCACCTGGAGGAGCTCTTCCCCGGAATGGAGGTCCTGGACCACCACATGTTCCGGGTCACCCGCAACGAGGACCTGGAAGTGGAGGAGGACGACGCCGAGAACCTTCTCCAGGCCCTGGAGAAGGAACTGATGCGGCGCCGCTTCGGCCCGCCGGTGCGCCTCGAAGTAGAAGAATCGATTGCTCCGAGGGTGCTCGACCTGCTCGTCCACGAGCTGAAGATGAAGCACACCGAGGTCTACCCGCTGCCGGGACCGCTCGACCTGACCGGGCTGTTCGCCATCGCGGGCCTGGACCGGCCGGAGCTGAAGTTCCCGAAGTACATCGCCGGCACCCACCGCGACCTGGCCGAGGTGGAATCGGCGTCCGCGCCCGACATCTTCGCGGCGCTGCGCGAACGCGACGTACTGCTGCACCACCCGTACGACTCCTTCTCGACCTCCGTCCAGACCTTCCTGGACCAGGCGGCGGCCGACCCGGACGTGCTGGCGATCAAGCAGACGCTCTACCGCACCTCCGGGGACTCCCCGATCGTGGACGCGCTCATCGACGCGGCCGAGGCGGGCAAGCAGGTCCTCGTCCTGGTCGAGATCAAGGCGCGCTTCGACGAACAGGCCAACATCAAGTGGGCCCGCAAGCTCGAGGAGGCCGGCTGCCACGTCGTCTACGGCCTGGTGGGCCTGAAGACCCACTGCAAGCTGTCGCTCGTGGTCCGCCAGGAAGGCGACACGCTGCGCCGCTACAGCCACGTCGGCACCGGCAACTACCACCCCAAGACCGCGCGGCTGTACGAGGACCTGGGCCTGCTCACCGCCGACCCGCAGGTCGGCGCGGACCTCTCGCACCTCTTCAACCGGCTCTCGGGCTACTCGCGCCGCGAGGTCTACAACCGGCTGCTGGTGGCGCCCCGCAACCTCCGCGACGGACTGATCTCCCGGATCATGGAGGAGATCACCCACCACCGGGCCGGGCGCCCCGCGTACGTCCGCATGAAGCTCAACTCGATCGTCGACGAAGCCGTCATCGACGCTCTCTACCGCGCTTCGCAGGCCGGTGTGCCCGTCGACATCTGGGTACGCGGCATCTGCGCGGTACGGCCCGGCGTCATCGGCCTGTCCGAGAACATCCGGGTCCGCAGTGTCCTGGGCCGATTCCTCGAACACTCCAGGGTGTTCATCTTCGGCAACGGCGGCGAACCAGAAGTCTGGTTCGGCAGCGCCGACATGATGCACCGTAACCTCGACCGCCGCATCGAGGCGCTGGTCAGGGTCGCCGACCCGGCCCACCGCGCCACCCTCAACCGCCTGCTGGAGACCGGGATGGCGGACGACACCGCGTCCTGGCATCTCGCGGCGGACGGGAACTGGACCCGGCACAGCACCGACCCCGACGGGAAGCCGCTGCGCAATGTCCAGGAGATGCTCATCGACGCCCGGAGGCGCCGGCGTGGCCCAGCGACACCGTGACACCGCGTACGCCCAGGCCGGCCAGCCGGCACTTATCCTCGGCGGGGGTCCCGGCGGCCCCGGGATGCCGGGACCAGGCGCGGCCAGCGCCGGGGAGGTGGTCTCCGGCTACCTCCACGACCAAGCGGCCACCTTCCTGCGCGCGCTGAGCCTGCGTGCCGAGGATGAGGACGCCGCCAACCTGCTGCTGCGCCGGTCCGCCCGCCGTATCAGCGCGACCCTGCAGACCTACGGCCCGCTGACCGAGCCCGCCTGGGCCGATCCGCTGCGCACGGAGCTCGGCTGGCTCTCCACGGCCCTCGCCCACGAGCACCAGTACGCCGCCCGGCTCGCGCGGCTGCTCTCCGCCCTGCACCGGCTGGCCTCAGGTCCTGACCGGCCGAACCCCGGCCGGCCGGGTCCTGCCGCGCTGCCCTGGGACCACGCCGACGGCGCACCGGCCGCGGACCGTACGGCGCTGTCCGGCCGGTCCGGCCCGTCCGCTTCCTCCTCTTCCGTGCAGCTGTCCGCCTCGGGCGGGCCGCTGGCGGTCGGGGCGGCCCGCGCGGGCGCGCTGCTGGAACGGCAGCTGACCCTGGCGCGCACCCGTGCGCACTCGGCCGCGCTGCAGGCACTGGGTTCGTCGCGGTTCCACGCGCTGGCCGACGCCGTCGCCGTACTGGCCTCCGAGGTGCCGCTGACCCCGGCGGCCGATGCCCCCGCCGCCGACCGGCTGCCGCCGCTCGCGGGACTGGCGCACCACCGGCTCGCCGAGGCGACGGCAGCGCTGCCGCTGGCGCGTGCGGGGCACCCGTACAACGCCGACGCCGTGCGGGCCGCCCTCGGCCCGGAGCTGACCAACGATCTGCAGGACGCCCCCTGGCACCATGCCCGCGCCCTGCTGCGGATCAGCCGCTACGCCGCCGAGGTGTGCCCGGCCGGCGAACCCGGCACCATGGACACCCAGGAGGCTCAGGTCGCCCTGGTCACCGACGGCGCCGACGGAGACGGGAGCGCCGGGAGCGGTCAGGGCGCCGAGGACGCGCTGGCCCGGCTGAAGGACGCGGCCCGGCTGCTGGAAGGGCACCGGGAGGCCGCCGAGTCGGCCAATGCCGTGTCGACCGCCGCCCGCATCCCGCGGATCGCCCCGGCGACCGCCTACGCGCTCGGCGTGCTCCACGCGGACCAGCGGCAGGAGGTCGAGGCGGCCCGCTTCGCCTTCGCCCGCCTCTGGCAACGCGGCGTCCCCGGCGTCCCGGCCGTCCCCGCCGCCCCCGGTTCGAGGTGAGGCGTGATGCTGCGTTCCCCGGAGTCGGACGACCGGTCCCCCGTTCTCGCCGCCGGCGCCGTCCTGTGGCGGCGTGCGCCGGTTGACGGCGGCGTGGAGATCGCGCTGATCCACCGCCCGAAATATGATGATTGGTCGCATCCCAAGGGCAAGCTCAAGCGCGGCGAGGACCCCATGGCCGGTGCGCTGCGCGAGGTCGGCGAGGAGACCGGCATGGAGTGCGTGCTGGGCGCGCCGCTGCCGACCGCCCGCTATGTCGCTTACGGTCGCCCCAAGGAGGTCCGCTACTGGGCCGCCGAGGCCGTGGACGGTGCCTTCGCCGTCAATGACGAGGTCGACCGGCTCATCTGGCTGCCCCCGGCGGCGGCCCGCAACCGCCTCACCCACCCCCGCGACCGCCCGCTGATCGACGCCCTGCTGCGCTCGCTGACTCCGCACCGACCCCCTCGCTGACCCCGTGCCGAACCCGCGCGTACCGCTCCGGCCGGTCACCGTTCACCCGCGTGATCGGCACGAATCACGTGACCCACGGCACCTCTCCAGCCCCACGGAGTGGCACCCATGGCAAGCGGCCCCGCACTGATAGACGAGGTTCACCTTGCGTTCACTCTCTCCCGTTGGGCGATTCACCTCGCCTGCCTAATTTCGGCCCTACCGGTGAGCATCACGCTGTGCCGGGTGGATGCAGATACTCCATACCTCTGCTTCGCCGTCCACCGGCGGGCTCCTGGAAGGAACACTGAAGGTGAAGCTTTCCCGTAACAGCGGACTGCGCGCCCTGACCGTCGGCGCGGTCGCGGTTTCCAGCGCGTTGGTCCTCACGGCCTGCGGTTCTGACAACAACACCACCCCCTCGGGGGACAAGACGAGCAACGCCGCCGCGGGATCGATCAAGTGTGCGAAGTCCGGCCAGCTGCTCGCTTCGGGCTCCAGCGCCCAGAAGAACGCGATGGACGTCTGGGTCAAGAACTACATGCAGGCGTGCCCCGGCACGAACATCAACTACAAGAGCTCCTCCTCGGGTGAGGGCGTCACCGCCTTCAACCAGGGCGGCGTCAGCATCGCGGGCTCCGACTCGCCGCTGAAGCCCGAAGAGGTCACCACCTCGAAGAAGATCTGCACCGGCGGCCAGGGCATCGACCTGCCGATGGTCGGCGGCCCGATCGCGATCGGCTACAACCTCGCGGGCGTCGACAACCTCGTCCTGGACGCCCCGACCCTCGCGAAGATCTTCAACTCGACGATCACCAAGTGGGACGACGAGGCGATCAAGAAGCTGAACCCGACCGCGAAGCTCCCGAGCAGCAACATCCAGGCGTTCCACCGCTCTACGGACTCCGGCACCACGGACAACCTCACCAAGTACTTCAACGCGACGGCCAAGGCCGACTGGCCCTACGACCACGCGAAGGCGTGGAAGGGCAAGGGCGGCCAGTCCGCTCCCGGCTCCGCCGACATCGCCTCGAACGTGAAGCAGGCCGAGGGCACCATCGGCTACTTCGAGCTGTCGTTCGCGACCGCCAACAGCCTGAAGACGGTCAAGCTCGCCACCGGCGCGGCCGCCCCCGTCGAGGCCAGTTCGGCCAACGCCTCCAAGGCCATCGCCGAGGCCAAGATCACCGGCACCGCCCCCGACCTGGCGCTGAAGCTCGCCTACGACACGAAGGCCGAGGGCGCCTACCCGCTGGCCCTCGTCACGTACGAGATCGCCTGTGACAAGGGCAACAAGGCCGACACGCTCGAGCTGGCGAAGTCCTTCCTCACCTACATCGCGAGCGAGGACGGCCAGAAGGGCCTCTCCGCCATCGGCTACGCCCCGCTGCCGACGGAGATCGCCGCCAAGGTCCGCTCCACCATCGCCACCCTCTCCTGACCCGAGCGGCCGGTCCCGAACCCGGGGCCGGCCGCCCATTCCGGTGCACCGCCGCCGGGGGAGCCATCCCCCACCCAGACCGGAGAAACCCATGGACATAACACCGACCGACAGCGCACTGCCTCCCCCCACGGCCCAGGCTTCCGTGACCCGCATCGGAGACCGCGTGTTCAGCGGCCTCTCCCGCGGATCCGGCATCCTCCTCCTGGTCGTCATGGCCTCGATCGCGGTCTTCCTCACAATCCGCGCGACGCACGCCATCTCCCAGGACCACGCGAACTTCTTCACCAGCTTCGAATGGGACGCCAACGCGACCCCGGCGGTCTTCGGCATCGGCGTACTGATCTACGGCACGGTCGTCAGCTCCGTGATCGCGATGGCCCTCGCGGTCCCGGTCGCGGTCGGCATCGCGCTGTTCATCTCGCACTACGCGCCGCGCCGGCTCGCCACTCCGCTCGCCTACGTCGTCGACCTGCTCGCCGCGATCCCGAGCATCATCTACGGCCTGTGGGGCGCGATCTACCTCGTGCCGCACATGAAGGGCCTGAACCTCTGGCTCAACGACTACCTGGGCTGGACCGGCGTCTTCCACAAGACGGACCCCGAGGGCGCGGCCCGTTCGCTCTTCACGGTCGGCATCCTGCTGGCGATCATGATCCTGCCGATCATCACGAATGTCAGCCGCGAAGTCTTCCGCCAGGTGCCGAAGATGCACGAGGAAGCGGCGCTCGCGCTCGGCGCGACCCGCTGGGAAGTCATCCGGATGTCGGTGCTGCCGTTCGCCCGCTCCGGAATCATCAGCGCCTCGATGCTCGGCCTCGGCCGCGCGCTGGGTGAGACGATGGCCGTGGCCACGGTCCTTTCGGCCTCCCCGGTGCTGTCCGCGAGGCTCCTCGACCCCGTCGGCGGGACCTTCGCGCAGAACATCGCCGCCAAGTTCGGCGAGGCGTCACCGTTCGGACGTGACGCACTGATCGCCTCCGGCCTCGTCCTGTTCGTCATCACGCTGCTGGTGAACGGCGGGGCCCGCCTGATCATCGCCCGCCGCAAGGAGTACTCGGGGGCCAACGCATGACCCACGTCATCACCGACAAGGTGCCCACCCCCTCGGTCCCCGCGCCGGCGCGTCTGGCGCAGCGCCGGATGCCCCGCTGGGCGCCGGCCGCCATCGCCGCCGCCGCGGTCGCGCTGGGCATCGGAACCGGCCTCGCGGCCGGGCTGGAGAGCCGTGTGCAGTGGGGCATGATCTCCCTGCTGCTGTTCGTCGTCGGCACCTACGCCGTGACCTCGGCCGTCGAGGGCCGCCGACAGGCCAAGGACCGGGTCGTCACCAGTGTCGTCTGGGCCTGCTTCGTGGTCGCCATCGTCCCGCTGTACTCGTTGATCGCGACGACGGTCTCCAAGGGTCTGAAGGTCCTGGACGGCAACTTCCTCAGCCACTCCATGGGCGGGATCATCACGATCCAGCCCGGTGGCGGCATCTACCACGCGATCATCGGCACTATCGAGCAGGTCGGCATCGCGACGGTGATCGCGGCCCCGCTCGGACTGCTGACGGCGATCTACCTGGTCGAGTACGGCAAGGGAACGCTCGCCAAGGTCGTCACCTTCTTCGTGGACGTCATGACCGGTATCCCGTCGATCGTCGCGGGCCTGTTCATCCTCACGGTGTGGGTCCTGATGCTGGGCAACGGCCCGTCCGGCTTCGCCGGCTCGCTGGCCCTGACGATCCTGATGCTGCCGGTCGTGGTCCGCTCGACCGAGGAGATGCTCAAGCTCGTACCGAACGAGCTGCGCGAGGCGTCCCTGGCGCTCGGCGTGCCGAAGTGGCGCACCATCCTCAAGGTGGTCCTGCCCACGGCCATCGGCGGCATCACCACCGGCGTCATGCTGGCCATCGCCCGCATCACCGGCGAGACCGCGCCGATCATGCTGCTGGTCTTCGGCAGCCAGATCATCAACAACAACCCCTTCGAGGGTGGTCAGTCCTCCCTGTCGTACTACGTGTTCGAGCAGTTCCAGAACGGCAACGACGCGTCGTACAACCGCGCCTGGGCAGCAGCCCTGGTGCTGATCGCCTTCGTCATGATCCTGAACATGGTGGCTCGCGGCATCGCCCGCTGGAAGGCCCCCAAGACCGGTCGCTGACGCGACTACCCCCAGCGACCATCGGATTGAGAGCCCCACCATGGCCAAGCGCATCGATGTAAGCGGCCTCTCCGCTTACTACAGCAACCACAAGGCGATCGACGACATCTCGATGACCGTCGAGCCCCGCTCCGTGACGGCCTTCATCGGCCCGTCCGGCTGCGGCAAGTCCACCTTCCTCCGCACCCTGAACCGCATGCACGAGGTCACCCCCGGCGGCCGGGTCGAGGGCAAGGTCATGCTGGACGACGAGAGCCTCTACGCGACGGGCGTCGACCCGGTCGCGGTCCGCCGCACCGTCGGCATGGTCTTCCAGCGGCCGAACCCGTTCCCCACGATGTCGATCTTCGACAACGTGGCGGCCGGCCTCAAGCTCAACGGCATGCGCCGCAAGAGCGAGCTGGAGGCGGTCGTCGAGAAGTCCCTCAAGGGCGCCAACCTCTGGAACGAGGTCAAGGACCGGCTGAACAAGCCCGGCTCCGGCCTGTCCGGCGGCCAGCAGCAGCGACTCTGCATCGCCCGCGCCATCGCGGTCGAGCCGCAGGTCCTGCTGATGGACGAGCCCTGCTCGGCCCTCGACCCGATCTCCACCCTCGCGATCGAGGACCTGATCGGGGAGCTGAAGTCGCGCTTCACGATCGTCATCGTGACGCACAACATGCAGCAGGCGGCGCGGGTCTCCGACCGCACGGCGTTCTTCAACCTGTCGGCCGTCGGCCAGCCCGGCAAGCTCATCGAGCTGGACGACACCGAGCGCATCTTCTCCAACCCGTCGGTCCAGGCCACCGAGGACTACATCTCGGGCCGCTTCGGCTAAACCGGCACCATAGCCGTCCTGCGGTGCTGCATGGCGGTGCCACCGCAAGGCGAAGGGCCCGTCCCCGTGAGGGGGGCGGGCCCATTCCTTTGGTTCTTCTTCAGGCGCGCCCGGAAGTTGCGGGCACGACCACCGGCGGTCAGCCGAAGACGAGCTTGATCACGCCGTAACTCGCCGCCGCCACCAGCGCGGCTGCCGGCATCGTGATGAACCAGCCGGCCACGATGTTCTTGGCGACACCCCAGCGCACGGCCTTTACCCGCTTCGTCGCGCCCACACCCATGATGGCCGAGGTGATCACATGCGTCGTCGAGACCGGGGCCTGGAAGATGTACGCGGTCGTGTAGAGGATCGAGGCCGCGGTCGTCTCGGCCGCGAAGCCCTGCGGCGGGTCCAGCTCGATGATCCGGCGCCCCAGCGTCCGCATGATCCGCCAGCCGCCCGCGTAGGTGCCGAGCGACAGCATCGCCGCGCACGCGAACTTCACCCAGATCGGGATCGAGTCCGCCCTGTTCACATCGGAGATGGTCAGCGCCATCACCACAATGCCCATCGTCTTCTGCGCGTCCTGCAGACCGTGGCCGAGTGCCATCGCCGCCGCCGAGACCGTCTGCGCGATCCGGAAACCGCGCTTGGCCTTGTGGGGGTTGGACTTACGGAACAGCCACAGAATCGCGAGCATCACCAGATAGCCGGCCAACAGACCGACCACCGGGGACAGGAACATCGGGATGACGACCTTCTCGATCACACCCGACCAGTAGACGGTGGTCCCTCCGGCGAGAGCCGCGCCCACCATGCCGCCGAACAGCGCGTGGCTGGAACTCGACGGCAGCCCGTAGTACCAAGTGACCAGGTTCCATACGATCGCGCCCACCAGGGCCGCGAACATGATGCCCATTCCGCCCCGGCCGGTCGGCGTCGCGATGAGCCCCTTGCTGACCGTCTTGGCGACGCCGCTCCCCAGGAAGGCGCCGGCCAGGTTCATCACCGCGGCCATCGCGAGCGCCGCCTTGGGCGTCAGCGCTCGCGTCGACACCGAGGTGGCGATGGCGTTCGCCGAGTCGTGGAACCCGTTCGTGTACGTGAATCCGAGCGCGACGCCAATGGTCACGATCAGTGCAAAGGTGTCCACAGGAGGTCAGGACTCCTTGACCGCGATGGTCTCCACGGTGTTCGCGACGTGCTCGAACGCGTCCGCGGCCTCTTCCAGTACGTCCACGATCTGCTTGAGCTTCAGCACGTCCATGGCGTCGTACTTGCCATTGAACAGTTGGGCGAGCAGCTTGCGGTGGATCTGGTCCGCCTGGTTCTCCAGCCGGTTGATCTCGATCCAGTACTCGGTGAGGTTGGACATCGTCCGCAGGTTCGGCATCGCCTCGGCGGTCAGCACCGCCGCCCGCGCCAGCACCTCGATCTGCTGCTCGACACCCTTCGGCAGCTCGTCCACCTGGTACAGAACGACCAGGTCGACGGCCTCCTCCATGTAATCCATGATGTCGTCGAGGCACGACGCGAGGTTGTAGATGTCCTCACGGTCGAACGGCGTGATGAAGGAGGAGTTCAGCTGGTGGAAGATCGCGTGAGTCGCGTCGTCCCCCGCGTGCTCCGCCGCCCGCATCCGTTCGGCGATCTCGATACGCGTGGCCGAATCGGCCCCGAGCAGTTCCATGAGGAGCTTCGAACCTGTGACGATGTTGTCCGCGGATGCGGCGAACATGTCATAGAAGCTCGTCTCCCTGGGGGTCAGACGAAAGCGCACGTGAGGTCCTCGGGGTGCATCGGATTCGGTCTCGTCAGGTCTCGTTGATGCTAGGCGCATCATCCGGCCACGGCTAATGGGCGTCACCCAGTGTCGCCCATCGGACAGACTGCCTCTCACCAGGGAGCGTCGTACAAGGTACCGATTCGGTAAGATATACCCACCAGGGGTATTTTCGGGCAGGGAGGACGGGATGACGACCACCGAGACGGACGAGACCAGCGAGGCCGCGGAAGCCGCGGAGGCCGGGCTGAGCGCACCGGCACCGCACAGTCCGCAGGGCCCGCACGGCTACAGCAGCCACAAGGACGCGCACCTCAAGCGGCTGCGCCGGATCGAGGGCCAGATCCGCGGACTCCAGCGGATGGTGGAGGAGGACGTCTACTGCATCGATGTCCTCACCCAGGTCTCGGCCAGCACCAAGGGCCTGCAGTCCTTCGCCCTGCAGCTGCTGGAGGAGCACCTGCGGCACTGCGTCGCCGCCGCGGCCGCCGAGGGCGGACCCGAGATCGACGACAAGGTCGCCGAGGCGACCGCGGCCATAGCCCGGTTGCTGCGCACCTGAGCCCCGCGCCCCGCCGGCGGCCGGGCCCGCCACGTTCCCGCGGACCCGGTCGGCGATTCGGTGGCGCTGTTCGGCGGCGCTGTCCTTCATGGGTTCCGTGGTTCATCGATGCCGGTGGTTCGGTGGTTCGGTGGTTCGTTGGACCGGTGGTTCAGTGCGGGCGCCGGGCCGCCTGCGCGGGAATCCGCACCGGCGTGCGCGCCGCCGTACGGTCCACTTCGAGCACCTGATCGATCCGGGCGAAGCTCAACCGCTCCTCGCCGGCGGCGGAAGCCGCGATCATCAGCTCGCCGCACAGCTCGATCTCCGCGAGGGCGACGAAGTCCTGACTCGCCCCATTCTGCGTAGACATGTGCGATTCGCGAGACACAGCCACGTGCACCACCTCCTCGTCCTCGAGCAGTGGCCGGTTCCATCGGCCACTGGTCAGAGTAGGCACCCGCACACGGTCCGCGCATGGCACGGATGGACCATTTCACCCACCGTCATTTCGGCGGTGCAGTAACGATCTTCCCGTTGTAAATATCGGCCGACTTCGGCAATACGACGTTCACCGGCGTACCGAATGTGTCGAGCACCGTCGTCGACGTGACCGTCACATCGCGCGGTGTACCGGGCTTCCCGCTCTGCCGTACCTGCTTCGCGCTCGGGTCGCTGCTGAACGTGAAACGCTGGCTGACCTTGCGCGGGCGCCCCTGCGCGTCGAGGTACACATCGAACGGCACCTCCGTCACGGTGAACCCCTTGGCCGCCGCCGCCAGCGGCCCCCGGGTGGCCGGTGAGGCGCTGCGGGCCGCGCGGGCGATGTCCGTGCTTCCCCGGAAGTGCCGCACCCGCACTCCGAGAAACGTCTCCTCGCCGACCAACTCGACCTTCCGCGCCCCGCGCAGGAGTTCCGCCGCGGCCAGCGGATCGGTGGCGCCGCCGGTCACCAGATTGCCGTCGGAGAGCTGAGTGGTGTCCACCCGTACCCACTTGTCCGCGGGCACGCCCTCACCGCGGTCCTTCATATAGAGCGAACCCGGCGTCATCAGCTCGGTGACCGGGTGGTGCTCCTGGGCTCCCGCGGCGTCCCTGGGCAGGGTGATCCGCAGCTCACCCCGACCCTTGCCGTAGTCGAACCCGCCGGACCCGGTGATCATCACCCGCGTCCCGCCGCTCGCCATCTCCATCGACGTGGTCACCTTCGAGCTCCCCGCCCGGACCAGCACATCCGCGGCCCGGCGCACCGAGTCGCCCGAATCCGCCCCCAGCCCGTCGGCCGCCGCACCGTTCCCCGCGCAGCCCGCCAGCACCGTCACCCCGCACACGAACCCCGCCGCCGCTGCGGCCGTCACCATCCGCCTGCGCTGCATCACCATCGCCCGTTACCCCCTGGGAATCCCGCAACCTGGGCCTCGCCCGCATAACGACGATCCGCCCGCCCCCGTAACGGCGCCCGCACTGTCCTCAAGCGCCGGCATTCCGGCGAGCTCGCCGCAGGCGTCCCGTACCGTGGTTGTGTGCTCATCCAGTCCGACGCCCCCACGTCCGGCACCCACCACACCACGGTCACGGACAAGGGTTCCTTCGCCGCCGCCAGCTGTTCGTGCGGCTGGAAGGGCCCGGCCCGGCGCGCCCGTGACCGCGCCAGGCGCGACGCAAGCGCCCACACCGGCGCGTAGCCAGGTCCGGCCGATCACGAACAACCGCTGCACGAACAACGCATCACGGACAACCCCTTCACGTTCACGGAACGCCACTTGCGCCCACCCCGAGGCGGGTAGGAGGGTGAGCAGTCGCCCGCCGCAGACGGGCCCTTGGCAGGAGGCCGCGTCCGTGAACCGACGACAGGCGCTCCGCGCCGGATCCGGTGCCGCCGCATCGACGTGGCTGGCCGGCTGCAGCGCGGGCGACGGCGGCGACGCGAAGCCGCCGACCCCCTCCCTTACCGCCGCCGCCCCCACCACCCCGGCCGGTACCGCCTCCTCCGCCACCCCGGGCGGGCCGCCGGACTGGCCGGCCCTGGCCAAGGGCCTCGCCGGCGCGCTCGTCCGCCCGGACGACAGCGGCTACGACGCGTCCCGCCGGCTCTACAACACCCGCTTCGACGACCTGCTCCCCGCCGCCATCGCGTACGTCTCGAGCGCGGACGACATCCGCGAATGCCTGGCCTTCGCGCGCGGCTCCCGCTCCGTCCGTCTGTCGATCAGGAGCGGCGGCCATTCGTACGCGGGCTGGTCCAGCGGCGGCCAGGACCACCTCGTCCTGGACGTGTCCCGGCTCGACGCGATATCCGCCACCGGCACGACCGCCACCGTCGGCGCCGGCGCGAAGCTCATCGACCTGTACTCCCGGCTCGGCGACCGCGGCCGCACGGTTCCCGCCGGTTCCTGCCCATCGGTCGGCGTCTCCGGCCTCACTCTCGGCGGCGGCCATGGCGTACTCAGCCGTTCGTACGGCCTGACCTGCGACAGCCTCACCGGCGCCACGATCATCACGGCGGACGGCAAGCAGCTCGACTGCGACGCGACCGCGAACTCCGACCTCTTCTGGGCGCTGCGCGGCGCCGGCTGCGGCAACTTCGGCGTCGTCACCGAACTGCGCTTCGCCACCCATCCAGCGCCCTCCGTCGTGACCGGGTACGCCACCTGGCCGTGGAGCCGGGCGGCGGCCGTCGTCCGCGCCTGGCAGGAGTGGGGCCCCGACCAGCCGGACGAGATCTGGTCGTCGCTGCATCTGGACGCGCCGGCGGGCGGCTCCCCGAAGGTCTCCGTCGCCACCCTGACGACCGGCTCGCGGAGCGATCTGGCCAGTGCCATGGACCGGCTCTCCGGGTCCGCCGGGGGCGGCGCGCCCTCGCTCTCGCTGCGCCCGCGGTCCTATCTGGAGGCGATGTTCTCCTACGCGGGCTGCTCTGACCTGTCCACCGCTCAGTGCCATCTGCCCCCCAAGGGCAGGCTGCAGCGCGAGACGTACACCGCGCGCTCGGACTTCTACGACCATTCGCTGTCGCCGACCGGCATCCAGACCCTGCTCACGCAGGTCGAACGGCTCGGCTCGATATCCGGCGGTGGCGCGGGCAGCGTCGCACTGACCGCCCTGGGCGGCGCGGTCAACCGGGTCGACCCCGGCGCGACGGCCTTCGTGCACCGCCGTTCGCGTTTCCTGGCGCAGTACATCGCGTCGGACGCCCTCAGCCGGACGACGTGGCTGGACACCCTGTACGAGGCGATGCGCCGGCACGCATCGGGCTCCGCCTACCAGAACTACACCGACCCGGCCCTGAAGGACTGGCGCCAGGCCTACTACGGCAGCGCCGCGGCCCGGCTCACCGAGCTGAAGAAGAAGTACGACCCGGACCGGCTCTTCGACTTCCCGCAGGCCCTGTAGGGGGCTCGAATGCCGGTCGGCTCGCCGGTCGGGTTGGGGGCGCGGCCTCAGGCCGCCAGGTCCTTGTCGTACGCGGTGGGCATCGGATACGACTCGCCGCGCGGCGCGGGGGACCGTACGAGCCCGCGCAGCCGGGACCGGGCCATCGCCGTCGTGACGGGCGTCAGCAGCGCCATCGCGAGCGGGGCGAGAAGCAGCGCCGTGGCCGTACCGAGGGCGAAGCCGCCGATCACGTCGGTGGGGTAGTGCACGCCCATGAAGACCCGGCAGAATCCCTCGGCGAGCGCGATCAGTATGGCGACGAGCCCCACCTTGCGGCTGACCATGAACAGCCCGACCGCCATGGCCATGGTCAGGGTCGCGTGGTCGCTCACGAACGAGAAGTCGCTCTTGCCCTTGATCAGGACATCGAGCCCCTCATGGTCGACGAAGGGTCTGGGACGCTCCACGAGCCCGCGCACCGGGATGTTGAGGAGCAGCGCGATCCCGGCCGCCAGGCCGGACCACACCACCCCCGCGACCGCCGCGGGCGCCTGCTCGCTGCGCCGCGCGACACGCCACCAGCACCAGCCGGCCAGCAGCAGCATGAGCACGATGAGCCCGTACTCGCCGATGAACTCCACGCCGCGGTCGACCCAGTGCGGGGAATCCTTGGCAAGGCCGTTGATGTCGCGCAGCAGGCCCAGGTCAGGGTTCGAGCCGTCGGTCGCGTGCTCTGCCATGTGGTGGTGCCCCTTACCTGATCCATACTCCGGCCCCTCTGTGTCCTCCAGGCCATGAACGCCGTGTCCCAGCGCCATTCTCCCTGTGCAACGGCGCACACGGTACGTAGCGTTCCGGTCTCTACCGGATGATCACCAGGAAGTTATCCAAGAGAGATCGGATTGCGCATCCCGGGGCCAAAGCATCACGCAGAGCCCGCAGTCGGCAGCGCCTGCGCACCGTCCTTCGTCACGCGGGTCGCGCCGATGTAGTCCGGTGTGTCGATCTTGTCGAAGCGGATCACCGCGCCGGTGTGCGGGGCGTCGATCATGTACCCGCCCCCGACGTACAGTCCGACGTGATGGATCGACCGCGGATCGTTCAGGGCGGTGGCGAGGAAGATCAGATCGCCCGGCAGCAGTTCGTCCCGCTTCGGGTGCGGCCCCGCGTTCCACTGGTCGTTGGCGACACGCGGCAGCTCGATGCCCACCGATTCGTACGCCGCCTTCGTCAGCCCCGAACAGTCGAACCGGCCGCTCTGGTCGGCCGTGCCGTTGCCACCCCACAGGTACGGCGTGCCGAGCTTGCTCTGCGCGTAATAGATGGCCGCCGCGGCCTGCTGGGAGGGCGCCACCCGGCCCACGGGCGCGGCGAAGCTCTTCTCCAGGGACCTGATGGTCTTCACATAGTTCTGCGTCTCGCGGTACGGCGGCACGCCACCCGCATGGATCACCGCGTACGCACCCGCGTTGTACGCCGCGAGCATGTTGTTGGTCCGGTCCCCCGGCACGTCCTTCACATACCTGGCCAGCTCGCAGTCGTACGCGGCCGCCGACGGGATCGCGTCCTGCGGATCCCACACATCGCGCTTCCCGTCCCCGTTCCCGTCCACTCCGTGCGACGCCCAGGTGCCCGGGATGAACTGCGCGATGCCCTGCGCGGCCGCGCCGCTCTGCGCCTTCGGGTCCCAGCCGCTCTCCTGGTACAACTGAGCGGCCAGCAGCGCCGGATTGATCTCGGGGCAGAGATTGCCCGCCTTCAGCACGATCGGCTGGTATATCGCCGGCACCGTCCCCTTGGCGAGCGTGACCGTCCCGCCGCCCCCGCCGGCCATGCCCATCGCGGCCGAAAACGTACCGATGACCAGCAGCACCAGGAACGAAAGACACAGCCCGAAGCCGAGAGTGACGGTGAGCCAGACCTTCTTCGCCATCAGCCATGCCCTCTCAGGAGTGACGTGCGCGCCGCGGGGCACCACTGGTGACGGTGAGCCAGACTTTCCGCAGCATTACTCCGCGCCTTCGTTCCAATCGTTGCCCTACGGTGACGCTCGTGATACACAGAGTAGTCGTCTACGTCCCATCGAACACCGGTCCGTGCAACATTCTGGACGCTGCGGTCCGGATCACACGGGGGATCCGTCGAGAAAGTCGCCGAGTCGACAAGAACCGGTTGACACATCGGCCAAGATAGACCCTGGACCCTTGCGCCCCGGCGAGGGATCCAACTGATCGAGCGGGGTGGTGAGTTCCATATGTTCATGGCAGCCACAAAGGGCGACATCAACACCATCATCGGTGGCATCGCCCCCAACTGGGGACCCTTCGGGTCTCTGGGGAACGAAGCACGCGTGATGATCGAAGTGGTCATGGCAGTAGCGATTCTGCTCTGCCTCGCCATCGCGATCTGGGGCGCGGCGAAACAGCGGATCGGCGCGACGGCCCTCCGCGACACATTCAGCGCAGAACAGGGCAAAGGGTTGATCATCGCCGGCCTGACCGGTGTGTTCATCATCGGATCCCTCGGCACGCTGTTCACCATCGTCTACGGCATGGCCGTGTAGTCGTGTAGCCCAGAGCCAGCCTGTCCCATGTCCGCGGGAGCCCGTCCCAGGCTCCCACTCCCACCTGAGGCTGCGTGCTGATGCCCACTCACCCCAGCAGCGATACCGGCGAGGACGGCCCGCCTACGCGCACCCGCATGCCCGAGGGGCACGGCGGGCACAGCACCGCCACGCGCCGCCCCAAGCCGAGCCGCGCCCTGGTGACGGTCCTCGGCGTCGTGGTCGTCCTCGTCGCCGTGATCGTCCTCGCTAACCGCGGCGGTGGCAACACCGCCTCCGACGGCGCGTCGACCGGCGGCACCCGGGGCACGAACGCGAACCCCACCGCCCCAACCGGCGAGAAACCGGTCACCGGCAACAACGCGGGGATCGCGGCGGGCTTCGCCAAGTCGGAGCAGGGGGCACAGTCCGCTGCCGCGAACTTCGCGGTGGCGCTGGGGGGTGACGGAATGTTCAACACGGAACGCCGCCACGCGATCGTCGATGCGATCGCGGACGGGAGCGCGGCGGCGAAGATGCAGTCGGGCTTCGATGCGGACTACTCGAAGGCCTTTCTCACCGGCATCGGGCTGAACGCGGACGGCGTGGCCCCGAACGGCCTGACGTTCGTCGACCGCACGATCCCAGCCGGCACGAAGGTCGACCAGTTCGGCGGCGACACCGCCGACGTCTCGGTCTGGTGTACCGGGATGTTCGGTCTGGCCGGTAGCACCTCGACCAAGCCGGTGACGAACAACTGGTTCACCGTCACTTTCAAACTCAAGTGGAACGGTTCGGACTGGAAGGTCCTCGAAACGGGTCAGAAGAAGGGCCCGACGCCAGTCAGCGGCGACAATCCAGTGTCCGGTGCGGGTGAGATCGCAGATGCGGTCAAGGGGTTCGGAGGCTTCACGTATGCGCGGTAGCCGACATCTGCGCGCCCTCTCGTTCACCGGCATCGTGGCCGGTATTCAGACGGCCGCCGTTCTTCTCGCGACGCACGCCGCCGCGGCCCCCACACCGACTCCGACGCCGGACCCGACCACGAGCTCCGACCCCTGCTCACTCATCTCGGGTCCTGCGAAACAGTACTGCGAAAAGGGCAAGGGCGGCGGAGGCGGAGGTGACGGGGACACCTCCCTCACCAGCACCCTCGACCCCCTCGCCGCCCTGGCAAAGGGCTGCGCCGAAGCCGCCTCCTGGGTGATCACAAAGCTCTCCAAGGCGATCACCTCCACCACCCAGGTGGACTTCACCAACGCCACCTTCCTCAAGCAGTACGCCGTCGTGTTCGCCGCGTCGACGATCCTGACGCTCGTGCTGTGGCTGCTGGCGGTCGCCAAGCGGGCCGTGCGCGGTGTGCCGCTGACGGAAGCGTTGACGGAGGCCGTCGGGTTCCTGTGGCTTACGGTGCTGGCTTCGGCGTTCACGCCGCTTGTCCTCTATACGGTGGTATCGGCGACGGATGCCGTCACGGACGTCATCGCGGCCGGCACGTCGTCGAACACCGACACGTTCTTCGGCAACTTCTCCGCCGCCCTCGCCAAGGGCCAGGACATCGGCGGCGGGCCGATCATGCTGATCGTCGTCTCCATGGTCTCGGTGCTGGCCGCCGGCGTGCTCTGGCTGGAGCTGGTGATCAGGGCCGCGCTGCTCTACGTGGGCGCGCTGCTGGGCACGGCGGTGTACTCGGGGCTGGTCGACAAGCACATGTGGGGCCATGTCCGCCGCTGGGCGGGGATCATGATCGCGGTCATTCTCGTCAAACCGGTGATCGTGATCGTGCTCGGACTGGCAGGGGCGCTGAGCGCGTCCGACGGGCCGAACTCGTTCTCCGCCGTCGTCTCGGGACTGGCGATCATCCTCCTCGCGATCTTCGCGAGCTTCATGATCTACCGCTTCGTCCCCGGCTTCGGCGATGACGTCGTGAACCTGCGCAACAACCGCAAGGAAGCCGGCGGCGCCCAGGCCGCGGCCGTGATCTCCTCGCCCGCGGCGCTCGTGAAGCAGGGCATCAAGACCCACAGCGCGCGCGGCGGACCGCAGGAGCAGGCGACCAGTGGCGGCGGGCAGCCTTCGAACCCCGCCTCCGGCGGCATGGCCGCGCACGGCAGCCGCAACGGCAACCCGGGCCCGAGCGGCCCCGGTGGCGGTGGTGGAGGCGGCGGGTCCAACGGCGTTCCCGCGGCGCCCGCGCCCCGTACCACGGCGGACCGCGGAAACAACAGCAACGGCAACAAGCACGGAGGTGATCGCCGGTGACGTCCCAGCCCTTCACCCATACGCGCCGCACGTATCTGATCGGCAAGGCACGCCCGAACGCGATCGTCGGCAAGAACCGGGAGACCGGGGAGATCGCGCTGATCGTCGTCGGCGCGTTCCTCGGCATGATGTGCGGCCTCCTGGTCCCGATCCTCCCGTTGCGCATCCTGACGCTGATCGGGTGGCCGCTGCTGGCGTTCGCCGCCGTCTACATGCCGTTCCGGCGGCGGACGTTCTACCGCTGGTTCGAGATCAACCGCACCTACCACCGTACGCTGCGCCGCTCCCCCGCGTACCGCTCCGCGGTCTCCGAGGCCGGTATCGGGCTCGACGGGCGTGAGGTCGAGGTCGGGCCGCCGCCCGGCATCGGGCGGATCACCTGGCTGTCGGCACCGTTCGGACCCGACGAGATCGCGGTGCTGCTGCACATCGACCGCCGCACCGTGACCGCCGCGATCGAGATCGAGGGCCCCGGCGTCGGCCTGCGCGACAGCGAGGACCAGGAAGCCCTGGTGGAACGCTTCGGCACGCTGCTCAAGCACGTGGCGAACGGCGACGGCTACGTCACCCGCCTCCAGATGCTGGCCCGTACGCTGCCCGCCGACCCGGACGCCCACGCCAAGGACGTCTCCCTGCGCGGCGACCCGCAGGCCGAGCCGTGGCTCATGAACTCCTACGAGCAGCTGCAGTCGATGGTGTCGACCTCCTCCGAGCAGCACCGCGCCTACCTCGTCGCCTGTATGCACTTCACCCGCGAGCTGGCCGCCGAGGGCCAGGCGCTGGCCCGTGCCACGGTCAGCCGCCGCTCCGAGATGGACAAGGACGCGGGGCTGGCCGCCGTCATGGCCCGCGAGCTGAACGACATCTGCGCGCGGCTCGCCGAGGCGGACATCCGGGTCCGGCAGCCGCTCGGCCAGGCCCGGCTGTCGTCCCTCGTCCACTCGATGTACGACCCGGACCACCCCATCGACCACATCCAGGCGATGACCCGGCGCAACGCCTGGCCGGCCGAGCTGGACGCGACGGAGCCGACGTATCTGCAGGCCAAGACCCGCGAGTCATCGACCCGCGCGCCGTGGCACCACTCCACGGCCTGGGTGAAGGAATGGCCGATGACGCCCGTCGGTGTCAACTTCCTCGCACCGCTCCTCGTCCACACCCCGGACGTGATCCGCACGGTCGCGGTCTGCATGGACCTGGAGCCCACCGATGTCGCCATCGAGCGGATGCTGACCGAGAAGACGAACGACGACGCGGACGCCAGCCGTGCCGCCAAGATGAACCGGGTGATCGACCCGCGTGATGTCGCCCACCACGGCCGCGTCGACCAGCGCGGCGAGGACCTGGCGAGCGGGGCCGCCGGGGTGAATCTCGTCGGCTACATCACCGTCTCCTCCCGCTCGCCCGAGGCACTCGCGCGCGACAAGCGCACGATTCGCGCGTCAGCGGGTAAGTCGTACCTGAAACTGGAGTGGTGCGACCGTGAGCACCACCGCGCGTTCGTGAACACGCTGCCGTTCGCGACCGGAATCCGCCGCTAACAGGAGGCCCATCATGCCCATGCTGGACCCCCTCGCGACGCTCACCGACGCGTTCACCAGCTTCCTGTTCGGGAAGGTGGAGTCCACGCGCCTGCCCGTCCGTACCTCCACCGGACAGGCGCAGGCCGTGTATCTGCCCACCGCGGCCCCCGGCCTCGGCGACTCCGGCGTGATCATCGGACGCGAGGTGTACTCCGGCAAGGGCTACATCTACGACCCCTTCCAGCTCTACGGCCAGCAACTGCCCGCCCCGCACTGGCTGGTGCTCGGCGAGTCCGGCAACGGCAAGTCCGCGCTGGAGAAGACGTATGTGCTGCGCCAGCTGCGCTTCCGCGACCGCCAGGTCGTCGTGCTCGACGCCCAGGGCGAGGACGGCGTCGGCGAATGGAATCTGATCGCGAAGGCGCTCGGAATAACCCCCATCCGCCTCGACCCGATGGCCGCCCTCAACGGCGGCATCAAGCTCAACCCGCTCGACCCGGCGATCGCCGCGACCGGGCAGCTCGCGCTGCTCCGCACGATCATCGAGGTCGCGATGGGACGCGCCCTGGACGAGCGGTCCGGCTTCGCCCTCAAGGTCGCCCACGCGTACGTCACGGAGACCACCACCGACCGGCAGCCGATCCTCACCGACATCGTCGAGCGGCTGCGACATCCCATGCCGGACTCCGCCGAGGCTATGAACGTCGATGTCGACGACGTCCGGGCCTGGGGGCTGGACGTGGCCCTCGTCCTGGACCGGCTGGTCGACGGTGACCTGCGCGGCATGTTCGACGGTCCGACCACGATCGGCATCGACCTGGACGCGCCACTGATCGTCTTCGACCTCTCCCACATCGACCGCAACTCGATCGCCATGCCCATCCTGATGGCGATCGTCGGAGTGTGGCTGGAGCACACCTGGATCCGTCCCGACCGGGTCAAGCGCGTCTTCCTCGTCGAAGAGGCCTGGCACATCATCAACAGCCCGTTCGTGGCCCAGCTTTTCCAGCGCCTGCTGAAGTTCGGCCGCCGCCTCGGGCTGTCCTTCGTCGCCGTCGTCCACCACCTGTCGGACGTCGTCGACGGCGCCGCCGCCAAGGAGGCCGCCGCGATCCTGAAGATGGCCTCCACCCGGACGATCTACGCCCAGAAGGCCGACGAGGCGCGCGCCACCGGCCTGGTCCTCGGGCTGCCCCGGTGGGCCGTCGAGATCATCCCGACGCTCACCCCCGGTATCGCCGTCTGGGACGTCAACGGCAATGTCCAGGTCGTCAAGCACCTGATCACCGAGTCCGAACGCCCTCTGGTCTTCACGGACAGCGCGATGACGCAGTCGTCCGTCGACCACGCGGCCGAGGTCGAGGCGGAGGCGGTGGCCGATGCCGCCGCGGAGGCCGCGGCGGCATCGGCGGCATCGGCGGCATCGGCGGCATCGGCGGTCGAGGTATCGCTCGCGAAGCAGTTGGCCGACGACGCGGTGGCCTGACGTGGCAGCGGACCGACGTCAGCCCGACCGACGGCAGACCGAGGGCGGCGTCCCCGACGGGCTGATCCTCGGAATCCTCGGCTTCCTGCTGGGCATGACCATCATGGTCTGGACGGCCACCGGCGTCGCCGGCCTGCTCGCCCACGGCCGGTGGCCCGCCGCGGTGCACTTCACCCGCACCCCGTTGGCAATGCGTCACCTCATCGGCCGGCCGCACGACATCCCCGGCGCCTGGCCGGAGTCCCCGCCCCTGGAACTCCCGGGCTCGGGGCTCTTCTGGGGCATCTTCATCGGCCAGCTGATGATCCTCTTCGTCCTCACCGTCTTCCTCATCGGCGTCCTTACCCGCTACCGCGTCGTCCGAGCCAGGCGCCGTGCGGCGCGCTCGGGGACCACCGACGGGTCCGTCCCCCTGGAGAAGGACCCCAGCCCCGTCCCCCGCCCCCGCGACGCCGACCTACGGCGCCCCTCGAACGGCGGACGCAAGGCCTCCGCCGCACCCGCGGACAACGGGACCCACCCCGCGGCGCCCCAGGGCTACCACACACCGCCCCAGCCGGGGGCGACGACGCCGTCTCACCCCGGCGCTCCTGTACCGGTGGGGTACGGAGCCCAGCCCCCGCCCGGCGCGCAGATGGCGCCGCAGGGGCACGACGCTGCGGGCCAACCCGTCCTCCCTGCGGCTCCAGTCGGCTACGGAGCGCTCGGAGTCGGCGGCGCACCCGCGGCCCCGCCAGGGGCCGGTGCGCCCGCGCCGGGTGCGCCGGTTGGCGTCAACTCCCCTGGCCCCTCGGGCTATGCAGTGCGGCCCGTCCCAGGGTTTCCCTCCCCCGGTGGGTACGGCGAGCACGGGATCCCTGGCGCGCACTTGGCGCCTCCGGGCGCCGGCGTGTACTCGGCCCCGTCAGGGGCCGGCGCGCCCGCTTACGCCAACTCCCCCGCCCCTGGTGGGTACGGGGCGCAGCCCCCGTTCGCCGGCGGGCCTGCAGGGCCCGGGGCAGCCGGGGGGGAACAGCCCGCCGCAGGCGATCCGCTGGCGGGCGCGGAGTTGAGCCGTACGTACGCCCTCTTCGCGGCGTCCAGGGGCGACAAGGCCAAGCGGGCTGTCGAGCCCGCGATCCTGAACGCCACCGGCCCGGTGATCGTCACGACCGCGGACGCGGAGACGTATCACCGGACCGTCGGCAACCGCAGCAAGCTGGGCCCGGTCGCCGTCTTTGATCCGGCGCACCTGATCGACATTCCGGGGCGGCTGCGCTGGGCCCCGCACACCGGCTGTGAGGACTCGGCGAAAGCGGCGACCCGCGCCGCCGCGCTGCTCGCGCCGCTGCGGCCCACGAGCAGCCTGGACTCGATGACGTTCGCGGCAGCGGAAACGCTGCTGCGCTGCTGGCTGCACGCCGCGGGCGTGGACGGCCTGCCGTTCCGTCAGGTGCACCGCTGGGCGGCGGGCGGGGCCGCGGGCGGCGAGGCGGTGCGGATCCTGCGTACGGCGCGGACGGCCGCGCCCGGGTGGAGCGGTGAGCTGGAATCCATACTGCACGCCCATCCCGAACGGCGTGACGCCGCACAGGCGCTCATCCACCGGGGGTTGGAGTGTCTCAACTCGATCCATATCCGGGACGCCTGCAATCCGGGTCGAGTCGGTGCACTGGATTTGGAGTCGTTCGTCGCCGAGAGGGGAAGCCTCTACGTGGTGGGAGAAGCGATCGAGGATCCACGAGCCCGCCCGGGTGCGATGCCCCTGCTGACCGCACTCGTATCGAGCGTGGTCGAGCACGGCCGGTCCATGGCTGCGAGGTCATCTGCCGGTCGGCTCGACCCACCAATGACCCTCGTCCTCGATGACATCGCGGCGCTGGCCCCGATCCCGGAGCTGCCCGAACTGCTGGCCACCGGAAGAATCGCAGGGCTTCCGGTGCTCGCGGTGTTCCGTTCGCCGGAGCAGGCGCGGGACCGCTGGCGGTCCGCCGTGTGGCAGCAGGCGGACGTGCGGCTGTCGCTGGGCGACACGGCCGGCGTGATCGCGGACGAGATCCCGGACTCGGTCCGGCTCGGCTGAGCCGGACCAAGCGAGCCGGACCAACCGAACCCGACCAACCGAACCCGACCAACTGGGCGATGCCCATGGGGCCGTCACTACGTCCGCGGTGCCCGCCCCACCGACTCCCGCACCACGATGTGCGTACCCAGCAGGTGGCGGCGCTGCCGCTGCCCTGCCGAGGCGTCCTCGGACAGCGCGATCCTGACCGCCTCGCGGCCCAGCTCGTACGAGGGGATGTGCACGGTCGTCAGCGGCGGGTTGAGGTCCTGCGAGAAACGCTCGTTGTTGTAGCCGACGACCGAGACGTCCTCGGGGATACGCAGTCCCCCATCGCGCAGCGCGGCCATCGCACCCGCCGCGACCAGGTCGTCGCCCGCGAACACCGCCGTGAACTCCGCGGTGCCACCGGACGCGGCGAGCATGGCCCGCACCACCGCGTACGCGTTGTCCCGTCCCAGGCCCGACCCGGAGATCTGCGCCGACTCCGGATGAAGACCGTGGTCGGCGAGCGCGCGGCGGTACCCCGCCATCCGCGGCTCGAAGGTGCTGTGACCCGTGATGTGGCCGAGGAAGAGGATCCGCCGGTGCCCGGCGGAGAGCAGATGGCTGGTGATCGCGTACGCGCCCGCCTCGTTGTCGTACTCCACGACGAGCACCGGCATGTCGGGCGTGGGCGCCGGACGGCCGCACAGCACCAGCCGGGACCCGGCGGCGGACAGCGCGTGCGCGTACTCGTTCAGCCGGGTGCGGTACGGCTCGTCCTCGACGGCGCCGCCGACCAGCACCACGACCTCCGCGCGCTGCTCGCGCATCATCTGGACGAGCGCCAGCTCCCGTGCGATGTCGCCGCCGTGGCTGCACACCAGGCACAGCCGGCCGCGCGCGGCCGCTTCCTGCTCCACGCCCTGGGCGACCTCGGCATAGAACGGACTGTCGACGGCCTGCACGATGACGGCCACGGTCTTCGGGCCGGTGCCGGCCAGCGCCCGCGCCCGCGCGTCGATCACGTAGTCGAGGTCCTTCACCGCCCGCAGCACCTTGGCGCGCGCCGCCGCCGACGTCGGATAGTTCCCCGCCAGTACGCGCGAGACCGTCGCGACCGACACGCCCGACCGTTCGGCGACATCCCGGATGGTGACCCGGCGCTGACCGCCGGCCCGTGAAGCTGCTTCCGTCATGCCCGCATGCCCGCCGTCCGATTCCGTGCTTCGTCGCTACCGGCCGTCTCCTGCCGCGTACCCGCCCCACGTACACCCGCCCCGCGCTGCCGCCCAGCGTAGTCGTGCCCCTGCCCGGCGGCAGCGCGCTCCCCACCCGTGCTCAGGGTCAGGGCTCAGATGTTGGCCGCGTAGTCCCTCGCGAGCTCGTCGGCCATCTTGTCGCGCCCGTCGTTGCGCATCTTCTTGACCACCGAATCCCACTCGCTGACCGGCTTCCGCCCGGCCACGATGCTCATGACGCTGTCCTTCAGATACTGGTCGATGTTGGCGCCGACCCGGCTGAGCGTCGCCGACTGCAGTCCGAAGCGCGGATTGCGGACCATCAGCGGCATGGCCTTGACCTGCCACGCGTGGTTGATCTTCACCGCTCCCGGCTGACCGGGGATGAAGAGCACCTGCGGTGCGTCGCACAGGTACTTGAACGGCAGGTTGGTGTTGCCCTCGAGCAGCCCCAGCTCGTTCAGCTTCGGCGACCCGTCGGCGCCGCGCGTGAAGTGGGTGCCCTCGATGCCGAAGTGCAGCAGCTCGTACTCCTTGCTGCCGAACGGCGAGGCGAGGTGGTCGAGCACCCGCAGCATGAGCTTGATCCGGTCGTTCGACGCCTTCTTCAGCACGGTGTACCCGAAGATGTTGCGCGCCTGCTGGATCGCCGGCTTCCCGCTCCCCGCGCTGTACGGCAGCGCGGCATCCAGCTCGAACTTCCCCTTGATGCCCTGGATGTTGCTGATCAGCGCGCCGAACCCGTCCGTCATCGAGCCCACGGTGCCGTTGTAGAACTGCGTCTTGAGGTCCACCTGCGAGGTCGCGGAGGCGTTCGGCTGATAGACGCCCGCCGCCCACAGCTTCGCCATGTACTCGATGGCCGCTCGGAATTCGGGGGTGGCGTAGGCGTCGGTGAACTTGCCGCCCTCGACCTTCCACTCGTACGGCGCCCCATGCGCCGTCACATGCACATTGAGGCCGAAGACGCCCTGCTGCGAGGCGCCGAGCGCGTACGTCCTGCCCTTGGTCGCGGCCTTCGTCACGGCCAGGAAGTCGTCCGCGCTCCAGCCCTCCTTCATGCCGGCCCCGTCGAACAGGGTCTTGTCGACCCACAACTGGTTGCCGGGCTTGGAGCGCTCGACCGGTACCCCGAAGATCCGGCCGCCGATACGGCCCATGTCCTGCCAGGCGTACGTGGGGATGTTCGCCAGGTTCGGATACTGCTTGACGGCGTCGCCGGACAGGAACTCCGACAGGTCGGCGCACTTGGACTGAACGAACTCGGCCTCCCGGGGCAGCACATAGCCGCCGCCGATGTTGATGATGTCCGGCAGATCGTCGCCGGCCATCAGCGTGGCCATCTTGTTGGGGTAGTCCGAGTCCGGGACGACCGTGTACTCGATCTTCACCCCCAGCGCCTCGTTGACGGCCGTCCAGAACGTGTTCTGCGCCGCCGCCTTGGGCGGTGTCCCATAGGTGATGGTCAACACCTTGATGGTGCTGCCATCGCCCGGCTTGGCGGCGACCGCCTGCACCAAGTCCTTGGGGTAGGAGGTGAATCCGGCCTGCACCCCGTTGGCCGAGCCCGGCAGATCGGGCGTCGGCCCCTGGAAGGGGAGGTGCGCCGGCCAGGGGGTCAGCTTCTTGCCGGCATTGGAGACATCGTGCCCGCCCGAGGGCGAGGACGAACAGGCGGTGAGTACGGACGGGACCGCGAGGGCAGCGCCACCGGCAGCGATCGAGCGCAGCAGGGTACGCCGCGAGAACGACGAGGAACTCAACGGAGGTGTCCTTCCGGAAGTCGGTGATGGTGTCGGCCGAGAAACGTCTGCTTGCGACGGCTCAGCTCTTGATGACTCAGCCCGGTGGGCTCAGCTCTTGATGGCGCCGGTGAGCACGCCCTTGGTGAAGTACTTCTGCAGGAAGGGATAGACGATGAGAATCGGCACGGTGGCCACCACCAGCACCGCCATCTGGATCGTCTGCGGCGCGGACACCATGCCCGCCTCGCTCACCCCGGTGTCGGCGATCTGCGCGCCGTTGATCACATACGTCCGCAGCACCTGCTGCAGCGGCCAGTGGTCGGAGTTGAGGTAGATCGACGCATAGAACCAGGCGTTCCAGTACGACACCGCGTAGAAGAGCCCGACGACGGCGAGCGCCGCCTTGGACAGCGGGAGAACGATCTTCCGCAGCACCATCCAGTCCCCCGCCCCGTCGAGCCGGGCCGCCTCGTACAGCTCCTCGGGCACCGACTGGAAGAACCCGCGCAGCACCACCAGATTGAAGACGTTGATCAGCACGGGCGCGACGATCGAGGAGTAGCTGTCGAGCATCCCCAGGCCTTTGACCAGCAGGAAGCCGGGGATCATGCCGGGCGGGAAGAGGAAGGTGAAAAGGATCAGCAGCAGCACGGGCCGGCCGCCGAAGACGCCGGGGCGGCTCAGCGCGTAGGCCAGTCCGATCGTGCACGCGAGGCTGATCGCCGTACCGACCACCGTCACGCCCGCGCTCACCCACAGCGCATGCCCGACGATCCCGCCGTCGAAGATCTGCCGGTAGGCGCGCAGGGTCGGGTGCTGCGGCCACAGCACCCAGCCGCCGTTGTCCACGACCTCCTGGTTGGAGGCCAGACTGGTCGAGACGATGATCAGGAACGGGACGAGGACCAACGCCACGACTGCCGCCAGCGCCACGGCCTTCGCCGCCCGCGTGACCGGCCGCGGCCTCTCCATCCAGCTGGGGCGGACGGCGCTCATCGGTACACCCCCTGCTCTCCGAGACGATGTGCGATCTTGTTGGCCGCATAGACCAGCACGGCTCCGACGAGGCCCTTGAACAGCCCTGCCGCGGCGGCGAATCCGAAGTCGCCGCCGATGATGCCCTTGTAGTAGACGAAGGTGTCGATGATCTCCGCCGCCTCCGGCCCCACCGCCGGGCGCTGCAGCAGCATCTGCTCGAAGCCGACGGACAGTACGTCGCCGAGCCGCATGATCAGCAGCAGCACGACGATGGGCCGCACGGCGGGCAGCGTCACATGCCAGAAGCGCCGCCACGGTCCGGCGCCGTCGATCGCGGCAGCCTCGTACTGCTGCTCGTCGACCTGGGCGAGCGCGGCGAGGAAGATGATCGTCCCCCAGCCGGCGTCCTTCCAGATCACCTGTGCCACCACCAGCGGCTTGAAGGCGTCAGGGTTGCCGATGATGTCGACGCTGTGCAGCCCGGCGTCGCCGAGCGCGCTGTTCAGCAGGCCGGTGTCACCCAGCAGTTGCTGGAAGAGCGCCACGACGATGACCCAGGACAGGAAGTGCGGAAGATACGCGACGCTCTGCACGAAACGCCTGACGCTGTCCCTCGTCAGGCTGTGCAGCAGCATGGCGAGTGCGAGCGGGACGGGGAAGTAGAACGTCAGCTGCAGCAGCGCTATCCACACCGTGTTGACGACAGACGCCCAGAAGTCGCCGTCCTGGAACATCCGCTGGAAGTTCTCCAGCCCGATCCACTGGCTCGCCCACAGTCCGTCGAACGGAACGTAGTCCTTGAACGCGATGACGTTGCCGGCCATCGCGCCGTAGTGGAACAGCAGGAAGTACGCCAGCCCCGGCAGCATCAGCAGCAGAAGGACCCGGTCCTTGCGGAACCGCTTCCACCGTGAGTCCGGGCGCGGCCCTCCCACATCCCCATCGGGCACAGCGGGCTCATCGGGCCCGGTGGGCGCGACGGCCGCATGGCTGCGGTCAGTGGTGCCCCGGTCGGCTATCGCCATCGCGTCCTCCCTGACGGTCAAGGTGGGAGGAAACTAAACCGGTTACTACGTCAGGTCAAGACCTTGAACCACTGGGGTTCTTGACCTGCAGGGCTCACGGCTCTAGCCTCCGTGCAACATCAAGTAACCGTTTACTTCGTGGGGGATGTCATGGCGGACCGACCGACCGCAGTCCTGGCCATGCGCGCGGACGTAGTCGACGCGGTGCTTCCGGCCGATCTACGGGCCCGGCTCGAGAACTGCGTACGGCTCCACCCCGACCTCCTCACCAGCGGCTTCGGCACGCCCGCGGCCCGTGCGGCGCTCGGCGCGGCCGATCTGCTCATCACCGGCTGGGGCTGTTCGCCCATCGACGCGGACGTACTGGCCGCCGCCCCGCGGCTCGGCGCCGTCGTCCACGCCGCCGGCACCGTCAAACACCATGTGCACCCAGCCGTCTGGCAGCGCGGAATCACCGTCTCCTCCGCCGCCGACGCCAACGCGGGGCCCGTCATCGAGTTCACACTCGCCACCATCGTGCTGGCCGCCCGCCGCACGCTCGGCACCGCCGCCCAATACGCCAGGGGCGACGTGCCCGGCTTCGGCGAGCGCCAGGGCGGCGACGGCGCGACCATCGGCGTCATCGGCGCCTCCCGCATCGGCCGTGGCGTCATCGCCCGCCTCGCACCGGCGCCCGCCGGCTATCGCATCCTGCTCGCCGACCCCTACGTCTCCCCCGCGACGGCCGCCGAACTCGGCGTCCAGCTCATGGAGTTGGACGACCTGTGCCGGGCCTCCGACATCGTCACCGTCCACGCCCCCGACCTGCCCGAGACCCACCAGCTGCTCGACGCCCGGCGACTCGCCCTGCTCCGCGACGGCTCCACCCTCATCAACACCGCACGCGGCCGGCTCATCGACACCGACGCCCTGGTCCGCGAATGCGCCACCGGCCGCCTCGACGCCTATCTGGACGTCTCTGAGCCCGAGCCGCTCCCCCACGGCCACCCGCTCCTCGGGCTCCCCAACGTGTTGGTCACCCCCCACATCGCCGGCTGCCAGGGCAGCGAGATCCGCCGCCTCGGCGCCTACGCCGTCGACGAAGTCGAGCGGTGGACCCGGGGTGGGCGTCTGCTGGGCGAGGTGAGCGCGGCCGACCTGGCGCGCATCGCGTAGGGCCTGTCCGGCCGATCATGGGCGCGACAGGACCACTCGTACCCGGTGCACCCTGCCGGTCACGACAAGCGCGGCAGCTCCATCTCGTACTCGGTCTGCGATTCGTCGAGCGGGAACGCCATGGTCTCGCCGGTCCTGGTGAACCCGAGCCGCGTGTAGAACGCCTGCGCCCGGGCGTTGTCCTCGTGGACCCACAGCCGCACTCGGCCGATCTTCTCCGGCAGCTCCCACGACCAGTCGACCGCGGCCCGCAGCAACCTCTCGGACAGCCCGTTCCCCCGGCCCTCCGGCCGCATGTACACCCCGACGAGGTGGGTCTGCGGCACCGGGAACGCCGCCCCCACCTCGACCAGTACCGTCACCGACCCCACCCACTCGCCGGCCTCACCGACCGCGACGAACCCCGGTGTGGTCCCTCTGCGCTGCCACACCTCTTCCGGGAACGCCGCTTCCGTCTCATAGGTGTTGACGAAGGCCACGCTGCTTGCCGGGTCCTGAAGCGCGGCCAGCCGCAGCTTCTTCCTCTTCTGCCACTCGCCGGGTCGAGTGGCGCGTATCTCGTATCCCATCCGGCGATCGTGTCAGCCGCCCGGGCAGCATCGCAACGCAAAAAAACCGTAGGCCCGAGATCAGAGATCCCGGGCCTACGGCCAATGATTGTTCGGCGGTGTCCTACTCTCCCACAGGGTCCCCCCTGCAGTACCATCGGCGCTGAAAGGCTTAGCTTCCGGGTTCGGAATGTAACCGGGCGTTTCCCTAACGCTATGACCACCGAAAC
>NZ_JASISZ010000053.1 GCF_030063355.1 Streptomyces sp. PH10-H1
GCCGGTTCTCGACCGGCCACCCCAACGACGCCTTCGACCCCGCCGCCACCGTCCACCTCGCCGACCACGAGGCGTGACCGCGCCCAGCCCGCCCAACCGGCAAAGGACCTGCGACGCGCTGCACTAGGAACCTTTACGACCTCTCGCTACCCTCCGGCCCATGATTCCCACGGTTGTTTGGGGTACCGGCAACGTCGGCCGCGCGGCCATCCGGGCCGTCGAGGCCCACCCGGCGCTGAGAATCGCCGGCGTGCTCGTCCACAACCCCGACAAGGTCGGCCGCGACGCGGGCGATCTCGGCGGGCTCGGCCACGATCTGGGGGTCGCGGCGACCGACGACATCGACGCGGTGCTGGCCACCGGGCCCGGCGCCGTGGTGTACGCGGCGTCCGGCGACATCCGCCCCGACGAGGCCCTCGCCGACATCGTCAGGGCGATCCGGGCCGGAGCCGTGGTCGTCACCCCCGCGCTGTACGCGCTCTACGACCAGCGCAACGCCCCGCCGGAATTCCGGGATCCGGCGCTGGCCGCCATCGCGGACGGCGGCGGCTCGCTGTTCGTCTCCGGCGTCGACCCCGGCTGGGGCAACGACGTGCTGCCGCTTCTGATCAGCGGGCTCGGCACCACAGTGGACGTGATCCGCTGTCAGGAGATCTTCGACTACTCCACGTACGACCAGGAAGACTCGGTGCGGTACCTGGTCGGCATGGGCCAACCGATGGAGTACGAGCCGCTGATGCTCGCGCCGACGATCCCGACCATGGTGTGGGGCGGGCAGGTGCGGCTGATGGCCAGGGCGCTGGGCGTCGAACTCGACGAGATCCGCGAGACCATGGCCCGGCGCGCGCTCGACACCACGGTGAGCACCAGGACGATGGGTGAGTTCGAGGCCGGCACCCAGGGCGCGGTGCGGTTCGAGGTGCAGGGCATCGTCGAGGGCGAACCCCGCATCGTCATCGAACACGTCACCCGCATCCACCCGTCCTGCGCACCGGACTGGCCGACGCCGCCCGACGGCGACGGCGCACACCGGGTGATCATCGAGGGCCGTCCTCGCATCGAGGTCACGATAGAGGCCACCGACGAGGGCGAGAACCGGTCCGCGGGCGGGAACGCCACCGCGGTCGGCCGGCTGGTGGGCGCCATCGACTGGCTCGTGGACGCGGATCCCGGACTCTATGACGCGCTCGACGTCCCGTTGCGCCCCGCAGTCGGAAAACTCGGAAGGAAACAGCCATGATCATCGACATCCCCGAGGGCCAGGACGCGATCCCGTACGTGTGGGGCGGCATGGTCCCCGAGATAGGTATGGCCGCCTCGAACTTCTCGCTGTCGGTGTACGCCCATACGACCCTGGGGCTGCGCGAGTTCGAGGCCGCGCGGCTGCGGATCGCGCAGATCAACGGGTGCGTCTTCTGCCTCGATTGGCGGACAGAACGGGACGGCGAGAAGGTCGAGGAGGAGTTCCCCGACGCGGTGACCGAGTGGCGCACCACCGACGCCTTCGACGACCGGACCCGGTTGGCCGCCGAGTACGCCGAGCGGTACGCCCTGGATCACCACGGCCTCGACGACGAGTTCTGGACGCGGATGACCGCGCACTACAGCCAGCCCGAGATCGTGGAACTGAGCATGAGCATCGGCTCCTGGCTGGCGTTCGGCCGGCTCAACCATGTGCTCGGCCTCGACACCGTGTGCGTGCTGCCCGCGCCTGAGGTGGCCCGTTGAGGGGAGCACGTTGGCGGCTGCCCGCGGAACCCCACCTCCTTGCCTGATCCCGTCGCGGATTGCGCCGCAGGTCGGCTGTCCGGTCGAAGCTGGGGACCGGGGCTCGGTCTCATCGGGAACCACGCCGCGGACGTGGCCGTCGCCGGACCGGGCGTTCTCCGACGTCAGGCCAGCGGTCGAAATACGCCCGTCCCTCATCGGGCCGGAATGCCGTGCCACTGTCCTCGTGACCCGGATCCTCGATCACCATCGTCTTCGATTCCTCATCCCAGTACGCAATGCTGTTACCCGCTGTCTTCTTCGCAGTGGGACGGGTCACGACATCTTCGAGCCGTTTGGTGAGTTCATCCGTGGTGAGCTCGGGGAAGTGATCCGCCGCATGCCCCTTGGCGATCGCCCGTGCCACCGCCGCGTCGCGCACACTCAGCGCATAGGCCGCATCCGGATCCGTCTTCGCGAGCGTACGCAACTCCGTTCTGGACATCCCGCTGTAGTCGAGCGGCCCGGCCTTCGGGCCCGCACCACCGGGTACCCTTCGCGTCGTTCCGCTGTTACCGGACCCGTCGCCGCTGTGGCCACCACCTGCCGTCGCCTGCGTGGGCCCGCCGGACCGCTGTCCGATGGCCCCGCCGCCCGGTGCGCCCGGTGCGCTCGGTGCGGAAGAAACCTGCCGCGCCGGGGGCAGTTGCGTGTACGTCTGTTGTTCCGGCGTCGCTCCCGGTGGATGTGGCGACAGTGGCTCGAGAGGGCGGGCGAACCCGGCGACCGGCCGGTGCCCCGCCGGTGGCGTCTGAGCGGCGTCGGTCGGTGCCGGATGGGCGGCCGACTGCGGCGCGAAGCCGACCCGGCGTCCCGGCGTGACAGTGACGGATGTCGGCAGGGGTGGTGTGGCGACCGGATCCGTCAGGGCGCCCCTGGTGGCTGCGGTCGGCGCTCCGGTCTCCGCCCGCCGCACGGCGCCGATCTCGGCCTGCCCCGCCAGTTCGGTCCGGATCACCGTGGATTCGGGTGACGACAGTGCCCTGGCGGCGGCGATATCGCCCTCGGAGAGGAAGCCTTGCGCCCTGGCCACCCGTCGCTCCAGAAACTCGGCCTCGCTCTCGAGTTCCGCGGCATCCGACGCCCGGTATCCCGCACCGGTTCCGGCGAACGCCAGCTCGACGCCGATGATGTAGTCCCACTGCGCGGTGAAGGCGGCGACCGCCTGGCTCACCGATAAACCGTGGCGCAGGTAGAACCGTATGTCCCGGTTGAAGACCTCATTCGACGACACGGGATATGTCTCGACTTCGGCGCGGGTCCTGGCGTCCTTGATTCCGATCCAGATGAACTGCCCATTGACCTCATAAGGCCCCCAGGACAGCCGTGCGAGCGCTTCTCCGCGAGTCATTCCCAGCGCCGGAACGAACTGGCGGTCGTATGCCTCCGATTGTCGCGTCTTCTCTTTCTGGCTTGCCTCCCACGCGACCACCTCTTCATCGGTCGCATCGCCGCCGAGCAGCGCACGATTCGCCAGGGTCTGTCCGTATGGGGTCAGGAGGTCCAGAAAGGTTCTGGTGAAGTCGACGGAGTTCTGCTGTCGGCGGCTCCTGAAATCGGCCCACGAGAGGGACCAGGCCGGGCTCGGCACCGCGCCGCCCGGCTGACCGGGGGTGAGGCTGAACCCGTCCGGCAGCCCGCCACTGAGGAAGACCCAGGTCTCCACTTGCTGTCTCGTCACCGGATTGGCGAAGAGCAGACGCCATCTGGCCTGGCCGGGCAAGGGGAACACCCGGGCCGCGGGAGGGGCGGCATCCGGCGGTCTCTGCCGGTCCTGATTCCCCGCGCGGCCGGCACCGTTGCGGCCGGTAGGTGCCGGTGGCCGGCCTTGGCCGTGCGCCGTGCCGTTGGCCCGCGCACCTCGTGCTCTGGCAGGAGCCGCCGGATCGCCGGTAGCCGCCGGTCTCGCTGGATGCGAGCCCGCAGCGTGCAGCGTCACACCCACCGGGGGGCCGCCGTCGTAGCCGGCCAACGTGTACCGACCGCCGCCGGTTTGCCCGGGCCCGTCGGCGAAGGGCTCCGGGGCCGCCCGGCCTGCGGGCCCCTTGGACACGGCCACCTCGTCCGCCGCCGCCGCGCGCACCCCCCGGGCGACACCGGCCAGCACCGTCGCGACCAGCTGCTGTCCTGCCGGCCGGGACATGCTGTCGGAGATGGCGTCGGCCCCGCCGGCATCGTCGGGCAGGTGATACCGCCGCCTCATCGAAGTCTCCGTTCCATCCGCAGTTCCGTCCGCCGTCCTTCGTCACCGACCTCGGTGCCGGTGCCTGCCGCCCTCATTGGAAGGGATCCAGCTGGTTCAACAGCCGCAGCACGACCGAGTTCTCCCGGGAGAAGGCCAGCCGCAGGTTGGAGGCGGTAAGGGCCAGCTGCGGGGCGGCCTGCCGCTCGATGACGTGATCGATGGTGATGGTGATCCGGCGCCCGTTCACCGTCAGGTAGGGGGCGCCGTCCGAGAAACCGCAGCCCGCGTCGGTGAACAGGCTGCGGGCAGACGGATCCGCGGCGACCCGGCGCCAGAAGCGGTTGCGTTGCAGGTTGAACAGATGGCGGCTGTTGCTCGCGGTGAGGATGGCGGCGTCGCCCGCCCGCGCTGCGGCGTCCCACAGCCGCTGCAGGACACTGATGTCGCTCTGATCGAAGCGCTTGGCCAGAATCCGCCGCAACGCCGTGACCTGACCCGGGGTGAACCCGGCCGCCACTTCGGGCGCGGTGGTCACGACGCCCTGGCCCGGGGCGATCGTGGTGGTGGACGGCGAGTGGTCGAAGGTCTGCTCCCAGGACCGGTCATCGGCACGATCGACGTCGGTCTGTCCGTCAGGGGTGCCATCGCCGCTGATGACCCGGCGTACGCCCGTGTGGTCCACCGCGGTCACAGCGACGACGCGGACCGCGTTACGGACGGCCTGGGCACCGCGAACGGTCGGACGGGGCGAAGCACCACGGGGAACGGCCGCAGCCGGCGCCCGAGGTGTGGCGGCCGGCGCCGTGCTTACCGGCTCGGCCGCTGTCGGGGCCGCGCTGCTCTCAGGCGCAACGGTCTGAGTCCGCGTCGGAGGCACGGTCCGCGGAGCGGTCGCGGACGGGGGCGCCCGGTGCGCCTCCGGTGCGATCGCGGACGGCTCGCGCTCCAGCTCCACGAGGGCCGGCGTCGTCCGTCCGGCGCCGACTCCCGGCACGTCGATTCCGGCCTCGGCGCCCTCCATCGCGGCGCCCAGCCCGCGCCCGAGACGGCGCGTGGTCAATCGCAGCGCGAACAGGGTGTTCTGGGCGAGTTCGCTGCTCGCTCCGGACGCCACGATCCGCGCTCCGGCCCGCAGCGCCAAGCCCCCGAGCCGGAGCGCGGCGTGTGCCATGAGGAGATAGTCGATCAGCCCAAGACCCTCGTTGACGAGCGCCGCCTCAGTCGTCCAGTAGGCCACGACGTCGCCATTCGGATCGTGGATCCGGTGTTCACGGCATCCGCTGCCACCGGATTTGAGGTAATAGGCGACGATCTGCGGGCCGTCGAACTGCGGTATCGGCCGCAATGAATTCCAGTTCGCGACAAGGTTCTCCTCGAATGGCGTCAACCGCCCCCCGACCATCTGGACAAGGAAGGCATGGAGGGCTTGAGGGGTCATCTCCCAGCTGTTGTCGTGAACGATGACGCGATCGTCGTGCTGATCCCCCGGACCCTCGATCACCACAGTCCGGTCATGCAATATCGCACGCGTCCGGTCGCTGACCCTGATGGGCGCTCGCCGGTCCTCGAAACTCAGTGACCTCCAGTACTCGGGCTCCTCCGGAGTGACCCCGTAGATCATCCGGATGGTGTCGGCACCGAGGGTGGCTGAAGGAGTGGGCTGCTCCCGAACAAGACGTTCCCGCACTCCCCGCAGGAACGAATCGAGGCCGTCCCGCCGCAATGCGTCCCTGAATGCCTCGTCATTTACGGTGTCGGCGTACCAGTTCACCACTCGCTGGAGCAGGGCCATGTCACGGCGTCCGTCGATCTCGAGGAACCGGCTCGCTTCGAGCAGTAGCCGGTCCTCGAACGGCAGCCCGGCATCCGCTCCGTGAGTGCCCGTCGGTGCCGCTCCGTGGGTGCCTGTCGGCTCCGTCGGCGCACCACCCTGCGGGCGGGCCCTGCGCACTACTGGCACGGCAATCGGGCGGCCGCCGTCGTCGTAGCCGGGCACCTGCGCGAACTGGTCCTTCGCCGCGTCCCGGCCCGGCCCGTACCGCTCCCGAGCCGACGGTCGCTCAACGGCCTCGCCGCGGTGCCGCTCCGCCGGCACCCGCTCGGCCAGCACCCGCTCCGCCGTGGCCAGCTGCGCCGCCACCGTCCGGGCCAGCGCCTGACCGAGCGCCTCCAGCTGCTCCTGCGTCGGCTCCCCCACCACTCGCACGGTGATGGGCACGTAGCAGTTGATCTGCATGTCACCACCTCGGGATCTGGCTGTCGAGCGCGGACTACGGGTGCGGGTTCACGGATCCGGACGCGGAGTCGGTGTGCCCGAGCGAGTCGGTCGGGGAACTGGTGAACCCCGGCCGTCCGGAAGACGGGGACCGGGCCGTCGCTCGGTCCCCAGGCCACCTACAAGTGGACGGTGATCGACGCGGACGCGGAGCCGGTTCCTCCACGCGAATCCGTCGCGGTGACCGTGAAATCGAACCTTCCGGTTGTGGGCAGCGAGATCTGCGCCCCCCAGGTCGACCAGTCACCGGCGGCCGACGTGTCCTGCGCGGATCCCGAAGGACCGTTGGTGAACGCGTAGGACACCCCGGTCACGCCCGACGACGCACCCGACGTCTTCCCGGCCAGGGCGAACACATACGGCAACGACGTGGCGGTCACATTGCCGTCGAACGGATCGAGCGTCATCGACGGCGGCGCGCCGTCGGTACCCACCAGCGACCGGGTCTGGGTCGACGATTGATTCGCGGGGTCGGTGCACGTGATCGAGATCGAACGTGACCCCACCGGCGTCGGGGTGAGCGTGATGGTCGACGAGTACGACGTGCCGCTGTACTGCCCCGTCGTGATCGCACCGTCATGGGCGATGCTGACGGAGAAGGGATAGAACTGGTCGGTCCCGCTGCTCAGTTGCACAGTGACCGGGCCACCGTTCGGGCCGAGGCCGACCGTGGCGCCGTCAGCCGGCGCCACCACGGTGAACACCGGAGGACCGACGGGACTCACCGGAAGATTCACCCCGGATGCGTGGACCTGCCCTCCGCCGGAAGTCGTTCCTGTCGCCGAGATCGTGTAGTCGGTCGCCTGCGAGAAGGTCTGGGAATAGCTGCCGCCACCCCCCGGATAATCCGTGAGCGCGGTGAGGATCTGATCCGAGGAATCCTGCCAGGTGATGGCGAGTTCGGTCTGTGTGTAGGTGACCGCAGGAACCGGCTGCCAGGTGTTTCTCCGGAAGACCCAGCCGGTGCCGGGGTCGGCGATCACGCGGATCGTGGTCGGCAGGCCTGCCCTCACCGTGCCGGCCGGCAGGTGGATACTCATCGATGGCGGGACGTTGTCCGGCGGAGTCGTTATCGAGGGGTTCACGGATGTCGTCGGACCGCTCTCAGCGGCCGGCAGATCGTTGATGGTCACGGAATCTCCAATCCTGCGGCAGACGCCGGACCCGTGGAACTCCCGCGCGCCTCAACGCCCCCCTGTGATGTCGGACGGCCGGTGGACAGCATCGCCCGCCGGAGCCGGCCTGTCGCGTCCCGTTCCGCTCACCGGACCGCACCGCACCGCACCGCCTGCCGCATGGCATCGGCCGCGGGAAGACGTTCGTGGCCGCGCGCAGTGCGCGGGCGCAAGCCAGGGGCGGGCCATCGGCCCGCCCCTGGGTCGTACGCGATGGGTTGTGCTAGCCGATCTGCGCGCCGAAGGCGGTCAGTGCGGCCGTGACCGGCTGGAAGAACGTCTCCCCGCCGTTGGTGCAGTTTCCGCTGCCGCCGGAGGTGAGACCGACCGCGGTGTCACCCGAGAACAGCGCGCCGCCGCTGTCGCCGGGCTCGGCGCAGACGTTGGTCTGGATCAGTCCGGTGACCGATCCCTCCTGATAGTTGACGGTGGCGTCCAGCCCGGTGACGGTGCCGTCGTGGACCTGCGTGGTGCTGCCGCTGCGCTGCACCACCTGGCCGACGGTGGGGTCGCCGGCCTGGGTGATGGTCTGGGTGTTGCCGTTGTACAGGTCAACGCTGCTGGGGTGAGCCACGCTGGTGTCGGTGTACTTGACCAGCGCGAAGTCATGGCCGGGGAAAGTGGCGGCCTCGACGCTGCCGATCTCCTTGCCGCCGGAGGAGTCCGACCAGCTCTTGAACGCGACGCCGCAGTGACCCGCGGTCAGGAAGTACGGCTGGCCGTCCTTGACGACATTGAAGCCCAGCGAGCAGCGCGCTCCGTTCGCGAAGATCGCGTCGCCGCCGGCGACGAACGGTGTGAAGCGACCTGCCGACCGCTGCAGCCGGGTGGTGGTGCCGAGCGTCTTGACAGCCGTGGTGAGCCGGTCGAGCTGCGCGCCCTTGACGGTGCTGTCCGCGGTGACCACCACCTGATCGGTGCGTGGATCGATGGACCACGAGGTGCCGGGGATCCGGGGCTGCGCCCCCAGCGTCTTGGCCGAGGTGTGCAATTCGGCCAGGGAGTTCCGCACTGTCCTGGGGACGGCGCCCGCCTCCTGGACCTTCTGACCCGTGTCCGTGCTCAGGACGTTGACGATGAGCTGCTGGGTCTTCGTGTCGTAGTACGAGCCCGCGGTGCCCTCACCCAGGCGGGAGGTGAGGTCGCCGGCGAGCTGCGCCGCGGCGGCCGGGGCGAGCGCCTTGGGGGTCGGCGTGGACGGCTGAGCGGCGTTGGCGTGGGGCAGCAGGACGCCGGCGGCCAGTACGGCTGCGGCTCCGGCTGCGGCGAGAGCGGTACGGCGCCTGGTTATCTGACGGTGCTTCAACTCGATGGCTCCTATGGGGGGATCGGCCTGCTCATCGACAGCAGGCCCGGAGAACGTGTCGGCACGGCCGAAACCGGAACGATCGCGTCCATGCCAACGTGTGCCGCCGAGTATCCCGATACCGCTCGGTAGCCTGCAAGGCCACGATCAAGCCCCCGGCGCACCGCGCCGACCAGCGCGGAGATACCTCGCAACCACCCCAGAGGCGGACCAGGACGGCGACATTGGAGCCCCACGCGACGGCCCGCACACCTGGCGTAAGGACTACACCTGTCCGAAAACCGACGCTCGCCATCCGCATGTGGAGGCCGGCACGGCCCTGTCAGTGGCCGAGGGCACACTGGCGCTGCCTGCGAGGTGGATGGTCCGGCCAGGTGATCGCCATCGGCGAGGACGGCAGGCGGGCGCTCGTCCTGGCAGACGAACCAGCCAGTAGCTGTTACCTCCGGCGGTGCTCATGGATGCCGCCACCACGGGGACCGAGCTGAACGTCGGATACCTCAGCGGGGGCGGGCTTCCCGACCAAGCGCCCGTCCCGCTGCACCCCGGCCGGTGACGGTCCGCGCCGCCCACACCGAGGCCGACGAGCAAACCTGGGTCGGCCTGGTCCAACTCCTGCCCGATGGCGCCTGACCGTCAGAGCGCCGGGCGGCGGTGGGTGCGGGATTTCAGGTCCTTTGCCAGCCGGTCGCTCTCGCTGGGCGAGAGCGTGCGCTCCATCGACGGCACGAGGTCGCGCTCCTCGTGCAGGAGGTACTGGTCGACTTCGCCGAGCACGATTTGCGTGGTGAGCGGCATCGCCTCGACGGCCACCTTGCCGGCCATGACATCGTCCAGGCGCCGCAGGAGCTGTGCGCCGTCCTCGCGGTCGCGTGCCACGGCCACGGAGGCGGCCTTGTCACGATGCTCCAGAAGGGGGTGGACGGTCGCCTCCTTCGCCGCGTAGTGCTGCTGGAACGCCACCACGAATGCCGGCAGGCCCTCCGGAGCGCCCGACGGGAATCTGTGCAGCTCCTGCAGGACCGCACGCAGGGCGCGGCTCCTGGTGATCAGCGCGTCCGCCGCACCGGTGTGGGGCGCGTTCGCCGGCGCCTCATCATGCTGGCGCTTCCTGGCGTCGGCGTCGAAGTCCTCCGCATGGCTGACGATCTCGTGCGGTCCGTGGAGACGGTCCTGCGAGCCGCTGTCCTGACGCGATGATCCGGTCATGGTGGGCGTCACCTCCTGATTTCATCCACTCACGTCGTCCGGGTACCCGCAATCCCAGGCCCCAGACTCAGCCGGGACCTGATCGGTCCTGCCGTCTTGACCGGGCATCTGCCCTACGCACCGGCGCACGACCTACGCGCACGTATGCTGAACGGCGACAGCTTCCGCGTGTTCGGTCAGGACGGCACCGGTGGCTACGCGGCGTTCTGGCTGGTCCGCCCTGGCCGCTCGCTCGTCGAACAGCCAGTCGTATTCCTCGGCTCCGAGGGCGACGTCGGCGTGGTCGCTCGCGACCTGGCCGGCTATTTGTGGCTGCTGGCCGAGGGTTTTGGCCCCTCGAAGCGATCGATTCACCGGAAGGCCCCGCACGACCCGCCCCGGAGCTGGCGGCCATCGCCGAACAGTTCGCGCCCGGACTCCACCAGCCTGCGGCGTCAGTGATCAGGGGAGCCGTGCAGGAGTTCCCCGACTTTGCACGTGTCATCGATTCGCTCTGCCGCTGAGTCCGGGGCGCTCGGCCAACAAGCACAGCGCGCCGCCCAATCAACTCTCGGGGACATATCGGCCGATGGCCGCCTCCCGGACGGTTTGCCCGTTTGTCCCTCCGGGCGCCGAGTTGACAGGCGTCGCGCGGGAGTTGACGATGAGTGACGCCTCCAAAGCCCTCGTGCCCGGGACCCCTTCATGACCGTCTCGAAGCTCACGCGCCGGCGCGGGGCACCGTGCGGACACCGTGGCCTTTGGCACGCCCGCCGTCATGAACTGTGTGGAGGAATCTGTGATATCCAAGCGCGGACTGGTCGCCGCCACCGCAGCCGGGGCTGGCGCGCTTCTGCTCGCCGCCGGTCCCGCCGTCGCCTGCAGCATCGGTGACTTCAGCGCCGGGACGAAGGCGCTGTGCGACACGAGCACCGGTGCGCCGATGGCGGCAATCACGGTCACGGACAAGGACGGTACCGGCACGCCGGCCGACATCTCCGTGCTTCTGCACATGGCGTCCGGACAGCAGGCCGGACCAGTGGTCGGCAGCGTGCACATCGCCCACCCGACCGCCGCCGGAGTCACCAGGACGATCCTCGTGGAGTGGCTCCCCGGGTACACCTGGGACGTCCAGGTGAGGGCCGGAAACATCCTCGACGAGTACCTGGACGTTCACCCCGCGTCCGCCGACACCGCTTGCGCCCTGCCCGGCAAGCCGACGACCGCGCCCGCGAAGCCGTCGTCGACCCCGACGACGGCCACACACGACTCCGCGCCGCCGTCCAGCACGAAGAAGGCGACGCCGTCCCCCTCGGCCTCCACCACCGGGACCGTTCTCGCGACAACCGGCGGCGGCGACGACACAGCCACGATCGCGGGGCTCGCCAGCGCGTTCCTGCTCGTCGGCGCCGGCGGCCTCTTCGTCCTGCGCCGCCGCGCCGCCACCGGCAAGCACTGACGCCACGCTGGGTACGTTGGCCGGGAGATGCCGGCCAACGGGACCCACCCCCCATTGCACCCTTCGGGCGCGGACTACTGGCGGCTTCCGGCGATGACTGTTATTGATCACGGTGTGCGCCGATCCGACGCGACGGCAGATCCTGGAACACCTCAGAGGCGGTGAGCTCCCTGCCGGTCAGATCGCGAGCCGCTTCGCGATCAGCACGCCGTCCATCTCGCGGCACCCCAAGGTGCTCAAGGAGGCGGGCCTGGTCACGGAGCGCCGGGACAGCAACCGGATCATCTACGCGCTCGTGGAGGACCGGCTTGCCATCTGCGTGGGCCGGTTTCTCAGCGCCGTCTGCCCCGAGCAAATCGTGCTTCGCCACACCAAGTGGCGCCCCACCACGGAAGGCGAGGAGTCATGATGCAGCCCCGTCTCTCCAGCATTGTCGAACGTCGGCTCCTGGTGAACCACCGAGTCGATCCACAGACTGCCGCACGGCTGATACCCGCACCTCTGCGTCCGCATCTGGTCCGCGGCCATGCGGTCGCCGGCATCTGCCTGCTGCGGCTCGGAAGCATCCGGCCCAGCTGGGTTCCCCAGGCAGTCGGACTGCGCAGCGAGAACGCGGCGCACCGCTTCGCCGTCGAGTGGGACGGACCGGACGGTGCCGAAACCGGCGTCTACATCCCGCGCCGCGACACCGCGTCACGACTCAACGCCTGGGCCGGCGGCCGCTTCTTCCCCGGCGAGCATCACCTGGCGGACTTCCAGGTGCGCGAGACGCGAGACGTACTGCGCGTCGCCTTCGACGCTCGGGACCGCACCGCCCGCGTGGATGTCGTGGATGTCGCCGCCGTCCTGACCGACGATCTGAGCACCAGCGAACTCTTCACCGACCTCGACGAGGCATCGGAGTTCTTCCGCCGCGGAGCCAGAGGATTCTCCGCCACCAGGACAGGCAGCCGCCTGGACGGCATGACGCTGCACACCGACACCTGGCGGGTGGAGGCATGCGAAGTACGCTCCGCCGAGTCCTCCTATTTCGACGACCCCAACCGCTTCCCGCCGGGCAGCGCGACCCTGGACTGCGCCGTGGTCATGCGCAACCTCCCCGCCACCTGGCAACCACTGCCCTCCCTGGCCACCGATTGAACGCCCGGGTCGGCGAGTGAGCAGATCTGCCGGCGGTTCTGAGCCATGGCGAGCTGCTATCGGCGGCCGCGAGCGGGTGCGCTGGGCATGGCCGGCGCCGGGGCGTAGGCGCTCACCGCCGGGGTGGACACCGTGCTTCAGGGCTGATCCCGGGCGATGCGGAGCCGCACCGCCCGGGATGCGGACGCACCGGGTCGGCGTTACCGGCTTGGTACCGCTGCTCCGGAGGCACCCCGCAGTGAGATATGTGATGCTGAAATTCTGCTACCTCCTGCATTCTCTGCATCGGCCAAGAAGAGGGGGCGAGAGTGGTGTCGCATTCCTCCGAATCCCCCCTCTCATCCATTCCGCCGCTCGCCACCGGTCCGCCGACCGGTTCCGGTACCGGCGAAAAGGGCCTCAAGAACGGCACGCTGGGGATCTTCTCCTCGGTGGCGATCGGCATCGCGTCCACCGCCCCGGCGTACAGCCTCGCCGCGACGCTGGGACTGATCGTCGCGGGTGTCGGCCTGCAGGCCCCGATCATCACCATCCTGGCGTTCATCCCGATGCTGCTGATCGCCTACGCCTACAAGGAGCTCAACGAGGTCGACCCGGACTGCGGCACCACGTTCACCTGGGCGGCTCGGGCCTTCGGTCCGCGGACCGGCTGGATGGGCGGCTGGGGCATCGTCCTCGCAGACATCATCGTGATGGCGAACCTGGCGCAGATCGCCGGCTCCTACGGCTTCCGGCTCTTCGGGCTCGACTCACCGGCCGCGAACACCACGTGGACCACCCTCGCCGGGGTGCTGTGGATCGTCGTGATGACCGCCATCTGTTACATCGGCATCGAGATCTCCGCGGCCCTGCAGCGCTGGCTGCTGTGCCTCGAGGTGGCCGTACTGATCCTGTTCGCGGTCACCGCGCTGGTCAAGGCGTACACCAGCGGAGCGCCTGAAACGGCGATCCACATCTCGGCCTCCTGGTTCAATCCGTTCAACGTGCCCTCGGCCGGAGCCCTGACCACAGGTATCCTCGCTGCCGTCTTCATCTACTGGGGGTGGGACACCGCCGTCTCGGTCAACGAGGAGACCGCGGACAGCGCGCGCACCCCCGGCCGCGCCGCCGTGATCTCCACCGTGCTGCTGCTGCTGATCTACGCACTCGTCTCGACCTCGGCCCAGGCCTTCGCGGGCGTGGGCACCAACGGCATCGGACTCGGCAATCCGGACAACGCCGGCGATGTGCTGTCCAGCCTCGGCAGCGCGGTGTTCGGGAGCACCGGCCTGGGCTGGTTCCTCGCCAAACTGCTGATCTTCATGGTGCTGACCTCGTCAGCCGCCTCCACCCAGACCACCATCCTGCCCACCGCCCGCACCACGCTGTCGATGGCCGCGCACAAGGCCATCCCCACCCAGTTCGCAAGGGTCCACCCCAGGTTCCTCACCCCCACCTGGTCCACGGTGGCCATGGGCCTCGCCTCCATCGCCTTCTACGTCATGCTGACCCTGATCAGCGACAACGTCCTGGCCGACTCGATCGCCTCGGTCGGCCTGGGCATCGCCTTCTACTACGGCCTGACCGGCTTCGCCTGCGTCTGGTACTTCCGCCGGGTGCTCACCCGCAGCGTGCGGGACTTCGTGTTCAAGGGCCTCTTCCCCGGCATCGGCGGCCTGACGCTGCTGTTCTTCTTCTGCTACGCGGCGTTCAACATCTACGCCGACCCCACCTACGGGGCCACCTCCATCAACCTGCCGCTGCTCGGCGAGACCGGTGGCGTGAGCGTCATCGGTGTGGGCGCCCTGGTGCTCGGGTTCCTGCTGATGCTGGTGCAGTGGGCCGTCCAGGGTTCCTGGTTCCGCAACCCCGACGTACCGGTGAGTGCAGCCGCCCGGGACGCCGCGTAGCGGCCCGCGAACGGGCCGGCGGTCCGGAACACACGCGGGCGAGCCCATCCGCATGGAGGCTCGTAGTTGAGCCGGTCGGCCCACCCCGGGGTACCCATACGGCACCTGTCGCCGGCATCGGCGGCACGGTCATCCTGGGAGTGCGGCTCCCCCGTACGCACACGGTCACCCCCCTGGCGGCCGATCCCCGCGACCGGAGGAGCGTCCCGGCGACGAAGTCGACGCCACCGGAACAGCGGCCACACGCGACAGCGCCAACCGCGCGCCCCGGGTGGTGCGGATCGACTCCCCGCCACCCGGGGCGCCCGCACCGGCATCGCCACGTGCGCCGGCATCGCTGAAGTCAGTGCCCGCTCACGCCGAACCGTTCAGCGCCGCGTAGGTACGGAAGCTGTAGTAACCCACCAGCGAGAACTGATTGGCCCCGGACGGCGAGGGCAGCGCGAACCAGTGGTCCAACAGACGGTCAACGGCAGGGCCGCATCCGGTCACGCCGGGTACGGCGAAGGTGGTGTCATACATCGCACCCTTGATGATCGGCGGGTTCTGGGACACCCACTGGGTGGGGCCGTAGGCGGTCGAAGTCACGGTCACAGGGGCGCGGTCGGAGCCGATGGCACAGGTCCGCCGCAGACCCGGGTGCTGGAGGCGGATCTTGATGTCGATGGAACCACGGATAGTGCCGTTCCCGATGAAATCTGCGTTACCGGCGTACTCGGGCTGGAGCTTGAGGCCGGGGATGCCGGGGACGGCGACCGGACTGGCATGCATCGCGCCGAAGACCTGACCGGTGGTGCCGTCGGGCAGCGGTCCCTCGGAATGGGTGACGGTCAACGGCACCTCGACGGCGGGGACTTTACCGGTCACGATGCGGATGTTGGCGACCATCACCTCGCAGCGCCAGGCGGCCGGGTCGGCACCGGACGGGAGTTCGGGACAGTCACGGTAGTCGAAAGAGGTGGGTATACCGGGGTCGGACGGCTTGGGCGGCAGGTCGGCGGCGGTCGACGCGGTGGCTGTGGCCAATGTCAGAGCGCCGGCGGTCGCGGTGGCGGCAAGAGCGAGAGTGAGACGCTGCGTTCGGTTCATGAGGCACAGCCTGGCTCGGAGCACGGCCGTACGACGTCCGGGGCCTCCCCTGCCCAACCCTGACCGCACCCTGACGTACGGTCAGGGTGACGATCACGGTTGGCTTCTGCCCGCAGACCTGCCGCTGCGACGAGCGGAACTCCGGCGTGCGGGTCGACGAGGCCTGGAATACCGATCCCGGTGCGCTGGGCGGAACCATGGCATGTGTGGTGGCAGGCGCCACCTCGGCCGCCGGCGCGGCGATGAGCAGCTCCGTGTGCCTGTGGTCGGACCGGGCCGGTTTCCGCCTGGTCGCCGACCACCATCCCAGCGGTGACCCATGAGGTCATCGCGGCCACGGCGCGGGGGCTGCGCGAGGCGATCCAGCACCCGGCGGGAGACTGACCCCGGCGCGGGCCGGCGGCTTTAGTGATCAGCCCGGCGCGGTGCGGCCGCGGGCCCGCCGCCGCACCGGCTCACGGGAAGGTCAGGGTCTCGCCAGGCAGGCGGGCTCGTCCGGGGCCCCACGGTCGGCGGTGTGCTGCTCGCGGGAGTGCGACTGCCAGGCGTCCATGCGGTGCGGCAGCTCGAAGACCCGGGCTCCGGCCGCCCGCAGGAACTCCGTGACGGCGTCCGCCGTACGGTCCTCGATGGAGAACACCCAGCGTCCGGGCACCAGCACCGTGTCGATGAATCCCATCGCCGCCCGGGCGAGCAGCAGCCGCAACTGGGGCTGGACGGTCCGGCAGGAGATGCCGTTGTCCAGGAAGACATAGGGGGCGCCGAGCCCGAGGTTGCCGGCGTGCTGCTCCAGTGCGCGCACGTGGACCGCCATCTGCCAGGTGTCGTAGGGGTAGCAGCGCAAGTAGGCCGCAGTCGCTGCGGCCCGGGATGCGTGCGTGCTGGTCATGGTCGCTCCTCGTCGAGCGCGAAAGGTGCAGTGCCGGCCCTGCGGTTCCCGCCTTCGCTGCCGGCCCCCGACGGGCTGGGGCGGGGTCGGGGCTGGCGCGAAGAGACAACTGCACGGGTCCAAGGGAGGGCCGCGGTGGTGGGCGACCTGGCCGGGGTGACCGCCGGTCGGACCGGGACGGTCCGGCCCTGGGGGGCAAGCGCCGCGATCGGCAGCGCTCCGCGGGCATGGCCCTGGTCTCAGGGTCCTTCCCGCCGACGAGTTCGGCCTCGGGGAGGCAGTGACGGCGCAGCCTGTGCCGGCTCGGAGCCGTTCCACACTCCTCAGGTGTACCTCCATAGTGGACCAGACCACTCCAAAATGTCTAGACCATGTATCCCTCGGCCCGCAGGCCGGTCATGTGCGGACCCGGAGCCCGGGCCCGCACATGACCGGCGACACCCGTCACCATCCGTCACCGTCCGTCACCGCTTGCGCAGCCGCAGTGCGGTCCAGCTGGCATCAGCGGTCCAGCCGCCGTCCACCGGCAGCGCGACGCCGTTCACGAAGCCGCTGCGCGCGGGGTCGGCGAGGAAGGCAACGACCTGGGCGATGTCCTCAGGTGCGGCGAACCGTGCCATGGGCACCCGCTCGACGATGTCGGAGTCCGTATAGCCGCCGGACGCCTGGTCCACGGCGTCCATCTCGGTCTTCACCCAGCCCGGGCACACCGCGTTGACCCGCACCCCGCGTCCGCCCCACTCCGCGGCGAGCGTCCGGGTGAGCCCGATCAGTCCGTGCTTGCTCGCGTTGTACGCGGCCCTGTCGGCGACCCCGTGCAGGCCGGCGATCGAGGCGACATTGACGATCGAGCCGCCGCCCTCATCAAGCATCAGCCGGCCCAATGCCTGCGACAGCAGGAACGGGCCCGTGAGGTTGACCTCCAGGACCCGGCGCCACTGCCCGGCAGTGGTCTCCTCCGCCGGGCTGAGCAGCGAGACGCCCGCGTTGTTGACCAGTACATCGACCCTGCCGAAACGCCCCCGGGCCTGCTCGGCGAGATGGGCCGCGTAGTCCTCCGAAGCGACGTCGCCGACCACCGCGACCGCCTCCGCCCCCGCGTCGCGCACGGCCGCGAGCGTCTCCACCGGATCCTTGAGATCGGCCAGCACCAGCGCGTAACCCGCAGCCGCCAGTACCTCGGCCACCCGCCGGCCGATGCCCTGCGCCACACCGGTCACCACCGCGACCGGCACACGTACATCGTGCTCGGAGCTCATATCCATCAGCACAGCCTCACCGACACGGGGCACCAGCGGAAGGACCGGTACGGGAAGCGACATCTACTCAGCGCTCAGAACGCTTGCGCCACCTCCCCCCAGGCAGGCCCGCCCTCATCGGCCGCAGCGGGGGTCAGAACCGGGCAGTTACGGGGTCGCGGGCGGGTCGCCCCGGGCGGCGTGGCGGTACAGGTCCAGGAGATCGTCCGTGAAGTACGCGCTGTAGGAGATGTCGGGGGTGTCACCGCCCGTGTGGTATCCGCCGATGACGCCGATCAGTGCGTAGCCGGTGGGGCCGTGCATCAGGAACGGTCCGCCCGAGGTGCCGCCGATATAGCCCTCGCACGCGATTTCCAGGAAATCGCCAGGGGCTTGGGGGTCAGTGCTGGTGTAGAGGTCGGTGGAGGAGAGGCAGTCGAGCGGTTGGGGGTACGCGGCGTCGCTGCCGCCCGGGTAGCCGATCAGCCGTACGTCGCGGTGCTGGTAGCCCGTATAGACCGCGAGGTCGAAGCCACCGACAGCGCTCTCCACCTCGGTGCCGTCCTCGCGAGGGCCCAGTCGGACGACGCTGTAGTCCCAGCGAGCGCCGCCGCCCGTGCCCAGGTCGTAGTAGCGCTGGTCGATGTAGATGCTCTCGACGGGGAAGACGCCGTGGGGTGTCAGGCTGTCGTGGTACTGCGGCACGAACGACAGATGGTGTTGCGGGTCCGGTGAACGCAGGCAGTGCGCCGCGCTGACCACCAGGTCATGGTGCGGGCTGCGGACGACCGTACCGCCGCAGAACCGGCCGGTGTTCGTCGCGTCGCTCCAGAAGAACGTGCCCACCTGCGGGAGCCCGTCGAAGGGGTGGCTCGGCGGTGCGGACTCGGCGACCGCGGGCGCCGCGGCCCGTTTGCCGGTCGGGACCGGCAGAGCGGACGCCATGCGCGCGGGCGTCCAATAGGTGGTGGCAGTGACGGCCGCGCCGGGGCGATCCGCGGCCTGCGCGACCGGGCCGGGTGCCACGGCGGTCAGCAACCCGAGCAGCAGGGCGACGAGACCGCGCAAGGCCGTGGGTCTCCTCATGAACAGGTTCCTCCGGCACAGGGTCGGGGTTACGGGTGCAACAAGGCAGACGGGTGAGGCTGGGGCGCGTATGACGCGAGCCTGTCATCGCTCCACGTCCTGGAAGCGGGTGAACGGTGCGCAACGCGCCGTCATTCACCGGAATGCAGTCCCGCCCGAGGCGAGGCACCGCAACCGGCCCTACCTGATCTGGCCCGATGAGAACCGCCGGCGAGAGCATCAGCCCGGTTGTTCATGGCGATGGTGCCGGGGGGAGCGGAGACGCCTCCGGGCCGCGGCACCGGCCGGTTCGACCGCACGGATCTCCAGCGGCGCGGAGTCGGAGGTGGCGAGGACCTCTGCACGTCCGGCCCCGGTTACGACGCACCGACCGGCATGGGCACCCCCAACGGACTCGGGGCCCTGTAGGTACCGGCCCACGTCACCACGGGCTCACGTCACTACCGGCGCACGCCTGCCGGGCGAGCACCGCCCGGCGGGCCCCTTCGGCTGTTCGTCCTTGTTGTTCTTGGTTCAGTGGCCGGTCGACGCTTCCAGGTCGCGTGCCCGCTGCAGCCAGGTGGCGAACAGGTCGGCGTCAATGTCCGTGAGGGCGCGGAGTTTCACGCCGGCCATGTCCCGCGCGCCGGGTTCGAGGCGGCCGGAAGGGTCGGTGATCTCCTGGCCGCGCCAGAACCCGAAGGTCACGTAGGCGGAGTACGCCTTGATGTAGCAGACCGGGGACTTGCCAGGCGCGGAGCCCAGACTCCACCCGGGGTGCCCGTGCCAGACCGCGCCGGCCCCCGGCAGTGCCGTCTCGATGAGTGGCAGGAGTGTGCCGGTGATCTCGCGCTGGGTCGCGGGGAGGGAGGAGAGGTAGTCCTGCACGGTGGCGAACGTGGCCATGTCGATCGTCCTTTGCTCTTCTGTGCGGATTCAGGCGGGTCGGTACATCAGTCGGTACGTCGAGTGGCACGTCGAGCGGTACGTCGAGCGCGCGGCCCGTGGTGAAGGCCGCCCACTCGCGGGGAGGTTCAGAGGCTGCGGCGGTACCGGGCGGCGACCGCGGAGATCCAGAGCATCGCGGTGATGGCGCCGACGGCCAGGGCCGGTTCCCTGCATTCTCGGAGTGGGTTCCGTGGGTGGCGATCGAGCTGGCCCGCCGCTTCCGCAAGATCGTCGGTGACGGCGAGAGCGTGATCCAGCAGGTCTTCGGCCCCTGAGCTGCTGTCATCGTGCCTGTGACGAACACCCATCGCACCATCGATGCGGTCTGGAAACTCGAGTCGGCCACCATCATCGCCGGGCTCACGAGGATGGTGCACGACGTCGGCCTCGCCGAGGAGTTCGCCCAGGACGCGCTCGTCTCCGCGCTCGAACAATGGCCCCAGTCAGGCGTCCCGGACAACCCCGGCGCCTGGCTGATGGCCATTGCCAAGCGCCGCGCCATCGATCGCATCCGGCGCTCCCAGCGTCTCGAGCGCAAGCACGAGCAGCTCGCCCGCGAGCCGGAACAGCCGCAGGACTCCCCTGAACAGGACGACGTCCTGCGGCTGATGTTCATCTCCTGCCACCCGGTGCTGCCGACCCAGGCGCGCGTCGCGCTGACGCTCCGGCTGCTCGGAGGTCTGACGACCGAGGAGATCGCGCGGGCGTTCCTCGACAACGAGCCGAGGATCGCCCAGCGCATCGCCGGGGCGAAGCGGACGCTGGCCGAGGAGCAGGTGCCCTTCGAGCTGCCGGATGCATCGGAGCTCGCCGAGCGCCTGTCGTCGGTGCTCGGGGTCATCTACCTCATCTTCAACGAGGGGTATTCCGCGACGTCCGGAGACGACCTGATGCGGCCGGGCCTGTGCCTGGAGGCGCTGCGTCTCGGCCGGCTGCTGGCCGAGCTGGCGCCGCAACAGGCCGAGGTGCACGGGCTGGTCGCGCTCATGGAGATCCAGGCGTCCCGCTCGGCCGCGCGGACCGGGCCGGCGGGCCAGCCGGTCCCGCTGCACGAGCAGAACCGGGGGCGCTGGGACCAGCTGCTCATCCGCCGTGGTTTCACCGCGATGCTGCGGGCACGGGAGATCGGCGGCACGGCCGGCCCGTACGTACTGCAGGCGGCGATCGCCGTGTGCCATGCCCAGGCACGAACCGCCGAGGACACCAACTGGCCGCAGATCGCCTCCCTGTACGAGTCGCTGGCCCGGCTGCTGCCGACACCGATCGTTCGGCTCAATCTGGCCGTGGCGCTGGGGATGGCGCGCGGGCCGCAGGCCGGGCTGGACGTCGCCGACGCCTTGACCACCGATCCCGCGTTGCAGGACTACCACCTTCTTCCGGGCGTTCGGGGCGATCTCCTGTTCCGGCTGGGACGGTACGAGGAGGCGCGGCTGGAGTTCGAGCGGGACGCGTCGCTCACCGGCAATGCCGCCGAGCGTGCCTTCTTGCACCGCCGTGCGGACGAGATCGCCGGCACCGGCGCGCCGCCGGTGGTCACGCTCGGGCAGGCCGCCCAGGAGTTCCTGGCACGCGACGATCTGGACGCCGGGACCATCCGCTCGTACGGGCAGACTCTGCGGCGGCTCTGCCGGACCCTGGGCGATCGGATGCCGCTGGCCTCCCTGACCCCCGACCAGGTGGCGCGGGTGTTCGCGACGGCCTGGGGTGAGGCGGCGGCCGCGACATGGAACTGGCACCGGTCGGCCGTCCGATCGTTCGGCGCCTGGGCACCCTTGGACCACCTCGCGGCGGGCCTCGACCGGCGTGCCGAGGATCGCCCGCGGACGCGGCCGATCGGCCGGGCACAGCTCGAGGCCCTCTGGAGCCGTCCCGACCTGCATCTGCGCGAACGGACCCTGTGGCGGCTGCTCCACGAGTCGGGGGCCGGGGTGGGGGGCCGCGCTGTCCCTGAACGTCGAGGACCTGGACCTGGACGACCGCCGGGCCCGCGCAGGCGACACCTGGGTGAGCTGGCGGTACGAGACCTCCCGGCTTCTCCCCCACCTGATCGCCGACCGCACCCGAGGCCCTGTGTTCCTCGCCGACCGGCGACCCGGACCGTCCCGGATGCCGGCAGCGGCCGATCTGTGCCGGCAGACGGGCCGCAGCCGTCTGTCCTACGAGCGGGCCGAGTACCTCTTCAAGCAGGCCACGAAGCCCCTGGACCCGGCAGGCAACGGCTACACCCTCGGCCGGCTCAAGCCCCGCGCCTGACCGGCGGACATCCTGAGGACCCGGCCAGCTCACGGCCCCCGGCCCCCGGGTCCCGGGTCCCGGCTCCCGGCTCCCGGCTCCCGGCTCCCGCAGCGGTCCTCTCCGAACCCCGGTGCGTGAAATCGTTGGCCGTGGCACGCTTCTCGGATGCTTCTCGAGACCCCCCGGCTCCGCCTGCGCCGCTTTCAGCCCGGCGACGCGCCGGCGCTCGCGGCCTACCGTTCCGACCCGGAGGTCGCCCGCTACAAGAGCTGGACAGCTCCCGTGTCGATCGATTCCGCCACCGCGTTCGTGCGGGCGTGCGGCGAGGCCGACCCCGGACAACCCGGATGGTTCCAGTACGCGATCGAACTCAAGGCCGACGGCAGCCTGGCCGGTGATGTCGGGGTGCGCCTGCACGACAACCGGATGCAGGCCGATCTGGGAGTCACCCTCGCCGCCGGCCGGCAACGGTCGGGGTACGCAATCGAGGCGGTCCGCGCGGTCCTGGAGGATCTGTTCACCCGGCGCGGCCTGCACCGGGTCTCAGCCGAGTGCGATGCCCGCAATACGCGCTCCGCTCAACTCCTGGAACGCGCCGGATTCCAGCTCGAAGGGCGCCGTCCCGAGTTCACCTGGCTCAAGGACGAGTGGACCGATGACCTCCTCTTCGGTCTGCTGGCGGACCGATGGCGGCAACTGAACTAGGGCCTGTCCGGCGGCAGGTCAGGCCAGGAGCAACGCCCGGTCCCAAGCCGGCGGGACATCGGTGGCGGCGGCGAGCAGGGCGAGTACGACCCCCGCCGAGCCGTCGAGGAAACCGGGGCCCGCGCCCGCGCGCACTTCACGCAACCCCATCAAACGCGCGGTGAGTTCGGCTGCCGCGTCCGAGAACGCGCCATCCCCCGTGTCCCGCGCGAACCGCACGGTGATCTGGAGCAGGCCCGCCACGCCATGGCACAGGCCGGGCGTCGCATCGATGCCGCGCCGCGAAGCGGGGCGTCGATAGACGGCCTTGAGCGTCTCCACCGCGAGGTCGCGCAGCGAGCTGTCATCGACAGCCACCCCGGCGAGCCACAGCGCCCTCGCGACGCCGGGGCTGCCGTAGCACCACGAACTGCGGGCGGCCGGGCCGTCCGCACCTGCCGTGCCGGGGCGATCAGGCAGCGCGACCAGCCTCGGCCAGCTGGGACACCACGCATCGTCAGCCCGGTGCGCGAGCAGCCATCCGACCACCCGCTCGATGGCCTCGCGTTGCCCCGGAACGTGGATGCCGACGTCCATGGCCAGTGCCAGCAGGGCGACGGGGCCGGGAATGCCGTGTGACAGGCCGCAGTTGAGAGCCCCCAGGGGAAACTGTTCGCGCAGTTCGGCGTCCTTGATGGCTTCGACCGGCGTGTACCAGTTGGGTGTTCCCGCCCGCTCACCGCACAACGCCACCAAGGCGGTGAGAACCTCACGCAGCACCTCGCGACACGCAGGCTCCGCGCTTCGGCACAGCAGATACGCTCCGGTACCGGTCATTCCGGAGATGACGTCGAACACCCGGACCGGTCCACCGTGAGCGGCGCCGCCGAGCGCACGGGCATTCGCCGTCGCCTCGCCGACGATGTCGGCGTCCCACCTCGAAAGCAGGTCGTCCGCACGGGACACGGACCAGGCCGCGAACGCCGGTCCGGCGAGCCCGCCGAACAGACCAGGCGACAACCTGCCGGCGCGTTCGGCACCCTTGGCCACGGCGGCGATATACCCGTCGGCCATGGCGTCCCACCCCTCTCCCGGCAGGCACCGGTCCAACTGGTGGTACGCCAGGGCTAGGCCCGCGCCACCGTGGGCGAGGTCGTGTCGTACGGCGTCGGGAACGGAGCGCGCTCGGCCCGCCATGCCGGCGACGCGATCGAGGACCGCGGCAGCCGTGTTCTCGGGCAGTAGCGCCGACCACTGCGCGTTGGGCACGTCATTACCTCCGCATGGGCGGTCCTGTGTGGACATGGGCGCATCCACACAGGACCGGTCGGTCACCGCTCACTGGTCGTGGCAGCGGGACTGCTCCGTGCAGTAGTAGCTGGTGTGGAACGTGTCTCAACACATCACCGGCTCCAGCAATTGTTCGTCCGTCTCCGGCAGTTCCTGCAGTTCCAGGACCTCGGTCGTCTCCATGGTTCGCATCTCCTCTCCGGGTGTTCTTCTTGCTCGCGGCGGCTCCCGGTCGGTCAGTCGTCGTCGACCAGCCAGGAACGATGACCGCCGTGTCTGAGGCGCAACAGGAAGTCCAGTACGCCGGCGAGGCCGACGTTGTACGCGGCGCAGATGTCGCGCATCGTGTCGTCGGGGACCACCAGCCGTCCGTCCCGGAGCGCGGCCCGGACGAACAGGCAGGTCGCGAGTTCCGCCGCCCGCGTCCGATAGCGTTCGTCCCCGGTCAGGTCGGCCAGGTCGAGCAGCAGTTCCGCGTTGCCCGACACCCCGTGGCAGGCTCCGGGGCCGTGCTGCCAGCGGTCCTGGTACACGGCGAGCGCGGCCCCTTCGGCGTACTCGCGGAACTGCGCGTCGCCGGTGGCGGCCCACAGCCGGACGAGGAAGGTGCCGACGCCGGATGTGCCGTTGCACCAGAAGTTCAGCCCGGTGCGTTCGGTCCGGCCCGGGCTTTTGGGCCAGTGCGCGGCGCCGCCCCGCCACTCGGCCACGGCGCACAGCGCGCGTGCGCCGCCGATCGCGCTCTCGGTCAGATCCCGCCGGTCCAGATCACGGCCCGCGGCGAGCAGGAAGGCCGCATTGCCGGCGACCCCGTGCCCGAATCCGTACAGGGCCGAGCCGGCGAGGTCGTCGCGGTACTCCTCAGGACCCGCCGGCCACACCACCCCGGCCCCGGCGTGCCGGGTCAGCCGGAGAAGGCCGTCCGCGCACTCCGACGCCCGCTCGGCGAACCGTTTGTCGCCGGTCGCGTGCCAGAAGTGCAGTTGTGCCATGCCGGCACCGGCGAGGCCATGGCAGATGTCCGGATTGCTCCACTCCAGCGGGATGCGTAACGCGTACGGCACCCCTCGATCCGCCAACTCCTGATCACCGAGCGTCTTCGCCGCGTCATGAAGCGCCCACGCCGTGCCGGAGCGGCCGAAGTACAGGCCGGGCAGAATCCGGCTCGGCAGGGTCAGCCGCTCGTCCAGCCACCGCGCCGCGGTCCGCAGCGCCGGCTCGACCGACCGTTCCCCCGCTCGCACCGCCCGGTCCAGGACGGCCAGCACACCGGCCGCGCCCAGTTGGACGTTGCACGCGTCGCCGTACGGCAGGGAGCGCGGTCGCGGCCACAGATACTCGCCGGCCGGATCGATCGTGTCCACCAGGTACGCCAACCCGTCGCCGATCAGCCGGTCGGCGCCGCCGTGCGCCAGTGCCGGCCCGGCGGACACGGACTCCACATCGAGCTTCACGTCGGGCACGGCGTCGGGCTCCGCAACGGATTCCGAAACAGATTCCGTATCGGGCTCCGCATCCTGCTCCGCCCGGAGGAATGCAGCTGCCTTCGCCAGCGGCCAGCGGGCCTCCCCGTCCGCGGTGAGGCCCAGGACGAGCGGCGCGAGGGCCCGCAGCGCGGGGCAGGCCGGCGCGGCGGCTTCGACGATCGCCGCGATCCGTTCACCGGCCGGCCGCGCGGATGGTGCGTCGGGGGCGAGCACCGGATTGATGCTGCCGGCGACGTAGAGCAGGGTGGCTCCCAAGCTGTAGCAGTCCGCCTCCGGGCCGGGTGCCGGCGGCGGTACGCCATCGTCCGCACCCGGGCCCTCGAGGTATTCCGGCGCGGTGAACCCATGGGTGCCGACGATGCGGGCCGGTTCTCCGGCGCGGACCGTGCACTCCATGTCGACGAGCACGGGCACGTCGTCCGGTGTCATCACGACATTGCTCGGCTTGAAGTCGCGCACCACGAACCCGGCCGCGTGTACTTCGCCGATCAGCCGGGTGAGCTCGCGCGCCAGGTTCCACGCGACGGAGACCGGCACCCTTCCGTCATCCCGCCGCGCGCGATCCAAGGACCACTGCTGCAGGTTCTTGCCGTCGATCAGGTCCTCGACGAGGAACACATGTCCGGCGGACTCGAACACCTCGCGTACGGCCGGTGTGATCCTGCGCGGTGCGAGCCGGTCCAGGATGTCCGCCTCGTAGCGCAGCCAGTACCTGGCGTCCTTCCCACTCAGATCGGCTCCGACATGAGGGCGGCCCTCCTTGAGCAGGACGTCGTCGCCGGTCCTTTCGTCCCGTGCCCGATAGACACCACCGCGGTTGGAGTGCCGGACCGCCTCCTTGACCAGGTAGCGGCCGGCAATGAGCACGGGGCCGCCGCGCCGCCGCCCGGGAGCCGCCGGCACGGGCGGTCCGAACGGCCGGCGGGCCCACGCGGGAGGAGAGAACCAGGGGTTCCGCTCGTCCGCGACGAAGGTTCCGTCGGGCGCCCAGCCGCCCCTCGTAGAAGCCCTCGTCATTCAACTCGCGCGGCCGGGTGAAGCAGCCGAAGCGGTAGTGCACCAGGCTGTCGGGCTCATATCGCCGGTCCGACAGGATCGCGGGACCGGCGAGTCCGAGCGTGGCTTCGTGCAACTGCTCCGCGAGCACCCGCAGCTGATCGTCATCCGCGGGGTACGCGGTGAGGAATTTGCCGGATTGCGCCCGGGCGGCCCGGACCGAGGTGATCTCGGCGGTGAACCGTGGCGTGACCGCGAATTTGAACGCGCATTCATGCGCCACCAGCACCCGGGCCGCGTTCTCCAGTACCTGGGGCGCCGACGCGGGAGTCGCCGACAGGTGCAACTTCCAGCCCTGCTGCCGGCGTACATGTCGCGGCGGCGTCACCATGGACCAGGATTCGCCGTCCCGGAGCTGCCATTCGGTCGAGGAATTCGTGATCCCCAGGACCCTTGCGATGATCGGCTGATAGCTCGATGTCACCGCCTCAGAATGCCATCGGAGCCGCGGACCACGCGCGATGCAATCCGGCCGAAACGGCGACGCCCGGCGCACGCCCCCGTCACCGCTCAAGCCCGGCATTGCCCAAGAGGGCCGCGACTACTCTCCCGTGGCCCCGTCGATCCGCTCACGGAGCAGGTCGGCGTGGCCGTTGTGCCGCGCGTATTCCTCGATCATGTGGGTGAGGACATAGCGCAGGGAGAACACCTCGTCGCGCCACTGCACGGTGGTATCGAGGGATTCGGCGGCGTCGACGACGGCGCGAGACCGCGCGCACGCCTCTTGCCAGACCGCGAACGCCTCGTCGGGATCGGCCGAGTCGGTATCGAATTCGGCGAACGCGCCGCTCTCGGTCCTCGGCCAATGGGGTCGGACGTCCTCGCCGCTCCACACGAACCGGAACCAGCTCCGCTCGACCTCCGCCGCATGCCGCACCAGCCCGAGCAACAACAGACCGGACGGCGGAACGGCCCTCTCCCGCAGTTGCCCGGCAGTCAGCCCGGCAACTTCATGGTCAGCGTCTCGCGCTGATACTCCAGGAATCCGGTCAGCGAGGTGCGCTCGTCGTCCGTCCGCGAAGGTTCGGTCCGCTGTTGATCACTCATCCGGGCATCGTGCCAGGGTCCCTGCTGTCGAAGGCCGCCCTTTTTGGCGTCGGGTGGGATGGGGAGGGGCGATGATGAGTGCTTCCACGGGGTACGGAATTCAAGGAGAGTCGATGGGAAGCCGGGTCCACCAACCGATGGAGAACGAGGAGTTCGACTTCATTCTCGCGAAGGCCGATGGACCTGTGCTCGCCTACTTCTGGGGGATCTGGTCCGAGGCGTGCAAGGAGATGGATCCCATCGTGCGCGAGATCGCCGACGAATACGGAACCCGTCTCATCACCGTGAAGACCGACATCACCAGGTGTCCGGCGGCGACCAAACGCTACGGAGTGACCGGCGCGCCCGCCTTCGTCCTGATCCGACACGGAGAGGTGACGGCAACCGGCGATGGGCCGATGACCCGGGGGCAGCTCAGGGAATTGCTGGACGCGAACCTCTGAGCGTTGCGGAGCGGAACGACGCCGGACGACGCCGGACGACGCGGGACGACGCCGGGCGACGAAAACGGCTCGGATCCTTCCGGTGCGGGCTACGCCCAGCGGCCGCGGACCATCACCGCGGCGACTTGGGTGAGGGACTCCATCCGGCTGAGCGGATCGCCTTCGACGATCAGGAGATCGGCGTCGTAGCCGGCCTGTAGCCGGCCCTTGCGGTGGCCGAGCCCGCACACGTCCGCCGCGACCGAGGTCGCCGAGGCGAGCGCATCGGCGGCCGGGACCCCACCGGCGGCCAAGTCCGCGATGGCCACCGGCAGAAGCCCGCGGGGCTTTCCCGAGGTGATGCCGGAATCGGCGCCGTCGCGGCTGTCGCCCCCGAGGTGGACATGCGTATCGATCAGCCCCGGCAAGAGGGTCCCTTGCTGAGACTCCGCCACCGGCAACCCTGCGGGCAGGGGCTCCCCGGCCGCTTGCACACCTGGCGATCCGGCCCTCGCCGTCCGCCGACTACAGGCGCCACCGTAGCGCCATCATGGCACCACCCTGGCCGCACCACCTTGGCTTGCGGCCTGGCGGGATTCGGGTGTCGGGCTGAGTCTACGACCGGTGGGAGTCCGGTCCCGGGAGTAGCCGATCGTGTCGATGCGGCCTTCACGGCGGAGGGCGAACACACTCCGGGAGCCGTTCCGCGGGCAGCCGAATCTCGCGCGAGCGTGACCCACAAGACCCCATGACGCCATTGGCGCGCCACTACGACTTGCCAAGGCGCCACACTGGCGCCATAGTGGTGCCATGGACCTCACGCCGTACGTCGACAACCTCCGGAACGAACTCGCGGTCGCCGCGGCCGCCGGCGGAGACGAAGCCCGCGCCCTGGCCGAGCGGCTCACCGCACCCCTGGAGTCGGCCGCCCGGCTCACGCTGTTGAACGCACTGTCCGCCGCCATGGGCGAGGTCACCCGAGACCTGGCACCCGGCTCGGTCGACGTTCGGCTGCGCGGGCTCGACCCCGAGTTCGTGGTGACGCCACCACCGGCTCAGGAGTCGTACGCGGAAGCCGAGGAGCGTGTAAGCACACCGAGCGCTGGGCGAGCGCCCGCGCCACCCATCCCCGCGGACGGCGACGAAGGCAGTACGGCACGCATCAATTTCCGCCTCCCCGCCCACCTCAAGACACGGGTCGAGGACACCGCTGGACAAGAGGGCCTGTCGGTCAATGCCTGGCTGGTACGGGCCGTCGCCACCGCCCTGGAACCCGGCGAGCGCGGCCGCCCGACGGGTCGCAGTCGGCACTGGGGCCAACAGGGCTACACCGGCTGGGTCCGCTAGCCCGGACCGACCCACCGCACCACTCGTACCGCACCACTCATACCGCGCCACTTCCACCTTCACCCGCCCTACCAGCGGGAATACGAACCACAGCCATGAGGACGGGACAGTCATGCCTACTTTCGACACCCTCGAGCCGATCTCCGCCACCCTCGACCTCCAGATCGGATCGGTCCGGATCACCGCGAGCAAGCGCACCGACACGGTCGTGGAGGTCCTGCCGAGCAACGGTGCCGAGGACGCCGACGTCCGGGCCGCGCAGCAGACCACCGTCACCTACGCGGGCGGCACCCTGCAGGTCAAGGGCCCCCGCAAGCGTTCCCTGTTCGGCCGGGCCGGGTCGCTCGACGTGAGCATCGAGCTGCCCGCCGGCTCCGAGATCCACGCCATCGTGGCGCTGGGCGACCTGACCTGCCAGGGCCCCCTCGGTGACTGCCGCCTCAAGACCTCGGTCGGCGACATCCAGGTCGACCAGGCGCAGACCGTCCACCTGCGGACCGACCACGGTGACATCCAGGTGCACCACGCGGCCGGGAACGCCGAGCTCATCGGCGCGGGCCGCATCACCGCCGGCTCCCTCGCGGGCACGGCGACGGTCAAGAACGGCAACGGCGAGACCGTGATCGGCGAGGTCGTCGGCGACCTGCGGGCGAACGCGGCCAACGGCCGGATCTCCGTCGACGTCGCCCGGTCCGCGGTCGAGGCCAAGTCCGCCAACGGAGCCATTCGTGTCGGCGAGGTGACCCGCGGCCGGGTCACCCTCCAGGCCGCCGTCGGCGACGTCGAGGTCGGCATCGCCGCCTCCACCGCCGCCTGGCTCGACGTGCACACGCGGGTCGGCACCGTACGCAACGCCCTCGGCCCCTCCGAAGGCCCCGGGACCTCCGACGAGACCGTCGAGGTCCGCGCCTCGACCGGCGTCGGCGACATCGTCATCAGTCGTTCCTGACCAGCCGAACCAGCACACAGGGGGACAAGACCACCATGAACGCACCGTCCACGACCGCCTCCACGGCGATCTCCGCCAGCGGACTGACCAAGTCCTACGGCGACAAACTCGTCCTCGACGGCATCAACCTGCGCATCCCCGAGGGCACGGTCTTCGCACTGCTCGGGCCCAACGGCGCGGGCAAGACCACCACCGTGCAGATCCTCTCCACACTCATCCTCGCGAACGCCGGCACTGCGCAGGTCGCGGGCCACGATCTGGCCCACGACGCCGATGCCGTCCGCGGCGTGATCGGGGTCACCGGCCAGTTCTCGGCGGTGGACAACCTGCTCACCGCCGAGGAGAACCTGATCCTCATGGCGGACCTGCACCATCTGGAGCGCCGCGAGGGCCGACGGCGTGCCGCCGAGCTGCTGCACCGCTTCGACCTGACCGAGGCGGCCACCAAGCCCGCCGTCACCTTCTCGGGAGGCATGCGGCGCAAGCTCGACCTCGCGATGACCCTGGTCGGCGATCCACGCATCATCTTCCTCGACGAGCCGACCACCGGACTCGACCCGCGCAGCCGGCGCACCATGTGGGAGATCATCCGCAGCCTGGTCGCCGACGACGGCGTCACGATCTTCCTGACGACGCAGTACCTGGAGGAGGCCGACCAACTCGCCGACCGCATCGCCGTCCTGGACCACGGGAAACTTGTCGCGGAAGGCACCCCGGAAGAGTTGAAGCGGCGTATCCCCGGTGGCCACATCCGCCTCCAGTTCGCCGACATGAGCGGACTCGAATCGGCCGCCGCCCTCTTCGGTTCCGTGGCAACGAGCGACAGCGAAGCACTCACCCTGCACGTCCCCAGCGACGGCAGCATCCCCACCCTGCGAGCCGTCCTCGACGTCCTGGACAACGCGTCCGTCGAAGCCGAGGCACTCACGGTGCACACCCCCGATCTCGACGATGTCTTCCTCACCCTCACCGGCCACCCGCAGTCCGGCGGCGGGGCCGACGCGCAGAAGGAGAAGATCCGATGACCACCCTGTCCTACGCCGTCAGCGATTCGGTGACGATGCTGCGGCGCAACCTGAAACACGCGCTGCGCTACCCCTCCATGACGGTCTCGGTCGTCGCGATGCCCGTCATGATGCTTCTGCTCTTCACCTACGTCTTCGGCGGAGCCCTGGGTACCGGCATCGGCGGCACGTCCACCGGCAGCACCCACTACATCGACTACGTCGCCCCCGGCATCATCCTGATGGCCGCCACCTCAGGGGCTCTGGCCACCGCGGTCGGCGTCTGCGTCGACATGACGGAAGGCATCGTCAACCGGTTCCGCACGATGGCGATCTCCCGCGCATCGTTCCTGACCGGGCACGTCGTCGGCAGCGTGATCCAGACGCTGATCAGCATCACGCTCGTCATCGGCGTCGCGCTGCTCATGGGCTTCCGGCCCAACGCCACGCCCATCGAGTGGATCGCGGCCGCCGGCATCCTCGCCCTGCTCAGCCTGGCGCTCACCTGGCTGTCGGCCGCGATCGGCCTGGTTGCCAAGAACCCCGAAACCGCCAGCAACATGCCCATGCCGCTGCAGTTCCTGCCCTTTATCGGCAGCGCCATCGTCCCACCGGAGTCGATGCCCACCGGGTTGCGCTGGTTCGCCGAGTACCAGCCCTTCACACCGATCATCGAGACGCTGCGGGGCCTGCTGATGGGCACCGGGATCGGCAACAGCGGGATCATCGCGCTCGCCTGGTGCGTCGGCCTCAGCGTCGTCGGATACTTGTGGGCGCGGGCGGTCTTCAACCGCAACGCCTGACGGTGACCGGGGGGCGGGCGAGGCGCGGGCCGAGCGGGGCCGGCCACGGAGGGGCGGGGGTTGTCCCCACCCTGAGTTGGGTGACACCTCCATATACCCATGATCGCCGGTCGACTTGACTGGCGGTTCGTACAGAGTGCCGCTCGCCGGCCGTCAGCAGGGGGACGTTTCATGCGCATCACCGTGTCGAGGACAGCCCGGAGCACCGCCATCGCGCTTTCGGTTCTGGCGGTGTCCGCACTCTCGGTCGTACCCGCTGGGGCGAGCCAGGGCAACAGCCCGAGTCGCTACACCGATTCCGACTTGCGGCACGATCTCGCGGCGGTGCGGGCGGCCGGGGGCAGGGATGTGAACGTCGCCACCCGGGTGGACACCCCGCAGGGGCCGCTGCGGGCGCGGTACGGCACGGCGGCAAGCTGCTGCCCGCCGCGCAGCGGCGGCAGATGCGGGAGACCGTGCCGTACGACGATCTGCCGGTGCCGCCCCCGGGCAAGCAGGGTGGCTACGGACTCGGCCTGCGGGAGATCCCGCTGACCTGCGGCGGCGTCTACTACCTCCACGAGGGCGACGGCCTCGGGGTCTACACCCGTCCCGCCGTCAGCGCCGACGGCCGCCGCGCCGTGACCGTGTCGGTGACCACCACCACCGCGCTGATCGACCAGGACAAGGTCAACCAGGCGGTGGAGGCGCTCACCGACCACGCACTGTGCGGACGCGCATGACGGTGTGGCGGAGCCGGCCGACCAGGCCTTGACATGCAGTCCTGACGGATGCGGTATCGAACGTTCCGCACGCCAAGGCGATGCACCTACAGGGCCTTGGCGGCCGTCTGCTAGCGGACTCCGTTCCGCCCAGGCGTTGTTGACTTTCCATCAGCGGACGGCTTCACTATCTGATGATCCAGGTTGACAACGTTGTCAAGCTGTCGCCGACGACCCCCACCCCTGCCTTCCGTGTGTGCGCGTATGTCACCTAGAAGATCCCCCATCGTCTCCTGGAGCCACGTGATGACACGATCTGGGCGCACCGGCGCGCCCGTCCTCCGCAACGCGCTGGCCGCGTTCTCCGCGGCCGTGCTGATAACGCTGCCGCTGCAGGCGCTGGCCGCGCCGACAGCCCGCGCGGCCGGACTCGTCGATGACCCCGCTTCGCTGGTCAACCCGATCATCGGAACCTCTGGCACGGTCGACACCTTCCCGGGCGCCGACGCGCCGTTCGGCATGGTGCAGTGGAGTCCGGACACCACGCCGCACCGTCCCGACGGGGGCGGCTACGAGTACACCGACAAGAAGGTCTCCGGCTACAGCCTGACCCACCTGTCAGGGCCCGGCTGTCCGGCCGCCGGCGATCTGCCCATCCTGCCCGTCACCAGCGCGATGAGCGGTGATCTGAGCGCGACCTCGGTCGGCATCGACCACGCCAAGGAGACGGCGCAGGCCGGCTATTACGCGCTCAGCGACGGCTCAGGGGTGACCACAGAACTGACGGCCACCGCCCGGGCGGGGATGGGCCGGTTCACCTTCCCCGCCGGCTCGGACGCCCATCTCCTGCTGAAACTGAGCGGCGGCGCCACCAAGATCGACGGCACCCGCGCGCAGGTCGTCAACGACCACGAGGTGACGGGTGCGATCGACAGCGGCCACTTCTGCGGTGCCAACAACACCTACACGCTGCATTTCACGATCAGCTTCGACCACCCCTTCACCAGTAGCGGTACCTGGATCGGCAGCACGGTGAACCCGAACGCCAAGGTGTTGAAACTGGGTGCCCCGGCGCAGCAGCTGTCCGCCGGCACCACCCGCGCGGCCCAGCCGGGAGCTCACTTCACCCTCCCCGCGCAGCGGCAGCCCGCAACGCACGGGAGCACCGATCCGCAACGGGCCAAGACTCCCGCCAACCCGCCGGTGGTCGGCGCCAACGGCGTCTATCTCGGATTCGACACCGCCACGTCGGCCACCGTCACCGCCAAGGTCGGCATCTCGTACACCTCGGACGCCAACGCCGCCGGGAACCTCGCCAGTGAGATCCACGGCTGGAACTTCAACTCCGTGCGACAGGCCGCCCACACCTCCTGGGACCGGACCCTCGGCCGGATCGCGGTGGGCGGCGGAACCACCGACCAGCAGACCCAGTTCTACACCGCGCTCTACCACTCTCTGCTGCACCCCAATGTGTTTTCCGACAGCAACGGGCAGTACATGGGCATGGACCGGCAGATCCATACCGCCGCCCGGGGGCATATCCAGTACGCCAACTACTCGGGCTGGGACACCTACCGGTCGCAGACCCAGCTGATGGCGCTGGTCGCCCCGGCCGTCACGTCCGACGTGGTGCAGTCGATGCTCAACGGGTACTACCAGACCGGGATCCTGCCCAAGTGGGCGCAGAACAACGGCGAGAGCTATGTGATGGTCGGCGACCCGGCCGACGGCATCATCGCCGACGCGTACGCCTTCGGCGCCCGCGGTTTCAACACCGGCGACGCCCTGGACGCGATGACCTGGCAGGCCACCCATCCCAACGGCGACCGCCCGGGCCAGGCCGTCCGCGACGCCAAGGGCTATCTGCCGATCGACAACAGCACCTGGGGCTGCTGCAACTTCTACGGGCCGGTCTCGACCCAGCTGGAGTACGACACCGCGGACTACGCCATCGCCTCCCTCGCCAAGTCCCTTGGCAAGAAGGACCTCTACACCTCCTTCGCCAGCAAGGCGCAGGACTGGCAGAACGTGTTCAATCCGCAGACCGGCTACCTCCAGGCGAAGCTGGCGAGTGGTGAGTTCGCCGCCGGCTTCACCCCCGGTACCTCCAATGGCTTCGTCGAGGGGACGGCGGCCCAGTACACACCCATGGTCCCGTTCAATCTCCAGGCACTCATCCAGTCGCGCGGCGGGACCGCCGCCTACAGCGGTTACCTGGACGGCCTGCTGTCCGGTCTCACCGCACCGGACAGCACTCACGCCGATCTCAGCAATGAGCCGAGTGTGGAGGTCCCCTGGGAGTACGCCTATCTGGGCCAGCCCTGGAAGACCCAGAAGGTGGTGCGGGACGTGCAGCAGAAGCTGTACTTCAACGCCCCGGTCGGCTCCTTCGGCAATGACGACCTGGGCGCCATGTCGTCCTGGTATGTCTGGTCCGAACTGGGCATGTACCCGGAGACTCCCGGAACCGACACCCTGGTGCTCGGCAGCCCGGTCTTCCCGACCGCCCGGGTGACCCTGGGCAACGGGCACACGCTGACGATCAACGCCCCCGCGGCGGCCACCGGCAGTCCGTACGTACAGGGACTGAAGGTCAACGGCACCGCTTCGAACCAGCCCTGGACGACATTCAGCAAGCTGTCCGGCGGCGCGACCCTGGACTACGACCTCGCCGCCACCCCGAATACCTCCTGGGGCTCCGCGGCCTCCGCCGCGCCGCCTTCCGACAGCACCGGGCAGCGCGACGTCGTCGCCGCGACCGGCCCGTCCGGCGCCGGACTGGTCCTGGCACCGGGCACGAGCGGCACCGGCACCCTGGACCTGGCCGACATCTCCGACACCCCGGCGAGCGTCGCCTGGACCGCGGCGCCGCCGAGCGGAGTCACGATGACGACCACCAGTGGAACCGTCGCCGTACCGGCCCACTCCCGGGCCGAGCAGCAACTCCAGGTGACTGCGGGCACCACGGAGGGGACCTTCTCGGTCCCGATCAGCCTCAGCACCGGCGACGGCCGCCCCCTGCCGCCGACCGCGCTGCGCGTGGCGGTGGCCACACCGGGCCAGCTGTGGCCCTACGCGACCGGGACCGGCGTGTATCCCGACAACAAGACCTTCGGAGGCGGCTTCGACGAGGAGGGCTGGGCATACTCCCAGAACGCGCTGGACGCCGGCGGAGTGAAGACCGGAGCCACGGTCACCAGCGACGGAATCTCCTACCCCTGGCCGGGCGGGTCGGGCAAGCCCGACAACATCGCGGCAGCCGGCCAGACCATCCCGGTCGCCGCCCCGGCGGACGCCACCGCCATCGGCTTCCTGGGAGCGGCGATCAACGCTCCCGCGAAGGGGACCAGCGGCGCCGTGACCGTCACGTACACCGACGGCTCCACCGAGAAGGTCACCCTGGCCATGTCCGACTGGACCCTCAACGCCGGGGCGAGCAAACCGCTCCCCGGGATCACCACCGTCGCCCGCACGCCGTATCGCAACGTCGGCGACGGAACCAAGGACACGGTGGCGACCTATCTGTTCAGCAGCAGACTCCCGCTGACCGGCGGCAAGCAGATCGCCAGCGTCACGCTGCCGGTGACCACCGACGGCACACTGCACCTGTTCGGCATCGGCTTCACGAGCTGAGTCGAAGAATCTGACCGATCCGAACCGCGGGCACACGGCCCAAACCGGGACGGACGGCGAGCACGCGCCGTCCGTCCCGCCGGGTCCACCCGCACCACGCGGACGGTCGGACGGTCGGACGAGGGAGCGTCACGCCGTCAGATTTCGATGAACTGGTAGTCGCTCGTGATCCGGTCCTCCTCGTCCAGGACGAGGAACTCCAGACCGACGGCTCCCACCTCGCCGGTGCGCTGCAACGCCTCCCAGTGGAACGTGACCACGTTGCGCAGACGTGCGGCGTCGCGTCGTGCCCGGAACACCATCTCCCCCGGCGCCACGAAGTCCTCGTAGGCCCGGCTCACCCGCACCTCGAGCTCCTCATGCCCCCGGGCTTCGAGAGTGGCGTCGGAGAAACCCAGCTCGACGGCGGACTTCCTCATCTCCTGCGGAGCCTGGAGGACGTGGACGCCGTCCGGGCTCCAAAGCTCGCTGACGAGCTTGCGGCGTACTCCGGCGTCCGGTTCGTTCCAGACGGCGACGTAGCGGTCGGCGAGTTCCTGTGCGTCGGACTTCGGCATCGCTTCTCCCTGATCCCTGTTCGATCCCTGTCGTCTCTCTTGCTGACCTGACTCTCGCCCAGGAGGCCGGGGCCGGACAATTCCCCCCAGGGAATGACCGATGGCCTCGCTGCGTCCGGCGGTGGGATCCGAGTGAGTGAGCTGTTAGCGACGTGTGGGTGGGGGCGTGGAGGATGGCTGTTGAGCCCACCGGGGATCCCGGGGCAGGGACGACGGCCGGGGAATTCCCCGCTGATTGCAGCAGGGAGCACGCACAGTGAAACCGTCCGGCCCCTGCCGTCCACCTCGGCTGCCGTGCTATCCGTTCACGGCTTTCAGCCGGAGGCGGACGTTCTCGGCGTCGGGGTGTTTCAACGTGTCCAGCAGTTCCAGGGCCTGCCGCCACGCATCGCGCGCGGCGAGGGAATCACCGGCGGCGAGCCGGGTCTCGCCGAGATGGGTCAGTGAGAGGGACTCGTGGTAGGGCACGCCCACCTCACGGCACCCCTCGACGGCACGCAGATAGCAGCCGGCCGCCTCGTCGTACTGGCCCATCTCATGATGAACCAAGCCGAGGGTGTCCCAGGTCAGAGCCAGGCTCCGTCGGTCGCCGAGCTCATCGAGGAGGGACAGCGCCTTCCTGCACTGGTCGAGCGCCTGTGTGTGGTCGCCCAGCAGCGTGTGGAAATAGGCCACATTGTTGAGGGATTTGGCCTCTCCGTTCTTGTGGCCGGCGGCACGGAACAGGTCCAGCGCCCGCTGGTTGTGATGCAGCGCCTCCTTCACGTGATCCCGCTGCTCGTACGCTTGCCCAAGATCCAGATGGGTCTCCGCCTGGCCGACCAGATGCCCCAGTTCGGCGAAGAGATCGAGCGCACAGGTCAGGTGCTTGCCGGAAGTGCCCTCTCCCTCCTCTCCTTCCAGCAGCTGGACTGCTTTGCCCAGGCTCCGGTGTGCGTGCGCCTGCGCGGCGAGGTCGCCCATTTGCCGGGTGGCATCGAGGGCGGCGGCCTGGGTCGCGGCCAGATCGGCCCAGTGGCCGCGCCAGTAGAGGAAGGTCTTGATGTGGTACGCCAGCTGCCAGACAGCGCAGTGCAACTCGGCCGACGCGGCCTGCCGGACAACGGCCAGAAGCACCGCGTGCTCCTGGGTGAACCAGTCTCCGGCCGCGGCCGCGTCGGCCATGTCTTCGGGCTGGACCTGCGGCGATGCCATGGGAGGTGGATTGATGGGCTCGAGTTGCGGATCCATCAGCGAGGCTGCCGTCCGGGCGCTGTGCAGGTAGTGGTCCACCACCCGCTGAACGGCCGCGAGCCGGTCGGTCCCGGACCCGACCCCGTCCCCTTCAGCAGGTTCCGAGGCCAGTTCCGAGGCGTAGGCACGCAGCAGATCGTGGAAGGCGTACCGTCCGGCAGTGCTCTCGGTGATCAGCTGCACCTGAGCCAGCTCGGCGAGCAGCGGGCGCACCCGCGGCAGGGGAAGGCCCGACAGGCTCGCCGCGGCCGGGGCGCTGAGCGAGGGGCCCGGATGGACGGCCATCAACCGGAAGAGCCGTGCCGCGCCGGCACTCAGAGTCTCGTAGGACCAGGAGAGCACCGCGCGGAGATCGCTGAGCACGTCGTGACTGGCGAAGGCGTCCAGTCCGTGTGCCTGCCGCAGTTGGCCGGCGAGACGGTCCATCGAGAGGTCGGGATGGACGGCGGCCTGGGCGGACACGATGGCGAGCGCCAGCGGCAGCCCTGCGGTGAGTTCGATGATCTCGGAGACGGCAGTGGTCTCGGCCGCCGCACGGCCGCTGCCGATACGCGTGGCCAGCAGTTCCCGGGCCTCATCCGCGGACAACAGGTCAAGGGGTACGGGATGGGCGCCCTCGACGGCCACCAGGCCGGGCAGCCGGTCACGGCTGGTCACAAGGACCAGGCTCTCCGACGCTCCGGGCAGCAGCGGACGTATCTGTTCCGCGTCCCGGGCGTTGTCGAGGAGGATCAGGAACCGTCGTCCGGCCGTCAGGCTGCGGAAGAGACCGGTCCGTGCCTCAACGGTGGCCGGGATCCTGGCGCGCGGCACGCCGAGCCCGTCGAGGAACTCCCGGATCGCGTCCGCCGGAGCGACGACCGTCCCGCTCGGGCAGAAGCCGCGCAGGTTCACGTAGAGCTGACCGTCGGGGAATTGGTGCCGGATCCGGTGCGCCCAGTGCAGCGCGAGCGCGGTCTTGCCGACGCCGCCCGTTCCGGTCACGGCGATCACTGTCGCCGTCCCTGGCTGCCGGGCGGCCCGGCCGACGATGTCGGCCAGCCGCGACAACTCGGTCCGGCGGCCGGAGAATCCGAAGGCGGCCGGGGGAAGCTGCGCCGGTGCGTAGTCGAGCGGATGCGCCGCCCCTGTCCGGCCCGCGGTGTGGGGGTCCGGCGGTGCCGCGGGCGGGCTCGCAGGCGCGCTTGTGGGCGCGCCCGATGTGCCCGATGAAGGCGACGAGGGCGACACCGGCCCGGGTTCGGCCGCCGAGCGGGGCGGACGGCCCTCGATGATCTCCTGGAAGGCATCCTGCACGGCGGAGCCGGGCTCGATGCCGAGCTCGTCGACCAGCGTCCGCCGCAGCCGGTGGAACACCGCCACCGCCTCGGCCTGCCGGTCCGTACGGTGCAGCACCAGCATCAGCTGCCGGTGGAATGCCTCACGCAGCGGGTATTCTGCAACCAGTGAGCCGAGCTCGGCCGCCAGGCCATGGTGCCGGCCCAGCTCCAGCTCGGCGTCACAGCGCCACTCCAGTGCGTGCAGCCGGGCCTCATGGAGGGACTGGATGTGCTGGCTGTACGGCATGACGTCCGCGAGATCCGGTACGTCGGCCAGTGGATTGCCCCGCCACAGCTCCAACGCCTGCGCGCACTCATGACGTACGTTCTCCCAGTTCCGCCGCAGACGGGCCGCGCGGGCCTCGCGCAGATGGTCCTCGAAGAGCGCGCTGTCCAGCTCACCGTCCCGCACGTCCAGGATGTACCCGTGCGCGACGGAGCGGAGGCGGCTGCCGCCGTCCTCCGCGAGCGCCCGCCGCAGACGCGACACGTGATTGTGCAGGGAACCGGCGGCGGTCGCCGGGGGATGCTCCCCCCACAGCGCCGTCTTCAGCTCGTCCGCAGCGACCAGGCGGTTGCTCTGGAGCAGCAGCGCGCCCAGCACGGTCCTGGCCTTGGTACCACTGACCGCGCGGTCAGCTGTTCCGTCATGCACCGTCAGCGGCCCGAGCAGACCGAATCTCATCCCCATGTCTCCCCCGACAGCTTGGCGATACCGAGCCGACCGCCCCCTCGCCCACGCGAGAAGCGGTGATCATCCCGTCTCACTCTAGTAGCGCCGGGCATGGCCCTGTCACGTGGTCGGGCCACCTGCAACCGGGGCGAAGCCGTGTCCGTTATCCGGCGCGCGCGGCCCGTGGAGGGGGTCGGCGCCCGCGTCGCGCCGGAGGGCGGATCGCGCTCGCAAGGACTGCTCGAGCTCACCCCGGTAGACATCCGGCCGCTCCTCGGCCAACGCCCGCCGAATCCGGACCGGCTCCTCGCCCAAGCGACGGCACAACTGGTCAGCGAGGCGCGTCTTGCCCTGCCCGCCGGGTCCGTGCACCAGTCAGGCCCCGAAGCCGCCCTGTTCGCACCAGGCGCCCAATCGCCCCAGCAGTTCCTCCCGTCCGCGGAAGGGAACCACCTGCCGACGCGCCTGCAGCAGCGCCGCCGGGGACTGCGCGGGCGGGGCCGGGGCCAGGAAGTCTTGGGAACGGCAGGCGGGCCATCGCGGTCTCCGGCGAACTGGATCCGACGGTGGCCTGAGGATGACGGCGCCTCCTCCGGCGAGCAGTCGGCTCAGATGTCGAGAGAACGGGCGCGGCAGTTCGGGTGTTCGCCGCGGTGCTGCATCCACAGGACCACGTCGCATACCCGCAGAGCGCTGACCGTCTCGGGTAACCCCGCGGCTTGCCGCAGGGTGAGGAGTTCGCGATGCAACCGGGCGTCGTCGTCGCGCAAGGCGGCGTGCAGTGCAAGCCAGAAGCCACGGGGCCTCCCCAGGGTGCAGCGTACGACGGTGTCGTAGACCGGTAGCAGCCGAGGACGTTTGCGGGCGAGGATCTTCCCAGCTTTCACCCATGCGATCCCTCGCTGTTTGCCGAGGAGGTGCCAGGCCAGGTCTGCCGGCGAGCGCGCACGCAGATGGGCCGCGTCTGCTTCGGCCATGTCCATGTCGATGGGAATGGAGCGGAGCAGGGCAGACATCTGGCTGCCGAGGTGGCCTTCGAGGATGTCGAGCACGAATTGCTCCGGGATGCGAACGGACAGGGTCTGGACGGCGATCAGGTCCTCCGCCGTGACGGTGTCGGCGATCTCTGGTCGATCACCTCCGCCTGCCAGGTGTTCAAATCGGCTACCGGTGAACGGCAGGTCGCCTGGGGGCCGGCTGATGCCGAAATAGCGTTGCAGATCGGTGCGGGCCCGGGGGCGGCTATCAGGGCGCGCAGGCGTTCCACGAGCGGCTGAGCCCGGCCAGCACCACGGATCCCGGCAACGGCTCCGCCGCGCAGGCACTCGGCACGCCGTCCCGGACTGTGGGGACCAAGCTCGTCGGCATCGTGGAGATCACGCCGATGACCGTGGTCTACGCCAAGGAAAGCGACGGGCAGACATCGCGGTACGGCACATTCGTCGTCATCACGACGCAGGACAAGTGGCTCTCCGCGAACGCCGCCAACGAGGAACCGACCGACGGAGCGGCCGGCGGCTGGCAGTGGATCGCCCCGAACGGGGAGACCGTCTCCGAAGGTAAGGGCAATGCCTTCAAGGTCAGCGTCACCGGGTACAACGGCCTGGGCAGGATTGAGCCGGGAGCCCAGCAGAAGCGTGCCGAGATCTTCGACCTCACCGCGGCGCAGGCCAAGGGCGGCACACTCGTCTACACCGACGCCACCAAGTCCTCGTACCGCTGGAAGATCCCGGCGAGCGACGCCGGGCCCGACATCGCGGACGTCAGGCGACACCTGAACCCCTGACCACTGACTTGGTTCCCGCCTGCTCCCGGCAGCACGCTGTTGGTGGAGCATCCGCTCGGTGCCCGCGGCCGGCAGGACCGGGACCTTCACCACGTCCAGCAGGGCGAGGAGCGCGGGCCGGCGGGGAACACCGGCGAGCCATGTCTCGTGGCCGTCGTCGGCCAGGAGCGCGGCGACCAGACCGCGCAGGGCGGTGTTCACCGGCCCCCCACCTCCGCGTGCGCTGTTGCGTCGAGCGTCCAGTCGGCTTCCGTACGCCGGCTGTCCCACCACCGTTCCAGCAGGACCCGGGCGTCGGCGGTCTCACTGTTGCGGCACACCGCGCGGCTGCCGTCGGGGTCGGTGACCCGCCGACCCGCCTTGAACTCCTGGGATGGCCGATGGCCGATGGACACGGCCGATCAGGCGACCCTTCCGGACGGCGGCCGGAAATCATCGGCAATGTCCGATTAGTATCCCGGCGGACGGGCCGGTCCCCGGCACGGACTCCCCCACGCGAGAGGACGTCATGCCCAACGACCCGACACGTGAAGTGAGCGACAGCGGACGCCGGACGCTGATCCGCACGCTGATGGGCGGCACCGCCCTCGCCGCGCTGACCGCCACGGCGCTGCCCGCGGCCGCGGCCGCAGCCGGCCCCCGGCCTCCGGCCGACAACGCCGGAGACCCGTTCGCCGTCGACGAGTTCCCGTCCAGCGGCCGGGTCCGCGAGTACTGGATCCAGGCCGACTCCTTCCAGCACAACACGGTGCCCAACGGCCGCGACGGCCTGACGGGCATGCGGTTCATGGCCGACCAGACCACCTACTGGGCGGTCGGCTTCCGCGCCTACACCCCCGGGTGGGGCCGTCCGCTGGACGCCGATCTCGGACCGCAGGGCATCGGCGCCAACAGCGGGATCCCGGGGCCGGTGATCCGTGCCGAGGTGGGCGATGTCATCCGGCTGCACTTCCGGAACAACGACGAGCACTACAAGCTGCCGCACAGCATGCATCCGCACGGCGTGCGCTACGACCGCGACAACGACGGTGCCTGGCGGGCGGACGACCCGGACCGGCCGGGCACGGCCGTGCCGTACGGGAGCAGCTACACCTACACGTGGACCTGCCGCCGGGGCTCGGTGGGCACCTGGCCGTACCACGACCACTCGATGCCCGGGAGCATCCCGAAGCCCGCACCGAAGGCCGCGCCGAAGTCCGCCCCGAAGGCTCGCAGCGGTGCGGCGGCGATGCCCGTCGGCGCGGTGATGGAGATCGGCGCGGAGCTGGGCCTGTTCGGCATCATCGCCATCACCGACGAGAACACACCGCCGGTGGACCAGGAGTTCGTGCTCTTCCTGCACGAGGCATACCCGACCGATGTCCCGTCACTGCGGAAATCCGACATGGTCAACGGCAGTGCGTACATCAACAACACCCCGACCTGCACGGCGAAGACCGGCGACCGGGTGCGCTGGCGGATCGCGGCGCTCGGCCGGGAGTTCCACGTCTTCCACATCCACGGGCACATCTGGCGCAGCCACCAGGGCTGGGTGGACTCGCAGATCCTCGGGCCGTCGACCGCACTGACCGTCGAATACACCGAGGACAATCCCGGGGACTGGCTCTACCACTGCCACCTCAGCGAGCACATGATGGGCGGCATGGTCGGGCGCTACCTGGTCACCACCTGAGCCGGGCCGGCGTCAGGTGGTGACCGTACGGCGCCGTCAGCCGCGGCAGAGCACGGTGTCCAGTACCTCCGTCAGCGTCCGCTCCGGGTCGGTGTCCGCGGTGCGTGCCCGCCACGCCACGAAGCCGTCGGGGCGGACCAGGACCGCTCCGTCCGCCTCCGCCCCGTGCAGCGCCGCCCAGTCCGCGGCGTCCTCGGGCGCCAGCAGGTCCTGCTCCGCGGGATCCACCTGGTGGCAGACGAGCGGGATGCCGGTCCGCGCGGCGATCCGCTCGCCGGCCGCGTGCCAGGCTCCGCCCGCCGGACCGCTGAGCAGCACCGGCCACTGCTCGTACAGGTCCAGTGTCGACACCCGGCGGCCGTCCTGGCGCAGCCACAGGTGCGGTGCCCGGCCGCCGGGCTCGGCGACGGGCCGGAACTCCTCCGGGACGGCCGGCCCGGACGGCTCGGCACCGACGACCGCGCCGGACTGGTAGCGGTAGCCCAGCACCATCGCGAGCATCCCGGGCTGCCGGCCGGTGCCCGGGCTCACGTCGTAGCCGGGGTGCCGGTGCTCCGCGGACCGCGCCGCGGCGCGCGCGCTGGTCGCCAGCGCCACCGGCCGCCGCTCGGCGTCGTACGTCTCCAGCAGGCCGGGGCCCGCCCAGCCGCGCAGCACCGCGGCGAGCTTCCAGGCCAGGTTGTGGGCGTCCTGGATCCCGGTGTTCGAGCCGAACGCCCCGGTCGGGGACATCTCGTGCGCGGAGTCGCCGGCCAGGAAGACCCGGCCGGCCCCGTAGCGTTCTGCCACCCGGTCGGCGGCATGCCAGGGCGCCTTTCCGGTGACCTCCAGCTCCAGGTCGGGTACGCCGGTCGCGGTGCGGATGAGCTCCGTGCACCGCTCGTCCGTGAAGTCCTCCAGGGTCTCCCCGCCATCGGGGCGCCAGGGCGCGTGGAACACCCACTGCTCCTGGTTGTCGACCGGCAGCAGGGCTCCGGGACTCTGCGGGTTCGTCAGGTAGCAGACGATGAAGCGGCGGTCGCCGACCGCGTCGGCCAGCCGCTTGGCGCGGAAGGTGATACTGACGTTGTGGAACAGGTCGCCCTGCCCGGTCCGGCCGATGCCCAGCTGCTCCCGGACCGGACTGCGCGGCCCGTCGGCGGCGACCAGATAGTCCGCCCTGACCGTCCGGCTCCCGCCCGTCGCGCGATTCCGCAGTTCGGCGGTTACGCCGTCGCCGTCCTGCTCGAATGAGACCAGTTCGGTTCCGAAGTGGATGTCGCCGCCGAGCTCCCGGGCGCTGCGCAGGAGGACCGGTTCCAGGTCGTTCTGGCTGCACAGGCACCACCCGGACGGGCTGAGCCGGGACAGCGCACCGCCCGGGTCGATCTTCCGGAACAGCCACTCCTGCTCCGCGCCGGTCAGTGTGTCAGCTTGCAGGATGCCGTGGTTCTCGGCCAGGACGGACGCCGCCTTGCGGATCGGGGACTCCACCCCGGCGGTGCGGAAGAGTTCCATCGTGCGGACGTTGTTGCCACGCCCGCGCGGATGCTCCGAGGTCCGTTCGTGCCGTTCCACCAGCAGGTGCTCGACGCCGAGGCGGCCGAGGAAGAGCGAGGTGGACAGCCCCACCAGGGAGCCGCCCACGATCAGGACGGGAACGTGATCGCCGGCTTTCGACGTCATGACTCTCCAGACATGTGCGTGTAGGTGCTGCGGTCGCCGACACGGGCTCGCGACGGTCGTTCCGCTGCGTCCACCTATTCCCGTGCACGACCGAGTTGAGCGGATCTTCACCCGCGTGACTCACGTATCTCGCACATTCCATCGCATTAAGTAACTATCGGGCATATGCGAACCTCAACCCTCACCGAACAGCAGGCCCCACACGCCAAGACCGGGGATTCCCGGCTCCGAGTCGTCCTGCTGCTGGACGTCCTCGACGGCAAGCAGCAGCACTTCCTCGACGCCTACGAGCAGATCCGCCACCAGGTGGCAGGAGTGCCGGGCCACGTCAGCGACCAGCTCTGCCAGTCGCTCGGGAACTCCTCGCAATGGCTCATCACCAGTGAGTGGGAGAGCTCCGAGCCCTTCCTGGACTGGGTGGAAAGCGCGGCCCACCGCGCGATGGTGGAGCCCCTGCACGGGTGCGTCCGCGATACGACATCACTGAGATTCGTCATCGCCCGCGAGACGCCCGACCCCGCGGCCGCGGGAGAACAGCGGGTCCGTGCGGCCACCGAGGCCAGGCCGCGCGCCGCCGGTCTCGACCCGCTGCCCACCCCGCCGCTGTCCATCGGCGGAGTGGTGCGCCACGCGCTCACCTTCACCGTCAAGCCCGGCAGCGAACCGGAGGTGGCCAAGATCCTGGCCGGCTACCGTTCGCCACAGGCGCGCGTCGACGATGTCACCCGGCTGCGCCGCACCTCGCTCTTCATGCGCGGCAACCGGGTGGTCCGTGCCGTCGAAGTGACCGGCGACCTGGGCAACGCGCTGCGGCACGTCGCGATGCAGCCCGAGGTCAGGGCCGTCGAGGAGGCACTCAACCCATACCTCGAAGAGGCTCGTGACCTCGGCGACCCGTCGTCCGCCCGGGCCTTCTTCGCCCGCGCGGCGCTGCCCGCGGCGCACCACGCGGGCGGGTCGGGGCCGGACGACGACGCGACCCGCCGGGCGTTCCTCCACCCCGTCCAGCCCGGACGCGGCGCGGCCGCCGCTCAACTGCTCTCCCAGCTGGACGAGACCGCGGCCCAGGATCCGGCGCAGCCGCTCGTGGGCAGCACCGTGTTCCTGCGCGACGACGTCCTCGTCCGCGTGATCGATCTGCGGGGGCCCAGGCCATCGGCGCCCGGCCCCTACGGGCGCGCCGCGGCGGCCGAACTGAGCCAACTGCTCGACCTCGGCGAGGACGTGGACCTGACGACCGAAGCCGGCGTCGGGCGCTACCTCGCCGGCTGTGCGCTGGATCTCGTCACCGACCGCCGAGCCCAGGCCTCCTGAGCCCTGGAGCACCGACCCCCCTGTCCCCTGCCGCCACCTTGAGAGGGCGATCATGACCACTCAGCCAGACATCCGGATCGTGCACGTCGACGAAGCGCCGCCCAACCGCCGGCGCGGCGGGGACCTGCGCGCCATGCTCACCCCAGCCACGGTGGGTGCCACCAGCGGCTTCATGGGCCTGGCGATCATCCAGCCCGGCGAGCGGATCGGCGAGCACTACCACCCGTACTCCGAGGAGTTCGTCTTCGTCGTCAGCGGGTCCCTGGAGGTGGATCTGGACGGCGAGAGCCACCCGCTGCGCCCGGACCACGGCCTGCTGATCCCCCGTGATGTCCGGCACCGCTTCCGCAACGTGGGCAGCACTGAGGCACGGATGGTCTTCCACCTGGGACCGCTCGCGCCCCGCCCCGAACTCGGCCACGTGGACACCGAGGACACGGCGGACGCCGGTGCGGCGGCTCGGACCGGTGCCGCAGCACCCCCCGACCACACGGGGGCCAGGGCGTGATCCGGCGGGTGGCGGTCACCGGACTGGGCGTGGTCGCTCCCGGCGGCATCGGAGTGCGGGCCTTCTGGGATCTGCTCACCGCCGGGCGGACCGCGACCCGGGGCATCACGCTCTTCGACCCCACGGGATTCCGCTCGCGGATCGCGGCGGAGTGCGACTTCGACGCGATGGCCTGCGGCCTCGACCCCGTGCGGGCCGAACGCTCCGACCGCTACGTCCAGTTCGCGCTGGCAGCGGCCGGTGAGGCGGTCCGCGACTCGGGCCTCGACCTGCGGACGCAGGACACGTGGCGGGTCGGCGTCTCCCTCGGGTCGGCGGTCGGTGGAACCACCCGGCTGGAACACGACTACGTCGGGGTGAGCGGCTCGGGCGACCGGTGGGAAGTGGACCCCCGGCGTGCGGGCCCGCACCTGCACCGGGCGTTCTCGCCCAGTGCGCTGGCGTCCGAGGTCGCGGAGGACCTCGGCGCGAACGGTCCCGTGCAGACGGTCTCGACGGGCTGCACCTCCGGACTGGACGCGGTCGGCCACGCCTTCCACGCCATCGAGGAGGGCAAGGCCGACATCGTCGTCGCGGGAGCCGCCGACTCGCCGATCTCGCCGATCACCGTCGCCTGTTTCGACGCGATCAAGGCGACCTCGACGCGCAACGACGACCCCGCGCACGCCTCCCGTCCCTTCGACGCCGACCGGGACGGATTCGTGCTGGGCGAGGGCGCGGCCGTGCTGCTCCTGGAGGAACTGGAGCACGCCCGCAACCGCGGCGCCCGGATCTACTGCGAGATCCGCGGCTTCGCCACCTTCGGCAACGCGTACCACATGACCGGCCTCACCACCGAGGGCCGGGAGATGTCCGAGGCGATCGACCAGGCGCTGGCGCAGGCCCGGATCGACCCCACGGAGATCGACTACGTCAACGCGCACGGCTCCGGCACCAAGCAGAACGACCGGCACGAGACGGCGGCCGTGAAGCGCTCGCTGGGCGCGCACGCGTACGACGTGCCGATGAGTTCGATCAAGTCCATGGTCGGCCACTCCCTGGGTGCCATCGGGGCGATCGAGCTGGTCGCCTGCGCGCTGGCACTGGACAACGGCGTGGTCCCGCCCACCGCCAACTACGGCACCCCCGACCCGGAGTGCGACCTCGACTACGTGCCGCGGACCGCACGGTCCGTACCCCTGCGCACGGTGCTCTCGGTCGGCAGCGGCTTCGGCGGATTCCAGTCGGCGGTGGTGCTCTCACTTCCCGATGGGAGGACGGCATGAGTACGACCGAACCTGCCGCGACGGAACGGCGGACCGTGGTGACGGGTCTCGGCGTCGTGGCGCCGAACGGCGTCGGCACCGAAGCCTTCTGGAAGGCGGTGCAGCAGGGAGTGTCCGTCCTGGGACGGATCTCCCGCGAGGGCTGTGAACGGCTGCCGCTGCGCGTCGCGGGCGAGGTCCGCGAGTTCGACCCGGCGGGACTCATCGAGGGCCGCTACCTGGTGCAGACCGACCGCTTCACGCACTACGCGATGGCCGCGGCCGATCTCGCCCTCGGCGACGCGCGGTTGAAGGCCGACGCGGAGTCGCCCTTCGCGATCGGCGTCGTGACCGCCGCCGGTTCCGGCGGCGGCGAGTTCGGCCAGGGCGAGCTGCAGAACCTGTGGAGCCAGGGCCCGAACTTCGTGGGCCCGTACCAGTCCATCGCCTGGTTCTACGCCGCCAGCACCGGACAGATCTCCATCCGGGGCGGCTTCCAGGGACCGTGCGGGGTGCTCGCCAATGACGAGGCGGGCGGCCTGGACGTGTTCGCGCAGGCGAGCCGGGCCATCCGGCGCGGCACGGACGCGGTCGTGGCCGGCGCCACGGAGGCGCCGCTCGCCCCGTACTCGGTGGTCTGCCAGCTCGGCTACCCGGAACTCAGCGTCGCCGAGGACCCGCACCGGGCCTACCTGCCGTTCACCGAGGACGCCTGCGGGTTCTCGCCCGCCGAGGGCGGCGCGATGTTCGTGCTGGAGGAGGAGGGCGCGGCGCGGCGCCGGGGCGCCCGGGCCAGGGCCGTGGTCGCGGGACACTGCGCGACGTTCACCGGTACCGCGGGCTGGGAACGGTCCAGGGAGGGGCTCGCGCGGGCCATCCGCGGCGCCCTGGACGATGCCGGGTGCGCCGCCGAGGACATCGACGTGGTGTTCGCCGATGCCCTGGGCGTGCCCGAGGCCGACCAGGCCGAGGTACTGGCGATCGCCGACGCGCTCGGCCCGCACGCCGCGAACGTTCCGGTGACGGCGCCCAAGACCGGTTTCGGCCGGGCCTACTCCGCCGCCTCCGCGCTCGACGCCGCCGCGGCGGTGCTCGCCCTGGAGTACGGCGTGCTGCCCCCCACTCCCAACATCACCGAGATACGCCACGACCTCGATTTCGTCACCGGTCATCCGCGGCGTGCCGCGCTGCGCACGGCCCTGGTGCTCAGCCGCGGATTGATGGGCTGCAACTCAGCCCTGGTGCTGCGGCGCGCGTAGACCGGTGTGCGACCCCTGTCCCCCGAACCCGTTCCCCGAGTCCGTTCCCCGAACTCGTTCCCTGAAGGAGATGTATCCGATGAATGGTCCTGTCACCTTCGAAGAGCTCGCCACCCTGATGAAGGGCCGGGCGGGCCTGGCCGTCGACCCGCAGGAGATGGCGAGCCGGCCCGACACCCACTTCGATGTGTTCGGGCTCGACTCGCTCGGCCTGCTCGGCATCGTGTCCGAGTTGGAGAACCGGTACGGGCGGCAGATCAGCAACGAACCGGAGAGCTGCAAGACCCCGCAGGAGTTCCTCGACATCGTCAACTCGCAACTCACCGTAGGAGCCTGACATGGCCGGAAGCACCGACAACCAGATCGTCATCGCCGCCCCGCTGGACGTCACCTGGGAGGTGACCAACGACCTCGATCGCTGGCCCCGGATGTTCAGCGAGTACGCGTCCGTCGAGGTGCTGGAGCGCGCGGGCGACAAGGTCACCTTCCGGCTGACCATGCACCCGGATGAGAACGGCAAGGTCTGGAGCTGGGTCTCCGAGCGGGAGGCCGACCGGCCCTCGCTCACCGTGCGTGCCCGCCGGGTGGAGACCGGTCCCTTCGAGCACATGAACATCCGATGGGAGTACCGGGAGGTTCCCGGCGGGACGTTGATGCGCTGGATCCAGGACTTCGCGATGAAACCCACCGCGCCGGTCGACGACGCCGGGATGACCGACCACATCAACCGCAACTCGCGGATTCAGATGGAGCTCATCCGGGACAAGGTCGAGCAGCACGCCCGCGAGACCGGGCGCGGCGCCGAGGCATCCGTTCCGAGTTGAACGGCCCGCACCCCCACCACCCGTCACAGCAAGGAAGGGACACGAGAGATGCACCGCGCGCTGATCGTCGCTCGGATGAGGCCCGATGCCGCCCCTGACATCGCCGAGACCTTCGCGGACTCGGACCGCGGGGAACTGCCGCACCTGATCGGTGTGACCAGCCGGAGCCTGTTCCAGTTCGGCGACCTGTACCTCCACCTGATCGAGGCGGACCGGCCGCCCGGCCCCCAGGTCGCCAAGCTCAGCGGCCATCCGGAGTTCCGGGACATCAGCGAACGCCTCACCGCGTTCGTCCAGGCCTACGACCCCGCCACCTGGCGCGAACCCAAGGACGCGATGGCCCACGAGTTCTACCGCTGGGAGTCCAGCAGCGCCAAGTGACCGACCCGCCCGGGCCGTTCGCCCCCGGGCCTCGCCAGGCTGGAAGGACACCAACATGCTCGACGTCGAGAACGCCCAGCCCGGCGAGGCCCCCGCGTGGGTGCATTGCGGCGACTGCGTCGCGTTGATCTACACCAAACGCTTCAGCCGGGCCCTCCAGGTGTGTCCCGACTGCGGTTCGCACGCCAGGTTCACGGCCCAGCAGCGCCTGGACCACCTGCTCGACCCGGGCTCGGCGGAGCTGCTCCCGCATGTCGAGTGCGTGAGCGACCCGCTGGACTTCGTCGACACCCGTCCGTACCTGGAGCGGTTGCGGGATGCCAGGGCGGTGACCGGGATGCGCGAGGCGGTGCTCTGTGCCCGGGGGACGATCGAGGGCCGGCCGGTGGTGGTCGCGGCGATGGACTTCCGGTTCCTCGGCGGCAGTCTCGGCAGCGGAGTCGGCGCCCAGATCACCGAGGCGGCCAGGACCAGCCTGCGACTGCGGATCCCGCTGCTGCTCGTCACCGCCTCGGGCGGGGCACGCATGCAGGAGGGTGTGCTCTCGCTGATGCAGATGGCGAAGACCGCGCACGCGCTGGCCGAGCTGGACGAGGCCGGGATCCTGGTGCTGTCGCTGATCACCGACCCGACATACGGGGGCGTGGCCGCCTCGTTCGCCACCCTCGCCGATGTGATCATCGCCGAGCCCGGCGCACGGCTCGGCTTCGCCGGGCCCCGGGTGATCGAGCAGACAACCGGCGAGAGCCTTCCCGAGGGCTTCCAGACGGCGGAGTTCCTGCTCGCCCACGGGCTGATCGACGACGTGGTGCGCAGGGCCGCCCAGCGGTCGGCCATCGCCCAGTTGCTCAGCCTGCAGTCACCAACCCCCGCGGCGCCGGCCGCATCCGGCACCCCGCCGAGGGCCGGCCGCATCCTGCGCCGCGCCGAGGAACTGCCCCGGACGGACTCCTGGTCGGCCGTCCGGCTCGCCCGCCACCCCGACCGCCCGACCACCCTGGACTACGCCGTACACCTGCTGGACGGCTTTCACGAGCTGCACGGCGACCGGATCGCCGAGGACTGCGCCGCCGTGGTCGGCGGCCCCGGACGGCTGAGCGGACGACTCGTCATGCTGATCGGGCATCAGAAGGGCGGCAACGACCTGGCCGAGCGGCAGCGCCGGAAGTTCGGCATGCCGAGCCCGGGCGGATACCGCAAGGCTGCGCGGCTCATGCGGCTGGCAGCCAAGCTGGGCCTGCCCGTGGTGACGCTGATCGACACGCCCGGCGCCAACCCGGGTCCTGAGGCGGAGCGGAACGGCCAGGCGGTCGCCATCGCGGAGAACCTGAGACTGATGGCCCGGCTGCCGGTCCCGATCATCGCGGTGGTCACCGGCGAGGGCGGCAGCGGCGGCGCCCTGGCGCTGGCCGTCGCGGACCGGGTACTGGTCAGCGCCAACGGCGTCTACTCGGTCATCAGCCCCGAGGGCTGTGCGGCCATCCTGTGGAAGGACGTCAAGGCGGCGCCGGCCGCGGCTGCCGCACTACGTGTCGGCGCCCGGGATCTGCTCGGCCTCGGTATCGTCGACGGTGTCGTGCCCGAGCCGCCCGGTGGTGCGCATACGGACCCCGCCCAGGCAGCGGTCCTGCTGGGCGACGCCCTGGCCGCCGCCCTGGACGAGCTGGACGGATGGGAGCCGCAGCGGCTGCTCGAGGAACGCGGGAGCCGGTTCCACCGATTCGGCCTAGAGCACGACCCACGTGCGGAAAGAGGTGCACTATGACGACGGACCGCGACCAGTCGGAGCCGGGAGAGAACGGCGGCCGGACGGAGGACGGAGCGCGGGACGTACCGGGTCCCAACGCCGAATCGCCCGCTGGAGCGGTGCTCGACGCCGTGTTCCGCAGCGTGGCACAACTGGCCGGTACCACCCCGGATCCACCGCGGCGGATCCGGATGCAGGACGGCACGACGACCGTCGAGGTCGAGTGGCCGGATCCGGTACGGGCCCAGCCGGTGCCCGCGGGTGTCGCTGCGGTGCCTGCGGGCGCCGTGGAGGTGCCTGCCGGTGCCGCGGCGGTGAACGGCACGGAGACCGGCCAAGCGGTGGCCGAGCCGGCCGACGACCTCCGGTATCTGCGGGCCCCGATGGTGGGCACCTTCTACCACGCTGGGGCTCCGGACGCGCAGCCCTACGTCAAGGTCGGTGACGTGGTCCGGCCCGGCCAGGAGGTCGGGATCCTGGAGGCCATGAAGATGATGAGCACCCTGACCGCGGACGAGGGCGGCAGGGTCGTCGAGATGCTCGTGCCCAATGCGCAAGCGGTCCAGTTCGACCAGCAGTTGATCGCCCTGGCGCCGGTCGCCGCAGGGGCTGACGACGAGTAGGGCCGCCGGTCCCGGGGCCCCCGATCACCGAGGTGATGCTCATGTTCTCGAAGGTCCTTGTCGCCAACCGGGGAGAGATCGCCCTACGGGTCGCCCGCGCCTGCCGCGAACTCGGCATCCGTACGGTGGCGGTGTACTCGACGGCGGACCGTGACTCGGCCGTCGTCCGCTTCGCCGACGAGTCGGTGCACATCGGTCCGCCGCCCGTGAAGGGCAGTTACCTCAACATTCCCGCCATCATCGAGGCGACGCTGCAGACCGGCGCGCAGGCCATCCACCCGGGGTACGGGTTCCTGTCGGAGGACCCCGATTTCGCGGAGATCTGCGAGGCCAACGGCATCGTCTTCATCGGTCCGCCCGCGCAGGTGATGCACCAGCTCGGCGACAAGGCCGCGGCCCGGACCGCGATGGCACAGGCCGGACTGCCGGTGCTGCCCGGGAGCACCGCGGCGCTGGTGTCCGCCGCGGAGGCGAAGGCGCTGGCCCAGGAGGTCGGCTTCCCGGTGATCCTCAAGGCCGTCGCGGGCGGTGGCGGCCGGGGCATGGCGGTGGTGCGCTCCGCCGACGATGTGCGGCTCGCCTACAACGAGACGCGGGCCCACGCGCAGGCGGTGTTCGGCGACGACCGGCTCTATCTGGAGCGCTTCGTCGAGGACGCGCGCCATATCGAGGTCCAGGTGCTCTGCGACCAGCACGGCTCCGTCGTCCATCTGGGTGAGCGCGACTGCTCGGTGCAGCGCCGGCATCAGAAGCTCATCGAGGAGTCCCCGGCCTCCGGAGTGCCGCAGGAGCTGCGCGAGGCGATGTGCGCTGCTTCTGTGCGCGGTGCGTCTGCGGTCGGCTTCGTCGGGGCGGGCACGTTCGAGTTCGTGGTGACGCCGGACCACGAGTTCTACCTCATGGAGATCAACTGCCGTCTTCAGGTGGAACATCCGGTCACCGAGCTGGTCACCGGGATCGACATCGTCCAGGAGCAGATCACCATCGCCGCCGGGCTTCCGCTGTCGTTCGGGCAGAGCGATGTCGGTTTCCGCGGCGTAGCGCTCGAATGCCGCGTCAACGCCGAGGATCCGGCGCGCGAGTTCGCTCCCGCGCCGGGGCTGCTGACGGAGTTCGTGCCGCCGGGCGGCCCGTTCGTCCGGGTCGACACCCACGCCTATCCGGGTTGGGTGGTCGGGCCCGACTACGACTCCCTGCTGGCCAAGGCGGCGGTGTGGGCACCGGACCGCGCGCAGGCGCTGGCTCGGATGGACCGCGCGCTAAGCGAGTTCCGGGTGGACGGGCCCGGTGTACGGACCACCCTCGGCTTCCTGCGGCAGGCATTGGCGCACCCGCTCTTCCGTACGGCGCGGCACACCACCGGTTTCGTCGCCAGGATGTCGGCCGAGCAGGACCTGGCGGCGGACGGCAACACGGCCGCGGATGTCGAGAAGGCCCAGGAGACCGAGGGGAGCGGGGAAGCCGCCACCATCGGCTGATCCGCCCTCCGGTCGGGCGCAGGAAACCGCGCACCCGCCGGCACCTTCCCGGTGCCCGCGGGTGCGCGGTTTCCTGCGCCTGCTACACCGGCACGGTGCTGTGGAACGCGTGCAGATAGGAGTTGATCGGCTGGACGTCTCCGACGGCCAGACCGGCCTCCGTCATCAGGCTGACCAGGCTGTTCCTGGAGTGCTTGGCACCTCCGACGTTGAGGAGCAGCAGCAGGTCCATGGCCGTGGTGAACCGCATCGACGGGCTGTCGTCGACGAGGTTCTCGATGACCAGGACCCGGGCGCCCGGGTCGGCCGACCCGACGACGTTGCGCAGGGTCTTCCGGGTGCTGTCGTCGTCCCACTCCAGGATGTTCTTGATGATGTAGAGGTCGGCCCGGACCGGGATCGCGCTGCGGCAGTCGCCCGGGACGAGCCGCACGCGCGAGGCCAGCGTGCCGCCGTCACGCAGCCGCGGATCCGCGTTCGCCACCACCGTGGGGAGGTCGAGCAGGGTGCCCTGCAGCCTCGGGTGCTTCTCCAGCAGGCTGGCGAGCACGTGTCCCTGCCCGCCGCCGATGTCCACGACGCTCGACACTCCGGTCACGTCGACGAAGTCGGCGATGTCCTGGGCGGACTGCCTGCTGGAGGTCGTCATGGCCTTGTCGAACACCTGGGCCGAGTCGCCCGCGTCGGCGTGCAGGTAGTCGAAGAAGTCCTTGCCGTAGAGGTCGGAGAAGACGCTCTGGCCCGAGCGGACCGCCTCGTCGAGCCGCGGCCAGGCATCCCAGGTCCACGGCTCCGTGCACCACAGGGAGATGTACCGCAGGCTGTTCGGCGCGTCCTCGCGGAGCAGACGGGACATCTCGGTATGGACGAAGCGTCCGTCCTCGGTCTCGGCGAAGACCCCGTAGCAGGACAGCGCCCGCAGCAGCCGGCGCAGCGGCTGCTGCTCGGTGCCCAGCGCCGCTGCCAGTTCGTGGACGGTGGCGGGCGCGTCGCCCAGGGCGTCCGCGAGTCGCAGCCGGACCGCCGCGCGGACGGCCGCGGCGCAGGCGGCACCGAAGATGAGTTCGCGCAGCCGCATCGGAGCGGGGGGGCCGACGGGTGGTGTGTGGGAGGGTGCGGTGGTGGTCATGGGGCGCCTTTCTCCTGTGAGGCGGAGTGTCCGGATCGTGCGGTCGGTCAGCAGTGGCGGCCGGCCGGCTCGGAGATCCGGCAGGTGTTGCCGCTGAAGGTGTTGCCTGCCCCGCGGTCCCGGTCGGCCAGGTCGGCCGGCCCGTTGCCGACGGCCTCATTGCCGCGGATGGTGTTGTTAATGTCGGGGCCGCCCACGAAGCTGTGGAACAGCACGACACCGCCGGACATCGGCGAGGCGCCGACGTTGCCGTTGACCTGGTTGCGCGTCACCAGCGTGTCCTCCACACCGGTGAGGACGATGCCGATGCCCTGGAGGTACGGCAGCCGGGCATTCGGCGGACAGTAGGTGTTGTTCTCGTTCACCCGGTTGCCGCGCACGGTCAGGGCGCCACCTCGGGGACGCCCCTCATCGCCGATCACGAAGACTCCCGCGCAGTTTCCAGTGATGGAATTGAGTTCGACCGTGAGGTTCCTGGCGCGCCGCAGCACGGTACCGATCCGGTTCCCGGTGAGGTCGTTGCCCTTGATCACGGCGCCCTCGGTGTCGAGCGCCCCGCCCTCGGCGTAGGCGTCGTTCGCCAGGAAGATCCCTGCCTGCCCGTTGTGTCTGGCGTGGTTGCCCACCAGTCGGCCCCGGATGGATTTCTCCTGGCTGATGCCCTGCTCGCCGTTGTTCTCGACGAGGACGTCGCGGACGGTCATTCGATCGGTCTCGGAGCCCGAGACGCCGTTCTTCGCGAACCCGGAGACGGTGAGTGACTCGATGCGCACGCCGGCGACCCGGTGGCCCGCGGTGCCGAGGACACAGATGCCGTGACCCGGAGCGGCGCAGGAGCCGCCGGTGGGTTCGGAGCCGGCGGCGGCTCCCGCGGCGCCCGGGGTGCGGACCGCAGGAGCCGCCGGAGTGATCACCGTCGTGCTGCCCGCCCCCCGGATCGTCAGGTCCGGAACGGTGACCAGGACACTTCCGCGGTAAGTGCCGGGGAGCAGGAGGATCGTCTCGCCGGGACGCGCCCGGTCGACTGCCTGCTGGATCGACTCACCGGGGCGGACGATCTGCCGGCCGGCGGCCTGTACGGGCGGCGCGGCACCCAGTCCCAGCACGCTTGTCGTGACGAGGCAGGCGGCGATGCCCGCCAGGTGGCGAGCCCGTCGTGAGGGCATGAGTCCCAACTTTCTTTCCAGGATTCCGTCGAGGCAACGTCTCGCTCGGCAGCGGATCGGATCGACGCCGGTCGGCAGCCCCCGCGCCCGGCGCATTCGACCGCTGGGTGGGGTATGCCTCCACCCAATCGAAGCTATGGGCCCACACCACGGCCCGCCACCGGTGCTGGGCCGCCCGGGTCCTGACACTCCGACGAGGCGGTCTCCCGGTCCGCACGGTGAATCGTCCGCCGCTGCGGGAAGACAGTCGGCATGGATCCGATGCGCCCTCGACGCCCGCCGGTCAGACGGCGTACCGGGACAGTTCCCAGGGGTCGTGGGCGCTGAAGATGCTCACCTCGTCTCCGTGCAGCCGGGTGAGTTCGCGCAGTCGGGCGTGGTTGGCCATGCGCAGTGGCCGGTCCACCTCGGTGATCTGCTGCAGGATGTCCATGCCGGGGTGGCCGTGCGGCCGGTCGGGGTCGACCTCGCCGTGGAAGTAGTAGGCGTCGCCGCAGTGCAGCAGCCAGCGCTCGTCGTCCGCGACGGCGATCGCGCTGTGCCCCAGGGTGTGGCCGCCCAGCGGGATCAGGAAGATCTCGGCGTCCAAACCCTCCAGCGGGCGTACGGCGTCGAAGCCGAACCAGGGGTCACCCTGATGGCCCGGGTAGGTCACCCACAGCGGGCGGTGTGCCCAGTGGGCCGGACGGTAGCGGGCCCGGTCCTCCGGGTGGTGCCCGGGGGCGCCCATCGCGGCCCGGTGCTCGGCTTCGCGCAGATGCACCTTGGCCCAGGGGAAGTCGGGCAGGCCGCCGGCGTGGTCGAGGTCCAGGTGGCTCAGCACGATGTGCCGTACGTCCTCGGGCCGGAAGCCGAGCCCGGTCACCTGGTGCAGGGCGGTCTCCCGCAGGTCGAGCACCGGCTGGGCCCGACCGACGAACTCCGGGCTGAGAGTCTCCTGGGGGCGCGCCACATCCGGGGTGCCGAGCCCGGTCTCGACCAGGACCAGGCCGTCGTGGTCGGTCTCGACGAGCAGGCAGTGGCAGACGGCGGGCAGGGTTCCCGCGGCCGACTCGATCTCGCGCAGGGACCCGCAGTTGAGGTGGTGGATCTTCATGGCCCACTCCTTTGGATAACGAACGTTCGTAAGCTTTTAGCGAACGATCGGTAGGTTAAGCTGTTCCCATGAGCCCGCGCAAGTCCGTTGTGGAAACGGCCACCACCCGCACCAGGATCATCGAGCGCGCCCTCGCGGTGGCCTCCACAGAAGGGCTCGAAGGCCTCACCATCGGCCGCTTGGCCACTGATCTGGGGATGAGCAAAGCCGGCGTGATCGGCCACTTCGGCAGCAAGCAGGCGCTGCAACTCGCCACCCTGCAGGCCGCGGTCGAGAAGTTCCGCCTGCGGGTCCCCGCCCGGGTCGCCGGCGCCGATCCCGGACTGGAGCGCCTCACCCGCGCGTTCGGGGAATGGATCGACTACATGGCCGACGCCGAAGGGCACGGCGGATGTTTCCTGGCCTCGGTCGCCACCGAGTACGACAGGCGTCCGGGCCCGGTCCGCAACGCGGTGCTCACCGCCTCGATCAGCTGGTCGGACTACGTCGCCGCCGGGTTGAATGATGCCGTGCGGACGGGTGAGCTACCCGAGGGGACCGATGTCGGCCAACTCGCCTTCGAGCTGAACGGTGTGGCGCTGGCCACCGACCAGGCCATCCAGCTCCACCGCGACCCGGACGCACCCGCACGGGCCCGCCGGGCCATCGACCGCCTCCTGAACCAGCGCTGAGCGCGCCCGCGCGCGCCGGTTCCGGACACATCACAGAAGAAGCGGGGCGGCTCCAGGCCGCCCGGGACCGGGACGGCTGATCGCCGTGATTGCGGCAGCGGCCCGCTGTGCGCTCAGCCCATCGGCGGGACAGCATCGTCCGCACCCGCTCTACTACTGCAGCCGGCCCGCCTCCATCGACGCGCTGCAACCCGGAGACCTGCTCTTCTTTGAACTGGACAAGCGCACCGGCACGCGCCTCGACTACTTGGCCATCTACCTGGGCCTGGACACCGACGGGCACGCCCGCTTCATCTCCAGCCGAAAAGAGGCCAACGGTCCCACCCTCGGCGACCTCGGAGGAGACTCACGCCTGGACGGCGAAGGCTTCTACGCCAAGTGGCTGCGCAGCGCCAAACGGCTCTGACCCGGCCGGCGACGAATCGTACCGGCGGCAGCTCGACGTGCCGATGACGCGGATCCTGGCCCGGGGGAACCTCCGCATCGCCGCCGTCGCCGCCGTCCAGACAACGTGCAGGTCAAGTTGTCGTTTCCATCGGACGGCGAGGCGTTTGAAACCGGCGCGGTGGAGCAGAGGACTGCCTGATGACGTAGCGGAGCCTGCCCCGGTGCCCCCGGGCCCGCTACGGGCGACCAGTCCGTAATCGATCGGGGCCGGGGCGACAGCGTGCATGACGTGCTCGTCATCACGCCTGCTTCATGACACCCGGCCGCAGTAATGAGTGATGCGCATATGAAGATGGCCCCGTCAGGACTGTTCGGCCGCGACCGGGAGATCGCCGAGGTCGAGGCGATGCTGGCCGGAGCGGCTGAGAACGCCGGCAGCGTCGTGGTGATCAACGCCGGCGCGGGGATGGGCAAGACGGCTCTGCTCGACGCCGCGGTTCACCTGGCCCGGCGCAGCGGGTTCACCGTGCTCACGGCCCGAGGCAGCTCACCGGAACGGGATCTGCCCTTCGGGCTGGTGAGCAGATTGTTCGAGCCCGCACTGCCGGAACTCGTGGAAGCCGGTCTGGACACCGGCGCGGACTCCCTGTGCGGGGCTCTGGAACCGCCGGTCACCCTGCCCGCCGGCGAGACGCCGATGGCCGAGCTCCACGCCCTGAACCGGGCGCTGGCGTACCTGGCTTCGCGGGCTCCCGTGCTCGTGGCAGTGGACGACCTGCAGTCGCTGGACCGGCAGTCACTGCGCTGGCTCAGCACCCTGCCGCAGCGCATCGATCACGCGCGGATCGCGGTGATACTCACCCTCTGCCCCGGTGAGCCGTGCACGGATCCCGCCGTCCTCGACGAGCTGCTGGCCGTCAGCGCGGTCGAGCTCCACCCGGCGGATCTGAGCGTCCCGGCCACGTCGGGGGTGATCGAACGCACTCTCGCCGTCGCACCCGACAGAGCGTTCACGGCCGCGTTCATGCGCGAAGCGGGAGGCAACCCCCGGTTCGTGACGGAGCTGACCGCGGTGCTGAGGGACCAGGGGGTCAAACCCACCGCCGACGCGGCGGCGGTCTTCGGCGATGTCTCGGTATCCCGACTCGCCTCCGGGGTGCACGCACGCCTGCGCCGGATATCACCGCACGCTCTCGATGTCGCCAGAGCCGTCGCCGTCCTCGGGGACGAGGCGGACCTGGGCCGCGTCGCCGGGATCTGTGACGCCGAACCGTCGCTGGTCATGGAGGTCAGCACGGCGCTCGACCGGGCGGGACTGCTGCGCGTGGCGGATCGGTCCGTAACCTTCTCCCAGCCCCTGCTGCGCACCACGGTGATCCAGCACATACCGTTCGCGGACCTGCAGACCCTGCGCGTCAAGACGGCCCGGATCCTACGATCCACCGGAGCTCCCGGGAACCGGGTGGCAGAACAGCTCATGGCCACGCCGGCACGGGTATTGGATGAGCCGTGGGTCATCACCGTCCTGCGCGACGCCGCGGAGGCCGCGCTCGGCCGCGGCGAACCCGTCCTGGCCACCGCATATCTGAGCCGGGCCTTGAGCGAGCCGATGCCGGACGCGATGCGGACCGCGCTCCTGACGGAGCTGGGCCGGGCCGAGGGATACGTGGACGTCACGTCGGCGATCCGCCATCTGACCGAGGTGTCCGGTCATCCTGCCGAACCGGAAGGCCGGGCCGGCGTCGTACGGGAGCTGGCGGACCTGCTCGCCGTGACCGGGCGTCACCGGGCCGCCGTCGAACTCGTCGGCGCCAGGACGGATTCCCCCGCCGCCGACCAGGCGCTGTGCGCGGCGGAGCTCCAATTCGACAGTCGGGCAACCGCCGATGCGGCAGCGGAGCTCATGTCCCGGCTGCCCGGGAAGATACCCAAGGGCGGGGTGGACGAAGGCCGCTTCGTCAGTCTGCTCGCCATGAGAACCGCCTGGGCCGGCCGGTCCCGGGCCCGCGCTGTGGCCCTGGCCCAGCAGGCGTTGGCCGTCCTTCCCGTCACCCCGGACGCGGTGCGGCCCATCCTGCGCGGTGCGCTGGTACTGGCTCAGGCCGGCCGGACCGAGGACGCCTACGAACGCTGCCATGCCCTGGTGGGCCATGCCGGCCGGTGGCAGCACCTGCCGTACCTGGCCGCGGCACGGTCGCTGCGCGGCGCAGTGGCGCACCGGCTCGGCCGGATGCCCGCGGCGGCCGAGGACACCAGGATCGCGCTCGAGTTGCTCATACGCTGCGGGGCGCCACGCGACAAGGGCGCGGCGGTGGAGCTGTTGGCCCGGCTGGTGGAGATCCTGGTCGACCTGGGCGACCACGACCGGGCGACGGGTCTGGTCGAGCAGTCGGACCTGTGCGGTGAGGTGCCGGAGACCTGGGCCGGCACAGCCCTGTTGCTCGCACGCGGCCGCCTGCGGGTCGCCGCCGGACACCCGGCCGAGGGGCTCCGGGATCTGCTGACCGCGGGCAGCCGGCTCCCGTCCTGGAACGTGCACAATCCCGCAGTCGCACCGTGGCGCTCCAGTGCCGCGACGGCTCTGCTGATGCTGGGGGAGACGGCCGAGGCGCGCCGCCAGGCCGTGGACGCGGTCGAGGAGGCGCGCCGATGGGGCGCTCCCGGCCCATCGGGTGTCGCGCTGCGCGTGCTGGGGGTCGTCGTCGGCGGCTCCCAGGGGCTGGCCACGCTGGAGGAGTCGGTCTCCGTCCTGCAGCGGTCCACCGCCAAGCTCGACCTGGCGCGGTCCCTGACCGAGTACGGGTCGGCCCTCGGCCGGTCCAAGCTCCCGGTGCCCACCAGGCGAGCGCTCCGTGCCGCTCTCGAACTGGCGGAGGAGTGCGGCTGTGCGGACCTGGCGCAGCGGTCACGTATCGAACTGTCCGCCTCCGGCGGCCGCCAGCCCAAGTCCACCCGTATGGAGGGCGTCGCTTCCCTGACGGCCGCCGAACTGCGCACAGCGATGCTCGCCGCCGAAGGCAGAACCAACCGGCAGCTGGCCGAAATACTTCTGGTGCAACAGCGCACCGTCGAGATCCACCTCACCAAGGCGTACCGAAAGCTCGGCATCGAGGGACGCGACCAGCTTCCGGCCGTCCTGCAGGGCCACACGACGGGCCGCCCCGGCCCGAGGTGAGCCGGCGAGGCGGCAGGCCCGGCCGGCGGCCCCGCCGCCGAAGTGCCGCTCCGTCAATCCTGCACATCGCACACACAAGGACGCAACACGGCTTGACGGGACCGCAATACACAGGGCGCCCCTCAACCGTAAAGGCCGGTATGTCCCACCGGGATCAACAGCGGGACGCGCCCATGAGAATTGGCCGTTGAAATTATGTGAAGAAGTCGTCGCCATCCGGTGGACAATTCTGCCCGCCGGCATGTCGCGGTACCGAAACACTGACCGAAACGTTCCGGCGGGCGGAGTGGCCGGACAGCCCGCTGACGTGGTTCTCTCTTATTGCCAACGGGAGTTGCACAGACAGATTTCCGGATTCTCGGACATCGGACGACCGTTGAACCGGCCGGAGCGGCTTGCCGCCGAATCGGCCGATACCATTCAGGAACACCCAAAAACAATGATGGGAATCGCAATTCATGCGTAATGACTTCACGCCCCAGGTCGAGACCCGCGAGATTTCCGACAACGACCTGGACAACGTCTCCGGCGGTGTCGGTGTCGGTTTCTCCGGCGGTGTCGGCGTCAACGGCCTCGAGGGCCTCGTGGGTACCGCCACCTCGGCTCTGCCCATCGGGGCGGTCACCGGTCTCGTTCCGGCGGTCACCGGTATTGCCGGTCTCTGACGGCAACGCTCACCACGAGGCGTCATAGCCTCCAGCATGACTCGACCTACGGGTGCGGCTGAATCCCGGTAGGTTCGGCCGTGGGCCCCGGACACCCCCGTTCCGGGGTCCACGGA
>NZ_JASISZ010000054.1 GCF_030063355.1 Streptomyces sp. PH10-H1
CTTCTCCGGCCCGCCGCAGGCGTGCGCGGGGGTGTGGGCGCCGGTGGGCCCACACGTGCGCCCGGGGCGTCGTTGTACCCGCAGCCCCGCCGGAGGCGAACCGGTACCGTCAAGACAGCGGTGGCGTACGTGGCTTGGGCGGGTGGGGTGGATGGGTGTCGAGAGCGATCAGCTCGTGTACGACTACTTGAGCCGGGTCGGGGACCTGGCGCAGACGACGCTGCCCGCGGCCCAGCGCATGCGGCTCGTCGCGCAGTTGCGCAGTGATATCGACCGTGAGCGCTCCGGCGGTACCGGTGACGGGGAGAGTCCGGCCGTCGTGCGGCGGATTCTGGGGCGGCTCGGGTCTCCGAACGAGGTGGTGGAGGCCGCGGCCAGTAGGCCGCAGGTACCGGTGGAACCTGGGCCCTCGTTCCGGAAGATCCCGCAGCAGCGGGAGGACGCGCCGGGCCGGGGGGAGCCCGACTGGTGGCGGGTCAGTGCGCCGGCCGGGCCGGGGGACGAGCTGGCGGGTCTGCCCGGGATGACGGGCGGGACGCACTTCGACTTCGATGAGGACGAGGAAGAGGACGAGGAGGAGCCGGAGGCTCTGGAAGAGGCGGCGGAGGACGAGGCCGAGGTCTATGAGACCGAGCCGCGTCGTCGGTGGCTGCCGCGCCGCCGGGGGCGGTCGGTGCGGGAGCGGCGGACCGGCCCGTTGCTGCTGCTGGCCGGGATCCTGCTGGTCGCGGGGGCGGTGATCGGGTCGTGGATTCCGCTGGGACTGGGCTGGCTGCTCGCGTACTTCTCCCGTCAACTGTCCCGCAACCAGGCGAAGTTCGCGGTGTTCGGCATTCCCGGAATGGTGGCGGGCGGCCTGCTCGTATGGCTGTGGGGACGGACCGCGGGCCGGTGGGGCGAGCCGGTCGCGCAGGGGACGATGGGGCAGGCGCTGGTGGACGCGCTTCCGGTGGTGGTCCGGGTGGCGGCCGTCGGTTCCGCGCTGTACCTGTTCTGGCGGAGCCGACGCGTCTGATCCCGTCCGATCCCCGGCCGGCCCGCGAGGGTCCGCCGGCGGGTGGGGCGAGAATGGCGGGTATGGCTACCGTTTCGACCGTTCCCGGTGTTCCGCAGCTCACTGTCGGTTTCGACCTGGACATGACGCTCATCGACTCCCGCCCCGGCATCAAGGCCGCGTACGACCGGCTGTCCGCGGAGACCGGCGTCTTCATCGACTCCGAACTGGCCGTCACCCGTCTCGGGCCACCGCTCGACGAGGAGCTCGCCCACTGGTTCCCGGCGGGGCGGATCCCGGAGATCCTTGACCGTTACCGCGAGCTCTACCCGGACTACGCGATAGAGCCGACGCCCGCGCTCCCCGGCGCCCGCGAGTCCGTCGACGCCGTGCGCGCCGCGGGCGGCCGGGCGGTCGTCGTCACGGCCAAGCACGAGCCCAACGCCAAGCTCCACCTCGCTCACCTGGGCATCGAGGCCGAGGTACGCGGCTGGCTGTGGGCCGAGGCCAAGGCGGAGGCGCTGCTCGAATACGGCGCCTCGGTCTATGTGGGCGACCACACGGGCGATGTGCGCGGCGCCCGCACCGCGGGCGCGCTCTCCGTCGCGGTCGCCACCGGACCCTGCGACGCGGCGGAACTGCGCGCCGCCGGCGCGGATGTGGTGCTGGACAGTCTCACCCAGTTCCCCGGCTGGTTCGCGTCCTACGCGCCCGCCGACGTCTGACGCTTCTGCGCCAGGGCGGAGCGCAGCAGCCCGCCCAGCGCCAGCGCGAAACCGACGCCCATCAGCATCGACACCAGATAGGCGGGTGTCGGCAGCGGGTCGGAACCGAGGACCAGCGGAGCCATGGTGGCCAGCGTGCCCACGGCGCCCACGAAGAAGACGATCGCGCCGACGCGCACCAGGAGGTCGCCGGCCCCACGGCTTTCGGACGTTGCGGGGGTCGTCCCCCGGGGGAGAGGTGTGTTGGTCACCCGACCAGGGTAGATCGGGTCGAGAGAGATGGGGGACCACGGCGTCTTGTCACCGGCCACCGGGCCAATAGGCTGGTAGCAACAGCAGGTCTGCTCGTACGGGCCTGCCGCACTGCTATTCAGGGCCCTTTTCAGGGCTTTACGAGCGATGAGGACGAGGTCGGACGTGCCTACCGGCAAGGTCAAGTGGTTCAACAGTGAGAAGGGCTTCGGCTTTCTCTCCCGCGACGACGGCGGCGACGTCTTCGTGCACTCGTCGGTGCTGCCCGACGGGGTGGCCGCGCTCAAGCCCGGCCAACGCGTGGAATTCGGCGTCGTGAACGGACAGCGCGGCGAACAGGCGCTCTCCGTCACGCTCCTCGAACCCGCCCCGTCCGTCGCGGCCGCGCAGCGCCGCAAGCCGGACGAACTGCTGCCCATCGTCCAGGACCTCACCACGCTCCTGGAGGACGTGGCGCGCTCACTGCAGCGCGGCCGGTACCCGGAGAAGACCCACGGTCACAAGATCGCGGGCGTGCTGCGGGCGGTGGCCGACCAACTGGACGTGTGACGGCAGCGGCGACGTGTGACGACAGCAGGTCAGAACGTCAGCAGCAGTCAGAACGTCAGCGCGTCGGGGCCGAGGGGTGGTACCAGCCCCTCGGCCGCCGCGCGGGTGAGCAGTCCGCGGACGGCCGCGTAGCCGTCCGGGCCCAGATCGGCCGTGAACTGGTTCACATAGAGCCCGATGTGCTGGTCCGCGACCGCCGGATCCATCTCCTGCGCGTGCGCCAGCACATAGTCGCGCGAGGCCGTCGGATCGTCCCACGCCATGCGCACCGACGTACGGATGGCGTCCGTCAGCGCGTGCAGCTTCTCGGCGCCCAGCGACCGCTTCGCGATGATCGCGCCCAGCGGGATCGGCAGGCCGGTCGTGTCCTCCCAGTGCTCGCCCATGTCGGCGAGCTTGTGCAGCCCGTACTGGTGATACGTGAAGCGCGCCTCGTGGATGACCAGCCCCGCGTCCACCCGGCCGTCCCGCACCGCGGGCATGATCTCGTGGAACGGCAGGACGACGATCTTGCCGACCCCGCCCGGCACCTCGGCCGCCGCCCACAGCCGGAACAGCAGGTACGCCGTCGAGCGCTCGCTCGGCACCGCGACCGTCCTGCCGGCGAGGCTCATGGGCTCCCGCGTCAGCACCAGCGGGCCGCAGCCACGGCCCAGCGCGCCGCCGCACGGCAGCAGCGCGTACTCGTCCAGCACCCACGGCAGCACCGCGTACGACACCTTCAGCACGTCGTAATCGCAGTCCGCGCCGCGCTCCGCCAGCGCGTTGGTGATGTCGATGTCCGCGAACGTCACATCCAGGGCGGGCGCGCCCGGAACCAGGCCGTGCGCCCACGCGTGAAAGACGAAGGTGTCGTTCGGGCAGGGCGAGTACGCGATTCTCATATCAATTCCTCAACAGCGAGTACCGCCGGCAGCTTCCCGAAGGCCACGGTCAGCGCGGCCAGCGCGTCCCCGATCCGCCAGGCCGCGCGGTCGCGCGGGCCCACCGCATTGGACACCGTACGGATCTCCAGCACCGGTACGCCGTGCGACGCCGCGGCCTCCGCGACGCCGAACCCCTCCATCGCCTCCGCGACGGCCCCGGGGTGGCGGCCCGCCAACTCGGCGGCCCGCGCGGCGCTTCCGGTCACCGTCGACACCGTCAGGACCGGCCCGTGGACCGCGCCCAGCGCCCGCGCCACGGCCGCGCTGAGCGCGGCCGGCGGCCGGTGCTCGCTGACTCCGAAGCCCAGTTCCGCGACCGGCAGGAACCCGTCGGGCGTCTGCGCGCCCAGATCCGCCGCCACGATCGTCTCCGCGACGGCCACCGATCCCACGGGCGCGGCGGGCTGGAAGCCGCCGCCGATCCCGGCGGAGACCACCAGGTCGTACGGGGCCGGTGAGCGGGTCAGCGCGGTGGCCGTTCCGGCCGCCGCGGCGGCGGGACCGATCCCGGCGGCGATCACATCGGTGTGGACCCCGGTGTGCCCGGCGCCGCGCAGCCCGGCGGCCACGGCATCCCGTTCCGCCGCCACCGCGGTCACGACCAGCAGGCGCATCGCCGGAATCCCGTTACGCGGCCTTCTCCAGCTTGAACTGCCAGACACCGAACGCGTTCTCGGCGGTGGCGTCGGGGCTCCCCACGATGTTGAGCGTGGCGTTCTTGAGGGGGATACTGCTGCCGGTCTGCGGGTCATGGGCCGTGAAGAGCCCGGCGGACTCGCTGATCGTCCAGTACGTCTCGCCCTTCAGCACGTCCGTCTTCTGGCTCACACCGGAGGCGATCAGCCAGCCCTTGTCACCGATGGACGGGTCGACACCGACCCGCACTTTCTCACCGGGCTTGATCTTGAGCGTGTGCTCGGGGGTGGCTCCCAGGCACGCGATGAAGATCGCGCTCGGCAGCTTCTTGCCCTTGGCGTAGCACTTGGCAGTGGCCTCGGTGGTCACGGTCTTGGTGCCCACGGTCACGGTTGCCAGCGGGGTCGGCTTCTCACACGCGGTGAGGGCGACCAGCCCGAGGGACACGGCACCGAGGGCGGCGGCAGCGCGGCGAATGCTCATGGAAGTGAGGCTACCGGGCGGTTGCCTCCACGCCGCGCGGGGGTACGGCGTGGCGTCCCGCGCGGCCCGCAACGCGGCCGCAGGGGTGGACCCGGCCCCCGACCGCGTGGCGTTCCGCTCACGCGACGCGCGGTCGCGCCGTGCCGCGCCGGGCCGCGCCCATCAGGCCGCGCACCGACAGGGCGAAGCCCACCAGTACCAGCCCGGCCGCCACCGCCATCCCCAACGAGCCGATCAGCGGCAGCACTATGCCGAGGCCGCCCCCGACCACCCACGACAGCTGCAGGGCCGTCTCCGAGCGGGCGAACGCCGAGGTGCGGACGGATTCGGGGACATCGCGCTGGATCAGCGCGTCCAGCGACAGCTTGCCCAGCGCCTGCGCGATCCCGGCCACCGCAGCGACCGCCGCGACCGTCACCGTGTCGTACATGACCGCGGCGACCGTCGCCGCGGTCACCGCGCCGATCAGCGCCATCGCGATGATCATCTCCGGGCCGCGGGACTTCAGCCACGCCCCCAGCGCGGTCCCCAGCGCGTTGCCGCCGCCCGCCGCGACCACCACCACACCCAGCGAGAACGCCGGGGTCAGCCCGCCCAGCGGGTGCTCGCGCAGCAGGAACGCCAGAAACATCGTCAGGAAGCCGGACAGCGCGCGCAGCCCGGAATTCGCCTGCAGCGCGTGCACCACGGACGACCCGACGCCCAGCAGCCCCGGCTTGCGGCCGGTCCCTTGCAGACCGTCACCCGGCAGCCCGGAGCCCGGCGCGTCGATGCCGTCACCCTCGCCGCCGGTGGCTTCGAGTTCGGCGAACCGCGCCTTCGCCTCACCCTTCGCCGAGTCGACCTTGTGCGGCAGCGACATCGACAGCAGCGCCCCGCCCGCGAACACCACGAACGCCCCGTAGAGCGGCCACTGCGGCCCGATCATGTGCAGCCCGGCACCGATCGGCGCCGCGACCGCCGTGGCCAGCAGACCGGCCAGTGTGACCCGGGAATTCGCCTTCACCAGGGTCGTCCGCCCCGGCAGCAGTCTCGGCACGACGGCGCTGCGCACCACTCCGTACGCCTTCGACGCCACCAGCACGCCCAGCGCCGCCGGATAGAGGCCGAGACCCGCCGTCGTCACCACCGACGCCATCGTCCAGGCCAGTACCGCCCGCGCCAGCATCGCCATCGCCATGGCCGCCCGGCGGCCGTGCGTCAACCGGTCGAGCAGCGGGCCGATCACCGGCGCGAGCAACGCGAATGGCGCCATCGTGACCAGAAGATAGAGCGCCACCCGGCCGCGCGCCTGGCCGGTCGGTACCGAAAAGAACACAGTGCTGGCGAGCGCGATCGTGATCAACATGTCGCCGGCGGAATTCACCGCATGCAGTTCGATGAGTTTCGCGAGGCCGGACTCGCCCGCTCCGTGGGCGTGCGTGGACCGCCGGATACGCCGGCGCACGGCCCCGCCGGACCGCCGCGCCGCACTCACCAGGGCGCGTCCGGCCCTGCGAATCGGCCCCGGGCCGGACGTAGCTGCACGAACCACGATGGCCATCCTGCCCCAAATGAGCAGCCTGTCACCCCCTCCTTTGCGCACGCGGTGCGCACGGGTAGCGTGCGATCGCGCAGAATGGGTGCCAACAGGTGCGCCCGAGGTCGTTCGGGTAGGGAAAGAAGCGTCGACGCGGTCCGCAGGTCCGCTCCGTTCCGGCCCCCGCCCGCCTCCGGCGGCGCACACGTGAGACGGCGTAACGGAGAGAATCGATTCTTGTGAGTGCTGCGATGCGAAGCCGTACCCCAGACCGCCTGTGCGCCGAGGCGGTCGCGTTCGCGCTGACTGTGACCGAGGAGGCCGCCGGGCCGCAATCGGTCGGCGAGCATCTCGGCGTCGTCGCCGAGGGCGACCGTGTCGTCACTCACTACTTCGCCTGCAAGGAACCCGCGTATCGCGGGTGGCGCTGGGCCACCACGCTCACGCGGGCCTCGCGCGCCAAGAACATCACGATCGACGAGACCGTGCTGCTGCCCGGCGACGACTCCATCCTCGCGCCCGAGTGGGTCCCGTGGAGCGAGCGGCTCCGACCGGGTGACATGGGGCCCGGCGACCTGCTCCCGACCGAGTCGGACGATCTGCGGCTCGAACCCGGCTGGAGCGGCGAGGACGCGCCGCTGCCGAACTCCATCGTGTCGGAAGAGCTCGCCGACGTCGTCGAGGCCGAGGACGCCGAGCTGTCCGGCCCTGCGGCCGCGCTTCCTGCCATTGGCAGCATCGGTGCCATCGCCGGGGAAATCGGCATGGGCCGGCGCCGTGTTCTCTCGCGGTACGGCCTGCACGCCGCCGCGGACCGTTGGGAAGAGGAGTTCGGGCCCAAGACCCCGATGGCCCAAGCCGCGCCGGCCAACTGCCTCAGTTGCGGCTTCTTCGTCCCGATCGCCGGATCGCTCCGCCAGGCGTTCGGGATCTGCGCGAACGAATTCTCGCCGGCGGACGGGCGTGTCGTGTCGCTTGGGTACGGCTGCGGGGGCCACTCCGAAGCGGCGGTGATGCCGAAGCCGATGGCGCCGGCGCCGATGACACTCGACGAGATCAATGAGGTCGATCCGCTGGTGCTGCATCCGGATCGGCAGGGGTCGGTGGAGGAGTCGACGCCGGCTGAGGAGCTCGGTCACTCCTGAGAGTGCCGTTAGCGGGCCACCGGTGGGTGGGGCACATGGGGTGGCCCGCTCGGGGGATCAGCCGGCCCCGGCCCACAACCCGCCGCAGGCGCGACGTACCCGCAACCGTGCCGGAGGCGCGCGGTACCTTCCCCTGGCAGGGGATTCGTAGAGGCGAGGAGACACCGACGTGAGCGGCGCAACGGCGGTACGGGAACCAGGCGGCGGGGCGGCTGCGGACCCGTTCGGGACGGGGCGGCTGCGGCGTGGAGTGCTGGACGCGTGGGCGGCGTCGGCGGCGCGGTTCAGGGAGGACGCGAACGCCGAGGAGGATCTGGCGCTCGGCGGGTACCGGGACCGGCTCGTCGTCGAGCTGGCGCAGAACGCGGCGGACGCGGCGGTACGGGCGGGAGTGCCCGGCCGGCTGCGGCTGACGCTGCACGCGGCGCAGGGCGACAGCCCGCCGGTGCTGGCGGCGGCGAATACGGGGGCGCCGCTGGACGCGGCGGGTGTGGAGTCGTTGTCGACGCTGCGGGCGTCGGCGAAGCGGGAGGACGCGGAGGCCACCGTCGGCCGGTTCGGCGTGGGGTTCGCGTCGGTGCTGGCGGTCAGTGATGAGCCGGCGGTGGTCGGCAGGGGCGGCGGCGTGCGGTGGTCGCTCGCGGAGGCCAGGTCGCTGGCGGCGGAGACTCCGGGGCTGGCCGAGGAGCTGCGGCGCAGGGACGGGCATGTGCCGCTGCTGCGGCTGCCGTTCCCGGCGGAGGGTTCGGCGCCGGAGGGGTACGACACGGTCGTGGTGCTGCCGCTGCGGGACGGCGCGGCGGAGGATCTGGCGGCCCATCTGCTGGCGGGGATCGATGACGCGCTGCTGCTGACGCTGCCGGGGCTGGCGGAGGTCGTGGTCGACACGCCGGATGGCGTAAGGACGCTGACGCAGCGTCGGGAGGACGGGACGGTCCTCGTCGAGGACAGCGCGGCGGGTGCCGTGACCCGGTGGCGGGTGGCCGCGGCGGCGGGCGCGCTGGAGGCGGGGCTGCTGGCGGACCGTCCGGTGGAGGAGCGGCTGCGGCCGGTGTGGTCGGTGACGTGGGCGGTTCCGGTGGGCGGGGACGGTGCGCCGGTCCGGCCGCGTACGGCGGGTGTCGTGCACGCTCCGACGCCGACGGATGAGCCGCTGGGGCTGCCGGCGCTCCTGATCGCGTCGTTCCCGATGGATCCGACGCGGCGGCACGCGGCGCCGGGCCCGCTGACGGATTTCCTGGTGGCGCGGGCGGCTGAGACGTATGTGGGGCTGCTGGGCGACTGGCAGCCGGTGGGTGTGGGCATCGTGGATCTGGTGCCGGGCCCGCTGGGCAAGGGGGAACTGGACGCGGAGCTGCGCCGTCAGGTGCTGGCGGGCCTTCCGCGTACGGCCTTCCTGCCGCGGGCGGCCGTGCTGCCGCCTCGTGGCGGCGGTGACGCGCCCGAGGTGGCGGAGGGCAGGTGGGACGGCGGCGTCGGCGGTCTGGTGGGCGAGCGCGAGGCGTTGCGGCCGGTCGAGGCCGAGGTGGTGGAGGGTGCGCAGGCGGAAGCCGTCAGCGTGCTGGCGGAGGTGTTTCCGACGCTGCTGCCGGCGAGTCTCGAGCGCCGGCCCGAGCTGCGCGCGCTGGGCGTGGCGCGGCTGTCGCTGGCCGACGCCATCGACCGGCTCGCGGGTGCCGAGCGCCCGGCGGCCTGGTGGCGCAGGCTGTACGACGCGCTGGCCGGGACGGATCCCGACCGGCTGACGGGCCTGCCGGTGCCGCTGGCCGACGGCCGGACGGTGGTGGGTTCGCGCCAGGTGCTGCTGCCGTTGCCGGACGGCGAGGTGGATCTCGCTCCGCTGGCCCGGCTGGGGCTGAAGGTGGCCGATCCGGATGCGGTGCACCCGCTGCTGGAGAAGCTGGGCGCGCTGGCCGCGACGCCGAATGCCGTCCTGACGACCCCGCAGGTGCGGGCGGCCGTCGCCGGATCGCTGGACTCGGGGGAGATCTGGGACGAGGACGGCCTGGACGCCGATGAGCTGGCCGAGGTGGTGCTCGGTCTGGTGCGGGCGGCGGGTCTCGCGCCGGGCGACGAGCCGTGGCTCGGGGCGCTGGCCCTGCCCGACGACGAGGGTGAACTGGTGCCGGCCGGGGAGCTGGTGTTCCCGGGCAGCGCGCTGGAGCAGGTCCTGCGGGAGGACGAACTCGCGCCGGTTGCACAGGAGTTGGCCGACAAATGGGGCGAGCAGCCGCTGACAGCCGTGGGCGTGCTCGCGACGTTCGCCCTGGTGCGCGCGGCGGACGTGGTGCTGGACCCGGACGAGCTGGAGCCGCGCGAGAGCGACTGGGCCGAGCCGGACGACGTCGGTCTGCTGGACGCCGTCGACGTATGGTGCGAGGACGTGCTCGACCGGCTGCCGGACACGGATGTGCCGCCGGTCGCCACCGAGATCGTCGCGATCCGGGATCTCGATCTGGTCGACGACGACGCCTGGCCGCAGGCCCTGGCAATGCTGTCGCGGCCGCCGCTGCGCGACGCGATCACCGCGCCGGTGCGGGTCCTGCTGCCGGACGGTACGACCGAGTCGGTCCGCGCGTACTCGGCCTGGTGGCTGCGCGACCACCCGGTGCTGGACGGCCGCCGCCCGGTCGGTCTGCGGGCCGCCGGGGGCGATCCGCTGCTCGCGGGGCTGTACGACGAGGCCGACGTGGACGTGGACGAGCAGGTGCTGCGTGCGCTGGGCGTCCGTACGTCGGTGGCCGCCCTGCTCGACGAGCCGGGCGGCGCCGCCGAACTGCTGTCGCGGCTGGCGGACCCGGACCGGCCCGTGACCTCCGCTCAGCTGGTGCGGCTCTACGCGGCGCTGGCCGATCTCGACCCGGGCCAGGTGACGCTGCCGGACGAGGTGCGGGCCGTCGTGGACGGCGAGGTCTGTGTGGTGGACGCGGCGGACGCGCTCGTCGCGGATTCCCCCGACCTGCTGCCGCTGGCCGGAGGACAACCGCTGCTGCCCGTGCCGCCGCACCGGGCGGGGGATCTGGCGGAGCTGTTCCAGGTCCGCCGGCTGAGTGAGGCGTACGACGCGCAGGTGGTCTCCGAGGGGGAGACCCATGAGGTCCCCGCGGCCGTGCGCGAGCTGCTGCCGCGGGCTCCCCTGTCGTATGTCGAGCACGAGGAGCTCGTGGTGGCGGGCGGTACGGAGCTGGACTGGCGCTACGTGGACGGCGTCCTGCACGCGGCGACGACGGAGGGTGTCGCGGCCGGTCTCGCCTGGGCCGCGGGGCAGTGGCAGCACCGCTTCGAACTCGCGGCGCTGCTGGAGGACCCGTCCCGTACGGAGGAGCTGGCCACGGCCCGCTGGTTCGACTAGCCCGAGTCCGATGCGAGGGGTCGTTCGCGATCGGCCGGGCACGCCCGCCCGCCGCGGGCGGCCGCTCGCCTCAGTTGCCCGAGGCGAGCCTCGCGGCCTGGCTCCGGCCCACCTCGGCGGCGCGGCGGAGGTAGTCGGCGATGACGTCGAGGTCGTGGTCGCTGTACCCGTCGAGGACCTCGGTGAAGGCCTCACCGGGCTCGTCCCAGGCCTCCGCGAACCTGCTGAGCGAGTCCGGCGCCAGCGCGACCAGCGCGCGCCTGCGGTCGCCGGGATCGGCGGTCCGCACGACGAGTCCGGCCTTCTCCAGCCGGTCGACGAGCCGGGTGGCGGAGCCGGCCGTGAGGCCGGTCAGTTCGGCGATCCGGCCGGTGCTCAGCGGTTCGGGTTCCATGCCGAGCAGACCGAGGCACTGGAGATCGGTGGGGTGCAGGCCGAGGTGGTCGGCCATGGCCTGGTTGAAGACCGTCCAGGCCGCGTAGTGGCGCTGGCTCTCGTCGGCGATCCGGGCGAGCAAATCTTTTCGGCTTGACATCGGGTCCTTCTTGCTCCAAATTTATGTGTGTTACGCAACATCTGCGCGGCGCAATCTGATCGCCGCGGTTGCATCCTACGCGGCGACTGCCGCGCCCTTCTCTCCGAAAGACCCGCTCTCATGTCCACGCTCACGATCTCCCCTGCCCCGGCCGCCCCGGCCGTCTCCCCGAAGCGCCGGTGGGCCGTCCTCGCCGTCATCCTCATCGCCGACGTCCTGGACCTCCTCGACGCGACGATCACCAACATCGCGGCACCCACCATCAGCAAGGACCTGAACGGCGGCGCCGCCCTCATCCAGTGGCTCGGCGCCGCCTACGCCCTCTCCCTCGGCGTGCTCCTCGTCGTCGGCGGACGCCTCGGCGACAAGTACGGCCGCCGCCGCGTCTTCCTCATCGGACTCACCGGCTTCACGGTCGCGTCCATCGCCTGCGGCCTCGCGTTCAGCCCCGCCTCGATCATCGTCGCCCGCCTCCTCCAGGGTGCCTTCGGCGCCCTGCTGATCCCGCAGGGCTTCGGCATCCTCGGTGCCGTCTTCCCCCGCGACCAGATCGGCAAGGCGTTCAGCGCCTTCGGCCCGACCCTCGGCATCTCCGCCGTCGGCGGCCCGATCCTCGCCGGCTTCCTCATCGACGCCGACATCGCCGGCTCCGGCTGGCGCTCCATGTTCCTCATCAACATCGTCCTCGGCGGCATCGCGATCATCGCCGCCGTCCGGCTCCTGCCGAAGGACACCGGCGACTCCGCCACCGTCGTCGACGGCATCGGCTCCGGTCTGCTGGCCGGCGCCATGCTCGGGCTGCTCTACGGCCTGATCGACGGCTCCTCCAACGGCTGGACCCCCGTCCCGTTCCTCTCCCTCGCCGGCGGCCTCGTCTTCTTCGCCCTGTTCTGCCACCGCCAGCGCACCGCCGCCAACCCGCTCATCCAGCCGTCCCTGCTCAAGAACCGCGGATTCACCTCCGGCCTCGTCCTCGGCATCGTCTTCTTCGCCGCCAACGCCGGCCTGCTGTACGTCCTCTCGCTCTTCCTGCAGAACGGCCTGGGCTACACGCCGATGCGCGCCGCGCTCGGCCTCGCTCCGGTCGCCGCCGGTATCGTCGTCGCCTCCATCGCCTGCTACCAGCTCGTCGGCAGGCTCGGACGCGACCTCGTCCTCATCGGCCTGCTGATCACCCTCATCGGCACCGGCTGGCTGCTCGCCCTCGTCCACGCCTACGGCACCGGCATCGGCGCCTGGGGTCTCCTCACCCCGGTCCTGATCATCGGTCTCGGCATGGGCACCTGCTTCGGCACCATCTACGACGTCACCATCGGTGACATCGACCCCAAGGAAGCCGGCAGCGCCAGCGGCTCCCTCAGCGCCGTCCAGCAGCTCGCCAACGCCATCGGCGCGGCCGTCGTCACCACGGTCTACTTCAAGACCCTCGCCTCCGACGACGAGGCCCACGCCATGACCTACAGCCTCATCGTCGTCGCCTGCGTCGCGCTCCTCAGCACCGGTCTCGTGTGGCTGATGCCGCGCAACGCGCAGCCCGACGACCACCACTGACACCAGCCCGGAAGACCCGGAAGGAACATCACCATGACCACCACTCTCGTCACAGGCAGCCGCGGACGCGTGGGCAGGACGCTCATCGGCCTCCTGCACGAACAGGGCTTCAAGGTGCGGGCCGCGTCCAGCGAACCCGACGAACTCGCCCTGCCCGACGGCGTACCGGACGTGAAACTGAGTTTCGCCGACCCACATACGTTCCCCGACGCGCTGGCCGGCGTCGGATCCGTATTCCTCTACGCCGACTCCTCGCACATCGAGGAGTTCATCAAGGTGGCCAACGACGCCGGGGTCCAGCACGTGGTGCTGCTCTCGTCGTCCGCGGTGCTCGGTCCCAACGCCGCGAACGACCCCATCGCCCGGCAGCACCTGGAGGTCGAGGACGCCCTCAAGTCCTCCGCCCTCCCGTGCACCTTCCTGCGCCCCGGTGCCTTCGCGAGCAACGCGCTCTACTGGTCCTGGCCGCTGAGGACCACCGGCGCGCTCAACCTGCCGTACCCCGGCTCGCACACCGACGCCATCCACGAGTCGGACATCGCCGAGGCCGCGCTCGCGATCCTGAAGGATCCGTCGCTGCGCGGCGGGGCGTACACCCTGACCGGCCCGGATTCCATCACCTTCGGTGAACAGGTCGCCCTGCTCAGCCGCACCACGGGGCGGCAGCTCAGGGTCGACGCCGTCACCCGCGACGCCTGGAAGGCAGAGGTGGCGGAGTACATGCACGGCCCCTTCGCCGACGCGCTGCTCGACTACTGGCAGTCCAACGACGGCCGGCCCGTCGATCTCACCCACACCGTCGAGGAGCTGACCGGTCACCCGGCTCGCGGCTTCGCGGTGTGGGCAGAGGAGTACGCCGCCGAATTCGTGCGGTAGCCCCGGTCATTCCTCGTTGTCGCGGATACGGAGCCACCGCCAGACCAGTTCCAGGACGACCGCACCCGCGACAGCGACCCCCACCGCCACCCACGGGCCCTCCGTGCCCACCAGCTTGAGCGCGAAGAACTTCTGCAGCCAGGGCGTGACCAGCACGATCAGGAAGCCCGCGGCCATGGCGAGGACCAGGCAGATCCGCCACAACGTGTACGGGCGGGCGACGATGGCCAGCACCCACATGGAGATCAGGAACAGGGTGAGGGTCGCGCTGCTGGTCTCGGCGTCCAGCGACCCGGCGCCGGTGTAGTGGTGGCGGGCCAGCAGATACTCGACGAAGGTCGCCAGCGCGCAGATGACGCCCGCGGGAGCCGAGTACCGCATGACGCGCCGCACGAAGTGCGGTTTGGCCCGCTCCTTGTTGGGGGCGAGCGCGAGGAAGAACGCCGGAACGCCGATCGTCAGGGTGGACAGCAGCGTCAAGTGGCGGGGCAGGAACGGATACGGAATCCGCCAGAAGACGACGAGCAGCGCGAGCAGCACCGAGTAGACGGTCTTGGTCAGGAAGAGCGTCGCCACCCGGGTGATGTTCCCGATCACGCGGCGGCCCTCGGCGACCACCGACGGCAGCGTGGCGAAACTGTTGTTGAGGAGCACGATCTGGGCGACGGCCCGGGTCGCCTCGGAGCCGGAGCCCATCGAGACGCCGATGTCGGCGTCCTTCAGGGCGAGTACGTCATTGACGCCGTCGCCCGTCATCGCCACGTTGTGGCCGCGGGACTGGAGCGCGGCGACCATGTCGCGCTTCTGCTGCGGGGTGACCCGGCCGAAGACCGCACCGGTCTCCAGCACATCCGCCATCGCGTCCCGGTCGGTGGGGAGCTGCCGCGCGTCCACCGGATGGTCCGCGCCGGGCAGGCCGAGCTTGCCGGCGACCGCGCCGACCGAGACCGCGTTGTCGCCGGAGATGACCTTGGCGTGGACGCCCTGCTCCTCGAAGTACCGCAGGGTGTCGGCGGCGTCGGGGCGCAGCCGCTGTTCCAGGATGACGAGCGCCTGCGGGGTGACGTCGGCGGCGACGGCCGGATCGTCGAGTGCGCGGGCGGTGCGCGCGAGCAGCAGCACCCGCAGGCCCTGGTTGTTGAGCTCGTCGATGTCGGCGAGAGCGGTGTGGCCGGCGGGCAGCAGCACGTCGGGGGCGCCGAGCAGCCACGTACTGCTGTCGCCGTCCGGCTCGTTGAAGGCGGCGCCGCTGTACTTGCGCGCGGAGGAGAAGGGGAGCGATTCGGTGCAGCGCCAGTTGTCGCTCCCGCCGGCGGCGGCCGGATAGGCGGCGACGATCGCCTGGAGGCTGGCGTTGGGGCGCGGGTCGGAGGCGCCGAGCGCGCCGAGCACCTGCTGGACGTAGGGCTCCTGGGCGCCGCCGAGCAGCCGCAGCCCGGTGACGTCCATGCCGCCCTCGGTGAGGGTGCCGGTCTTGTCGAGGCAGACGACATCGACGCGCGCCAGGCCCTCGATGGCGGGGAGTTCCTGGACGAGGCACTGTTTGCGGCCGAGCCGGATGACGCCGATCGCGAAGGCGACGGAGGTGAGCAGCACCAGGCCCTCGGGGACCATGGGTACGATTCCGGCCACCGTGCGGCGGACCGCCTCGCGCCAGTCGTGATTCTGGAGCACGAGCTGGCTGATGATCAGGCCGATCGCGGTCGGGACCATCATCCAGGTGACGTACTTGAGGATCTGGCTGATGCCGTTGCGCAGCTCGGAGTTGACGAGGGTGAAGCGCGACGCCTCGTCGGCGAGCTGCGCGGCGTAGGCCTCGCGGCCGACCTTGGTGGCGGTGAACGCTCCGCCGCCCGCGACGATGAAGCTGCCGGACATGGCGGGATCGCCGGGCTTCTTGAGCACGGGGTCGGCCTCGCCGGTCAGCAGCGACTCGTCGATCTCCAGCCCGTCGGCCTCGACGACCTCGCCGTCGACGACGACCTTGTCGCCGGGGCCCAGCTCGATGAGGTCGCCGAGCACGATCGCGGAGGTGTGGATCTCGACGGCCGCGCCGTCGCGGCGCACGGTGGGCTTGGCCTCGCCGATGAGCGCGAGGCTGTCGAGGGTCTTCTTAGCGCGCAGTTCCTGGATGATGCCGATCGCGGTGTTGGCGACGATGACGAATCCGAAGAGGCCGTCCTGGATCGGGCCGACCACGAGGATGACGAGGAAGAGCACGCCGATGATGGCGTTGAACCGGGTGAAGACGTTGGCCCTGACGATGTCGGGCGTGGAGCGCGACGACCGCACCGGTACGTCGTTGACCTCGCCCCTGGCCACCCGCTCGGCGACTTCGCTGCTGGTCAGCCCGGAGCCGCGGGCGATGACCTCGGTGTCCGTGCGATCCGTCATGGCACGACGCTACGTGCGGATCGCCGGGTTCACCGGTTCACCCGCCGGACGGCGCGTTCTGGGCGCCCTTCCGGAGGGCGGCGTTGCGCACCCGCACGTACCAGAGGCCGAAGAGTCCGAGCAGGGTGCCGGCCAGGCAGGTCCAGATCCACCAGGTGTGGCCGTGGTCGGCGAACCAGCCGTAGAAGGGGAGCTGCACGAGGAAGAGCGCGAACCAGATGCTCGTGCCGACGATGACGGTCGCGATGTCGTTCGCTTCCAGGGGCTCGGGCGTCTCGTGGGTGGCTTTCCACTTGCTCATCCGCTCAGGGTACGCGGTGAGGACGGGGCGGGGACGGGGGTGGGGACTCGGTGGGGGAGGCCGGTCGCCACATGGGTCTACGCGCGGAGATAGCGCTCGGTCTTTCGTTTGTTCATACTGAAACGGTCCCCCGGTGACTGGATTCAGTCGTACGAACACACAAATAGAGGACCCACATGTCCCCCTCGGCCACCGCTTCGGTCGACGCCACGCTGCCGTCCTCCGTACCACCCAAGAACGGGCTGGACCGGTTCTTCCGGATCTCCGAGCGGGGATCCTCGATCCCGCGGGAGGTCAGGGGCGGCCTCGCCACGTTCTTCGCGATGGCCTACATCATCGTGCTGAATCCGATCATCCTCAGCTCCGGCGTGGACAAGTACGGCCTCCACCTGGACAACGGACAGCTGGTCACCGCCACCGTGCTGACCGCCGCCTTCACCACCCTGCTGATGGGTGTCATAGGCAATGTGCCGATCGCGCTCGCGGCCGGCCTCGGCATCAACTCCGTCGTCGCGCTTCAGATCGCACCCAGGATGGGCTGGCCGGATGCGATGGGCATGGTGGTCCTCGCCGGTCTTGCGATCATGCTGCTGGTAGCCACCGGGCTGCGGGAGCGCGTCATGAGCGCGGTGCCGCTCGGCCTGCGCAAGGGCATCGCCATCGGTATCGGCCTGTTCATCCTGCTCATCGGCCTGGTCGACTCCGGCTTCGTCACCCGCATCCCGGACGCGGCCCACACCACCGTCCCCCTGCAGCTCGGCACAGGAGGCCACCTTCACGGCTGGCCGGTGCTGGTGTTCATCGTCGGTGTGCTGCTGACCCTGGCCCTGATCATCCGCAGGGTGTCGGGCGCGATCCTGATCAGCATCGTCGCGATGACCGTGCTCGCCCTCATCCTCGACGCCGTTACGTCCACCCCCGGCCAGGCATGGGGACTGACCGTTCCCAAGTGGCCCGGCAATCCGGTGGCCGCTCCTGACTTCGGCCTGATCGGCCACGTCAGCCTCTTCGGCGGCTTCCACCAGGTCGGCATCATCACCGGGATTCTCTTCGTCTTCACCGTTCTGCTCTCCGGCTTCTTCGACGCCATGGGCACGATCCTCGGCGTGAGCGACGAGGCGCACCTGCTGGACGAGAAGGGCGACCTGCCCGGCATGAACAAGGTACTGATGATCGACGGTGTCGCCACCGCGCTCGGCGGCGTCACCTCCAGCTCGGCCAACACCTGCTTCGTGGAGTCCACGGCCGGTGTCGGCGAGGGCGCCCGCACCGGCCTGGCCAGTGTTGTCACGGGCCTGATGTTCGTGCTCGCGCTGTTCCTCACGCCGCTCGCCACCATGGTCCCGGCCCAGGCCGCCACCCCCGCGCTCGTCGCGGTGGGCTTCCTGATCCTGGCGAACAGCATCCGGGACATCGACTGGAACGACTTCACCATCGCCGTCCCGGCGTTCCTGACGATGGTGATGATGCCGTTCACGTACTCCATCACCAACGGCATCGGCATCGGCTTCCTCAGCTTCTGCCTGCTGCGGCTGGCCGCGGGGCGCGGACGTGAGGTCCCCCCGGCGCTCTATGCGGTCGCGGCGGTCTTCGGCTTCTACTACCTGATGCCGGCCCTCGGCCTCACCTGAGCCGGGCTGCCTGATCGGTCAGGTGTCATCCCGGCGGAGCGGCGTAGAACCGTTCCGTCTCGGCGACGGCGGTCTTGAACCGCTCGTCGAAGTCGTCGCGAACGAGCGTCCGGACCACGTAGTCCTGGACGCTCGTTCCGCATTTTGCGGCGTGGTCACGGAGCCGATCCAGCAGGTCGGCGTCTATACGCAGGCTGAGCACTCTCGATGCCATATGCCAAAGGTCCCGGGCGGTGGTGGTTCCCCGGGTCGCTTTCGGGCGCTAACTCACTCATATGGGTGAGGTTTACTTAGCTTAGGTAATGAGCTACCCTAAGGACTGTGACCGAACTGTCCGAGGACGACCGCGCCGCAGTCAACTCTCTGCGCTCCGCAGTGATGCGACTGTCGCGGCGACTGCGCCACCAGCGGGTGGACGAGTCGCTCAGCCCGACCGAGATGTCCGTGCTGGGTACCCTCGCCCGCTGCGGCTCCGCCACACCCGGGGAGCTGGCCCGCAAGGAACACGTCCAGCCGCCTTCCATGACGCGCATCGTCGCGATGCTGGAGGCCAAGGACCTCGTCCGCCGGGACCCGCACCCCGACGACCGCCGCCAGGTCGTCGTCAGCCAGACCGAGCAGGCCGAGGCGATGCTCGAGGAGAGCCGCCGCAAGCGCAACGTCTGGCTGGCGCAGCTCACCGAGGGTCTCAGTGACGACGAGCGCGCGGTGCTCCGTGCCGCGGCGCCGGTCCTGGAGAAGCTCGCACAGCTATAGAGAAGCGCAACGCCACACAGGGGAGGCGAACCAAGATTGAGTTCGGCAGCCGGATCAGACACCGCACCCGGACAAGAACCCGATACGACCACGAAGCGCGGCACCTTCAGCTCGCTCAAGGTTCGTAACTACCGGCTCTTCGCGACCGGCGCCGTGGTGTCCAACACCGGCACCTGGATGTCGCGGATCGCCCAGGACTGGCTGGTGCTCAGCATCACCGGTTCCTCCTTCGCGGTGGGGATCACCACCGCGCTGCAATTCCTGCCGATGCTGCTCTTCGGCCTGTTCGGCGGTGTCATCGCCGACCGTTACCCCAAGCGGCAGATCCTGCTGTGCACCCAGGCCGTGCTCGGCCTGCTCGGGCTGCTGCTCGCCGCGCTCACATTGAGCGGCAATGTCCAGGTCTGGCACGTCTACGTGATCGCCTTCGCCCTCGGCATGGTCACCGTCGTCGACAACCCGGCCCGGCAGACATTCGTCGTCGAGATGGTCGGCCCCAGCGAGATCCGTAACGCTGTCTCCCTGAACTCCGCGAACTTCCAGGCCGCCCGGCTGGTCGGCCCGGCGGTCGCCGGTGTCCTGATCACCGCGGTCGGCAGCGGCTGGGCGTTCCTGCTCAACGGACTGTCGTTCATCGCGCCGCTCACCGGCCTGCTGTTGATGCGCACCGCCGAGCTGCACAAGGTCGAACGCGTGCCGCGCGGCAAGGGCCAGTTGCGTGAGGGTCTGCACTACGTCGCCGGGTGCCCCGAACTGATCTGGCCGATCGTGCTGGTCGGGTTCATCGGCACCTTCGGATTCAACTTCCCGATCATCCTCACCGGCTTCGTCAACCACGTCTACCACAGCGGCGCGAGCACCTACGGGCTGCTGAACACCGTGATCGCGCTGGGTTCGCTCGGCGGCGCGCTGCTCGCGGCCCGCCGCGGAAGCACCCGGCTGCGGCTGCTGGTGGCCGCCGCCTTCGCCTTCGGCATGCTGGAGGTCCTGGCCGCGCTGTCGCCGTCCTTCTGGATGTTCGCGTTCCTGCTGCTGCCGATCGGCGTCTTCGGCATGACCTTCAACACCTCGGCCAACGCCTCGGTGCAGCTCGCCACGGACCCCGTCATGCGAGGCCGCGTCATGAGCCTGTACATGATGGTCTTCGTCGGCGGCACCCCCATCGGCGGCCCGCTCATCGGCTGGGTGACGGACACCTACGGGGCCCGGGTCGGCTTCCTGTCCGGCGGCCTCGTCGCGGCCCTCGCGGCGCTCGGCGTCGGCCTGGTGCTGGCCCGTGTCGGCGGACTGCGGCTGAAGGTCGATCTGCACCGGGGAAAAGACCACCGGCTGATCGAGTTCGTTCCCCGTGAGGGTGCGGCGGCCCGGCTGGTGACGGCCGCATGAGGCTGTTCGCCGCGGTCCTCCCCCCGACCGGGGCGGCGGACGAGCTCGACTCGGCCCTCGCCGTGCTGCACCGGCTCCCCGGAGCCCGAAAGCTGAACTGGACCGAACGGGACGGGTGGCACTTCACCCTCGCCTTCCTCGGCGACGTCGACGACGGGCGGCTGCCCGCGCTGCGGGACGGCCTCGCGGCCACCGCGCGCCGTCACGCGCCCTGCGAACTGCGGCTGTCCGGTGGCGGCCGCTTCGGCGACCGGGCCCTGTGGACGGGCGCCGGGGGACAGACCGAGCAGCTCGCGGAACTGGCGCACTCCGTCCAGGCCGCCGCCCTGACGGCCGGTGTCGTCCCGGCGCAGGAACACGCCTACACACCGCACCTCACGCTGGCCCGCAACCGCGGCGCCGTCGCCCTCGGACCGTACGCCGACGCGCTCGGCGGATTCCGGGGCACGCCTTGGCCCGCCGACACCCTCGCGCTGGTGCGCAGGAACCCCGCACCGGGCCCCCGCTACGAGACGGTGGGGACCTGGCCGCTGGGCCGGTGACCCCGGCCGGTTAACCTCGACACGTGGACCCCAAGACCCGTACCCGAGTGATGACCGCCGCCCTCGTCCTGCTGCTCGTCGTGGTGATCGCGGGCGCACTGCTGCGCTGAGAGCCCGCCCGCGACCAATCCGACCACGTGAGCTGCCCTTGCGGGCCTGCCCATCCGCACCTGGCCGGCTGCTACCAGGCGAAGGCTTCCGGGGACGGGCCCGGACCGGGGAACACCTCGTCCAGCGCGGAGAGGAACTCCTCCGACAGCTCCAGCCCGACCGCACGAAGCGCCGAGTCCAGCTGCTCTTGCGTCCGCGGGCCGACGATCGGTCCGGTCACGCCGGGCCGGGTCAGCAGCCAGGCGAGACCGACATCCCCGGGCGCCAGGTCGTGCTTGTCGCACAGGTCCTCGTACGCCTGGATCTGGTCGCGCTGCGCGGCGCTCTTGAGTGCGTCCGCGCTGCGGCCGGACGTCGATCGCGCGCCGCCGCCCTCGCGCTCTTTGCGGAGCGCCCCGCCGAGCAGGCCGCCGTGCAGCGGCGACCACGGGATCACCCCGAGGCCGTACGCCTGCGCCGCCGGGATCACCTCCATCTCCGCACGCCGCTCGGCCAGGTTGTACAGGCACTGCTCGCTGGTCAGCCCCAGCGAACCACGGCGGGCGGCGGCCTCATTGGCCTGGGCGATGTTCCAGCCGGCAAAGTTCGACGAGCCGGCGTACAGGATCTTCCCCTGCTGGACGAGGACGTCCACGGCCTGCCAGATCTCGTCCCAGGGAGTGTTCCGGTCGATGTGGTGGAACTGGTAGAGGTCGATGTAGTCCGTGCCGAGGCGCTTGAGGCTCGCGTCGGCGGCACGGCGGATGTTGAGGGCGGACAGCCGGTCGTGGTTCGGCCAGGCGTCGCCCTCGGCCATGTTGCCGTTGACCTTCGTCGCGAGAACGGTCTTCTCGCGACGGCCGCCCCCCTTGGCGAACCAGGACCCGACGATTTCCTCGGTACGGCCCTTGTTCCCACCCCCGCCGTACACATTGGCGGTGTCGAAGAAGTTGACACCCGCGCCGAGCGCGGAGTCCATGATCGCGTGGCTGTCGTTCTCGTCGGTCTGCGGGCCGAAGTTCATGGTGCCGAGCACCAGGCGGCTGACCTTGAGACCGGTGCGTCCGAGCTGCGTGTACTCCATGACACGTAAGCCAAGCTCTTCGAGTGCGCTCGAAGCAAGGGGTGACTCGCCGGCTGGGACGGGGCGGCGCCGACGGGGACGGGAGCGGGTGCGGCTACCGCCGGACGTACGGGCCGCCCATGCCCCACGCCTGGTGCATCGCATCGGCGAACGCGGCGGCGAGGCGGTGTTCGCCGGAAGGGCTGGGGTGGGTCCCGTCGTAGGTGTCGACGCGCAGGTCGTAGCCGTCCGGACGCGACGCGAGGAGCAGCGGAGAGGCAGCGGAGTCCAGGTCGGCGACGGCCTTGGCCATCCGCACGTTGAACTCCGCACACTGGTCGGCGAAGGCGGTGTCCAGGTCGGCCCGGACGTTGGGGATCACCGGCAGCAGCACTGTGCGGATCAGGGGGTCGGCGGCACGGGCCGCGCCGAGGAAGCACCGCAGATTGTCCGCGGTCTGTTCGGCGGTCGTGTAGAAGCCGAGATCGATCAGGCCGAGCGAGACCAGCAGGACGTCCGGCCGGTGGGCGCGCACCGCGTCGTCGATCAGCGGGGCCATGTGCAGCCAGCCCTCGCCCCAGCCGGCGAGATGACGGCGGGCGTCCGGCGGGAAGTCCGGATCGGCGTACTCGTGCGAGACGGGTTCGCCGCTCGCCTTGTCGTGCAGCGCGGTGCGCGGGCCGACCACCGTGAAGGGCTCGCCGAGCGAGCACAGGTGTTGCCACATGCGGTAACGCCAGGTGAAATCGCCCGCGCTGCCGATGGTCATGGAATCGCCGACGAACATATAACGCACGCTGAGATCATCGCGGACGCACGGCCCCGGCCGCGATGCCCGGCGGCGTGAACCCCGACACATGGCGGGATGGCAGGCTGGTGGCATGCCGCGCCCACGTATCGCCCTCGCCGCAGCCACCGCTTCCGTCGCCGCCGCGGCGTTCGCCGTTCTCGGACCGGTGCCGGGGGCGCTCGCCGACGACGGACCCGCTGTCGCGTTCACCATCGGCGACCCGCGGATCACCGAGTCCAGCGGGCTCGCCGCCAGCCACCTCCACAAGGGCGTGTACTGGACGCACAACGACAGCGGCGACGGCCCATACATCTACGCGGTGGACTCCGCGACCGGCAAGACCGTCGCGACGGTCACGATGCGCGGCATCGACGCGCGTGACGTGGAGGCGATCTCCCTCGGCCCGGACGGGGACATCTACGTCGGCGACATCGGCGACAACCTCGGCGGTACCTGGCCGCATGTGTGGATCTACCGGTTCGCCGAGCCCAAGCAGCTGCGCGACACGACGGCGGACGTCGTCCGCTACACGGTGCAGTACCAGGGCGGCCCGCGGAACGCGGAGGCGCTGATGGTCCATCCCAAGACCGGCCGCGTCTACATCGCCAGCAAGAACCAGGACGGCGGCAACCTGTACGCGGGCCCCAAGACGCTCAGCACGCACGGCGTGAACATCTTCCGGCCGATCGCCGAGGTGCCGTGGGTGACCGACGGTTCCTTCTCGCCCGACGGCACCCGGCTGGTGCTGCGCGGCTACTTCTGGGCGACCGGCTGGCGGTGGTCGGGCGACGCCCCGCAGAAGATCGGCAGCCTCGATGTGCCGATGCAGCGCCAGGGCGAGTCGGTGGCCTTCACCCCCGATGGCCGGGCGCTGATGTACGGCACCGAGGGCAAGGACAGCGACGTCTGGCGGGCGCCGCTCAGCGGAGCGGAGCTGCCGGACAGCGTGGCCGCCGAGCCCACGGGATCCGCCACCACCGGTCGGTCCGGTGGCCAGGGATCGGCCTCCAGCGCCGGGGCGGACGCGGCCAAGGGCGGTTCCTCGGGCCACAGTGCGACCGTGCTCGGCTTCGCGGTCCTGGCCGCGATCTTCGCCGCGGCCACGGGCCTGCGCCGGATTCTGCGCCGCCGCCGCGACTGACGCAGGGCCCGGCCGTCACCGGCCGGACCCCGCGTCCTCATGCGTGCGCTGTTGCCCCGTGCTGCCGCGGCGGGCTGTTACAGCTTGTCGATGACGTAGTCGATGCAGACCGTCAGTGCCTCGACGTCGGCCGGGTCGACCGCCGGGAACATCGCGACGCGCAGCTGGTTGCGGCCCAGCTTGCGGTACGGCTCGGTGTCCACGATGCCGTTGGCGCGCAGCGCCTTCGAGATCTTGGTGGCGTCGATCGCGTCATCGAAGTCGATGGTGCCGATGACCTGCGAGCGCTGCGCCGGGTCCGCCACGAACGGGGTGGCGTACGACGCCTTCTCGGCCCACCCGTACAGCCGCGACGAGGAGTCCGCGGTGCGGGCGACCGCCCAGTCCAGACCACCCTGGCCGTTGATCCAGTCGAGCTGGTTGGCGAGGAGGAAGAGCGTGGACAGCGCCGGGGTGTTGTACGTCTGGTTCTTCGACGAGTTGTCGATCGCGGTCGGCAGGTCGAAGAACGCGGGGATGTGCCGGCCGGACGCGGCGATCTCGGCGGCGCGCTCCAGCGCGGCGGGGGAGAACGCGGCGAGCCACAGGCCGCCGTCCGCGGCGAAGGACTTCTGCGGCGCGAAGTAGTAGACGTCGGTCTCGGTGATGTCGACCGGCAGGCCGCCCGCACCCGAGGTGGCGTCCACCAGGACGAGCGAACCGGCGTCGGCGCCCTGCACGCGCTTGATCGGAGCGGCGACGCCCGTCGAGGTCTCGTTGTGCGTGAACGCGTATACGTCCACACCGGCCTCGGCGACCGGCACCGGATGCGTACCCGGGTCGGACTTGATGACCGACGGGTCGTCCAGCCACGGCGCGAGCTTCGCCGCGGTCGCGAACTTGGAGGAGAACTCGCCGAACGACAGGTGCTGGGACTTCTGCCGGATCAGACCATGGGTGGCGATGTCCCAGAACGCGGTGGACCCGCCGTTGCCGAGCACTACCTCATAGCCCTCGGGCAGGGAGAACAGCTGCCGGACACCCTCGCGGACCTGGCCCACCAGGTTCTTCACCGGCGCCTGCCGGTGGGAGGTGCCGAGCAGGGACGTGCCGGTCGCGGCCAGCGCTTCGACCGCCTCCGTCCGCACCTTGGAGGGGCCCGCGCCGAAACGGCCGTCGGCGGGCTTGATGTCAGCGGGAATCTGGATATCAGCCACGAGCGCAGCGTAATCCGTCCCGCCCCCGCTCCCGCCACCGGTCCACTCGGTGAGACAAGGTTGGCGCATGGATCTGGAGCAGGCGATGCGGACGGCGGTACGGGGCTCGGTCGCGTTCGACGCGGGGGCGCGGGCCCTGGTGACGATGGACGCGTCGAACTACCGGCGGGTGCCGCTGGGCGTGGTGGCACCGCGCGACGCGGACGACGTGGCGGCGGCACTGGCGGTGTGCCGGGAGTACGGGGTGCCGGTGGTGCCGCGCGGCGGCGGCACTTCCATCGCAGGTCAGGCGACGGGCGTCGGGGTGGTGCTGGACTTCACCCGCCATATGCGCACGATCGAGCACCTCGATCCCGAGGCGTGCACCGCGGTCGTGCAGCCGGGCGTGGTCCTCGACGACCTGCGGGCTGCCGCGGCCGCGCACGGGCTGACCTTCGGCCCGGATCCGTCCACTCACAGCCGTTGCACGCTCGGCGGCATGATCGGCAACAACGCGTGCGGATCGCACTCCGTCGCCTGGGGAACCACCGCCGACAATGTGCATGAGCTTGAGGTGCTGACCTACGGCGGGGAACACGCCAGGCTCGGCCGCGGCCTGCCGGGCCCGCTCCATGACCGGACGGCCGCCTTCGCGGACGAGCGGCTGGCGCTGCTGCGCACCGGATTCCCCGACCTGCCGCGCCGGATCTCCGGCTATGCACTGGACCGGCTGCTGCCCGAGCACGGCCGGGACCTGGCGCGGGCGTTCACCGGCAGCGAGGGCACCCTCGGCGTGCTGACCCGGGCGACCGTACGGCTCGTGGAGACCCCGGGCGCCCGGGCACTGGCCGTACTCGGTTACGAGGACGAGAGCGCCGCCGCCGACGCCGCGCATCTCCTGCTGCCCCACCACCCGCTGACCGTCGAGGGCATGGCGGCCGACCTGGTGGGCGCCGCCGCCCGCGACTCGCTGCCGCGCGGCGTCGCGTGGCTGTTCGTCGAGACGGGCGGCGCCACCGCGGCCGAGGCGCGGTCCCGTGCCGAGGAACTGTGCCGCCGGGCCGCCGCCGACGGCGCCACCGGTCGCACCGTCGTCACGGACCCGGCCGCGCAGCGCGCCCTGTGGCGGATCCGCGAGGACGCCGCCGGGACCGCGACCCGTATGCCCGACGGCAGCGAGGCCTGGCCCGGCTGGGAGGACTGCGCGGTGCCGCCGGCCCGGCTGGGCGCGTATCTGCGGGAGTTCAGAGCACTCCTGGGTGAGCACGGTCTGCGCGGTTCCCCGTACGGACACTTCGGTGACGGCTGCGTCCACGTCCGGATCGACTTCGACCTTCTGACGCCGCACGGCATCGCGCGCTTCCGGCGCTTCTCGGAGGAGACCGCGGACCTGGTCGTCGCCCACGGTGGCTCCCTGTCGGGCGAGCATGGTGACGGCCAGGCGCGGGCGGAACTCCTGCCGAAGATGTACGGCCCCGAACTCGTGGCTCTCTTTGGAGTTTTCAAGGATCTCTGGGACCCGGCGGGCGGAATGAACCCCGGGATGCTCGTCCGCCCCGCTCCCATGGATACCAACCTCCGCTTCGATGTGCTGCCGTCCCGCGCGTCGCATCCGGTCGATGTCGAATTCACCTATCCGGGTGACGGCGGCGATTTCACAGCGGCCGTCCGGCGCTGCGTCGGTGTCGCCAAATGCCGGACGGCTGCGCCTCCCGCTTCATCCGGAGCCGGCGGTGGCGGCGGCGGGGACAGCGTGATGTGCCCGTCGTACCGCGTCACGGGGGAGGAGCGGCACTCGACGCGCGGGCGCGCCCGGCTGCTCCACGAGATGCTCGCGGGCGAGATCATCAAGGACGGCTGGCGGTCGGAGGAGGTCCGCGACGCGCTCGACCTGTGCCTGTCCTGCAAGGGCTGCCGCAGCGACTGCCCGGTCGAAGTGGACATGGCCACGTACAAGGCCGAGTTCCTCCACCACCATTACGAAGGACGGCTGCGGCCGCGTTCGCACTACTCGATGGGATGGCTCCCGGTGTGGCTGAGAGCCGCCGCGCCCTTCGCGCGCGTGCTCAACGTGATGGCGCGCGGGCCACTGGCCGGGCCGGCCAAGCGGGCCGTCGGCATCGCCGCGGAACGCGGCATCCCCGCGCTGGCCCACGAGCCGTTCCGCCGCTGGTGGCGCCGCCGCGGCGACCGCCGAGCCGTCGCTGGATCGCACGTTCCCGGGCCGACCGTCGCTGGGCCGACCGTCGCCGGGCCGGGCCTCGCCGCGCCGGCCGTCGCCGGGCCGGCCGTCGTGTTGTGGCCCGACACCTTCACGAACTATCTGTCGCCGCAGGTCGGGCAGGCCGCGGTGAAGGTGCTGGAGGCCGCGGGACTGCGGGTCGTGCTGCCGCCGAAGGCCGTCTGCTGCGGTCTGACGTGGGTGTCGACCGGGCAGCTCGACCGGGCCCGTACGGTCATGCGCCGCACGGTCGACGCACTCGCGCCCGCGTTGGACGCCGGGCTGCCGATCGTCGTCCTCGAACCCAGCTGCGGCGCGGCACTCCGCGCCGACCTGCCGGAACTGCTCGGCTCCGCCGACCCCCGGGCGGCCCGACTGGCCGCCTCCGTACGGACCTTCGCCCAGGTGCTGGAGGAGCTCGCCCCCGGCTGGGTCCCGCCCCGCCTCGACCGTGCCGTCGTCGGGCAGACCCACTGCCACCAGCACGCCGTGCTCGGTGACGCCGCCGAGCGGCGGCTGCGCGAGCGCGCCGGTCTCAACGGCGCCCTCGCGGGCGGCTGCTGCGGCCTGGCCGGCAACTTCGGCTTCGAGCGGGGGCACTACGACGTGTCGGTGGCCTGCGCAGAGGAGCAGCTGCTCCCGGCCGTCCGGAAGGCACCCGCAGGAGCCGCCGTGCTGGCGGACGGTTTCTCCTGCCGCACACAACTCGCAGACCTGGCCGGCACACCGGGCCGGCACCTCGCCGAGCTCCTGGCGGAGGCCCTGCCGGCCGACTGACCCACCGGGTCGCCTTCGACGGGCTCTTTCTCCACTCGGCCTGGCTCTCCCAACCGCCGGCCGGGGCGCTCTTGCGCCCCCTCCGGCGGCAGCGGGTCCCTGGTCCGTGGGCCGGTGGGCGCGTATCGGACGCACGCACCCGATACGCGCCCGGCGACCCCGCGCCCCGCAAAGGACTGCGGCCCGGTCCACCCCCTATGGGGAGCGGACCGGGCCGCAGGACGGACTCAGACTCGGCCTCAGCGGCTCAGCGCTCAGCGCCCAGTGCCCAGCGCCTCAGTGGTCAGTTGCCGATGCTCGCGAAGCCGTCGACGTCGCTCGGGTCGCGGGGGCCGGGGCCCATGTAGCGGGCGGAGGGGCGGACGAGGCGGCCGGTGCGCTTCTGTTCCAGGATGTGCGCGGACCAGCCCGCCGTCCGGGCGCAGGTGAACATGGACGTGAACATGTGCGCCGGAACCTCGGCGAAGTCCAGGACGATCGCCGCCCAGAACTCCACGTTGGTGGCGAGCACCCGGTCGGGGCGCCGCGCGTGCAGCTCCGCGAGAGCCGCCTTCTCCAGCGCCTCCGCGACCTCGAAGCGGGGAGCGCCGAGCTCCTTCGCCGTACGCCGCAGCACCCGCGCACGCGGGTCCTCGGCGCGGTACACGCGGTGGCCGAAGCCCATCAGGCGCTCGCCCTTGTCGAGCGCCCGCCTCACGTACGCGCTCGCGTCGCCGGTCCGCTCGATCTCCTCGATCATGCCGAGGACACGCGAAGGGGCTCCGCCGTGCAGCGGTCCCGACATGGCGCCGACGGCGCCGGACAGCGCCGCGGCCACGTCGGCGCCCGTCGAGGCGATGACGCGCGCGGTGAACGTGGAAGCGTTCATGCCGTGCTCTGCGGCGGACGTCCAGTACGCGTCGACGGCCGCCACATGCTTGGGATCGGGCTCGCCGCGCCAGCGGATCATGAAGCGCTCGACGATCGACTCCGCCTTGTCGATCTCCTTCTGCGGCACCATGGGCAGGCCCTGGCCGCGCGCCGACTGGGCGACGTAGGAGAGCGCCATGACGGCGGCGCGCGCGAGGTCGTCGCGGGCCTCGTCGACGTCGATGTCCAGCAGGGGTTTCAGGCCCCACACGGGAGCGAGCATGGCGAGCGCCGACTGGACGTCGACGCGGATGTCGCCGGAGTGCACCGGAATCGGGAACGGCTCGGCAGGCGGCAGACCCGGGTTGAACTTGCCGTCGACCAGCAGGCCCCACACGTTTCCGAACGACACATGGCCGACGAGATCTTCGATGTCGACGCCTCGGTAACGGAGAGAGCCGCCTTCCTTGTCAGGTTCGGCGATCTCCGTCTCGAACGCGACTACTCCTTCGAGTCCGGGTACGAAGTCGGACATCAGGCGGCTCCTCGTGATGTGGTCGACAGGTGCTTGGTGGCCAATCCGGTAATGCCCCGCTCAGGTGATGGTCACCCTGCTCCATCCGGGACTCGGGCCGGAGTCAGAAACGGTATCTCTTGATGTCAAGAGGCCACAGCTGCCCGACCCGCAATTCTGTCGGTTCTGGCACATGACGGGAAGCGTGAGGTACGGCACACTCTTCGGCGCCACCGGCCCGTGCGCCCCGCCCGCGCCCAGCTTGCATCCTGCCTGCACCCATCCCCCCCCATGCCCCCATGGCCGGGATTACCGCCCCGTGGGACGCAGGAGTCCCGCGCGATGCAAGATGTCTGCGTGCAGCATCATGCCGATCCCGCCGCCATGCGCGAGCACTACCGCGCCCAGGGTCTGACCGAGGCCGAACTGGCCGCCGATCCGTACTCGCAGTTCACCCGCTGGTTCGCGGACACCGTGACCGCCGGCCTCGCCGAGCCGAACGCGATGATCGTCTCGACTGCCGACGCCGAGGGCCGCCCCAGCTCGCGGACCGTGCTCCTCAAGGGCTACGACGCGCGAGGTTTCGTCTTCTACACGAACTACGGCTCCCGCAAAGGCCGTGATCTGGTCGAGAATCCGCAGATCTCGCTGCTCTTCCCCTGGCATGCGATCGCCCGCCAGGTCATCGTCTCCGGCAGCGTCGAACGTGTCTCGCAGGACGAGACCGCCGCGTACTTCCGCAGTCGTCCGCACGGCTCGCGGCTGGGGGCGTGGGCCAGCGCCCAGTCCACGGTGGTGGGCTCCCGTGAGGAGCTCGAACGGCGTTACGCGGAGCTGGAGGAGCGCTACCCGGAGGGCAGCGAGGTCCCGGTGCCGCCGTACTGGGGAGGCATCCGGGTGCGCACGCGGAGCGTGGAATTCTGGCAGGGGCGCGAGAACCGGCTGCACGACCGGCTGCGTTACGAGCGCGGCGACGGCGAGGGCGACGAAGGCGCGGCCTGGAGCGTCGTACGGCTGGCGCCGTAGGACCCGTACGACCGGCTGGCCCCGTAGGACCCGCACAACCGCCTGATCCCCCAGAGGACCCGTACAACACGAACGACCCGCGGGCTGCTCCCTGGAGTTGCCTCCAGGCACCGGCCGGACAAGTCCGACGAGCCCGCGGGTCGGGTGACTGCTTGGGATTGGCCCGCCCCCGGACTCCGTCATGGAGCCCTGCGCGACGAGCTTGGTGCGCGGGACTAGCCCGCAGTCACCTCACGTGTCCGACTGCACATCATGCTGCGAACCACCTCCCTTCGTGTGTGACCGCAACATTAGGAAGCGGCCCCCGGACGCACAACCGATTTATCGAAATACCGTGTGGGCTGGGTCACACCGGGGTTGAATGTTTCGACGTGCAGCCATTCGATGCGAAGCCGCTCAGTGATGGCGACGAGCAGTTACTCGCCGCTCTGCTCGACGGTATGGACGCCGGCCTGTGTGCCTTCGACCGCGACGGTGTCATCACCCACTGGAACTCCGAAGCCGTACGAATCCTCGGCTGGTCGGCGGACGATGCCGTCGGCCGTCATGGCTTCTCGGGCTGGGCGGCCCGTAGCGCCGACGCACATGACGTGCAGACGCGACTGCTCGGTGCGATGGATGCGCCCGGCCGCCAGGTGCACGAATTCGCGCTGCTGACCAAGGACGGCCACCGGGTGCTCGTCCGCACCCAGTCCGCGGCCGTACACGGGCTGGACGGCCGCCCCGCCGGGGTCTACTGCGCGTTCTCCGAGGTGCACGCCCAGATCGACCTGGAACGCTCCATCGCGCTCAGTGAGGCGCTCTTCGACGACGCCTCGTGGGGCGTCGTCCTGATCGACGCGGACCTGCGGCCCGCCGTCGTCAACGCTCATGCCGCCCGGCTGCTGCGCACCGGCCGCGACACGCTGCTCGGCCGGCCGCTCGGCGATCTGCTGGACCAGGGCCTGGAGGAGCTGGAGACGGCGCTGCAGCATGTGCTCGCGGAGGGCAGTCCGCCGGTCCCCTCCGAGCTGTGGGTGAGTCTGCGCGGCGACGAGAGCGCCAAGCGGCACTGCTGGCGCAGCGGGTTCGTGCGGCTCGGGTCGCCGCTCGGCGAGGAGCCGGTGCCGCTGGGGGTCGGCTGGCTGTTCCTCGACGTCACGGACGCCAAGATCGCCGTGCAGGAGAGCTCCCAGCTGCGCTTCCGGCACAACCAGCTGCACCGGGCGGGGCGTACGGCCTCCGAGTGCGAGGACCCGGTGGAGGCCGCGACCACGTATCTGGACTTCGCGCTGGCGGGGTTCGCCGACCATGCGCTGGTCGACCTCGCGGGGGACGACGGCCGGCTCGTACGGGCCGCCTCGACCCCGGAGGGTACCTCCGGGCCGTGCCTCCCGGTCCCGGTCGGCACGATTCCGGTCGCGTACGGGGCGGCGCACCCGGTGCTGCAGGCCGTCGAGCGGATCGGCACCGTACGCGCCAGCTTCGGCGCCCTCGCGGCCGCCGAGCCCGCCTCGCGGGCCAGGATCGACGAGTGGGCGGCAGCCCGCCGCTGGCCCGAGGGGACCGTCCACGGCCTCTCCACGGTCCTGCGGAGCCGCGGCCGCACGCTGGGCGCGGTCACCTTCCTGCGGGGCGCCGGACGCCGTCTTTTCGACCGTTCGGACGCGGCGTACGCGGAGGACGTGGCGGTGCGGGTCGCCGCGGCGCTGGACCTGGCGCAGCTGCTGGGGTGAGCGGGCGCCGCCCTGGTAGCCGAACGGCCCCTGCGGCCCCCGGTGCCCTTGCCGCGCCCGGGGTCTCGGTGGCGGAAGCGGATCCCAAGGGTCTCAGTGCCGGAAGAAGATCCGCGAGCCGTACTCCTCGAAGATGCGGCCGTTCCAGTCATGGCCGCCGTCCACGTTGCCGGAGCGCAGCAGCGGCGGGGTGATGCCGCGGGCGGCGAGGTTCGCGACGGCGGTGGCGACGACAGCCTGCATGAGCGCGCTGGTCACCACGGTGGACGCGGGTGCGAAGGGGGCCGGGACGTCCTCGCGGACGAGCTCCGCGTCGCCGACGGCGATCTTCGAGTCCAGGACGATGTCGCAGTGGTCCTTGAGGAACGTGCCGGACACGTGGCGGGGCTTGGTCTCCTTGGCGTAGGCCACGGAGGTGACGCCGATGACGGTGAGGCCGAGAGCGCGGGCGTTCTGCGCCATTTCGACCGGCAGGGCGTTGCGTCCGGACAGCGAGATGACGACGAGGACGTCGCCGCGTCGCGCCGGGCTCGTGTCGAGGACCGCCCCCGCGAGGCCGTCGACCCGCTCCAGGGCGCTGCCCAGGGTCGCGGGCATGACGTCGATGCCGACGACGCCGGGCACCGCGAGCAGGTTGACGAGGGCGAGACCGCCCGCGCGGTAGACGACATCCTGGGCGGCGAGGGAGGAGTGTCCCGCGCCGAAGGCGAAGATGCGGTTGCCGGCGGCGATTGCGTCGGCGATGGCCTCACCTGCCGCCTGGATACCGGCGGACTCCTCGTCCCGTACCCTCCGGAGAAGGGCGATGGCCGCGTCGAAGTACTCGCCGGCCAGATCGTCGCGGGGCTCACTCATGCGGATCACCGTGCGGCCAGGCTGCCGTCGCTGTCAAGAATCCCGCGCCGGGGCCGGTTGTCGGTGGGATGCGTAAGAATTGGTGCAGGGCCACGCACTAGCTATTGAGGGGCGCGCATGTCCGGACTCATCGACACGACGGAGATGTATCTCCGCACCATCCTGGAGCTGGAAGAGGAGGATGTGGTCCCCATGCGCGCCCGAATCGCCGAGCGGCTCGATCAGAGCGGCCCGACGGTTAGCCAGACAGTGGCGCGCATGGAACGTGACGGCCTGGTGCATGTCGCCGGCGACCGGCACCTGGAACTCACCGACGAGGGCCGGAAGTCGGCCACACGTGTGATGCGCAAGCACCGGATCGCCGAATGCCTGCTCGTCGACGTGATCGGCCTGGAGTGGGAGCAGGTGCACGCCGAGGCCTGCCGCTGGGAGCACGTGATGAGCGAGGCGGTGGAGCGCAAGGTGCTCGAGCTCCTGCGCCATCCGACCGAGTCGCCGTACGGGAACCCGATCCCGGGCCTGGAGGAGCTGGGCGAGAAGTCCGAGGCCGATCCGTTCCTGGAGGACGGCATGGTCAGCCTGGCCGAGCTGGCGCCCGGCCCGGCCGGGGCGAGCGTGGTGGTGAAGCGGATCGGTGAGCCGATCCAGACCGACGCCCAGCTGATGTACACGCTGCGGCGGGCCGGTGTGCAGCCGGGCGCGGTGGTGAGTGTGACGTCCTCGGCGGGCGGCGTGCTCGTGGGCAGCGGCGGCGAGGCCGCCGAGCTGGGGGCCGATGTGGCCTCGCACGTCTTCGTGGCCAAGCGGTAGGTCCGGGGCTTGTCCTGGTGGGGAAGAGCGGGGGCCCCCGCCCCCGGGGGGGGCCGGGCCCCCCCCCCCCCCGCCGCCGTGGCGCTCGCACAACGGCTCGGCACAACGGCTCGGCACAAAAAGGAGCCCCGGCCAGGACGGGGGGACCAGGCCGGGGCAGTATGGGGGAAAGGTGCGGTGCTCAGCAGCCTTTCGTGCATATTTTAACACTCAATGAGTGATGTTCGACTCCACTACGCACCAACGCCGGGCTGGATCACCCGGGCAGCGGGGGCGTAGTCGTAGGGCTCGGGAGCGGGCACCCCCGCCTCAGGCGGTCGTACGGCCTTCAGCGCGCGCGGTGCGGCGTACAGACCGCCGAGCGCCTCGCACAGCTTGCGGGCGTCCACCGGCAGATCGCGCCGCCAGGCCATGGACACCACCGGCGAGAAGAGCGCCATCCCGGCCCCCAGCGCGCTGTGCACAGAAAGCCGCACCAGCGTGCCACCGCCGTGCGGCATCAGGTCGAAGCCGTACTCGGGGACCTGCGTCCCCAGCGGGCTCCACATGCGCTGGCCCCGGAACACGATGTGCCGGCAGGGCTCGTAGCCCGCGCAGACCAGCAGGTGCTCCCGGTGCCGTCCGGGATAGCGGTAGCGGTACTGGGCGTTGGCGCCCGGCGGCACCGCATCCCTGTCGACGGCGGCCACGCCCGAGCTCCACAGCGAAAGATTTCGGGCATCGGCCAGGAAGTCGAAGACCTCAGCAGCCGGCCTCGACACAATCACGCTTGTGGTCACCCTCGGCATCGCAAACCTCCCCGTTGCCGGCTCTGCCGGCTTGGCTGTTGGCTCAGAGATGCGGGCGGCACGTCGGCGGCCCGGGAGCCACCGGACTGCGGGTTCTCTCTGGGACTCCTCACCGAAATCCTGCATCCCAAAAGCCCACGTGTCGTGGCAATACGGCCATCCGGGTGATCAAGGGTGCGCGGGGCGACGGCCGGCACAGGGCAACGGCCGTTAGCCTCAAAGGCGTGGTGGACAAAGTGCCCGCGCCATTCGAGCGCGGAACGGACGGACCCAAGGTCATCGTCGTCGGAGCGGACGGCTCCGATTCCTCATGGCGGGCCGTGGCCTACGCCGCGGGCCTGGCCCGGCGGCAGCACGCGTTGCTCGCCGTCGTATACGTACAGCCGGTCATCCTCACCGGCGCGATCTTCGGCGCCCCGGTGGCGGAGACCACCACCGAGGTCGCCGAGGATCTGATGGCCGAGATCCGCCGGTCGACGGAGCGGCTCCAGGGGATCTTCGATGTCCGCTGGGAATTCCACACCGTCCGCGGCGACGCCTACAACGGGCTGGTCACCGCGGCGGATCAGCTCACGGCCGACGCGGTGGTGGTCGGTGCTTCCGAGCATGCGGGACACCGCATCGTGGGTTCGGTCGCCGTCCGGCTGGTCAAGGCCGGGCGCTGGCCCGTCACAGTCGTCCCGTAGCCTCCACGGGCGCGTACTTGTAGCCGACGCGCCGCACGGTGACGATGCTGCCGCGGTGCTCGGCGCCGAGCTTGCGGCGCAGCCGCGCCACGTGCACGTCCACGGTGCGGCCGTCGCCCACGTGACCGTATCCCCAGACCGTGGTGACGAGCTGGTCGCGGGAGTGCACGCGGTGCGGGTGGGCGACGAGGTGGGCGAGCAGTTCGAACTCGAGGTAGGTCAGGTCGAGCGGGCGGCCGTCCACCGCGGCGGTGCGCCGCTCGGTGTCGATCCGTACCCGCGCGGGCTCGTGCGCCGGCTCGGCGGTCTCCAGCGGAGCCGGTCCCGTTTCGGCGGGGACCAGGACCAGGTAGCCGACCATCCGCTGCTGGCCGGCCACCGCCGGCAGCACATGGCCGGGCGCCGGCAGCCAGGTGGCGCCGGGCGGCAGGAAGTCGGGGGCGGGCGGAACTTCGTCGGGCCGGACGGCGCGCAGCCGCTGGCGGTTGACGGCAGGGAGGGTCAGGGACTGGGTGTTCGACATGGGTTCGGCTCTTTCGCGCGAAGGGTCGTTGGATGGACGACGTATTGCGCGGGACCGGAATCCGTGATGCTGACGGCGACGGCCGGAGGCCGTTGTCCGCAGGTCAGCGAGGGGAGCGGGTCCGCGCGGTGATCGCGCGGCAACACTCTCGGTCGAAGTGATGTCCCTGCCGGGACGGCCAGAAGGGCTCGAGGTCGCTGCGACCTGTCGCGATGTCAGTGAGGCTGGCCATGCGACCTATTGAACCAGAAGCCGCGCCCCGCGCGGCAGGGGGTTGCCGGCGGAACACGGATTCCGGTCATCGCGTCACCGCGTGGCGGGGTCGTGCGAGGCGCCACCGGGCCTCACGTGACGCGCGAGGCGCCGCCGGGGCCTCATGTGACGTGCCGCACGAGCCTCACGCGGGCCAGCGGGGACGGGTCCGGGACCGGATCGGGCTGTGGCCCCGGTTCGGGCTGCGGCAATGGCACGGGCTGAGGCAGCGGCGGGCCGGGGCGCGGAACCGGCCGCGGGACCGGATCGGGCTGGACGGGGTCCGGGGGCTGCGGCTGCGGGTCGGGCACCGGGGGGACGGTCGCCCGGATGACGGTCAGGTCGGGATGGGCCATGGACTTCTCCTTCGTGCATTCGTGCAGTGGATCTCGGGCCGGGTCGGGCCGCGCCTACCCATCGGCCGGGTCGCTACGCCCGCCCGGTGAGAAGGAAAGCCGGTTCTGCCGCGTTTCCACCTATCCTCTGGATCATGACCTGGTTGCGCGCGCTGAAGGAGACCGGCCGCTCCGGGTTGCAAATCGAACGGACCCGGCTGGAGCCCTTGGTCGCGCTCCGCGGTGCGGCCGGGGTCGCGATCGTGATCGGGCTGTCCCTGTGGCTGTCCTCCCCCGGCGTGGCCGCGTCGTCGGCGTTCGGCGCCTTCGCCTCGGGCACCGCCACCTTCCAGCGCAGCTGGCGCTCCCGCCCGGTGCTCGCCCTCGCCGCGGGCGCCGGCCTCGCCGTCAGCACCTTCCTGGGATATCTGGCCGCCTCAAATCTCTTCCTGTTCGTCGTACTGCTGGCCGTCTGGTCCTTCCTGGCCGGCATGGCATGGGCGCTCGGCCCCACCTCCGGCATCGTCGCGGCCCTGACCGTCGCCGTGATGCTGGTCGTCGTCACCCTCCCCACATCCGTCATGGGCGCCCTGGTGCACGCCGGAGTGATCGCGTTCGGCGGACTGGTCCAGGCGTCGCTCATCCTGGTGTTCCCCATCCGGCGCTGGGGCGCACAACGCGACGCGCTCGCGGACGCGTTCGCCGCCGAGGCGGACTACGCCCGGCGGCTGCGCCAGGATCCGCACGCCCCGTTCGATCCCGAGCCGCTGATGACAGCGCGCAGCGCCGCCGCGGTGACGCCCTGGGAGGCCCGGCGGCGGCCGGAGGAACTGCACGGCAAGCGGGCGCTGGCCGAGCGGATCCGGCCGGTGCTGGCGTCGCTCGCCGACCCCTCGGTCGGCGCCGCGGCGGAAGGCCCGGAACGGGACCGCGCCCGTGAACTGCTGACGGCGGCTGCCTCCGTACTGGACGCGGTGGCCCGCGCGATCCGGCAGGCGAAGCCGGTGCGGCTGCCGAAGGACGTGAAGGCCTTCCTGAAGGTGCCGGAACCCGAAGCGGAACTGACCGGTTCGGCCCGCCGGGCCGCCGCCCGACTGATCGGCCTGCTCGTCGCGGCCGTGGAGAGCGCCGACGGCTCGGGCCCCTCGGACGCCACCGAGTCCGCCCATCTGCTGCGCCCCACCCTGCTGCGGCTCGTACCGCTCGCGGCGCGGGCGATCCGCCGGGAGATGCACTGGCAGTCCCCGGTGTTCCGGCACGCGGTGCGGATGTCGACGGTCGCCGCGGCGGGCTATCTGATCGGGGCGGCGCTGCCGTTGGGCCACGGGTACTGGGCACCGATGGCCTCGGTCATGGTGATGCGCCCGGACTTCTCCCAGACCTACGCGCGCGGCTCGGCCCGCTTCGCCGGCACGCTCGTGGGGGTGGCCGTCGCCACCGGTGTGATGCAAGCGGCTTCACCGGGCGTGTACTTGTGCGCCGGGCTGGCCGTGCTGGCCATCACCCTGATGTATCTGCTGATGCGCACCGGCTACGCCGTTTCCCAGGCCTGCCTCGCGGCCTACGCGGTCCTGCTGCTGGGCATGGGCGGCAGCGAGTGGACCCAGACGGTCCCCGAGCGGGTGCTGCTGACGCTGCTGGGCGGGGTGCTGGCGATGGCGGCCTACGCCGTGTTCCCCGCCTGGGAGACGCCGCGGCTGCGGGACCGGCTCGCGGAGCGGCTCGAGGCCACGGCCGGGTACACGGCCGCAGTGCTGGAGGGCTTCGCCGATCCGGCCAAGCGGCGCTCCGGGACGGTACGGGAGGCCCTGCTCGACGCCCGGGCGGCCGGGGCCGCCTGGAACCAGGCGGTCGCGCGGGCCGACTCCGAGCCGGTGCGCCACCGCGGCCTGTCGCGCCGGGCGGCGCAGGACGCCGACGCGGCGCTGTCCGCCATGGGGCGGGCGGGAATGCTGATGGAGGCCCATCTGCCCGGCCGGAACGCCGAACCCGTACCGGCCGCGGCGGAGTTCGCCCGGGTGCTCCGCGAGGCCGTCACCGAATCCGCGCAGGCTGTGCGCGACCGGGACACCGTTGACTGGGACGCGGTCCGGGTCGCCCTCGACGGCTGGCACGGCGACGGCGCCCAGGAGCGCATGGTGCGCCGCGGCGCGGAGCTGCTGGTGGATACCCTCGACGAATTCGAGGAAGCGGTACGTTCCCGCTCCGGGTCCCGCGCGCCCCATGCGCAGCGTCCGTGACCGATGGCCCGTGACCGGCCGCCTATGACCGCCGCCTACGGCGCTTCGCCGCCATGGTGCGCGCAGCTTTCGACGCCCACCGACAGCGCCACCCAGCCGTCCTCGCACACTGTCCCGGGAGCACCGGGAGCACCGGGCGCACCCGTACCGGTGCGCGTCGAGTTCTGGACGGTCTCGGTGCCCGTTCGCGCGGGCACCGTTCCGTGGTTTCCGACCGACTGCCCGTGAACGACTCCGGCGCCGACCACCCCCGCCAGCACCGCGAAGCTCACGGTGGCCGCGAGTGCACCGCCGCTCATATGCATGGCGTACCTGCCCCTCGCGTCGTCCGTGACGTCGTTGTCCCGGCCTCAGTGCTCTTAGCCCAAAGCCCGGCCCGGAAACCTCCCGCGGAAGCTTTCTCCAAAGCAGCCGAACGACAAGCGGAACGACAACAGGCACCCCCTCCACCGGTGGAGGGGGTGCCATGGACGAGCGGGGTCCCGGCCATCGGCCGGGGTTTCCGTCAGCGGATCGGCATGCCCGACAGGGTGCGGGCGATGACCAGCCGCTGGATCTCGCTGGTGCCCTCGAAGATCGTGTAGATGTCAGACGGCACCTACTGGCCGCATGGTGGATGATCCGTCACTCCCCAGCCGACCAGCCCAGAGCGCAATCCCTAGGGCGTTGGTCCGGGTCGAGTAGGCGCCCATCCGGATTCGACCGGCAAGATCATCGCCCAGGAACATCCCAAATCCCGATCCATCTCCCAGATCCTCCGGACATGCACGCGCCCCGGTCTGCCGTCGCAGACCGGGGCGCGCAAGTGCCGAACTCCCGCGAAGGGGCTCACGCACAACACGGAGAGCCCGGCACGTCTTTGGGTGCCTTACCTAACTAGTCCAACGAGCACACCTGTCCGATGGTTACGTCACTCGTTCGAGTGAACATACGTTCGAATTTCTCGCAGGGGTTAGGGCCTCGCCGCTGACGTCCACGAGGCGCTGCGTTCGGCGGGCAGTTGTTCTACGGGTCGTGCGGGCCCCGGCCGATCGCCTCAGGTAGTGCTCATGCTCGATCGCGGCCAGAAAATGCGTCCAGCCAGGTACTGACACATAATCGCCACCAATCGACCGTGTGTCGAGTGCCTGACGATCATCAACCTGACTGGCTGACCGCCCGCCGCATCGCCATCGGCGAGAGCATCCGTACCGCCCGCCGGCATAAGCGAATGTCGCAAGACGCGCTGGCCACAGCCGTGGGACTGGACCGGCGGTCGATCCAGCGCGTCGAGCGGGCGGAGACCGACCCGCGGTTGACGTGGCTGCTGCGTATCGCCATGTCGCTCGACATACCTCTCTCCGATCTCGTCAGGGAGCATGAGCTCTCTGACCGGCCGCGTAACGGTGACGTAACAGCGGGTCCGCAACAGGGACCCTAGATGCATATGCCATCCAGGCGCTAGAGAGCGGTTGCTGCTGTCTGGTGACACCTGGGTTGCGGTCTCGCACCCCCCGCGTGAAGGGCCGCCGCCCTCGGGGGCGTACATGTGGCGGCCCAGTCTCACGCCGCCGACACGGGCTGACGCACCGGTGCAACGGCAGGCCGCCCGTTGACCCGCTTGCCTTCACGACCTCCTTCGGGAGTAGCCGACCACGTTGGCGCATCACGCAACGGTTGCGTGATGAGGGATGCTACTGGCATACGCCTGTCAGGCACATGCATCTTGCATGAACACCCTGTGCACCCCCCGCACCCCCCGCGTGAAGGGCCGCCGTCCGGGGGGGTTTGCGGACGACGGCCCCGTCTCATGAGTGGATCAGCCCGTACAGGCCGCTACCGCCGATGAGGACGGCGATGAACGCGAGGAACCCGATCACGGGCGGGGCGGCCAGGCAGCAGGAACGGTCAGGCATGGTGTGACCGTGGCGCGAACGGCTCCCGGTCGGTGTAGCGCGGGTTGCCGTCGGTGTCGGTCGGATGGTCCGCGAAGGCGACGATCCGGTAGGCGACCTTGCACGTGTCGCAGGCGTAGATCGGGCGGCCGGGGCCGGAGGCGACCTCGACGACGCCGACCATGACGCGGTCGTCCCCCGTCAGTTCGGTCTTGCACCAGGGGCACCAGGCGCGCATCACGAAGCGACCTTGTGGCAGTCGCAACCGCACCGGGTCCGTAGCACGGGAGGCTCGCCGGGGGGCGCACCGTAGGCGTAGACGTCGGCGTTGCCGGGGCAGTACCCGTGGAACTCCGGGGTTGCCTTCGCCGCGAGGCACACCTTGGTGATGGCAGCAACTGGGGCGCTCATGATGCTGCCCGACGCGGTCCGAGCGCGTTGTCGATCGCGGCCTGCAGTAGGCCGGCGTTGGTGAGATAGTCACCGTCGGGTGTCGGCGGTGTCCGCCAGCGGAGGCGGTCGATACCGGGTGTGCCGGCGTGGCGGCCGATGCCCGGGATCGCGACGTAGGTGCTGGTGCCCAGGACGGCGATGTCGTGCGCGGCCGGGACGCGCAGATCGTCGGCGGTGCCGTGGGCGACGAGAAGGTACATACAGTGCCCGTCGTGGATGACCGCACCCGCCCCGTCGCCGAGAGCGTCCAGGACCCGGTTCGCCCAGAACCTGGGGATGCGAACGGCGTCCCAGCCGTGAACGCCGGCAGGGACTACGGCATGCCCCTGGGGCTCGGCGGGCAGCCAGTCCAAGCGCGGCTCCGTGTCGTGGTGCGGGTTCATGTGCGGGCCCCCGGTAGGTGGTGATCTGCCTACCCATCACGATTCCCTCTCCAGCCCCAGTCGTCACGGGCTGCGGTGTCCAAGATTTCCGGACAGCCCACACGCGCCCCGACCTGCGCTAACCACCATCGGCCGGGCGGGAATTGGACAGTTGGACACCCTATGACCCGGACGTGTCCGCCCCGACCGGGTGACACCGGCGCTACGGTGAGCGCCACGCCACCGCACGACGGGGACCGCCATGACCTCACACCCCAAGCCCGGAGCCCGCGCCGAACGCGACGCCCTGCGCACCGAGATGCTCACCACCGGATGCACCACCGCGGAGATCTGCACCGAGATGCGGACCCGGTGGACGATGCGCCCCCGCGAAGCCTGGCGGCACGCCCACGGCTGGAGCCTCCAGGACGCCGCGAACCGCATCAACGACCTGGCCGCCGGGCGCCGTGAGGTGGTTGCAGCAGACGCGAGCCTGCTCGGCAAGTGGGAGAAGTGGCCGTCCACCGCCGGCCGCCGGCCATCGCTCGCCGTTCTCGCGCTACTGGCGGACCTGTACGGCTGCGACGTTGAGGCGCTCCTCGACCTGGAGGACCGGCGCGCCCTGCCCGAGAGTGACCTGCGGATCCTGCGCCGCACCAGCACGGCAGTGACCACGGACCGCCCGGCCGCACCGCATGTCGCCGAGCCGCCGCCTGCCGTCACCGGAACGGAGACGGTGCTGGCCGCAGCCGCTGAGTCCGCAACCTGGGCACAGTGGGCGGAGACCACGAACGTCGGCGACATCGCCCTCGAGCAGCTCGGCGCCGACGTGCGGACCCTCGCAACGGAGTACCTGACCGGTGACGCCGTCGAGCTCTTCCGCCGAGCTCGGGTGCTCCGCGACCAAGTCTTCCGGCTCCTCGAAGGCCACCAGCCGCCGCGGCAGTCCGCTGACCTGTACGTGTCCGCCGGATACCTGTGCGGTCTCCTCGCCTGGATGTCATCGGATCTGGGTCACATGCCCGCCGCCGACACCCAAGGCCGCACGGCGTGGTTGTGCGCGGAGATGGCAGGTCACGACGGGCTCCGCGCCTGGGTCGCCTCGACCCGCTCGAAGGTTGCGTTCTGGGACGGCCGCCTGCGGGACGCCATCACGCACGCCCGTCGCGGTGCCACCTACCAGCCGGCCGGAACCGTTGGTGCTTTGCTGGCCTGCCAGGAGGCGGACGCCTGGTCGAAGCTGGGGGCTGCGGACGAGACGCAGAACGCGTTGCGCCGGGCGGTCGCCGCACGGGAGTCCATGTCTGGCGGGGACGACATCGGCGGGATCTTCTCGTGCCCGCAGGCCCGCCAGGAGAACTACGCCGCCGGCGCGCACATCCGGGTGGGGTTGTACGGCGACGCGCTGGAGGAGACGACAAGCGCCCTGGCCCACCTGGCACAACAGCCCGTCCGGGCATACGGCACTGAGGCGCAGATCCACATCAGCCGGGCCATGGCCCACGTCGGCGGCGGCGAGGCGGAGGGTGCGATGGAGGCCCTGTTGCCGGTGCTGCAACTGCGGCCTGAGCAGCGGCTGGAGACCGTCGTCGGGCGGATGCGGGACCTGGGGGCGATGATGGCCAGCGGCCCCGGTTCCCGCGGTGCAGCCAGCGTCGCGGCCCGCACGCTGCTGGCTGATTGGTGCATGGATTCTGCGCCGCGTCATCTTGCGCTCTCGTCAGGGGATGCCGGTCCCTGATTGGATCTCCGGATGACGACTCCCGAGATCATGCGGAATCACTGGTGGTGGCGGCCCGGGTGGGAGCCCGGTCGGAGGTTCTACACCTGGCATCTGACGTTCAAGGGGCAGGACGACGTCCACCGGCTGGCTGCGGCGTACCGTGCCGGGCTCGCCGGGGTGGACGGGCTGACGCTCATCCCGGACGAGTGGCTGCACCTGACCATGCAGGGCATCAACTTCGTCGGCGAGGTCGACGAGCAGGTGGTGCAGCAGGTCGTGGAGGCTGCGCGGGTGCGGCTCGCTGCGGTCCCGGCGTTCGACGTGACGATCGGCCCGGCGATCCTGGACCCGGAGGCGATCCTGCTGAACGTGGCCACCGATGGACCGGTGCGGGCGGTGCGGGATGCGATCCGGGCGGGCATCGGCGACGTCCTCGGCGAGGTGCCCGAGAAGGCGGGCGGGTTCACGCCGCACGTGTCCGTGGCGTACAGCGCCGGGGACGGTCCGGCCGCACCGATTGCCGCCGCCCTCGACGGGCTTCACGTGCAGCCGGCCACGGCGCGGATCACGTCGGCGGAGCTGATCGTGCTGCACCGCGATAACTACATGTACGAGTGGGAGAGCTTCGCGCGGGTGCCACTCGGCTGACCTGATCCATCCGGGCCTCGTCCGTGGCGCGCGGGCGGGTGCCATCCCCAGGCGAGAGGGACAGTCATGGTCACGATCGGGCAGGCGACTGAGGGCGACGCGGAGACGATCGCAGAGATGCTCGTCGAGACCGAGACGTACTACGGGGCCACGGACATCCCGCAGGCCGCCGACCTGGTTGCGCAGGTCCACAACGCCCTGTTCGGCGAACGGCCGATGGCGACCGTCCTCCTCGCCAGCGACGGCGAACAGGTGGTCGGCCTGGCCTCGTACACGTTCTTGTGGCCGGCCGCCGGCGCGGACGCGTCCCTGTACTTGAAGGAGATGTTCGTCCTCGAGAGCGCCCGCCGCCGCGGTGTGGCCGGGGCTTTCATGGCCGCCCTCCGGTCGGTGGCGGAGGAGGCCGGGTGCTCGCGGGTGGAGTGGACTGCAGACCGGGACAACCCGCCGGCGCTCGCCTTCTATGAGGCGTTCGGTGCGGAGCGGCGGGACGGGAAAGTCTTCTACCGCTGGGAGTCGTAGGCGCCGTCATATGCCGTTCACCACCGCGTTCTTCCCGCTGTCACAGCGGCCGCTTAGACTTGCGATCATGCCCCCCACCCCTCCGCCCGGCCCTGCCGCGCCGTCTGCCGCTGAGGCGAACGATGCGTTGCGCCGATATGCGGCGGGCCGGATCGCGTGGGGCCCCCGGGAGTTGGCGGAGCTGGCCCGGCTACGGGCGGCGTACCTCGCAGCGGTGCGGGCCGGGCTGGTCGAGGCGGCGTAGGTGGACCGTCCGGGACGCGGAGCCCGGACGGCCCGGTTGGAGGCTGCACCCGCAGCTGGTGCCCGTGCACAGGGCGCTGCGTCCGCGAGATGGGCATGCTCGCCCACTTACAGCGTAGCGGCTGGTACGGCGCGGGGATGTTGTGCAGGCGGCGTCAGCTACGGGCGCCACTCGGCGAGGTAGTCGGGGTGGTCGAAGCAGGGCACGGCTAGCAGCTTCACGAAGCGTAGGGCGGTCAGGAGTCGTACAGACCCCTCGATGGAGTGCGGCGTATTTGCCAACTCCACACGCTGGGCAAGCGCCTGGTCGTACTCGTCGAGCATCCGCCGCTTGACGTCGACCTCGGCCAGCACCCGCGCCGGGTCGTGCCGGGCCACGTGCGTCGCGGTCGCAGCGGTCATCGACAGCGTGCACGACGCCTCGCGGTCCCAGAGCCCCACGTTGTCGGCGGCGCGCACAAGCCCGACGCCGTCAACACCCTCGCGCTGGTTGGTGTAGCTGCCCTCCCCAACGTCCTCGTACCAAGGCGCGGGATCAGTGGCGTGCGCCAGACGCGCCACCTCCGCGTCCTCGGCGAGCCGGGCCCGCAGGAACTCCACCAGGTCGTCGCTCACGCCGCGCTCCTCCCGCCGCGTCCGCTGTACCAGGGCAATGCCAGCCCGTCGCCTGCCGCACGGGGCACCAGGTGCAGATGCAGATGGAACACGGACTGGGTGGCCGCCCGGCCGCGCGAGGTGATGATGTTCGCCGGATTGGTCCCATCAGCAAGCTCGGCGGCCCGGCGCATCGTGGCGGCCGACACGTCCGGGTCCTCGCTGAAGTCAGCGACGTGCACTTTCGGGATGATCAGCAGGTGGCCGTCCACGACAGGCCCAAGCGGGACGATAGCGAGCGCGTCCGGCCACTCGCGGACGATCGTGGCAGGCGCACGGCCAGCAACGATCTCGCAGAACGGGCAAGCGGCCATGGGGTCCTCCGAGGTTGTGCCCCGGTCCTCAACGACCGGGGCGGCCCGACCGCAGCCAGCGGGAATGGGATGAGCCCAGGGTACGGGGCGGCGCTGACAACGGCGGGCGGGTGGACGGTCCCCCGTTGACGCGAGGGACCGAACCGACGAACCTCAGGCCAGCGAGGTGTACGCCCTGGTATCGGCCGGGTCAGGCCGCGAGCGCGCGGGTGACCGTCAGCGTGAGTTCGGCGTCCACCAGGTGGCTCCACTCGGTGAGCGACAGGTGCACCCCGTCATCGGCGGCGTCCTCCGCGCGCAGGCACAGCCTGCCCACCATCCGGTTGAGCTTCTTCAGCTCGGAGACCGTCAGATAGTTCTTCGCGACCTTCCGGTGGCGGCTCTTCGCGCTGGGCTCCGGCTTGCCCTCCTCGCGACCGGGCCAGTGGCACAGAGCCCGCGCGTTCTTGATCTCCACGGCGTCCATGCCGGTCAGGTGCCGGTACAGCTTGTTCTGCATGCAGGCGAAGAACTTGCTCGTCGCCTTGCTGCTGGGCGCGTAGTCGGGGGCGTTCTCCGCCATCATGTCGCGGAAGGTGCGGTAGTCGACCATCTCGCGGGCCCTGGCCAGGGCGGTGTGGCGGATCTCCTCGCTGGTGAGCGACCCGAGCTCCGCCTCGCGGGCGAGGACTGCGAAGTAGACGCGGGCGCGGGCGACGGCTTCCTTGGTGTCGTCGCCGGCCATCGCGACCAGGTAGGCACCGAAGCGCGTCAGGCGGTAGCTGGCCAGCTTCTGGGTTCCCCAGCGGCCCCCATCACTTCCCCATGTGGTGAAGTGATGTCCTGCCTGCTCGGGGCCCTGGACGAGGGCGAGGGAGTTCCTGGCCTTGATGATGACCTCGTCGAACTTCTCCCACCGGGAGTACTCCATGAGGGGCTGCATCTCGCGGGCGTCCCAGTATTCGCGGCCGAAGGTGTCGGTTCGGCGGATCGCGTCGAAAGGGCTGACCCCGCTGTTGACCCTGGGCGCGGGGAAGTTACTGTTGGGTGTAACCACTGAGGACCTTCTTTCCTCTGGTTCTGCCTCCGGCGGCTGACACCGTGCGGGGGCATACCTCTGTCCCTGTCGGATCGAACGATGATCCGGCTGCCACAACATTACGCCGCGTTAGTGACTCCTTGTGCGGTTGCGCGGGGCGCAAGTCGTGCGTGAGGGGCGCGAGTTCAGAGGTTCACGCTCCCATATGGCTACCCAGCGTGCACATGTCAGCAATCTGCCCCCGCCGCGCCACTCCCGGCTCAAGGCATTATTATCGAACACATGAACGACTCCGCCGACCCCGACAGCCTCCCCGAGCAGCAGACCGGCGTCGGCCCCCAAGCGCGCCTCACCCTCCCCGACGGCCAGGGCATCGACGCCGAGGTCATCCGGCGGGAACGGGACAGCGCCGGGGTGTGGTGGTACACGCTGCGCATTGACCTGCCGTCGCGGGTCGACACCCCCACCGGATCGCACGTCGAGCCGCGCACCGTCGAAGTCTCCGGCCGGTACCCGGACGAGGTGCAGCCCATCGCGGGCGAGGACTACAGCGGGCTCGACCCGCAGGCAGTCGGGCCGGCGGGGAGTGTCATCCTCGTGCAGCGGCGGTGGCGGGCGGACGTCGGCGACCTGCTCCTTCACCGGGATGACTGCTGGGTCGCGACGAACGCCAAGGACGCCGTCGGGATACGGGAAGCGGCCAGGCTGCTGGCCGGCGGGGCGGTGGCGTGCGATGTGTGCCGGCCGGAAGTGGGGCTGCGGGGGTAGGGCAAATCCATGGTTGGTGAAACCCTAGGCTTGACAGAAGTGCAAGCCTAGGGTTTACTTGTGTTCATCGACAGGGGGAGGACCCGATGAACACCACCGCCGCAGCCACCGAAGCCCACGTCACCACCGCCACCATCCGCACCTGGGCACGGCGCGGGGTCATCGCCGCCACGAAGACCTCCGGCCGCTGGATCATCGACGCCACCTCCCTCGCCCACCGCATCGCCATCGGCGCCCGCCGCAAGACCATCAAGGCGGTCGCAGTCATCGCCGACCTCACCACGGACTACATCGAGGTCGTCATGGACAGCGCCTACCACGCAGCCGACGTCCGCTCCCTCGCCGGACTCCACAAGCTCCTCACCGACGTCAAGACCCGCAACATCGCCGCGATCATGGGCAACATCGACCCCGCCCGCGTCCACCTCGACGACGCCCAGTGGGCCCAGCTCGCCAAGCAGGTCAGCCTCCAGGCCGGCGGAGTCCTCGCCGAACACTGACCGCCCACCGCCCACCAACCGCCAGGAGACACACCGTGGGACTGACCATCGACTGGACCGAGTACGACAACCTCTCCGACAAGGAGCGCTACGACGCCGCCGGAGACCTCATCGACCAGGTAAAAGCCGCCGTGTCCGCCAAGCGGGCTGCAATCGCCGACGACCTGGGAGCCGCCCACGGCGACGTCCGGGCCGCCGACATCCTCGGGATCTCCCGCCAGCGCGTCGGCCAGCTCAGGACCCGCCACCAGCAGACCGTAGCTCAGGCCGACCCGCAATCTACCGAGATCGCCAGCATCATCCACGGGCGAACCGTCCACGACTACGACCTCCTCGACGAGGTCATGGCGGGCGGGGAGTACAGCCGCACCGAGGCCCACGAGGCGATCCACGCCATGCTCGCCGACCTCATCGACCTCGACGGCGAAGATGAGGTCATCCTCGGCCGCAGGCCCGTCAAACCCGGACTGCTGGAGGCGAATCCGCGCGACCTGGACGTCTACTACTGGCTAACAATCAGCGGAGACGCTGCGCAGACCATCCGTGAAGTACTCACCCCGGGCGAGGCCGACCAGACCGCAGACCACGCAAGCGCCTGACCCCGGATCCGTCGAAGCCCCCACGGTGTAAGTGGGGGCTTCGACGGATCCCCGCACAGGCGGGGAGCAGCGTGCACCTTAGAGAATCCAAAGGAACATCCCCGCAGAAGCAGGGAGAGCCTCCGCTTGCGCGGGAGTGGAATCACCCTGCCACACGCCACCGATGACGCGCAGCAGAACGCCCCGGCCTGCAGCAGACCGGGGCGATGCAGCTCCGGGGGCCTCAACCACCTCAAGGGCGGCGGATCCGTTCCCACGGTTCCGACCATCCCGGCAGTAGCGGCTGGCTGCCCGGACCTGGACCCAGCATTTGACCACGGTGCTGCGCTCGTGGCACCAGCCGCCAGGGACAGTGTGGCAGGCGGATCGACTACACCCAGGGCCACTTCGCGTCGCGGCCCCGGCTGAGCAGGTCGATCATCGTGAACAGCTTGTCGGAAAACCCCCCGATCTCATACCGGTTCACCTGCGAACTGTCGATGGTGGCCTGCGCATAGCCCGTGGTGTTGATGCCGAACATCGGCACGTTCGCCGGGATTGCCTCCGACACAGACATGCTCGCCCTTGCCGGGCGCCCCCAGGTGCTGGACCTGGCCCACCCGTAGCCCGGGTGCGCGAACGCCTGCATGTCCGACACGATCACCACCCGGTCATGGCCCTTGAACGATGCCTGCAGCGCGGCGACCGTCTCCGTGCCGTGCCCCACCTCGCCGATCCGCTGGCAGAATGCCTCCGCCTGCTTCAGGACGCTCCCCGCCCGGGTCAGCGGGTGCTGGAACACGCCGTCCGCGTACCCGACGAGGTCCACCGAGCAGCCCCGCGTTGCGAGCGCCACGGCAAAGAGGGCGCCCACGTCCACGTGCCGGACCTGGGACTTCGCCGACACCGTGTTGCGCATCGACGCGGACGTGTCCACCAAGACCAGCGTGCGGCCCGGCAGCTCCGGAATGTTCGCCGTCGCCGCGGCCAGCGCCTGCTCCAGGGCATGACCCCACCGGAGAGAAGGGGCCGCCCGGTACGCGGAGAGGAACCGGAACGGGAACTGCCGCGACCGGCCAACCTCCACCGGATCGGCCAACCGCGCGCAGACCGTCGCCGCGACACCGTCCGACACCTTCGCCTCGTCGAAGTTCCGCAGGTTCCGGGTCAGCGCCATCAAACCCATGTGCGGGATCATCGCCGACCAGGCCGCCGCATCCATAGCGCCCAGACTCGACAGCTGCTCCCACGTCATCCCCGCAGCCTTCAGCCGCTCCGGATCCTCCAAAAACCATGCGCGCCGCTCAGCCTCCGGCATGGTCGCCGCCGCACGGTACGCGGACAGGATCGGCAGGCGGTCCGTGACCCGCACGACCTCGCGCTTCCACCGGCGGTCCGCCAGGTAGTCGAACAGGTCCGCCTGCCACGACCCCGCCGGCTCCGGCTTCGCCAGTGCGACCACGTCCGCCATCCGCCACGGCGACGCCGACCCGTCGTACTTGAGCGCCGACCGCTCCGTGTACAGGCGCGCGACAGCGTCTGCGACACCGCGCTGCACGCCGCCGGGTAGCGTCTTCTTACCGGTGCGCTGCTTCCAGTAGGCGATGAACTCCGCCGGCTCGTCCGCGCGCAGCATCGCGTCGGCGACCATCTTCCGCACCGGGATCGTCGCCTCCTGCGCGGTGCCGTCCTTGCGGGCCAGTGCGGACTCTGCGGCCATGACGATCGCGGCGGACCGCATGTTCATCTCGCCCCGCAGATACGGCACGAACGAGGCGACCCAGTCCGGGTCCTGCAGCGTCGCAGCCCGGACCAGGTCACGGAACCGCTGATCGCGGGCGCCCGCGCTCTCGTAGAAGGTGTTCTCGCCGACCATGTTGACGGCCGCGAACAGGAACAGGTCAGACTTGGCGTCGCGAGTGAACGCGGCCCCGCCCTCAAAGGTGGTGGTCGTCCCGGTTGTGGTCACAGGACTGGTCGCGGCGGTCTGCGCGGAAGTGAACTTGCCCATGGCGGTCTCCTCGGTTGAGGGTTCCGGGCCGACGGACAGACTGCTGGACGCCGCGAGTACGAATCGCAAGACCTACGTGCCCACCTCCTGCGAGGTGACGCTCTAGGCCGCTGAGCGGACAGCCCCCGAAGAGGCCGACGGGATTCGAACCCGCGTGCTGCTGGATGCAGAAGTAGGGCCTTGCTGCGCTTCGCGGCGTCTATGCAGTTGTCGGCCCGGCCGCGAGGCGACCGGATCGGGGCGAGCAACTGGACACAGGAGGCGGGCGAGTACCAGACGTTCGAGCTACGAAGCGCTCTGCCTGATTGAGCTACCACCGCCGAAGCGGTGGACGGGATTTGAACCCGCAACCACTCGATCCATATTCGAAGTAGGCCCGAACTGCGCTTCGCCCGCCACCTGTATCCAGTTGTCCCCCCGAAGGGTGCTGCGAGTACCTGGCGCCCTGGGACTGTCTTTGCAAGGAAGTAACCCGGGGCTTCGCTTCGCGGCACCGCCAATGTACATCCCAACACCGACAACACCGCAAGGATTTGACGCTCAGTGACGGCGGACACAGCGAAATCGCCCCCGCCACCTGCACAAGGCAGGCAGCGGGGGCGAGGTCAAACGGTCAGCAGGCGAGGGTGAGTGGTGGCCGCCAGATGCCGCCATCGCCAGGAGTCCCGGTGGGGGTGCCCATGGTCAGCGGCACGAACAGTGACCCGGCGTTGGTCTCGTTCCGGTCGCCGGTCCACAGGTCGATGCCCTGGTACGCCTGCCCGTCGAGGACGGACACCGTGCGGGGCTGGCCGCCGCAGGAGTTCGCGGAGATGTCACGGCGCGCGGCGACCGGGAGGCCGGCGGCGGCGAGGTTGGTCGGGGCAGTCCACGGCCCGTACAGCGTTGGCGAGGTCATATAGCCGGTGGCGACCCCGGCGCAGTACCCGCACTGTGGATCACTGAACGTCCCCACGTACTGGTTGGTTGCCGCATCCCACCAGCCGCCCGGGCCTTCCACCACGCCCAGGTTCGCCATGTTGCGGACGCCGACCCCGGTGCCGTTCACACCCCACTTGTCGAGCTCCTCGATACTCAGCCCCACACCGGACGGGAGGCTGCACACGATCGCCGGACGGCCGCCGGGCGTCCCGGAGTTGATGATCCCGAAGTCGCCGTTACCGATACAGATCGTCAGTGACGGCTTGGTGTACGAGCCGTAAGGGGGGCCGGCGGACGGACCACACGGGCCGGTCGGAGAATTGCAGCCGAGGGCGTTGTACGCATTTGCGTGGGAACGGGAGTAGTCGGCGGGCGAGTTGAACCAGAGGATGAACACCCCATCGTTCATGCCCCACCCGGACCGCTGCACCATATGTCCGTTAAAGCAACCTTGTGCCGAACCGTCCCCGCACTCCGCCTGCCACGTCGTCCCCGTCCACGGGTCGATGTCCGACGGCGAGAACAAGGTCACCGGCGTCGACCACGGGCCCGCCAGCGACGGGGCCGTGGATACGCCGAACCCGCACCACGGTGACGCGATCTGCCACTTGAAACCGCACTTGTACTGCGTCCCGTACAGGTAGTACGTGCTGCCGAACTTGCTCAGGGAGCCGTCATGCAGGTCGAGCGACGTCGGGACCTGGAACGCCACCGGCGCCACAACGGCCTGCGACGCGGGCGCTCCACCACCGAGCAGCATCGCGGCGGAGAGGACCAGGGCGGCGAGCAGGGCGCGTATGCGGGTCACGGCGCCTCCAAATCGGGGGTCGTCGTGAAGGGTTGGCGGGCTACGCGGTCTCGATGACCGGGCCGGGGAATGGGGTGGCCACGGGCGGGCCGGCGTCGCGGAGGAACTCCCAGCCGTCCCGGGCGTACCGGTCGAGCAGCCACGCAGGGTAGGTGACGGAATGGATTCCCCGGGTTGGGGATCTGTGGTGCAGGTCGCAGATGATCATCAAGCCTCCCTCCCCTTCGGCGTAGTTCAGGAAGTCCTCGTCGCTGTGGATGTTCGCCTGCGGGAAGTCCTGTGCGACCTTCTGCCAGTCCACCTCATTGAGGCCAGCGAACTCCGCGATCGCGTGATGCGCCTCCAACTGCTTCGCACCCTCGCAGCGGTGCCCGGAAGGCAGCCCCGCCTTGATCTGCGCGAGGGTCGCCCCGCCGATCCAGCAGCCCACCCCCAGCACGTGAATGAGGTGGTGCTGCGCGTGGTGGAACACCCGGTAGTGCGGGTCCTCCTCGCGCGGGGCGTGCGGCGGATACGCCACAACCTCGTGAAGGGTGCGCCGCTCGAAATGCGCCTCGGGCTCAGTCATCCGGGCGCTCCCTTCGTGCTCGGGTCGGCCGCGCCGATGGCGGCCACGGTCTGGGCGTGCTGACGGTCGGCGCGGCGGCGGATCAACAGGTGATGCACGGCAAACGCGGGCGTGATGATGACGACCTGCGCCTCGATGTTGCCGCCGACCTCATCCCACCGGTACGCGACCAGGTAGTACGACAGCGCCACCAGGCCGGCAGTGGACACGATCCATACGGCGCGTTTCATAGCAGCTTCCGGTAGCTGGAACTCGCGGCCAGGAGCCCGACGCCGAGCAGGCCGCGGCGGGCCGGAGACGGCGGCGGCGGCGCGGGTGTGGGCTGGTTCGCGGTGCACGTATAGCGGGGCGCGGCCGGATCGAAGCCTGCCGCCGGCGAGCACGTGTACGTGATGCCCGCGGCGTCCGTGTACGTCCAGCCGGCAGGCGGGGCGCCGTTGGAGCCGTCGCGGCCGTCCTTGCCGGCCGACCCTTGGTCGCCCTTGGGCCCGGGGACGGTGGAGTCTGCGCCGGGGGCGCCCGCACGTCCGGTCGGGCCGGGCACGGTGGAATCCCGGCCGGGTGCTCCGGGTGGTCCGGCCACGGTCGAGTTTTTGCCCGGCGCCCCGGGGGATCCGGTCGGGCCAGGGATGGTCGAATCCCGTCCGGGAATGCCCTGTTCACCGCGAGGCCCCGTCACCGCAGGCCCCGGTTCCCCGCGCGATCCCGGCGGCCCGGCAACCGGCGAGGCGCCCAAGCCCTGCACCTGCCGGGCGAGTTGGTCCCTAGCGTGGTTGGAGGTGTCCAGGTCGTGGTGCAGGCCCACGACCTGCACGGCCAGCCACGCCATGAACGCCACCAGGAGCACGGCGGTGGCCGCGATGACGATCTCGGCGCGCGGGAGGCGCAGCGGCTGCGGGCGCTTCGCTACATTCTTTGCGTCGCTCACCGCACCACCGCCCAGATCGCTACAGCCGAGGTCAGCAGCCCCATGAGGACGGGGACGACCATCTGGTACAAACGTGCCTGGCGCTCCCGCTCGCGGCGTGTCGCCTGATCCCGCTGGTACTGCTCGAACGCGGCCTCCAGTTGGTCGCGTTCGGCGCGGATCTGCTGGATTTCCGCCTGCATCTGCGCGAACCGCTCGGACGTGTGTCCGGCCGTCGTCGTGTACAGCAGGCTCGGCACGTACTCGGTGAACCTCGCGTTCACCATGTCCAGGCGGCGATCCCAGGTCTGGATGAGCCGCCCCAGCTCGCCAGTGGACGGCTCATCCGGCATGGGGGCCTCCGGTGATGCAGTGGATCAGGAGTGGAGGGTCAGGCTGTGGGCGGCGGGGTGAGCGGCGCCCGCGGGCTGTGCTTCGCTCCCCAGGAGGCGATGAACGTGATCGCGGTGGGGACCAGCGACAACACGAACGGGGCGAGCGCGCCGGGCATCCAGCCCACGAGAGAGCTGTTGTCCTGCACGGCGGTGAGGCTGGCGAGGAGACCGGTGCTGGCGAGGTACGCGGCGGCGGTGGCCGCGGTGACCTTGGTTTCGACAGGGGCGTTAGCCATGGCGGATTCCGTTTCTGGGAGGAGAGGGCTGCTACTTGGAGCGGAGGCCGTAGGCAGTCTCATATGCGTACCGCCAGGTCAGCGGCCCGCACAGGCCATCAGCCGGGCCGAGCGCGGACAGGTAGTGCTGCTGGAGCGCGGCGACCTTCTGCAGGTCGATCTGCGCCATGGTGCGGGACGGGCCGACCCGGTAGCGGGGCCCCCAGTCGCCGCGCGCCAGCCACGTCTGCAGCTCCAGCGCGAACGCGTTCGAGGCTCCGAGCACGAACTTGTCGCGGCCCGGGAATGCGGGCGCGCCCGGTGTCGGGGACGGCTCCGGAGCCCACCGGTACGAGGCGACGGCCTTACCGCCGCGCGGGTCCTTGGGGTCAGCGGTCGGCGGGCACACACCGTCGGGGAAGTGCGGGGCGAGATAGCCGACGACCTTGGCGGCCCGCCGCGGCGTCTCGTGCGACCAGACGCCGTTGCCCTGACCGTTGTCGGAGGAGCCGGTCTGGATGCTGTTGCCACCCTTGGTGTAGACGGTGTCCGCGTCGAAGCCGATGACCGTCTCCGTGTGACCGCCGTCGTTGAGGTTCACCCACGCGCCGACGGACGGATACTCGGACCACTGGCCGTGGGACTTCGCCCAGTCGGAGAACACACCGACGTTGTCGACCTTCGGCACGATCGCATCGAGGCCCACGTCGTGGTACATGTCCCAGTCGAAGATCACGCACCAGCTAACGCCGTTCTCCCCGAACTCCCGGCCGAAGGCGGTGTCGTTGTCCCAGCCGTCGACCGAGTTCCAGTGCTCGTAGATCCGCTCCGGGACCCCGACCACGTGATCGAGGAGCTTCTTCCACTGCGGTACGGACATAGCCCCTCCAGGGCATGAGAAAAGCCCCGACGCTGCGGGGCTGGAAGGTGGGTGGGGCGACGGTCAGTTCTTGACCCACTTGCAGGTCAGGGCGCAGGCCGCTTCGCCGTTGCTTTGGGTGTTGAGGTTGCCGCCGCTGGACTGGTAACCCCAGATCTCGATGTAGTCACCGACAGCGCACTGCACGCTCGTGAAAGCGCTCGCCGTCGTACCGGTCACGGAGCCGGCTGCGACGAGCCCTTCGCCGCCAGGGATCGCGACGTTGTTTTTGAACACGCGCACGCCGCGAATGCCCGTGCCGTTCGCCGCCCATGCCGTCACGGGGCTGAGTTCGTAGACGCCCGCGACGATGCAATTCCAGCGCTGCGTGTTGGTGACCGTGGAGTGGCCTCCGTCGAAGTCTTGCGTCTCCGTGTCAATGTTGATGAGCGCCCATGCGGCGTTGCCGATGAGCTGAACGCTGGTCTGGTAGCCAGCGAAGTACGGCACGTTGAGGAAGAACGCGACAGAGTCTCTGACCTGCGCGTTCTCCAACGCCGCGGTCGAGAACTGCCCCGGGGCGACAGTGGCGGTGACGGGCGCAAGGCGTGCCACAGCAGCCTCCGATCAGTAGGGAAGGCGGGGGCCGCTTTAGTAGGCGAAAGCCGAGGAATCGAACGCGCTCGAGGCGTCGAACGCCGTCGGGTCGGTGACCCCGGCCGGAAGCGGCTCGTTGATCAGGTCTCCTACGATGTGCGCCTTGGTGGTGGCTGCGGTCAGGGTGATGGTCGCGGTGGTCCAGCCCGACGACGTCGCGCCGACCGCGGAGACGGTGACGGTCTCCTGGTTCGCCGTGTTCTGGCCCAGGACCAGCTGCTGCCCTGAGCAGAGCTGGACCGCCAGCGGGTTGACAGTGTCCTGAGAGGCGTTGACGACGATCGAGCTCACACCCGACGCGATGGTGGCGTTCAGGGTGGTGTGCCAGGCGGCGAAAATGCCGTAGGGGGTGACGTCGGCAGGGGAGCACTGGAGGGTCCAATGCGCCTCGTTGCCGTCGTCCATGTCGACCTGGATCTGCTCAATGAAAGCCTCGACCTGGATGGCCGGCTCCCCCGGGGGGCGGCGCATGATCCGCACGCGGGTACCGAGCTCCAAGCTCAGGCAGGTGATCCACAGCGCTGGCATCGCGCTCGGGTGCAGCCGCAGGGTGGAGACGCGTTCGGTGGGCTGCTTGTACCGGCTGAGCAGGTAGGACGTGGCGTCCTGGCATTCCGCGACGCTGGTGGAGTTGACGGTGCGCGTCATGGTGCGGGGAAAGTAGTTCTTGATCGACGTGGCGTCCTGCGCGTTGAAGACCTGGCCGGTGGAGTCCTGGGTGACGGTGACGGTGTTCCCCAGGTGCGTGGAGTCGTAGTCGAAGGTGCAGTCCTCATACGGCCATTCGCCCAGGTCGGCCCGTTCCCCGAACGTATAGACGGGGGTGGTGGCGTTGTAGCGTGCGGAGCGGGCGCGGAACGTGATGGTCCCGGCCCGGTCGACGAAGTGCGCCCCGTTCTCGGTGTCCACGACTGCTTGCAGGGCGCTGACCGCGTCCTGGCCGTCCGTTTTGGCGGGGCCCATGGAGGTGGTCAGGCCGGTCTGGACGCTGGACGGGCCTATGTAGCCGGAGTAGCGCAGGATCCGCTGGTACCGGGCGTCCGTGCTCTCGCCCGTGCACGAGTTCTTCCAGGCGTTGTACAAGTTCGTGCAGTCGGTTCCGGTCAGGGCGGTCGGGAACTCGGCGACGAACGCCAGGTCGCCCTTGTAATTCCACGCCGAGCCGTTGCCGACGGTTGGGTCGATCCAGGCGCCGACGGAATCCGACACCAAGCCCGTGGGTTCCAGCAGCGGGTTGAAGCTGCCCCAGAAGGTGCTGGTCCCGTCCAGGTTGATGATGATCTGGGCGTTCGCGTGGGAGTACGAGGCGACGACCAGATGCCAGTTCGAGTCGGCCACGCTCGCGGTGGAAGGCTCGAATGCTGTCAAGTTGTTGGTGGGTCCGCTCATCATCAGCTGGAGGCGGCCGGTCGTCGGCACGATCTGCCAGTACAGGCGTGAGCCGCCGCCACGGGTACGGTCCAGGGACGACCACAGGATCGCCGCCGATGACGGCAGCGGGCCCGTGTAGCGGAACGCGAACATGCGCGTCCACGCGCCGGAGACGTTGGCGGGCCCGGTGATGCCCGCCCGCGTGAGGCTGATGAACGCCGCTCCGACCTGGAGGTTCGTGCCCGGGTTGGGGTTGTCGAACGTGGACACGGTCCCACCGCTACCGGTGTAGACGCCGTTGACCGGGTCGGCGGCCGTGACCGCGGTCCCGAAAACCTGCGAGCCGAGGCCGAATTTGCTGTGGTCCGTCGGGGCGGGCGGATATGCGCCCGTGGCGTCCGTCGCCCACTGCGCCCCGGCAGGGTCGTTGAGCGGGAAGAAGAAGCGGGGACTGTGGGAGTTGATCTCCATGGCGAGCGGGCCTTGCAACTGGCGTTGCGACAGCAGGCTCAGTGCGTCCCCAGCGGCGGGCTGCACCGTGCCATACGTGCCGCCCTTGGTCCACTGCTGGGGCCAGCGCTCCACGAACCCGGCGAACATCGGATACCAGATGCCCGGTTGCACCCAGGCCGAGGCGGAGGCGCTCTTCTCCAGCATCCAGCCGTCGACCTGCACGTTGCACGTGGTGCCGGGTGCGGCGATGACCCGGACTCCGGTGTACATCAGTGCGGCGGTCGCTCCGGCCATACCGGTAGCGGTGATCGTCGTCCAGGCGGCGGTGGGCGATCCGGTCAGCGTCGTCGTGGTGCCCAGGGTGCTGGACACTGACGCGTTGGCGGTGTTGGCCGTCTGGAAGTTCGCCGCGACCTGCACGCTGCTGGCGGCAGTGATGTTCCGGACGCGTAGCTGGACGGTGTAGGTCTGGCCGGGGATGACGCCAGGTTGCGGGGTGTAGCAGATCCAGAAGTTCGCGGTCGTCGTGGACGGCACCGAGAACTGCAGTACGTTTGCGCCCTGCCAGGCTGTGCCGGAGGCGACGATCTGCCCGGTCGTATCGGTCTGCGTGAAGATCGACGGCCCGGCGTTGCCTGCGTTGAGGGCGCCGAGCGGCTGGCCGCCCAGGTCCCCTCCCGTGGCCTGCACCTGCGTCAACATGTTGATCGTCGGCGGCCACTGGGCGCGCTTGCGGTACGGCTGAAACGGCACGATGTGGCCGGACCAGGGGCCGGCGGCGTTGACCGGGTCGAGGGAGCCGTCGTTGTTGACGAGAGTGGTGGTGTACTCGCCTGACCGGACCTGGTCCACCTCGTACTGGCGCCCGCGCTGCGAGGAGTTCGAACCCCGGGTGCGGTGGGTGACTTCGACGTAACGGTCCAATGGCGAGTCGCCGCCGTTGCAGTTCCAGTACGGCGCCCAGGCGTCCTCGACCAGCGGCCAGTTCATGTTGCGGGGCCCGCCCGACACCGTGTTGACGTGCGAGATCGCCGCGAACATCCCTGCCGGTTCGGTGCCCGTCACACCGGCCTGGAACGCCACGGTGACCGCAGTGGGCGACCAAGTGTAGGGCATCGTCGCCCGGGTCGTCCACGTCCAGCCGTCCGGTGACGTCTCCGCGTACCAGTTGGCGGAGGCTTCGCGCAGCCGCCACCAGCCGTGCTGGTAGGAGTCGTAGGCGGGCAGCGTGTAGGTGGTGGTGACGCCTGCGGACTGCGCGGTCGCGGTGAACACGCCACCGGTCCACGCGATGGTGGTGGAGTTGTTGGCGTCGAGGGTGAGTTTCATGACGGTGCGGGTGCTGCCGTTGCCGTTCTGGCAGACGGCGACCTGCGCGTACAGGGCTGACCCGGTCCCGTCGAATGGGCCGTTGGCGCCGAGGGTGTTGGTGGTGCCCGAGACCGTGGGGCAGGCGAGGATAGCGCGCTTGCTGACGGTGTCCAGGCTGACCGCGCCGCCGGTGGAACCGTTCCAGAGACTGCTGTTGAATGCGGCGTCCGTGAACGGGTCGATGAGTGATGCCAGTGCGGCCATGGCCTACCCCCTGCTCATCGGCGGTAGGGCTGGTAGGTCTTCGAATTGCGGCCGCCGAGGCGAAGCATCTGCTCCTCGACGACGTTCCGAAGGTCCCGGTCGGCGAGGACGGAGCCCGCGACGTGGACCGTCACGTGGTGATGGTGCACCTGACCCCCGCCGCCCCCGCCGATCGACAGGACGCCGAGGCCGCCGGAGGATCCGGCGACCGACAGGGCTGCCGCGCCGACGAGGCGGCTTGTTGCGTGGCCGACGCGTGCCGTGGATCCGGCGATGCCGTCTGCGAACATTGAGCCGAGTTTGGCGCCTGCCAGGTCCGGTCCCCCGGAGCCGGACAGCGGGCCGTGCTTTGCCGGGGAGTGGTTAAAGAAGCCGGAGACGTAGGACGTGATGTCACCCATGACGTTTCCGACGGCGCCGAACATGGACTTGATCCCGTCGATCAAACCTTGGATCAGGTTCTTTCCGGCGTCCCACAGGAGGGTTCCGAACCCGGACACCATGCCTTTGATGGTCGATATGCAGTCACCGAGGGCTTGGCTGACGAGTTTCTTCAAATCGCCCCAGACCTTCCCCCATTTCCCGGTGATAATGTCCAGAACGAGACCGATGGTATTCATCACAAGGTGCATCGCGGTTTTCACGACGCCTGAGACAAGCCCCCAGATGATTTTGGCTGTGTCCCAGATAATTCCCCAAGTAGTGCGCCAGGACGAGACGACAACGCTGAGCAGTCCCTTGAAGGCGTCCCACCAGACTTTCGCGGCGAGTTGTATGTATTTGAACATGAATTTCGCCGTGGTGATCACCTGTTGGCCGTGCTCGTGCCACCACGAGGTCAGGTCCGCGATCCGGTCTTTCACCCACGCGATCACATTCTGGTTGAACCATTTCACCGCCGTCTGCACGGCCTTGAAAGTTTTGTCCCAGGCGTCGATGAAAGTCTGCTTGTGCTGCCCCCACCAGGTCACCAGGGCGGCGATCACCTTCCGCGCGTTGGGGATGACCACGGTCGTAAACCAATGGATCACCTCACCGGCCACATGCCAGGCAGTCTTGAAAGCGCCCTTCAGGAACCGGCCGACATTGTCGACGATATTGCGGAACTTCTCGCAGTGCTGGTAGGCGTAGACGAGCGCACCACCGATAGCGATGATCGCCCCAGCAATCAGAATCTCCGGCCCGATCGCCGTAATGACCGCAGCGCCGAGCGCGATGACCGCCGCCACCAAGGTTGTTCCAATTGCCCCCGCCAGGGCCATGACAGCGCCCTTGTGGTCCGTCAGCCAGCCCACGCCCTTTTGGATCCAGCCGAGGAACTTCTCCACATACGGCATCAGCACCGTGCCGAGCTTGATGCCCAAATTCACGAGCGTCGCCTCGGTCTGCTTCAACTTGAAATTGAAGTTCTCCTGAGTCTTCTGCCAAGCGCTCTGGAAATTCCCCATATTGGAGGCGTTGCTGATATCCCCGAATTTTTTCTTCAGGCCGTCGAGGTTCGACATCAGCGTCATGATCGCCTTGTCGCTTCGGCCACCACCGAAGATCTTCGCCAGGACACTGTCGGCCTCCGTGCCGGACACCCCGGCCCGCTGCAGGCTGTCCTTGAGGTCCTTCAGCGCCACATACAGGCCGTCCGGCTGCTTCAGGTCCATGGCCAGCTTGTTCTGCGTGATGCCGGCCTTCTTCATGGCCTGCTCCA
>NZ_JASISZ010000055.1:0-52265 GCF_030063355.1 Streptomyces sp. PH10-H1
GCACGTCACGGGCGTGCGGCATGGGGGCGTGCGGCTCGGCGTGGCTGGAGTCGCCGTCGTCCCACAGCGCGACCAGGCCGAGGTCCTGCACCGGGGCGAACATCGCGGCCCGGGTGCCGACGACGGCCCGGACCGCGCCCCGGCTGACGGCCAGCCAGCGCCGGTAGCGCGCCTCGGGGCCGGAATCCGCGGTGAGCAGCACATGGTGGCCCTCGCCGAGCAGCGCGGTCAGTGCCGCGTCCACGCGGGCGGCGGCCCGTCCGTCGGGCAGGACGGCCAGCGCCCCGCGGCCGGAGGCGAGAGTGGCGGCGATGGCGACGGCCAGCTCCGCCGGCCAGTGCGGACCGGGCAGCGCGGTCCATACGGCGCGCGGGGAGTCGCCGCGGCCGAGCGCGCGCAGCAGCGCGGGTCCGGTCGGATAGCGCGACCACGTGCCGGGCTCAGGCGGGGCGGGGGTGGCGGGCGGATCGGCGGACGGCTTCTTCTCGACGCGGCCGTGCCGGGCGGGTACGGCGAGCTGGATCACATCGGCGAGCGATCCCGCGTACCGGTCGGCGACCGCGCGGCAGAGCCGGAGCAGGGCCGGGCTGAGCACCGGCTCAGGGGACACCACCTGGGCGATCGCCGCGAGCGCGCCCGGGTAGTCGGATTCGGTGAGCCGGGCGACGATGAATCCGTCGATCAGCCCGCCGCCCTCACGGCGGCCGCTCACCACGTTGTGCGCCCCCGCGCCGAACCGGACCCGGACCCGGACCCCGGGCTGTGCGTCCGCGTCCATCGCGGCCGGCACCGCGTAGTCGAAGTACTTGTCGAGGTGCAGCACCCCTTTGTCGACCAGAACGCGCGCGACGGGCAGCCCCTCGGCGAGCTCGGCGCCGCGCCAGGTGCCGCGCTTGGCCTTCGGCTCCTTCGCCTTGCGCACGGATTCGCGGATGAGTGCCAGCTGCTCCCCCGCTGGTGGATTCGTCCGCTCGTCCTCGCTGCTCACAGCCCCAGTCCTACCAGAAGGGTCCGACAACGCGACGGCCCCGGACCGCTTGGTCCGGGGCCGTACACACGGTGCGGGTGTGCTTACCAGGTCGTTACACGCCGACGGCGGCGCGCAGCGCGTCGACGCGGTCCCTGCGCTCCCAGGTGAAGTCCGGCAGCTCACGGCCGAAGTGGCCGTAGGCGGCGGTCTGGGAGTAGATCGGGCGCAGCAGGTCCAGGTCGCGGATGATCGCGGCCGGACGGAGGTCGAAGACCTCGGCGATGGCCTGCTCGATCTTCTCGACGTCCACCGTCTCGGTGCCGAAGGTCTCCACGAACAGGCCCACCGGCTCGGCCTTGCCGATCGCGTAGGCGACCTGGACCTCGCAGCGCGAGGCGAGGCCCGCCGCCACGACGTTCTTGGCGACCCAGCGCATGGCGTACGCGGCGGAGCGGTCGACCTTGGACGGGTCCTTGCCCGAGAAGGCGCCGCCACCGTGGCGGGCCATGCCGCCGTAGGTGTCGATGATGATCTTGCGGCCGGTGAGGCCGGCGTCGCCCATCGGGCCGCCGATCTCGAAGCGCCCGGTCGGGTTCACCAGCAGCCGGTAGCCCTCGGTGTCCAGCTTGATGCCGTCCCCGACGAGCTCGTTGAGCACGTGCTCAACGACGAACTCGCGGATGTCGGGGGCGAGCAGCGACTCCAGGTCGATGTCGGACGCGTGCTGCGAGGAGACCACGACGGTGTCCAGGCGTACGGCCTTGTTCCCGTCGTACTCGATGGTGACCTGGGTCTTGCCGTCCGGGCGCAGGTACGGGATGGTCCCGTTCTTGCGGACCTCGGACAGCCGGCGGGCGAGCCGGTGTGCCAGGTGGATCGGCAGCGGCATCAGCTCGGGGGTCTCGTCGCAGGCGTAGCCGAACATCAGGCCCTGGTCGCCGGCGCCCTGCTTGTCGAGCTCGTCCTCGTCACCCTCGACCCGCTTCTCGTACGCGGTGTCCACGCCCTGGGCAATGTCCGGCGACTGCGCGCCGATGGACACCGAGACGCCGCACGAGGCGCCGTCGAAGCCCTTCTTCGAGGAGTCGTAGCCGATCTCGAGGACCTTGTTGCGCACCAGGGTCGCGATGTCCGCGTAGCCCTTGGTGGTGACCTCGCCGGCGACATGCACCTGGCCGGTGGTGATCAGCGTCTCGACCGCGACCCTGGAGGTCGGGTCCTCCCGGAGGAGGGCGTCGAGAATCGTGTCGCTGATCTGGTCAGCGATCTTGTCGGGATGTCCCTCGGTGACGGACTCCGAGGTAAACAGGCGGCGGGACACATTGCTCCCTGGGGTTGCAGCGGCTGCTGGCTGATCATGGGGTGGGACGCGCGGGGCTGCGCCCGGCGTTCCCTGGCTAGTTTATCGTTCGCTTCGGCCGGACGGACAAGCCATCTCGGTACTTGGATATGGCGTGACCTGCGACACCACTCTCAGTGATACGACGATCCACCCCGTTCCGGGGGCGGAATACGGCAGAAGTCCGGTTTTGATACTCCCGTAGGGACGATTTCACGTCAACCGGGCGACCGTGAGATCCCACAACTGATCGGCGAGAGCCTCTTTGGGACCGTACGGCACCGAGGTCTCGCTGCCGTCGGCGCCGAGCACCACGGCCTCGTTCTCCTCGGAGCCGAACGCCTTGTGATCCCCCACCTCATTGACGACGAGCAGGTCACAACCCTTGCGCGCCAGCTTGGCCCGGCCGTTCGCCAGTACATCGTCGGTTTCGGCGGCGAAGCCGACGACAAGCTGTCCGGCGGATGAACGTGTGCCGGCCAGTTCGGCGAGGATGTCGGGGTTCCGGACGAGTTCCAGCGGCGGCTGCTCGTGGCCGTCCCTCTTCTTGATCTTGCCTGCCGCGTAGTGCGCGGGCCGGAAATCCGCCACGGCTGCGGCCATGACGACCACATCGGCGTCCGCCGCCGCCTTCAGTACGGCCTCGCGCAGCTGCAGGGCCGTTCCGACGCGCACCACATCGGTCCCGGCCGGGTCGGCGAGGCCGGTGTTGGCGGCCACCAGCGTGACCCGGGCACCGCGGGCGACCGCCGTGCGGGCGAGGGCGTAGCCCTGCTTGCCCGACGAGCGGTTGCCCAGGTAGCGCACGGGATCCAGCGGCTCGCGGGTCCCGCCGGCGCTGATCACCACATGGCGCCCCGCGAGGTCGGTCGCCGACCCCAGCGGGCCCCGGGCGAGCACCCGTCGGCAGACCTCGAAGATCTCGCCGGGGTCGGGCAGCCGGCCCTTGCCGGTGTCGACGCCGGTGAGGCGGCCGACGGCGGGCTCGATCACGATCGCGCCCCTGCGGCGCAGCGTGGCCACGTTCTCCTGGGTGGCGGGGTGCTCCCACATCTCGGTGTGCATCGCGGGCGCGAAGACCACCGGACAGCGCGCGGTGAGCAGGGTGTTCGTGAGCAGGTCGTCGGCGAGGCCGTGCGCGGCCTTGGCGAGCAGGTCGGCGGTGGCCGGAGCGACCACCACGAGGTCGGCGTGCTGGCCGATCCTGACGTGCGGGACCTCCTCGACGCTGTCCCACACCCGGGTCGAGACGGGGTTGCCGGACAGTGCCGACCAGGTGGCCTCGCCCACGAAGTGCAGCGCCGACGCGGTGGGCACCACCCGTACGCCGTGTCCCGACTCGGTGAGCCGCCGCAGCAGCTCGCACGCCTTGTAGGCGGCGATCCCGCCGCTCACCCCCAGGACGACCTGTGGCTGGCCCATCGTCTCTCCCGCCGAGATGTGGATTCTCACGTCCATCACACACCACGGGCCCGGCAGCTGTGCTGCCGGGCCCGTGGTGACAAGGATTCGGGTTACTGCTAGCCGGCCGACTCAATGGCCTCGGAGGTCAGCAGTCCCGCGTTGATCTCGCGCAGCGCGATCGACAGCGGCTTCTCGTGGACGTGGGTGTCCACGAGGGGGCCGACGTACTCCAGCAGGCCTTCACCGAGCTGGGAGTAGTACGCGTTGATCTGGCGCGCGCGCTTGGCCGCGTAGATCACCAGGCTGTACTTCGAGTCAGTGGCCTCGAGCAGCTCGTCGATCGGCGGGTTGATGATGCCCTCGGGCGTGGTGATGGAAGAGGACATTCTCTACCTACCCCTACTTGCTTGTGGAAAAGAATGGAAGTGGATCATACAACTCTCACCAAGGCTAGCAGCTCGCGTGCTACATCCTCGACTGAGGTATTGACAAGAGTGATGTCGAACTCGGATTCGGCAGCCAGTTCGATCCGCGCCGCGGCCAGCCGCCGCTCGATCACCTCGGGCGATTCCGTGCCCCGTCCGGTGAGCCGGCGGACCAGCTCCTCCCAGCTTGGGGGGGCCAGGAAGACCAGCTGCGCCTCGGGCATCGACTGGCGGACCAGCCGGGCACCCTGCAGATCGATCTCCAGCAGCACGGGCTCACCCGCGTCGAGCCGGTCCAGTACCGCCTTGCGCGGGGTGCCGTAGCGGTTGCCCGCGAATTCGGCCCACTCCAGCAGTTCACCGTTGGCGACGAGCTTGTCGAACTCGTCGCTGTCCACGAAGAAGTAGTGAACTCCGTGCTGCTCGCCGGGCCGGGGCCTGCGAGTGGTGGCCGACACCGAGAGCCAGACTTCGGGGTGGACCTTGCGCATATGCGCGACGACCGTGCTCTTGCCGACTCCTGAGGGGCCGGAGAGCACGGTCAGCCGCGGACGTACGTCCGGGGGCACGGGGGACGTCCCCCGGGATGTTGCAGCCATGAAGCGATTATCCCGGTTCCCGGAGGTGCTGGGGACCGTCAGGCGGCGCCGCCGCCGAACTCACGCTCCAAAGATGCGATCTGGTTGGAGCCGAGACCCCGGACCCGGCGGCTTTCGGAGATGCCGAGCCGCTCCATGATCTGTTTGGCGCGGACCTTGCCCACGCCGGGCAGGGACTCAAGGAGAGCGGAGACCTTCATCTTGCCGATGACATCGTTCTCTCGGCCCGACTTGATGACCTCGTGCAGCGAAGCGCCGGAGTGCTTGAGCCGATTCTTGACCTCGGCGCGCTCCCGGCGAGCCGCGGCGGCCTTCTCGAGCGCGGCAGCGCGCTGTTCAGGGGTAAGGGGCGGAAGAGCCACGCCTACGTCACCTCGGATATCGAACTGTCGGATACGGACCGGTTGTGGAACCTCGTCGCCCTTCACCTGCAGGGCAACGAGCGATGCACTTGCGTGCTCGCTCTCGTCGGAGACTAGCGGTCACGGCGGCTCAAGTCAGCGAGAACAGACGAAAAGTCCTGGTCAGACTCGATCCGTTGGGATTTTTAGGACATATCGGCACCGGTTGACGCTTCTGCGGCCCCCTTCGGGGCTCAGCCCGCCACGGCGAGACCCACCTGGTCGGCGAATCGGGCCGCCGCGTCACGCAGCCCGGCGGCGTCCGGACCGTGCCGCAGCACGTCGCGGCTGACGCTCGGGAGGACGTTCCCGACCGCGGATCCGAAGAGCCCGGGAAGATCGGCGGGCGTCGCGCCCTGGGCACCGATGCCGGGGGCGAGCAGCGGCCCGTTGATGTCCAGGTCGACCCCGACCTCGCTGAGCGTGGCGCCGACCACCGCGCCGACGGACCCGAGCGGCCGGACACCCGCGTTCTCCCCGGCGATGTGGTCGAGCATCACCTGGGCGAGCGACTTGCCGTTCGCCGCCGTGGCCCGCTGGACCTCGGCGCCCTCCGGGTTGGAGGTCAGGGCGAGGACGAACACGCCGGCGCCGGAGATCCGCGCGGCGTCCAGCGCCGGGCGCAGCGAACCGAAGCCGAGGTACGGGCTGACGGTCACCGCGTCGGAGAACAGCGGCGAGTCCTTGTCGAGGAAGGTGGCCGCGTACGCCTCCATGGTGGAGCCGATGTCGCCGCGCTTGGCGTCCATCAGGACCAGCGCGCCGGCGGCGCGGGCGTTGGCGACGGCCTGTTCGAGGACGGCGATGCCCTTGGAGCCGAACCGCTCGAAGAAGGCGCTCTGCGGCTTGAGGACGGCGACCCGGTCGGCGAGCGCGTCGACGACGGTGCGGGTGAAGCGCTCCAGACCGGCGACGTCGTCGCTCAGGCCCCAGGAGTTGAGCAGCGCGGCGTGCGGGTCGATCCCGACGCAGAGCCGGCCTCGGGTGTCCATGGCGTGGCGCAGGCGTGCGCCGAAGGGCTCCTGGGTCATGAGGTCACCTTCCGGTGGTCGGCGCCGACGGCGTCGGCGAGGGTGGCGTACGGGCTCGCGGCCAGCCGCGCCGCGAGGCCCTTGTGGAGGGTGCGGCACCAGAACGGGCCCTCGTAGATGAAGGCGCTGTAGCCCTGGACCAGGGTGGCGCCGGCCAGGATGCGCTCCCAGACGTCGTCGGCGGTCTCGACGCCGCCGACCCCGACCAGGGTGATCCGGTCGCCGACACGGGCGTACAGCCGGCGCAGGACCCTCAGCGAGCGGGACTTGAGGGGGGCGCCGGACAGGCCGCCGGTCTCCTTGACCAGCGCCGGATCCGAGGTCAGCCCCAGACCGTCGCGGGCGATGGTGGTGTTGGTGGCGATGATGCCGTCCAGGCCCAGCTCGACGGCGAGATCTGCCACGGCGTCGATGTCGTCGTCGGCCAGGTCGGGGGCGATCTTGACCAGCAGCGGTACCCGGCGCGTGGTGACCGTGCGGTCGGCGGCCTCGCGCACCGCGGTGAGCAGCGGGCGCAGCTGGCCGACGGCCTGGAGGTCGCGCAGTCCCGGCGTGTTGGGTGATGAGACGTTGACGACGAGATAGTCGGCGTGGGCCGCGAGCCGCTCGGTGGAGGTCACGTAGTCGGCGATGGCCTCGTGCTCCGGGACCACCTTGGTCTTGCCGATATTGACGCCGACCGTAGTCGCGCTGTGCTTCTCGCCCAGAGCGGCCTTGCGGGCCGTGAGGCGGGCGGCGACGGCGGCGGAGCCCTCGTTGTTGAAGCCCATCCGGTTGATCAGCGCGCGGTCCCGCACGAGGCGGAAGAGCCGCTTCTTGGGGTTGCCGGACTGCGGCTGCGCGGTGACGGTGCCGATCTCGACATGGCCGAAGCCGAGCATCGTCATGCCGTCGATCGCCACGGCGTTCTTGTCGAAGCCGGCCGCCAGGCCGAAGGGGCCGTGCATGCGCAGGCCCAGCGCCTCGGTACGGAGCGCCGGGTGGCGGGGCGCGAGGACGGCGGCGACGAGCGTACGCAGGACCGGCACCCGGGCGGCGAACCGAATCCAGGCGAACGCCAGATGGTGCGCCTGCTCGGGGTCCAGGCGTTGGAAGATCAGCTTGAAGAACAGTGAGTACATGCGGAGCCTTCCACGGGATTCTGCGGGGACACGGTCGCGCGAAGAGGGGGACACCGGTTCGATGTCCCCCTCGTGGCGCTATCCCTCGCGGGCGGCGTTCAGACGTTCCGCGTGTTCTTGCAGCGATCTGACCCCGATGTCGCCGCGGGTGAGCGCGTCGATGCCCTGTACGGCGGCGGCGAGCGCCTGCACCGTGGTCAGGCACGGGACGCCGCGGGAGACCGCGGCGGTCCTGATGTCGTAGCCGTCGAGGCGGCCGCCGGTGCCGAACGGGGTGTTGACGATGAGGTCGATCTTGCCGTCGTGGATGAGCTGGACGACGGTCGGCTCACCGTCCGGCCCGGTGCCCTGGCTCTGCTTGCGGACGACGGTGGCGTGGATCCCGTTGCGGCGCAGCACCTCGGCGGTGCCGGAGGTGGCGAGCAGCTCGAACCCGTGGTCGGCGAGCGCGCGGGCCGGGAAGACCAGGTTGCGCTTGTCACGGTTGGCGACCGAGATGAACGCGGTGCCCTTGGTGGGCAGCGCGCCGTACGCGCCGGCCTGGGACTTGGCGTAGGCGGTGCCGAAGACCGAGTCGATGCCCATGACCTCGCCGGTGGAGCGCATCTCCGGGCCCAGCACGGTGTCGACGCCGCGGCCGTGGATGTCGCGGAAGCGGCTCCACGGCATGACGGCCTCCTTGACGGAGATCGGCGCGTCCAGCGGCAGGGTGCCGCCGTCGCCGGTCTTCGGGAGCATGCCCTCGGCACGCAGTTCGGCGACGGTGGCGCCGAGCGAGATCCGGGCGGCGGCCTTGGCCAGCGGTACCGCGGTCGCCTTCGAGGTGAAGGGGACGGTGCGCGAGGCGCGCGGGTTGGCCTCGAGGACGTAGAGGATGTCCCCGGCCAGCGCGAACTGGATGTTGATCAGCCCGCGCACGCCGACACCCTTGGCGATGGCCTCGGTGGAGGTCCGCAGCCGCTTGATGTCGTAGCCGCCGAGCGTCATCGGGGGCAGCGCGCAGGCGGAGTCGCCGGAGTGGATGCCGGCCTCCTCGATGTGCTCCATGACGCCGCCGAGGTACAGCTCGGTGCCGTCGTAGAGCGCGTCGACGTCGATCTCGATCGCGTCGTCCAGGAACCGGTCGACCAGGACCGGGCGGTCCGGGCTGATCTCGGTGGACTCGGCGATGTACGAGGAGAGCCGGGTCTCGTCGTAGACGATCTCCATGCCGCGGCCGCCGAGTACGTACGACGGGCGGACCAGGACCGGGTAGCCGATCTCGTCGGCGATGGCCTTGGCGCCGTCGAAGGTGGTGGCGGTGCCGTGCTTCGGTGCGGGCAGTCCGGCCTCGGCCAGCACCCGGCCGAAGGCGCCGCGGTCCTCGGCGAGGTGGATGGCCTCGGGCGAGGTGCCGACGATCGGCACGCCGTTGTCCTTGAGCGCCTGGGCCAGGCCCAGCGGGGTCTGGCCGCCGAGCTGGACGATGACGCCCGCGATCGGGCCGGCCAGCTCTTCCGCGTGCACGATCTCCAGGACGTCCTCCAGGGTGAGCGGCTCGAAGTAGAGCCGGTCGGAGGTGTCGTAGTCGGTGGAGACGGTCTCGGGGTTGCAGTTGACCATCACGGTCTCGTAGCCCGCGTCGCTGAGCGCGAAGGAGGCGTGGACGCAGGAGTAGTCGAACTCGATGCCCTGGCCGATGCGGTTGGGGCCCGAGCCGAGGATGATCACGGCGGGCTTCTCGCGCGGGGCGACCTCGGACTCCTCGTCGTAGGACGAGTAGAAGTACGGGGTGTTGGCGGCGAATTCGGCGGCGCAGGTGTCGACGGTCTTGTAGACCGGGCGCACCCCCAGCGCGTGCCGGACCTCGCGGACGACGTCCTCGCGCAGACCGCGGATCTCGCCGATCTGGACGTCGGAGAAACCGTGCCGCTTGGCGTCGGTGAGCAGCTCGGGGCCGAGCTTGTCGGCGGCCGCCAGGTCGTCGGCGGTCTCCTTGATGAGGAAGAGCTGGTCGGTGAACCAGGGATCGATCTTCGTGGCGTCGAAGATCTCCTCCGGGGTCGACCCGGCGCGGATCGCCTGCATGACGGTGTTGATGCGGCCGTCCGTCGGCACCGCCGCCTTGGCCAGCAGCGCGTCCTTGTCGCCGGGCTCGCCGGTGAAGGTGAACTGGCTGCCTTTCTTCTCCAGCGAGCGCAGCGCCTTCTGCAGCGCCTCGGTGAAGTTGCGGCCCATCGCCATGGCCTCGCCGACCGACTTCATGGTGGTGGTGAGGGTGGCGTCGGCGGCCGGGAACTTCTCGAAGGCGAAGCGCGGCACCTTGACGACGACGTAGTCGAGGGTCGGCTCGAAGGACGCCGGGGTCTTCTCGGTGATGTCGTTCGGGATCTCGTCGAGCGTGTAGCCGACGGCCAGCCGGGCGGCGATCTTGGCGATCGGGAAGCCGGTGGCCTTGGAGGCGAGCGCCGAGGAGCGCGAGACGCGCGGGTTCATCTCGATGACGATGACCCGGCCGTCCTCGGGGTTGATCGCGAACTGGATGTTGCAGCCGCCGGTTTCGACACCGACCTCGCGGATGATCGCGATGCCGACGTCCCGCAGGTTCTGGTACTCGCGGTCGGTCAGCGTCAGCGCCGGGGCGACGGTGATGGAGTCGCCGGTGTGGACGCCCATCGGGTCGAAGTTCTCGATGGAGCAGACGACCACGACGTTGTCGTGCTTGTCGCGCATCAGCTCGAGCTCGTACTCCTTCCAGCCGAGGATGGACTCCTCCAGGAGCACCTCGGTGGTCGGGGAGAGCGCCAGGCCCTGGCCGGCGATGCGGCGCAGCTCGTCCTCGTTGTGGGCGAAGCCGGAGCCGGCGCCGCCCATGGTGAAGGACGGGCGGACCACGACGGGGTAGCCGCCGAGGGTGTCGACGCCCGCCATGATCTCGTCCATCGTGTGGCAGATGACCGAGCGGGCGGACTCGCCGTGGCCGATCTTGGCGTTGACGGCCTCGACGACGCCCTTGAACAGCTGGCGGTCCTCGCCCTTGTTGATCGCCTCGACGTCGGCGCCGATCAGCTCGACGTTGTACTTGGCGAGTACGCCGTTGTCGTGCAGCGAGATCGCGGTGTTGAGCGCGGTCTGGCCGCCGAGGGTCGGCAGGAGCGCGTCGGGGCGCTCCTTCGCGATGATCTTCTCGACGTACTCCGGGGTGATCGGCTCGATGTAGGTGGCGTCGGCGATCTCGGGGTCGGTCATGATCGTGGCCGGATTGGAGTTCACGAGGATGACCCGCAGGCCCTCGGACTTCAGCACGCGGCACGCCTGGGTACCGGAGTAGTCGAACTCCGCTGCCTGGCCGATGACGATCGGGCCGGAGCCGATGACCAGGACGGACTGGATATCGGTGCGCTTAGGCACGCTGGCCCTCCATCAAATCTACGCTGTGCTGGTTGTTGTCTCGCATGAGGTCGACAAATCGGTCGAACAGGTACGCGGCGTCGTGCGGACCCGCTGCCGCCTCAGGGTGGTACTGGACGCTGAACGCGGGCCGGTCGAGCAGCCGGAGACCCTCGACCACGTTGTCGTTGAGGCAGACGTGGGAGACCTCGGCCCGACCATAGGGGGTGTCGGACACCGTGTCGAGCGGGGCGTCGACGGCGAAGCCGTGGTTGTGCGCGGTGACCTCGACCTTGCCGGTGGTGCGGTCCTGGACCGGCTGGTTGATGCCGCGGTGGCCGTACTTGAGCTTGTAGGTGCCGAACCCGAGCGCGCGGCCCAGGATCTGGTTGCCGAAGCAGATGCCGAACAGCGGCGTCCCGCGCTCCAGCACGCCCCGCATGACTGCGACCGGGTGGTCGGCGGTGGCCGGGTCGCCGGGGCCGTTGGAGAAGAACACTCCGTCGGGCCGTACCGCGTACACCTCGTCGATCGTCGCGGTGACGGGCAGCACATGGACCTCGATGCCGCGCTCGGCCATCCGCTGCGGCGTCATCGCCTTGATGCCCAGGTCGACGGCGGCGACGGTGAAGCGCTTGGTGCCGATCGCGGGGACGACGTACGCCTCCTTGGTCGCGACCTCGGCGGACAGGTCGGCGCCCTTCATCTGGGGCGCCTGGAGGACCTTGGCGAGCAGCTCGGAGTCGGCGCCGACCGCGTCGCCGGAGAAGATGCCGACGCGCATGGCGCCGCGCTCGCGCAGGTGGCGGGTGAGCGCGCGGGTGTCGATGCCGCTGATGCCGACGACGCCCTGGTTGACGAGTTCCTCGTCCAGGGTCCGCCGGGCACGCCAGTTGGAGGAGATCCGGGCGGGGTCGCGGACCACGTAACCGGCGACCCAGATACGGGCGGACTCCGGGTCCTCGTCGTTGACGCCGGTGTTGCCGATGTGCGGGGCGGTCATGACGACCACCTGGCGGTGGTAGGAGGGGTCGGTCAGCGTCTCCTGGTAACCGGACATGCCGGTGGAGAAGACGGCCTCGCCGAAGGTCTCCCCCACGGCCCCGTAGGCACGGCCGCGGAACACCCGGCCGTCCTCCAGGACGAGTACGGCGGGGATCCTGTCTGCCCGCTGGGCGGAGGACGTCATCGTGGGCCTTCCTGGTGAAGCCGGTCGGCGACGACACTGTCGCCGGGGTGCTGGTCGGGTACGGGGACGGCTGCCCCGGATGCTGGTGCCGCGGAGCCCGCCGGTGCCGGTGCCGCTGAGCTGGCAGCCGTGATGGCCTCGACCCAGGCGGTGTGCTCGGCCGCGTGCTCGGAGCGGAATCCCGAGTCGATGAGGGTGCCGCCGTGCTCCCAGGTGATCACCAGCAGGCCGCCCTCGGTGAGGACCTTGCCCGCGATGCCCTTGTCGAGCCGGGCGCCCCGCAGCGCGGCGGCCGGGACGAAGAAGTCCGGCGCCCCTTTCCGCTCCACCCGCAGGCCCTGGGCCGTCAGGGTGAGCTCGGCCATGCTGCGCACACCGAGGCCGTGGGCGACGATGCGGTCCAGCCACTGACCGGCGGTGGTGCTGCCGTGGTAGCGGCCCTTGAGGGTCAGCGGCGGCTCGCCGCCGTCCCCGGGGGCGTCCTCGGGTGCGGCGGGCAGCTCGGGCAGACCGCCCTGCAGGGTGCCACGCCACTTCCAGCCCTCGCGCATCAGCCAGTAGACGAGCGCGACGAGGAGCGCCAGGCCGACGATCCAGCCGATCCTGGACGACCAGTCGGTGACCTGCTGGGACTTCTGGTCCGCCGCCAGCAGGAGAGTCAGAGGTGTCACGCGAGCTTCCCGTCCACGACCGTCGCCTTGCCCCGCAGGAAGGTGGCGATCACCCGGCCCGGCAGCTCACGGCCCTCGTAGGGGGTGTTGCGGCTGCGGGAGGCGAAGCCCGCGGGATTCACCACTCCACGGTATGCGGGATCGACGAGGGTGAGGTTCGCGGGCTCGCCCGCGACGATCGGCCGTCCGTGTCCCGCGAGCCGGCCGATGACGGCTGGCCGCGCCGACATGCGGTCGGCGACGCCGGCCCAGTCCAGCAGGCCGGTGTCGACCATCGTGTGCTGGACGACGGACAGCGCGGTCTCCAGGCCCACCATGCCCATGGCGGCCGCGGCCCACTCGCAGTCCTTGTCCTCGTGCGGGTGCGGGGCGTGGTCGGTGGCGACGCAGTCGATGGTGCCGTCCGCCAGCGCCTCACGCAGCGCCATGACGTCGGCCTCGGTGCGCAGCGGCGGGTTGACCTTGTAGACCGGGTTGTACGAACGGACCAGCTCGTCGGTGAGCAGCAGGTGGTGCGGGGTGACCTCGGCGGTCACGTTCCAGCCCTTGGACTTGGCCCAGCGGACGATCTCGACCGAGCCGGCCGTGGACAGGTGGCAGATGTGGACCCGCGAGCCGACGTGGGCGGCGAGCAGCACGTCCCGGGCGATGATCGACTCCTCGGCGACGGCCGGCCAGCCGCGCAGGCCCAGTTCGCCGGAGACGATGCCCTCGTTCATCTGGGCGCCCTCGGTGAGGCGCGGCTCCTGGGCGTGCTGGGCGACGACGCCGTCGAAGGCCTTCACGTACTCCAGGGCCCGGCGCATGATCACCGCGTCGTCGACGCACTTGCCGTCGTCGGAGAAGACCCGGACGCGCGCGGCGGAGTCGGCCATCGCGCCCAGCTCGGCGAGCTGCTTGCCCTCCAGGCCCACGGTGACGGCGCCGACCGGCTGCACGTCGCAGTAGCCGGACTCCCGGCCGAGCCGCCAGACCTGCTCGACGACGCCGGCGGTGTCGGCGACAGGGAAGGTGTTGGCCATCGCGTGGACGGCGGTGTAACCGCCGATGGCGGCGGCGCGGGTGCCGGTCAGGACGGTCTCGGAGTCCTCACGGCCCGGCTCGCGCAGGTGGGTGTGGAGGTCGACGAGGCCGGGGAGCAGGATCCTGCCCTCCGCCTCGATGACGGTGGCACCGTCCGCTTCCAGCGCCGTTCCCACGGCGGCGATCGTGGCGCCGTCGATGAGCACATCCTGCGCCTCGCCGCCCAGCACCTTCGCACCGCGGATCAGAACCTTCTGGGGCTCACTCATGGTTAGTTGTTCTCCTTGGTGCGGGCGGTGGGGGCGGCGTTCGAGATGGCGGGTTCAGCGCCGCCCAGCAGCAGGTACAGCACGGCCATCCGGATGCTGACGCCGTTGGCGACCTGCTCCACCACGGTGCAGCGCTCGGAGTCGGCGACCTCGGCGGTGATCTCCATGCCGCGGTTCATCGGGCCGGGGTGCATGACGATGGCGTGTTCGGGCAGCGCGGCCATCCGGGTGCCGTCGAGGCCGTAACGGCGGGAGTACTCGCGCTCGGTGGGGAAGAACGCAGCGTTCATCCGCTCGCTCTGCACCCGCAGCATCATCACGGCGTCGGACTTGGCCAGCACCGTGTCCAGGTCGTAGGAGACCTCGCAGGGCCAGGTCTCGACGCCGATCGGCATCAGGGTGGGCGGGGCGACCAGGGTGACGTGGGCGCCGAGGGTGTTCAGCAGGTGGACGTTGGAGCGGGCGACCCGGCTGTGCAGGACGTCGCCGACGATCGTGATGCGGCGGCCCGCCAGGTCACGGCCGGTGCCGTCACCGGGGCCGCGGTGGAAGGTGGGGCCGCCGTCCTTGGCGCCCGCCAGGTGGCGGCGCATGGTGAAGGCGTCGAGCAGCGCCTGGGTGGGGTGCTCGTGAGTGCCGTCACCGGCGTTGACGACCGAGCCGCCGATCCAGCCGGAGGTGGCCAGCCGGTGCGGGGCGCCGGAGGAGCCGTGCCGGATGACGACGGCGTCGGCGCCCATTGCCTCCAGGGTCAGCGCGGTGTCCTTCAGGGACTCGCCCTTGGAGACCGAGGAGCCCTTGGCGGAGAAGTTGATGACATCGGCGGAGAGCCGCTTGGCGGCGGCCTCGAAGGAGATGCGGGTGCGGGTCGAGTCCTCGAAGAAGAGGTTGACGACGGTACGGCCGCGCAGGGTGGGCAGCTTCTTGATCGGCCGGTCGGCCACGCGGGCCATTTCCTCGGCGGTGTCGAGCACGAGGATGGCGTCGTCGCGGGTCAGGTCGGCGGCCGAGATCAGGTGGCGCTTCATCGGGTCACTCCGAAGGGGGTACTGGGGCGGCGGAGGGCATGCTCGTGAGGCCGGACGCCGTGGGGGTCCGGAACGTGCGTGCGCTATTCGTCCGCCGGGGAGCCCTCGCGCACGCCGAGGAGGACCGTGTCGCGGCCGTCCTCTTCGGTGAGGTGGACCTTGACGGTCTCGCGCAGCGAGGTGGGGATGTTCTTGCCGACGTAGTCGGCCCGGATCGGGAGTTCGCGGTGTCCGCGGTCGACCAGGACGGCGAGCTGCACGGCGCGGGGACGGCCGATGTCGTTCAGCGCGTCGAGGGCGGCGCGGATGGTGCGGCCCGAGAAGAGCACGTCGTCGACGAGGATCACGAGCCGGCCGTCGACACGGTCGCCGGGGATGTCGGTGCGGGCCAGCGCGCGGGCCGGGCCGAGCCGCAGATCGTCGCGGTACATGGTGATGTCGAGCGAACCGACCGGGACCTTGCGGCCGGTGATGTCGGCGAGCTTGTCGGCCAGCCTGCGGGCGAGAAAGACACCGCGGGTGGGAATGCCGAGGAGCACCACGTCGTCGGCGCCCTTGGCGCGTTCGACGATCTCGTGGGCGATGCGGGTCAGGACCCGGGCGATATCGGGTGCTTCCAGCACCGGGCGTGCGGATGTACTGCGGTCTTCAGCCATGAAGGGCTCTCCTTCCCCGCCTCACGGGACGGGTCTTAAAGGACGCCAGGGATACACCCACACGTTATCAGGCGCGCCGGTCGCGCGGTCGGGCGGGCGGTCGCAGGATAGGCACACCGGTACGAACCGGACTCTCCAGCCTCACGGGGGGACCGGTCCGGACCATTCGGCTTGACGAAGTCAAATTACGCTGCGTAACCTCACAGTGAGTCACCGAGATTCCGTCCGGGGAGCCTTATGTCCAGCGATTACGCCAAACAGCTCGGAGCCAAGCTCCGCGCCATCCGCACGCAGCAGGGTCTCTCCCTTCACGGCGTCGAGGAGAAGTCCCAGGGCCGCTGGAAGGCCGTCGTCGTCGGCTCGTACGAGCGTGGCGACCGCGCCGTGACCGTACAGCGCCTCGCCGAGCTGGCGGACTTCTACGGCGTTCCGGTCCAGGAGCTGCTGCCCGGCACCACGCCGGGCGGGGCCGCCGAGCCGCCGCCGAAGCTTGTCCTGGACCTGGAGCGTCTGTCCCAGGTCCCGCCGGACAAGGCCGGTCCGCTGCAGCGCTACGCCGCCACCATCCAGAGCCAGCGCGGCGACTACAACGGCAAGGTGCTGTCGATCCGCCAGGACGACCTGCGCACGCTGGCCGTGATCTACGACCAGTCGCCGTCGGTCCTCACCGAGCAGCTCATCGGCTGGGGCGTCCTCGACGCGGACGCGCGCCGCGCGGTCCAGCATGAGGACGGCTGACAGCCAACAGTGCAGAAACGTACCGCCCGGGGCGGTGTCCGCAGGGACACCGCCCCGGGCGGTTCTGTCTGCGCCCCGCCCCGGGCGCACCTCGGGCGGACCCCGGGCCGGGCTCCGTGCGGGGCCACACCCGCCCCCACTCACTCCTACGGCCCAGTCCGCGCCGGGAAGAGCAGTCCGCGCCGGGAAGATCCGGCCGGTGCCTTCAGGCAGCCGGAAACGCACCAGGCCCGCAGTAGAACGTTGTGTTCACGTTCTGCTGCGGGCCCTGGGCGGTGCGGGTGACGCTATCGCCGGAGGGTCGGCTTGAGGTCCTTCAGACGGGCCAGCAGCCCGTTGACGAAGGCGGGCGACTCATCGGTGGAGAACTCCTTGGCGAGCTGTACCGCCTCGTCCAGCACGACGGCGTCCGGGACGTCGTCCTCCCAGATCAGCTCGTACGTACCGAGTCGCAGGACGTTCCGGTCGACGACCGGCATCCGGTCCAGCGTCCAGCCGACCGAGTAGGTCGCTAGCAGCTCGTCGATACGGGGTGCGTTCTCCGCGTACCCCTCGACCAGCTGCATGGTGTACTCGGTGACCGGCGGCTGCCGGTCATCGGTCCGGGCGAGCCGGATCCAGTCCGCCATGGCGGTCTTCGGGTCGACACCCCGCTGATCCGCTTCGAAGAGGATCTGGAAGGCGCGCTTGCGGGCCTTGTTCCGAGCAGCCACGTTAGCTGTTCACCCGGCCGAGATAGTCACCCGAACGGGTGTCGACCTTGATCTTCTCACCGGTGGTGATGAAGAGCGGAACGCCGATCTCGTAGCCGGTCTCGAGGCGGGCCGGCTTGGAGCCACCGGTGGACCGGTCGCCCTGGACACCCGGCTCGGTGTACTCGATGACCAGCTCGACGGAGGCCGGGAGCTCGATGTACAGGGGAGCGCCCTCGTACATCGCCACCATGGCCTCGAAGCCCTCGAGCAGGTAGTTGGCCGCGTCGCCGACGACCTCGGGAGTGATGTACACCTGTTCGAAGGTGTCGCTGTCCATGAAGACGAAGTCGGTGCCGTCCTTGAAGGAGAACTGCATACCGCGCTTGTCGACGTTGGCCGTCTCGACCTTGATGCCGGCGTTGAAGGTCTTGTCGACGACCTTGCCGGACAGCACGTGCTTGAGCTTCGTGCGGACGAAGGCGGGGCCCTTGCCGGGCTTGACGTGCTGGAAATCGACAACGGTCCAGAGCTGGCCGCCGTCGAGCTTGAGCACGAGGCCGTTCTTGAGGTCGTTCGTGGATGCCACGGTTGCGGAATCTCCTGAAAGTGCTGCTTCGGAGACCGAGGGGGCGCGCCCTTTTACAGGGCGAGCAGCTCCTTGGTCGTAATGGTGAGTAGCTCGGGCCCGCCGTCCGTCGGGGGACGTACGACGAGCGTGTCGTCGATGCGGACACCGCCGCGGCCCGGAAGGTGGACCCCCGGTTCGACGGTGACCGGCACGCAAGCGTTCAGTTTACCCATGGCCGCAGGTGACAGCCGAGGGTCCTCGTCGATTTCGAGTCCAACACCGTGACCTGTCACCTCTCCGACGGCCTCCCCGTAGCCCGCGGCGGCCAGTACCCGGCGTGCCGCGTGGTCCACATCACGGCAGGCCACACCGGGTATGAGGGCCTCCCGGCCGGCCCGCTGGGCGGCGAATACCAGCTCGTAGAGCTCGATCTGCCAGTCGGCGGGAGAAGCCCCCACGACGAAGGTACGGCCGACCTCGCAGCGGTATCCGCGGTAGCAGGCGCCGAGCCGGACGGTGAGGAAATCGCCCTCCTCGACACGCCGGTCGGTGGGGGCGTGCCGGGCGGCACCCGAGTGCGGCCCGGTGCCGACACAGGTGGGGAAGGCCGGGCCCTCCGCGCCGTGATCGACCAGCCGGCGCTCCAGTTCCAGCGCCAGGTGCCGCTCGGTCCTGCCGACCAGGATCGACTCCAGCAGCTCGCCGAGCGCCTGGTCGGCGAGTTCCGCGGCGATGCGGAGCGAGGCGATCTCCTGCTCGTCCTTGACCACCCGCAGCTGTTCCACGGCCCCGCCGAGGTCGGACAGGACCAGGCCGGGCGCGACCGAGCCGATCGCCCGGTGCCGCGCGACCGTGAGGTGGTGCTCCTCGACCGCCAGGGTGCCGCCCCGCTGGTCGCGGACCAGCCCGGCGGCGGCCACCACCGGATCGCCGTCCGAGGTGGGCAGCACCACGGTCCGTACGTCCTCCGGCGGCCGGCCGCCGTCCAGGTCCCCGGCCGCCGGGCGGGGTCGGACCAGCGCGTCCTGCTCGCCGGGACCGACGAGCAGCACCGCACCGGACGGAGCGCAGCCGGTCAGATAGCGGACGTTGGCGGGGTGGGAGACCAGCGCCGCCGCCGTTCCGGCCGCCGCGCATCGGTCGCGCAGGCGTTCTCTGCGGGCAGCGTGCACGTCGGACATATCGCGAGCGTATGTGCGGGCCGCCCGGCGGGCCGCCCGAGCGCGTCCGACCGGGGAAACCCCCGGCACCCCGCGGATCACCAGACGGGCGGGCCCTGGACGCTGCGGGCCACGACCCGGTCCAGCGCCGCGGCCGCCGCGGCCACGTCGAGCTGGGAGTTGTCGATGATCGGCAGCCCCGATCCGTACCAGCCCGCCATCCGGCCGTGGATCCGGGCGACCTCCTCGTCGGACAGCCGCCGGTTGCCGCTGCGCGCGGCGTTCCGGGCGAGGACCACGTCCAGGCCCGGGAGCAGGACCACGGGCAGCAGGCCGGGGCCGACGTGGCGCTTCCAGCCGCCGAGGCCGACGACCGGCCGGTCGGGGAAGACCGCGTCGTCGATGATGCAGGAGATGCCGTTGGCCAGGAAGTTCCGGGCGGAGAAGCCACAGGTGCGGCGGGCCAGCCGGTACTGGGCCTCGGAGTGTTCGTTCCACCCGGCCTGCGGGTCCGCGAAACCGGAGCGGACCCATTCCCGGACGTCGTCGAGGCTGATGTGGGCGGTCGGGACGCCGCGGTTGTCGGCCCAGTGCCGGGCGATGGTGGTCTTGCCGGCTCCGGCCGCGCCGATCAGCAGGACGGCCACAGGACCGGACCCCGCACCCGGTAGCAAGGCGCCGCCGCCGGCCGCGGGCAGCTGGACCGGGCTGGCGGCCGGCATGGGGAAGTGGCCGGTGGTGCTGGCGGCCGGCAGAGCTCCCGGCCGGCCGGGCTGCGGTGCCCCCACAGCGTGCTGCATCCCGTCCCACTCCATCTCGTGCCGGAGGTCGTGCTTCCGTGACCGGCCTGGAACGGGCCGTTCGCACCGAACCGTACCGTCCCCGGTCGTACTTGTGTGAACGGCCGGGGGGCGGCGCGGGTGCCCGGAAGGAGATGTCAGCCGGTGATTTCCTCGGCCAGGGCGCGCAGGGCCAGCCGGTACGAGCCGATGCCGAAGCCGGCGACGGTACCGGTGGCGACGCCGGCGATGACCGAGGTGTGCCGGAACTCCTCACGGGTGTACGGGTTGGAGATGTGCACCTCGATCAGCGGCGCGGTGCGCTGGGCGGCGGCGTCGCGCATCGCGTACGAGTAGTGGGTGAACGCGCCCGGGTTGATGACGACCGGAATCCGTCCGTCGGCCGCCTCGTGCAGCCAGCCGATCAGCTCGGCCTCATCGTTGGTCTCGCGGACGTCGACCTCGAAGCCCAGCTCCTTGCCGAGGGCGGTGCAGGCCTCGACGAGCCCGGCGTAGGACGTCGCGCCGTACACATCGGGCTCCCGGGAGCCGAGCCGGCCGAGGTTCGGTCCGTTCAGCACCAGGACCGGGCGCGTCACTTGGAGACCTCGGCGTAGGCGGCCACCAGCACCGCCGGGTCCGGGCCCTCCAGGACGGTGGGCCTGGCGAGGCCGTCCAGGACGATGAAGCGCAGCACGTCACCGCGGGACTTCTTGTCGACCCGCATGGCGTCCAGCAGCTTGGGCCACTGGTCGCCGCGGTAGGCCAGCGGCAGTCCCACCGACTCCAGGACGGTGCGGTGCCGGTCGGCGGTCGCGTCGTCCAGCCGGCCGGCCAGCCGGCCCAGTTCCGCGGCGAAGACCATGCCGATGGACACCGCGGCTCCGTGCCGCCAGTTGTAGCGCTCGTTCTTCTCGATGGCGTGCGCGAGGGTGTGCCCGTAGTTGAGCATCTCGCGCGGGCCGGCCTCCTTGAGGTCGGCGGAGACCACATCGGCCTTGACCTGGATGGAGCGCACGATCAGTTCGGCGGTCCTGGCGCCCTGCGGCGTACGGGCCGCGGCCGGGTCCTCCTCGATCAGGTCGAGGATGACCGGGTCGGCGATGAAGCCGGCCTTGATGATCTCGGCGAGGCCGCTGATGTAGTCGTTGGGCGGCAGCGAGTCCAGCGCGGCGAGGTCGCACAGCACCCCGGTCGGCGGGTGGAACGCGCCGACCAGGTTCTTGCCCTCGGCGGTGTTGATGCCGGTCTTACCACCGACCGCCGCGTCCACCATGCCCAGCACGGTGGTGGGGACGGCGATCCAGCGCACTCCGCGCAGCCAGGTCGCCGCGACGAAGCCCGCGATGTCGGTGGTGGCTCCGCCGCCGACGCCGACGATCACATCGGTGCGGGTGAAGCCGGTCTGGCCCAGCGCCTTCCAGCAGTAGGCGGCGACCTCGACGGTCTTGGCCTCCTCCGCGTTGGGCAGCTGGATCGCGATGGCCTCGAAGCCCTGCTCGGCCAGGTCCGCACGGAGCGCCTCGCCGGTGGCGGCCAGCGCCTCGGGGTGGAGAATCGCGACTCGCTTGGCGGCCGGCCCGATCAGGGCGGGCAGCTCGGCCAGCAGCTGGCGTCCGACCAGCACTTCGTAGGGGTCCGTACCCGCGGTGCCGCTGATCGCGATACGGGTGGGGTTCTCGCTCATGCGTCCTTCAATTCCAGTGCGTCGAGGACCGCTTCGGCGGCGTCCTCGGGGGTGCGGGCGTCGGTGGAGACGACCGCGCGGGCGACCTCGGTGTACAGCGGGCGGCGCTTGTCCATCAGCTCGCGCCACTGCTGGCGCGGAGCGACGGCGAGCAGCGGACGCGGGGCGTCCAGGCCGACCCGCTTGACGGCGTCATTGACACCGACGTCCAGGAAGACCACGGGCCGGCCGCGCAGCAGACTGCGCGCGACCGGGGACATGATCGCTCCGCCGCCCAGCGACAGCACGCCGGTGTGCTCGGCGAGCGCGTCGGTGACCGCGGCCAGTTCGAGCTGCCGGAAGTGGTCCTCACCGTCGTTGATGAAGATCTCCGGGATCGGCTTGCCCGCCGTCCGCTCGACATCCGCGTCGGTGTCCCGGTAGGTGGTGCCCAGCCGCGCCGCGAGCAGCATGCCGATGGTGGTCTTGCCCGCACCGGGCGGGCCGACGAGGACGACCAGCGGGCCGGTCACCGGATCGCCAGGTTCTCGAGGTACCCCCGGACGTTCCGGCGGGTCTCGCCCACCGAGTCGCCGCCGAACTTCTCCGCGACCGCGTCGGCGAGCACCAGCGCGACCATCGCCTCCGCGACGATCCCGGCGGCCGGTACCGCGCACACGTCCGAGCGCTGGTGATGCGCCTGGGCGACCTCACCGGTGGTGACGTCGATGGTGGCCAGTGCCCTCGGCACCGTCGCGATGGGCTTCATCGCGGCGCGCACCCGCAGCAGCTCACCGGTGCTCATACCGCCCTCGGTACCGCCGGAGCGGCCGGTGGTGCGGCGGATGCCCCCGGGGGACGGCACGATCTCGTCGTGCGCCTGCGACCCCGGCACCCGGGCGAGACCGAAGCCGTCGCCGACCTCGACGCCCTTGATGGCCTGGATGCCCATCAGGGCGGCGGCCAGCCGCGCGTCGAGCCGCCGGTCCCAGTGGACGTGGCTGCCGAGTCCGACGGGGACGCCGTACGCCAGCACCTCGACGACTCCGCCCAGCGTGTCGCCGTCCTTGTGGGCCTGGTCGATCTCGGCCACCATCGCCTTGCTCGCGTCGGCGTCGAGGCAGCGCACCGGATCGGCGTCGAGCCTGGCCTCGTCGGCGGGAACGGGCACTACGCCGTACGGGGCCTTTGCCGCGGCCAGCTCGACCACATGGCTGACGATCTCGATGCCCGTCGTCTCCCTGAGGTAGGAGCGGGCGACGGCGCCCAGCGCGACGCGCGCGGCGGTCTCCCGGGCGCTGGCGCGCTCCAGGATCGGCCGGGCCTCGTCCAGCGCGTACTTCTGCATACCGGCGAGGTCGGCGTGGCCGGGGCGGGGACGGGTCAGCGGGGCGTTGCGCGCCAGGCCGGCCAGGATCTCCGGGTCGACGGGGTCGGCCGCCATGACCTGTTCCCACTTGGGCCACTCGGTGTTGCCGACCATGATCGCGACCGGGCTGCCCATGGTCAGACCGTGCCGTACACCGCCGAGGAAGGTGACCTCGTCCTGCTCGAACTTCATCCGGGCACCGCGGCCATAGCCCAGCCGCCGGCGCGACAGCGCGTCCGCCACCAGCCCGGTGGTGACGGGCACGCCGGAGGGCAGCCCCTCCAGCGTCGCGACGAGTGCGGGGCCGTGCGACTCCCCCGCGGTCAGCCAGCGCAACCTGCTCAACGGTGCTCCTCTTGCTCGCGCCTAGAACGTCCGACTTTCAACGGCGCGGCCGGGTGCGCGGCCCTGGCCCGCCACCACAGATCCTCCCACGGCCGGGGCGGGCGGCCCGCCTCCGGTCCACGGTGTGGACGGCGGCGGCGGGGCAGGTCGTTAGGCCGGGCGGACGCCTCCCAGCGCCGCCTCGCCCGCGGCGCGCATCGCCGCGAGCGGCGCCGGCGCCCGGCCGGTCATCCGCTCGACCTGGAGTACGGCCTGGTGCACCAGGAGGTCGAGACCTCCGACCACCTCGCCGCCGCGGGCCGACCAGGCGGCGGCGAGAGCGGTCGGCCACGGGTGGTACAGCACGTCGAAGAGCGCGCCCGGCCGCTCCGGCACGTACGCGGCCAGGCTGTCGGTGGCGCCCGCCGGAGTCGTGGCGATCACCAGCGGCGCCTCGAACGCCTTCGCCGCGTCGCCCCAGTCCTCGGTACGCACCCGCACTCCGAGCCGCTCTCCCCACTCCCGCATCTCGGCGGCGCGGGCGGCGCTGCGCACATACGCGGTGACCTCGCCCGTGCAGATCCGCGCGAGCGCCGCCAGCGCGGACGCGGCGGTCGCCCCGGCGCCGAGCACGACCGCGGACTCGACCGTCGTCACGCCGTGTTCGCGCAGCGCGGCGGCGATTCCGGGGATGTCGGTGTTGTCGCCGGTCAGCCGGCCGTCCTCGGTGAAGACCACTGTGTTCACGGCCTCGACCGAGGCCGCGTGGTCGCTGATCGCGTCCAGCAGCGGAATGACCGCACGCTTGAGCGGCATCGTCAGGGACAGCCCGGCCCACTCACCCGGCGACTCCCCCGCGCCGCCGGCCCGCAGCCCGGCCAGGAAACCCGGCAGGGCCGCCTCGTCCACCTCGAAGGGGTCGTAGCGCCAGCCGGTGAGACCGAGCGCGGCGTAGGCGGCCCGGTGCAGCACCGGTGAGAGCGAGTGGGAGATCGGCGAACCGAGGACACCCGCGCGATTGCGTTCCATGAGTGCGCGCACTACCCCTTGTACTGCTTCGCGAGCTTGTCGTGCTCCGCCCGCGTCTTGGTGAACTGGGTCGTCTTCCCGTCCAGCGAGATGAAGTAGTACCACTCACCCGGATCCGGGTCGGTCGCCGCCTTGAGCGCGTCGATGCCCGGGTTGCCGATCGGGCCGGGAGGCAGGCCCTTGTAGTAGTACGTGTTGTACGCGTCGTCGAGCTTCTTCAGGTCCGCGAGCTTCAGATTCGTGTTGTTCGTGTTCTTGATGTAGTTGTACGTCGAGTCGAACTGGAGGATCCCGAAGGTCTCCTTGTTCGTCGGCACCAGGCGGTTGTAGACGACCCGCGACATCTTGCGGAAGTCATCGGTGGTCTTGCCCTCGGCCTGCACCAGGCTGGCGACCGTGATCACTTCCAGCGGCGACTTGAGCCTCAGCTTCTTCGCCTCGGCCACCAGGTCGTAATCCGAGTACCGCCGGGTGGCCTCCGCGACCATCTGGCGCAGGACGTCCTCGGGCTTCATGCCCTTGCCCACGCTGTAGCGCGTCGGGAAGAGGAAGCCCTCCAGCGGGTCCTTGATCTTCTCGTTGGTGTTCGCCCAGGCGGGCAGGCCGAGCTTCGTGGCCTGCGCCTTGGCCACGCCGGCGGTCGTGCCCTCGGCGATGCCCAGCTTCTTGTCGATGATCGTGTAGATCTTCGCGTCGCGGGTGCCCTCGGGGATGATGATCGCGCTCTGCTTGGTCGGGTCGGTCATCATCGTGACCGCCGCCGCGGCCGACATCTCCTTGTACAGGAGGTAGACACCGGCCTGGATGCTCTTGCCCTTGGGGTCCTTGCCGGCCGCCGTGGTGAAGGCGTCGACGCTCTTGACCACGCCCGCGGTCTTGAGGATGTTGCCCATGTCCGTGAGCGTCGAGCCCTTGGGGATCTCGACCTGGACGTCGCCGGTGCCCTGTCCGGTGAAGTCGGGCGCCGCGCCGAAGTGGCTCTCGTAGAACTGGTACCCGAAGTAGCCGATGCCGCCGACACCGCCGCCGAGGACCAGTAGGACGACCAGGCAGGCGAAGCCGCTGCGGCGCTTCTTGCCCTCTTTCTTGCCGCCGCCGCGCTTGCGTCCGCCGCGGCCGGTGGGGGCGTCGTCGTCCGGCTCCGCGTCGTCCGGGTCGTCGGCGAAGAAGGCGTGGCTCTCGGGCTCGGCCTCGGCGTCCCAGTCACCGGTGCTGTCCGGGGCGGACCGCATCGGCTGCTGGGGCTGCTCCGGCGGCTGCCGGTACTGGGGCTGCTGCGGAGGCGGGTAGCCGCCCTGCCCGTAGAAGTCGGGCTGCTGGGCGCCATAGGGATCGGCCGGCGGCTGGCCGCCGTAGGGATCGCCGGGGTTCGTGCCGTACGGGGCGGAGGCTCCGCCCGCGGTGTCCCACCCGTTGTACTGCTGCTGCGGCTGCTGGGGCTGCGGCTGCTGGGGCTGTTGCGGGTATCCCTGCTGCGGATACTGCCCCTGCTGCGGGTGCTGCTGGGGGTACTGCTCCTGCTGCGGGTGCTGGTGCTGGTGCTGAGGGTGCTGCTGCTGTTGCGGGTGCTGCTGGGGGGCCTGCTGACCGTTGTACGGGTACTGCGGCTGCTGGCCGGTGGCATACGGGTCCCAGTCGTCCTGCTGCTGCGCCTGGTTCGGCTGCTGCTGGTACCCCTGGTCACCGAAGAGCGGGTCCTCGGGATGCCACGGTTCGGAGCCGGAGCCCCGGCCATAGTCAGTCATCGGTCCCCTTGGTACGCGGGGCGGCGAGAGGGGTGGCCGCCCCTTGCGAAACGGGCGGCGCCAGTTGGCGCCGCCGTGTCGCGCGGAACGTTACCGTACCGCGATCAGATGACCACTTCGACGCTCTCCCCCGGAGCTTTTCCCGACACGCGTTCGGTCTCCAGGGCGCTCTGCAGGATCACGATCGCGGCGGCCTGATCCACCACCGCACGGCCCTTCTTGGCCTTGACGCCCGACGCGCGCAGCCCCTGGGTGGCGGTGACCGTGGTCATCCGCTCGTCCACCAGCCGTACCGGGACCGGTGCGATGATCTTCGCCACATCCTGCGCGAAGGCCCGGACCTTGACAGCGGCGGGACCCTCGTTCCCGCTCAGGGAGCGCGGCAGGCCCAGGATCACCTCGATCGGCTCGTACTCCTCGACGATCGCGGCGAGGCGGCGCAGCGCCGCCGGGACGTCCCGCCCCGGAACGGTCTCGACCGGCGTCGCGAGGACCCCGTCCGGGTCGCACGAGGCGACCCCGATCCGGGCGTCCCCCACATCGACGGCGATGCGTCTGCCTCTTCGCACCCGGGTCAGGCCTTCTCTTCGACCAGGCGCTGCACCGCGGCGACGGCCTCGTCGACGGCGGCCGGGTTCTGGCCGCCGCCCTGAGCCACGTCGTCCTTGCCCCCGCCGCCGCCACCGAGGGTCTTGGCGGCGGAACGGACCAGCTCGCCGGCCTTGATGCCGCGCTCGCGGGCGGCCTCGTTGGTGGCGATGACGGTGAGCGGGCGGCCGTTGGCCACCGTGAACAGGGCGACGACGGCCGGCCGGCCGCCCCCGACGCGCTGGCGCACGTCCAGGACGAGCTTGCGCAGGTCGTCGGCGCCGGTGCCCTCCGGCACGGTGCCGGTGACCAGGGCCACGCCCTTGATGTCCTGGGCACCCTGGGCGAGCCCGGCGGCGGCCTGCAGGACCTTCTCGGCGCGGAAGCGCTCGATCTCCTTCTCCGCGTCCTTGAGCTTGGCGAGCATGCCCGAGATCTTGTCGGGCAGCTCCTCGGGTCGGCCCTTGACCAGCTCGGTGAGGAGCGCGACGACCGTGTGCTCGCGGGCGAGGAACTTGTAGGCGTCCACCCCGACCAGGGCCTCGACGCGGCGCACCCCGGAGCCGATGGACGACTCGCCGAGCAGCTTCACCAGCCCGAGCTGGGCGGTGTTGCCGACATGGGTGCCGCCGCACAGCTCCTTGGAGAAGTCGCCGATGGTGACCACGCGGACCCGGTCGCCGTACTTCTCGCCGAACTCGGCGATGGCGCCCTGCTTCTTGGCCTCTTCCATGCTCATCACTTCGGCGGTTACATCGAGCTCGCGTGAGAGGACCTCGTTGATCTTCTGCTCGACGTCGGTGAGCACCGTGCCGGGTACGGCGGCGGGCGAGCCGAAGTCGAAGCGGAAGCGGCCCGGGGAGTTCTCGGAACCGGCCTGGGCGGCGGTGGGGCCCAGCGCGTCCCGCAGGGCCTGGTGGGTCAGGTGGGTGGCGCTGTGGGCGCGGGCGATGGCCCGGCGGCGCACCAGGTCGATCTGGGCGAGCGCGCCGGAGCCGAGGGTGACCTCGCCGACCTGGACGACGCCCTTGTGCACGCTGACGCCGGCCACCGGCTGCTGTACGTCGCGGACCTCGATGATCGCGCCGGTGTCGATCCTGATCCGGCCGGTGTCGGCGAGCTGGCCGCCGCCCTCGGCGTAGAACGGGGTGCGGTCCAGGACGACCTCGACCTCGTCGCCCTCGTGGGCGGCCGGCGACGGCACGCCGTCGACGAGCAGCCCGACGACGGTGGCCTCGTTCTGGTTGGCGGTATAGCCCGTGAACTCGGTGGTGCCGGAGCGGTCGGCGACCTCGCGGTAGGCCGAGAGGTCGGCGTGGCCCTGCTTCTTGCCCCGGGCATCGGCCTTGGCGCGGTCCCGCTGCTCCTTCATCAGGCGGCGGAAGCCCTCCTCGTCCACCGACAGGCCCTGCTCGGAGGCCATTTCGAGGGTGAGGTCGATCGGGAAGCCCCAGGTGTCGTGGAGTAGGAACGCCTTGTCGCCGGGCAGGACCGTGCCGCCGGCGGCCTTGGTCTCGCTGACGGCGGAGTCCAGGATGTTGGTTCCGCCGCTGATGGCCTTGAGGAAGGCCACCTCCTCGGCGAGCGCCACGGTCTCGATGCGCTTGCGGTCGGTGAGCAGCTCCGGGTACTGCTCGCCCATGGTCTTGATGACGGTGTCGACGAGCTCGCCGACGACCGGACCGGTGGCGCCCATCAGGCGCATGTTGCGGATGGCGCGGCGCATGATGCGGCGCAGCACATAGCCGCGGCCCTCGTTGCCGGGGGTGACCCCGTCGCCGATGAGCATCACTGAGGTGCGCATGTGGTCGGCGACCACGCGCAGCGAGACGTCCGTGCCGCGGTCGGCACCGTACTGGACACCGGTGACCCCGGTGGCCGTGTCCATCACCACGCGCAGGGTGTCGGTCTCGTACATGTTCTGCACGCCCTGCAGGATCATCGCGAGGCGTTCGAGGCCGAGGCCGGTGTCGATGTTCTTGGACGGCAGGTCTCCGAGGATCTCGAAGTCGTCCTTGCCCTGGCCGGGGCCGCGCTCGTACTGCATGAAGACCAGGTTCCAGATCTCCACGTAGCGCTCGTCGTTGACGGCCGGGCCGCCCTCGGCGCCGAATGCCGGGCCGCGGTCATAGTTGATCTCGGAACAGGGGCCGCACGGTCCGGGAACGCCCATGGACCAGTAGTTGTCGGCCTTGCCCAGCCGCTGGATGCGCTCGGCGGGGACGCCCACGACATCGCGCCAGATGCGCTCGGCCTCGTCGTCGTCGAGATAGACGGTGACCCAGAGCTTCTCGGGCTCCAGCCCGAAGCCGCCGTCCGCCACCGAGCCGGTGAGCAGCTCCCAGGCGTACGTGATGGCGCCTTCCTTGAAGTAGTCGCCGAAGGCGAAGTTGCCGCACATCTGGAAGAAGGTGCCGTGCCGGGTGGTCTTGCCGACCTCTTCGATGTCGGGCGTCCGCACGCACTTCTGCACGCTGGTGGCGCGTACGTAGGGCGGCTTGACCTCACCGAGGAAGTACGGCTTGAACGGGACCATGCCCGCCGGGACCAGCAGCAGGGTCGGGTCGTCGGCGATGAGGGACGCCGAGGGCACGACCGTGTGCCCGCGCTCCTCGAAGAAGCGCAGCCAGCGGCGGCGGATTTCTGCCGACTCCATCAGTGATCGTCCTTCCGGTTGTACGACTGCTTGTGCGACTGCTTCTGCGACTGCTTGTACGTCTTGTACGGCTGCTTCGGGTGCGGCTGCCCGGTGCCGAGAGCCGGCCGGCGGCGCTGCCCAGGGAGCTCGGGCTCCGCGGCCTCCAGGCCCAGCGCGTCCTTGAGCTCGATCTCGCGCTCGGTCATCCCGGCGCGCACGTCCTGGGCGAACAGCCGCAGGCGGGCACCGGTTTCGAGCGCCTTGTCGGCCGCCGTCGCGGCGAGGCCCTCCGGGGAGAGCCTGCGCACCGCCCGGTTGACCTTGGTGGTGGCCCAGACGCCCGCGGCGGCGCCGGTGAAGAACCAGAACATGCGGCGGAACATGGTGTGTCAGCCCTTCGAACGGTTGCGTCGGCTGCCGCGCCGGGCGGCCGGCAGTGCCTTGCCGACCACGACGGTGCGGGTCTTCCCCGCGCCCTTGGCCTGCAGCCCGACCGCGCGCCGCACCCCGTAGCCGAAGGCCGCGACCTTCACCAGCGGCCCGCCGAACGTGGAGGCGACGGTCGAGGAGAGCGCGGAGGCGTTGGCGGTCACCTCGGCCACGTCAGCGGTGATCGTGTCGACCCGGTCGAGCTGGGTGTGCGCGGAGCGGAGCGCCGAGGACGCCTCGCCGAGCAGCGGTACCGCCTGCTCGGTGACGCTCGCGACCAGTTCGGTGGTCTTCCTGAGCGCCTGGGACAGCCGGACCAGCGCCACCGCCAGGAACGACACCAGGATCGCCCAGAAGACGGCCACGATCAGGCCGGCCACCTCTCCACCGGACACGTTGCTGCGCTCCCTCACATCACCACGTCAATCGGGTACCGACCTTATCGCGCCCGGCATCGGCGTCCGTACCGCATTACCGGCGCGGCGGCCCCGGCGCAGGGTAGCGGGCCAGGGGCCGGAATGTGGCGGGATTGTACGCTCCGTTTACCCTCCAGTACGCTCCGTGCACCATGGAGGCAGCGGGCAATCTCCCCGCCGAGCTGAACAGCTTTGTCGGGCGGGCCGCCGAACTCCCGGCGCTCGCCGGTCTGCTGGAGCACGCGCGGCCGGTCACCATCACCGGCGTCGGCGGCGTCGGCAACACCCGGCTCGCGACGCGGACGGCGCGGCGGGTGGAGAGCCGGTTCCGCGACGGGTGTGGCTGGTGGAGCTGTCCGCGCTGTACAACGCGGAGCTGCTGGAACACACCCTGGCCGAATCGCTGAAGCTGCCCGATCACACCGGCCGGCCACCGCGGGCCGCGCTCGCCGAGGAACTGGCGGAGCGCGAGCTGCTGTTGGTGCTGGACGGCTTCGAGCATGTGGTGCAGGAGTGCGCAGGGCTGGTCGCGGATCTGCTGCGCCGGGCGCCGGGTCTGCGGTGCTGACCGCGGCACGCCGGCCGCTCGGCATTACGGGCGAGCACACCGTCCCGCTGGCACCGCTGTCCGCGTCGGCCGCCGGCAGTGACGCCGTCCGGCTGTTCGCCGACCGGGCGGCCGCCGTGCTGCCGGGCTACACGGTCACCGCGGCCCATCAGGAGGCCGCCGTCGAGCTCTGCCGGCGCCTGGACGGCATTCCGCTGGCCCTGGAACTGGCGGCGGGCCGGCTGCGGTCGCTGTCGGTCGAGCAGGTGCTGCAGCGCCTTGACGACCGTTTCCGGCTGCTGACCGGCGGCGACCCCAGCGCGCCGACCCGCCACCACACGCTGCGCACCGCGATCGGCTGGAGCCACGAACTGTGCACGCCCGCCCAGCGGCTGCTGTGGGCGCGGCTCTCCGTGGCCCCGTGCGCACGAACCCGCCGCCTCCCCTGCCGTGGGCGGCGGGGAGACGGCGGGCTGAGTGCAACGACCGGGCCGTGAGCGCCCTCGCTGGATCAGCGGGCGTAGTACTCGACGACGAGCTGCTCGTCGCAGATCACCGGGATCTCGCGACGGTTCGGGTCGCGGTCCAGGCGGAAGGCCAGGGCCTGCAGGTTGACCTGCAGGTACTTCGGCGTCTCGCCCTCGCCGGCCCAGCCACCCTCACGGGCGACGAGGAAGGGCGTCTTCTCGCGGCTGCGCTCGCGGACCGTGACGACGTCGTCGGGGCGCATGCGGTAGGAGGGCTTGTCGACCTTGCGGCCGTTGACCTCGATGTGGCCGTGCACGACCATCTGCCGGGACTGGTAGATGGTGCGGGCCAGACCGGCCCGCAGGACGAGCGCGTCCAGACGGCGCTCCAGCTCGATGATCAGCGCTTCGCCTGTCTTGAGGTCGACCTTCCGAGCGCGGTCGTAGGCGCGGCGCATCTGCGTTTCGCTGATGTCGTACTGAGCGCGCAGGCGCTGCTTCTCGAGCAGACGGGTCTTGTAGTCACTGTTCTGCTTGCGGCCGCGACCGTGCTCGCCCGGCGGGTAGGGGCGGGCCTCGAAGTACTTGACGGCCTTCGGCGTCAGCGCGATGCCGAGCGCACGGGACTTTTTGACCTTGGGACGCGACTGGTTCACGTGGAACGATCCTCCATGTAAATTAGGTAAGGCTTACCTTAGCTGAGGAGATCGCATGATTCGACCCGGGAACCCCATGTCTGCACACGGTCAGCCGCGCCCCGATGTGGACGATGCGCTCCGGATGCCATCGGCAGCCGAACGCGCGCGAACTCTAGTCGAGGGTAACCCGTCGGCCGTCCTGGTCATTCCTGGCCTGGACGCGGGCCCGCCTGGTCAGATGGTCCCCGAGATGCGCAGCGTCGGCCCAGGCGGAGACGTATTCCTGCTGTTCCCGGCGGACTCCCCGGCCGTCCGGGCCGCCACCCACGCCGAGGCCGACGAGCTGGCCGCTGTGTTGGAGATCACCGATGTGGCACCGGTCTCGGTGCCGCACCGGATCCGCGGCCGGGCCTGGATCGCGGGCTGGCTCACCCCGGTACGCGACGAGCCGGTCGTGCCCGGCACGGCGCTGCTGCGGCTGGAGGTCGGCGAGGCGTCCGTCGACGACCTGTGGGGCGCCGAACAGGTGGAACCCGATGACTTCGCCACCGCCACCGCTGACCCGCTGGCGGCCCACGAGGCCGACCTGCTCCAGCACCTGGCCGCGGCCCACGAGGACCAGGTCGGATGGCTGTGCGGGCTCGTCGGCGGGTACGGCGGCCGCGACGGGGAGTGCGGAGGGGAGTGCGACGGCGCACGGACGGCGGTGCCGGTGGCGCTCGACCGCTTCGGGCTGCGGGTGCGCTTCACCGGTGCCGGCGGAACCTTCGACGCCCGCTTCGACTTCCCCGAGCCGCTGCGCGGCCACGAGGAACTGCACCGGGCGATGCACACCCTCTTCGACGCGGCACGCGGGTGCGCGGACGATCTTCACGGGGCGTAGCCTGCTTGCCATGTTTGTACTCGAACTGACCTACACCGCTCCGCTGGAGCAGGTCGACGCCGCACTCGCCGACCACGTCGACTGGCTGGACCGGCAGTACGCGGCCGGCACCTTCCTGGCCTCGGGACGCAAGGAGCCGCGCGATGGAGGGGTGATCCTGGCGGTGGCTGCGGACCGTGCCGCGATCGAGGACCTCGTCGCGGGCGACCCCTTCGTCACCGCGGGCGTGTGCGCGTACCGGATCACCGAATTCCTGGCGACGAAGACCGTGCCGGGCCTCGCGGAGTACCGCCAGCAGCTGCCGGCCTGACCTGGCCCTGCGCGCCGCGGTCCCGGGGTGGCCCGCCGGGTCACTCCCCCGCGAGGCGCTCCCGGACGCGGTCCAGGACATCGGCGTAACGGGCCTCCGCGCCGTAGCGGGTGGGCTCGTAGTAGCGGCGGCCGTGGATCTCGTCGGGGGCGTACTGCTGCGCCGCGATAGCGCCGGGCAGGTCGTGGGGGTACTGGTAGCCCTGGGCGTGGCCGAGCTTGGCCGCGCCCTTGTAGTGGCCGTCGCGCAGATGCGGGGGCACCGGTCCCGCCAGGCCCTTGCGCACATCCGCGAGCGCCGCGTCGATCGCCAGATAGGCCGCGTTGGACTTCGGGGCCAGGGCGAGGGCGATCGCGGCCTGCGACAGGATGATGCGGGCCTCGGGGAAGCCGATCAGGGCCACGGCCTGCGCGGCGGCGACCGCGGTCTGCAGCGCGGTGGGGTCGGCCATGCCGACGTCCTCGCTCGCCGAGATCATCAGCCGCCGGGCGATGAAGCGGGGGTCCTCCCCGGCCTCGATCATGCGCGCCAGGTAGTGCAGCGTGGCGTCCACGTCCGAGCCCCGGATGGACTTGATGAGGGCGCTCGCCACGTCATAGTGCTGGTCGCCGTCCCGGTCGTACGTCACCGCGGCGCGGTCGACCGCCTCCTCCAGGGTGCTGAGGGTGATCTCCTCCTCGCCCTTGGCGATGGCCGAGCCGGCGCCCGCCTCCAGCGCGGTCAGGGCCCGTCGCGCGTCGCCGCCCGCGATGCGCAGCAGATGGGCCTCGGCGTCCCCGGGCAGGGTGACAGCGCCGCCCAGTCCGCGCTCGTGGGTCAGCGCCCGGTGCAGCACACCGCGCAGGTCCTCGTCGGTGAGCGGCTCCAGAGTGAGCAGCAGCGAGCGGGACAGCAGCGGGGAGATGATCGAGAAGTACGGATTCTCGGTGGTGGCCGCGATCAGCGTCACCCAGCGGTTCTCCACGGCGGGCAGCAGCGAGTCCTGCTGGGCCTTGCTGAAACGGTGGATCTCGTCGAGGAAGAGCACGGTCTCCCGGTCGTAGCCGCCGGACTGCCGCCTGGCGCTCTCGATGACCGCGCGGACCTCCTTGACGCCCGCGGTGATCGCCGAGAGCTCGACGAAGCGCTTGTTGGTGGCCTTGCTGACCACATACGCGAGGGTGGTCTTGCCGGTGCCGGGCGGGCCCCACAGGATGACCGAGGACTGTCCGGCCGGGCCGCCGCTGCCCTCGCCCACGAGCCGGCGCAGCGGTGCGCCCTGCTTGAGCAGATGCCCCTGGCCGACCACCTCGTCCAGGACGCGCGGACGCATCCGCACGGCGAGCGGGCTGTTTCCCGGCTCCCTCTCCTGGCGGTCCTCTGCGGCTGCGGTGAACAGGTCGGGCTCCATCCGACCGAGCCTATGGCACGCCTGTGACAGCGCCTCCCGCCGCGGCCCGCAGCAGAGCGCGGACCAGCCGCTGGTCGCCGCCCATCTCGGGGTGCCATTGCACGCCCAGCGCGAAGGCGGGCCCCGGCAGCTCGACCGCTTCCACCGTGCCGTCGTCGGCGTACGCGCCGACGGTCAGCCCGGCGCCGAGCCGGCCGACCGCCTGATGGTGGTAGGTCGGCACCTTTTCCGGGGCAGGGGCGATCCGGGCCAGCAGGGTCCCCGGCACCGGTGTCACGACATGGTCGCTGAAGACACCCGGCGCGATGGCGTGACCGTCGTGGCCGACCGTGTCGGGGAGGTGCTGGACCAGCGTGCCGCCGTACAGCACGTTCAGCAACTGCATGCCGCGGCAGATACCGAGGACGGGGGTGCCGGAGTCGATCGCGGCCCGCAGCACCGCCAGTTCCCACCCGTCGCGCTCGCGCCCCTCGGGTCCGGTACGCGGATGGCGCGGCTCCCCGTAGCGCGAGGGGTCGACGTCGGGGCCGCCGGAGACGATGACGGCGTCCATCCTGGCGACCGCGGCGGCCGCCGCCGCCGGCTCGTCCGGCGGCAGCAGCGCGGCGATGCCGCCGGCGGACCGCACCAGGCGGGGGTAGACCGCCGGCAGGAGCACGGCGCTGGTCTCCCAGACGCTCCACCGGGCGGTGTCGAGATAGGTCGTGACGCCGACCAGCGGCTGCTCGGGCATGGACTGATCCTCCTGTGTGACCCATTCGATTGTCGCGCGGCCGGCCGGGTGCCGGGGGTCGCACGGCAGTAATCGCGCGGTGGTTGTCGCGCGGTGGCGTTTCAGTCTCGTGCCAGCTCGGCCTCGGCGGCGGCGAGTGCGGCGAACTCCTCCTCAGGGGCCGAGGCGACCAGATGTTTGCGGCTGTAGAAGGCGAAGTAGCCGATGGCCACGGCGTAGACGGCGAGTGCGGTCAGCGCGGCCTGGACGTCCACCAGGAAGGTGGCCACCACGGCCGCGACGGCGAGCAGGAACGCGATCGAGGAGGTGACGGTACCGCCGGGTGTGCGGTAGGGGCGGACGAGACCGGGCTCACGGCGGCGCAGCACGATGTGGGACAGCGCCATGAGGACATAGCTGACGGCCGCGCCGAACACGGCCATGTTCAGCACCCGGGAGCCGTCGTCGGCGTTCAGCGCGGCCAGTACGAAACCGAGGGCGCCGGGCACGATCAGCCCCAGATAGGGGGCTTTGCGCTTGCTGGTGAGGGAGAGGAAGCGGGGCAGGTAGCCGGCCCGGGACAGGGCGAACAGCTGCCGTGATCCGGCGTAGATGAGGGAGAAGAAGGAAGCGACCAGACCTGCGAGACCGGCGTAGTTGACGAGTTGGCTGAGCGCGGTGGAGTGGCCGCCGTTGGCCAGTTCGAGGGCTGCCACCAGCGGGTTCCCCGAGTCCTTGAGCGCGTTGGCGCCGCCCGCACCGGCGGTGGGAACCAGGGTGATGACCGCGAGGACGACCAGGATGCCGATGGACAGGGCCATTGCCTTGGGCAGGCTCTTGACCGGGTCCTTGGTCTCCTCGGCCGCCAGCGGGACGCCCTCGACGCCGAGGAAGAACCACATGCCGAACGGGAAGGCGGCCCAGATGCCCATGAGCCCGAAGGGCAGCCAGGAGTTGGCGCCCGCCGCGTCGCTGACCTTGATGTCCGTGAGCCCGCTCGCGTCGAAGGACAGCAGCGCGCCCGCGGCGAAGACCACCAGGGCGGCCACCGCGATGGCGGTGACGACGAAGCTGAAGCGCAGCGCCTCGCCGACTCCCCACAGGTGCACGCCGATGAAGACGACGAAGCAGGCGAGGAAGACCGGCCAGCCGGACGTCAGCCCGAACAGGTGCAGGGATTCGACGTAGGAGCCGATGAACGTGGCGATGGCGGCGGGCGCCAGCACGTACTCGATGAGGATGGCGGTGCCGGTCAGGAATCCGCCCCAGGGGCCGAGGGCGCGGCGGGCGAAGCCGTAGCCGCCGCCGGCCGTGGGCAGCACCGAGGACATCTCGGCGAGCGAGAAGACCAGGCAGGTGTACATGAGGCCCATCAGGGCGGTGGCGATGGCGAGTCCGCCGAAGCCGCCCTCGCGCAGGCCGAAGTTCCAGCCGGAGTAGTCGCCCGAGACGACGTACGCCACGCCGAGACCGGTGAGCAGCAGCCAGCCCGCGCTGCCGCGGCGCAGGGTGCGGCGCTCCAGATAGTCGTCACCGCCGGGCGGGGCTCCGGGCGGGGCCGCTGTCGCCGTGGTACCTGCCGTGCGGTCTGCGGAGGCTGGGAAATCGCCGGACTGCGGCATGCGTCACTCCCGGACGGTACGAGGGGTAAAGGTTTGAACGCATACCTTTACGGCTGCCGTGGAGATGCGCAAGCCCCCGGGACGGCTCGGTCGCCCACCGCACCGCCGCGCGTGCTTCAGCCGTGGGTCGGGCGTGTTTCAGGCGAGGAACCCGCGCAGCAGCGCGGCGGTGCCCTCGGCGTGCTCGCGCATCACCGCCGCGGCGGCCGCCTCCTCACCGTCGAGAATGGCCTCGACCAGCGCGGTGTGCTGGCCCTGAGAGTGTTCGAGATTGCGCACCAGGATGGGGATGCAGTCCAGGAGTTCATTGACCTGGGCGCGCACCGCCGCGTACTGCGTGGCCAGCGACGGGGAGCCGCAGAGCTCGGCGATGGTCAGGTGCAGCAGGGTGTCGGCGCGCCGGTAGTCGGCAGTGGGCGCGTCGCCCGTCTCGCGCAGCCTGCGGCGCAGCAGGCCCGCCTGCTCCTCGGTCAGTTCGGTGCGGGCGCACAGCCCGGCGGCGCCGACCTCCAGGACCTCCCGGAAGCGCAGCACGTCGTCGAGGCCCCCGGCGCCGAGCCCGGCCGCCCGGCGGCGCAGCTCGGTCTCCGCCTCGGCCCGGCCCGCGCCGTGCGACGGGGTCCTGTTGCGGACGAAGGTGCCGCCGTGCCGGCCGCGGCGGGTCTCGACCAGGCCCTGGTCGTGGAGGACTTTCAGCACCTCGCGCAGGGTGACGCGGCTGATCCGCAGCCGCTCGGCCAGTTCGCGCTCGGCAGGCAGCCGTTCACCGTCGGGCACCAGGCCCAGGCGTACGACCTGGAGCACCTGCTCCAGCGCCTCCTCGAATCCATTGCCGCCGCGGACCGGCCGCAGCACCGGGGCGAGCGGATCCACGGAGATTTGACGCTCACTCATGCGCGGACCCCTTCCCAATCAATGGTTCCAACCCATACCTTAGTGCTCCCGTCCGATCCGAGAGGACCTCCCTCGTGGCAGATCGCACACCCCCCCTGTCCGTCGACGCACTGCGCATTCTCGTCGAGGCAGGGAAGATCCACACCGTCATTCTCGGCTTCGCCGATATGCAGGGACGGCTGCAGGGCAAGAGATTCGCCGCGCCGTTCTTCCTCGACGAGGTGCTCGCCCACGGTACCGAGGGCTGCAACTACCTGCTCGCCGTGGACATCGACCTCAACACCGTCGACGGCTACGCGATGTCTTCCTGGGAACGCGGCTACGGCGACTTCGCCATGCACCCCGACACCAGCACCCTGCGCCATGTCCCCTGGCAGGACGGCACCGCGCTGCTCGTCGCCGACCTCGCGTGGAACGACGGCTCGCCGGTGGTCGCCGCCCCCCGGCAGATCCTGCGCCATCAGCTGGGCCGGCTGGCGGAGCAGGGCTGGAGCGCCCATGTGGGCACCGAGCTGGAGTTCATGGTCTTCCGCGACACCTACGAGCAGGCGTGGGACGGCGGCTATCGCGGCCTGACCCCCGCCAACCAGTACAACGCCGACTACTCGGTGCTCGCCACCTCCCGTGTGGAGCCGCTGCTGCGCCGGATCCGCAATGAGATGGCCGGAGCGGGCCTGACCCCGGAGTCCGCCAAGGGCGAGTGCAATCTCGGGCAGCACGAGATCGTCTTCCGCTACGACGAGGCGCTCACCACCTGCGACCAGCACACCGTCTACAAGACCGGGGCCAAGGAGATCGCCGCCCAGGAGGGCGCCGCGCTCACCTTCATGGCGAAGTTCAACGAGCGCGAGGGCAACTCCTGTCATATCCACCTCTCCTTGCGGGACGAGGCGGGAAGCCCTGTCATGGCGGGCGAGGACGGGCACATGTCGCCCGTCATGCGGCACTTCCTGGCCGGGCAGCTCGCCGCCCTGCGCGACTTCTCCCTGTTGTACGCGCCGAACATCAACTCCTACAAGCGATTCCGGCCGGGCTCCTTCGCGCCCACCGCGGTCGCCTGGGGCGTCGACAACCGCACCTGCGCGCTGCGCGTCGTCGGGCACGGCGCCTCGCTGCGCCTGGAGAACCGCGTCCCGGGCGGCGACGTCAACCCGTACCTCGCCGTGGCGGGCATGGTCGCGGCGGGTCTGTACGGCATCGAGCACAAGCTGGAACTCCCCGAACCCTGCGCGGGCAACGCCTATACCGCCGATTATGAGCAGGTGCCCGGCACCCTGCGGGAGGCCGCCGGCCTGTGGGCTGCCAGCCCCATCGCGCGGGCGGCCTTCGGTGAGGACGTCGTCGCCCACTACAGCAACATGGCGCGGATCGAACAGGAAGCGTTCGACACCGCCATCACCGACTGGGAGCGGTTCCGCTCCTTCGAGCGGATGTAAGGAAGCAGCCCCCGTGACCGAGCACCACCAGGTACTCAACCCCGCCACCGAGGAGGTCGTCGCCACCGTCGCGGCGACCAGCCCGGAAGGCGTGGACGCCGCCGTCGCCGCGGCGGCCAAGGCCCAACAGGGCTGGGCCGCTCTGGCCCCGGCCGATCGGGCCCGCGCCCTGCGCCGGTTCGCCGCCGAGGTCGACGCCCACACCGAAGAGCTCGCCGCGCTGGAGGTCCGCGAGGCCGGCCACACCCTCGGCAATGCCCGCTGGGAGGCCGGCAACGTCCGTGACCTGCTCGAATACGCCGCCGGCGGAGTGGAGCGGCTCAACGGCCGGCAGATCCCGGTCGCCGGCGGCCTCGATCTCACCTTCCATGAGCCGCTCGGCGTCGTCGGCGTCATCGCCCCATGGAACTTCCCGATGCCGATCGCCGCGTGGGGCACCGCCCCGGCGCTGGCGGCGGGCAACGCCGTCGTACTCAAACCGGCCGAGACCACACCGCTGACCGCACTGCGGCTGGCGGCGCTCGCCCTGGACGCGGGCCTGCCCGAGGGGCTCTTCCAGGTGCTGCCCGGCGCGGGCCCGGTCACCGGTGCCCGGCTGGTCGAGCACCCGGACGTGCGGAAGATCGTGTTCACCGGCTCCACCGCCGTCGGCAAGCGGATCATGGAGCAGTGCGCGCGACAGGTGAAGCGGGTCACCCTCGAACTCGGCGGCAAGAGCCCCAACATCGTCTTCGCCGACGCGGACCTGGAGAAGGCCGCGGCGGCCGCTCCCATGGCCTTCCTGGACAACGCGGGCCAGGACTGCTGCGCCCGCACCCGGATCCTGGTCCAACGGGAGGTCTACGAGCGGTTCCTGGAGTTGCTGGTCCCCGCGGTCGAGGCCGTCAGGGTCGGCGACCCGTCCGACCCCGCCACCGAGATGGGCCCGCTGATCTCGGCGGTCCAGCGGGAACGGGTCCGCTCGCTCGTCACGGCCGACCTGCCGGTGGCCGCACGCGGCAGCGCTCCCGAAGGACCCGGCTTCTGGTATCCGCCGACGGTCCTGGCGCCGGCCGACGCCGCCGCCCCCGCCGCCGTCGAGGAGATCTTCGGGCCGGTCGCCGTCGTCCTGCCCTTCGAGGACGAGGCGGACGCGCTGCGGCTCGCCAACGCCACCCGCTACGGGCTGTCCGGTTCGATCTGGACCCGCGATCTCGGCCGGGCCATCCGGATGTCGCGCGGGGTCGACGCGGGCAATCTGTCGGTCAACAGCCACAGTTCGGTCCGCTACTCGACGCCGTTCGGCGGCTTCGGCGAATCCGGCCTCGGCCGGGAGCTGGGCCCCGAAGCACTCGCCGCCTTCACCGAGACCAAGAACGTCTTCATCAGCACTGAGGAGTAGCAGCGCATGTCAGAGCCATCCACCACCGAAGTCTGCCGCCGCCTCGTCGGCCGTACCGCGGTCATCACCGGCGCCGGCAGCGGCATCGGCCTGGCCACCGCACGCCGCTTCGCCTCCGAGGGCGCGAACGTCGTCGTCGCCGACATCGACGAGACCTCGGGCAAGGCCGCGGCCGGAGAAATCGGCGGGATCTTCGTCAAGGTCGACGTCACCGACCCCGAGCAGGTCGAGGCGCTGTTCAGGACGGCGTTCGACACCTACGGATCGGTCGACATCGCCTTCAACAACGCCGGGATCTCCCCGCCCGACGACGACTCGATCCTCACCACGGGCCTGGACGCCTGGCGCCGGGTCCAGGAGGTCAACCTGACCTCCGTCTATCTGTGCTGCAAGGCCGTACTCCCCTATATGCAGCGGCAGGGCAAGGGCTCGATCATCAACACCGCGTCCTTCGTGGCCAGGATGGGCGCCGCCACCTCACAGATCTCGTACACCGCGTCCAAGGGCGGCGTCCTGGCCATGACCCGCGAACTGGGTGTCCAGTTCGCCCGCGAGGGCATCCGGGTCAACGCGCTGTGCCCCGGGCCGGTCAACACCCCGCTGCTGCAGGAGCTGTTCGCCAAGGACCCGGAACGCGCCGCCCGCCGGATGGTGCACATTCCGGTGGGCCGTTTCGCCGACCCGACGGAGATCGCCGCCGCGGTGGCGTTCCTCGCCAGCGACGACTCCAGCTTCATGACCGCGAGTGAGTTCCTCGTCGACGGCGGTATCGCCGGGGCGTACGTCACCCCGCAGTAGACCCCGGCGAGCCCCGGCAATCCATGGCAATCCATGGCACCCGACCGCCCGTCGGCGGGACGACGACTGTTCACCACGGCATCGTCCCACCGGCGGGTACGGGCTGCGCGGCGCGGGACACGCGTCAGATGAGGGTGCTCCAGTACGACCACCAGCGGGTCAGGATCAGCATCGCGATGATGCCGTACCAGAGCACCGGCACGACCCAGTGGAACTCCAGGACCGCGGTGCGCACCGCGGCCGGGACCGGGATGATGCCGTGCTTGATGTTGTGCACGGCCGTGTACCAGAAGAGCGCGATGGTCACGACCCACGCGAGGCAGCACCACAGGCACAGGGAGTTGATGCTGTAGAGCGACTGGTACTGCAGCCAGGTCACGAATCCGGCGCCGAAGAGGGTGCCGGCCTGCAGGCCGAGCCAGAACCAGCCGCGGTAGCGCGCGCCCGCGAGCAGGCCCATGCCGATGCAGACGACGATCGGGTACGCGATCAGGCCGATCATCGGGTTCGGGAATCCGAACGCGTGGGCCTGCTCGCTCTTCATGATGTTGCCGCAGGAGATGATCGGGTTCAGGCTGCAGCCCGGGACGAAGTTCGGGTCCTCGAGGAGCTTGAACTTGTCGATGGTGATCACAAAGGCCGCGAGGGTCCCGAGGGCGCCGCAGATCACCAGCAGCCACGCGAAAGGACGTCCCGTCCCGATGGTGTCCGGGGTGTCCCGGTCGCCGTCGTTGAGCGTCTGGTCGAGCGCCGAAGTCGTCATATCGCCGTTCCGTAGATCCGTCGTTATCCCGCGCGACCTTCATTGTGCACCAGTGGCACGGCGCCCAGGGCCGGAAGGTCCATCGAACGACGGACAACGCAATGTCCTCCTGGTCGTCCCCCGCCGGGCCCGTCAGGAGGAGCCTTACGGGCATGGGAAACGAAGCGGTGAGAGTGCGGGGGCTCTGCAAGCGGTACGGCGAGGTCACGGCGGTTGACGGAGTCGACCTGGACATCCGGCGCGGCGAGGTGTTCGGGATCCTGGGCCCCAATGGGGCGGGCAAGAGTACGACGGTCGAAATCCTGCAAGGGCACCGGTCACGGGACGGCGGCGAGGTGACCGTACTGGGCGAGGACCCGGGCACGGCAGGGCGGGCCTGGCGGGCGCGGGTCGGCATCGTCTGGCAGGACGAGTCGGCGCCCGCGGAGCTGACCGTCCGCGAGAGCGTGCGGCACTTCGCCCGGTACTACCCCCGGCCGCGCGACCCGGAGGACGTGATCGCCCTGGTCGGCCTGGAGGAGAAGGCGGACAGCCGGATCAAGGCGCTGTCCGGCGGCCAGCGGCGGCGGCTCGACGTGGCGCTCGGGGTGATCGGCGCGCCCGAGCTGCTGCTGCTCGACGAACCGACCACCGGCTTCGACCCGGCGGCCCGCCGGCAGTTCTGGGACCTGATCCGGATGCTGGCCCACGAGGGCACCACGATCGTGCTGACCACGCACTATCTGGAGGAGGCGGAGGCCCTGGCGGGGCGGCTCGCGGTGATCTCCGCGGGCCGGGTGGTGGCGCACGGCGACCCGGCCACGCTGGGCGGACGCGCGGAGGACCGGGCGACCGTCCACTGGACCGATCCGCAGGACGGGCCACGCAGCACCGAGACCGACACCCCGACCAGGACCGTCGCGGAACTCACCCGCCGCTTCGACGGCGAGATACCCGGGCTGCGGGTCTCCCGCACCACCCTCGAAGACGTCTACTTGCGGCTGATCGGCCAGGAGGACGCGCGATGACCACCACCACCTCGCACATCACCACCACCGCGGCCGGCGAGGGCCGGCTCCCCGGAGCATGGCGGGTCGGCCTGGACCGGGCCACGATCGAACTGAAGCAGTTCTTCCGGGTCCGCGAGCAGGTGGTGTTCACCTTCGCCTTCCCCGTCGTGCTCATGGCACTGTTCGCGACGATCTTCCACGACGATGTGAAGGGCTCCGGCGTCACCGCCTCCCAGCTCTACGCGGCGGCGATGATCGGCGCGGGCGTGATGTCCACCAGCTTCCAGTCGCTGGGCATCTCCATCGCCATCGAGCGCGACGAGAAGGTACTGCGCCGGCTGCGCGGCACACCGATGCCGAAATCCGCGTACTTCCTCGGCAAGCTCTGGCTGGTGCTCGTCACCGGGATCGCCGAGACCGCGCTGCTGCTGGTCGCCGGCACCACCCTGTTCGACCTCGACCTGCCGTCGTCCGCCGACAAGTGGATGACGTTCTTCTGGGTCCTGGTCCTCGGCCTGATCGGCTGCTCGCTGCTCGGCATCGCGATCAGCAATGTGCCCAAGTCCGGCCGGAGCGCCTCCTCGGTGGTCGTCCTCCCCTTCCTGGTGCTCCAGTTCATCTCGGGCGTTTACATCACGGTCGACACGGTGCCGGACTGGATGCTCACCGTCGGCGCGTTCTTCCCGCTGAAGTGGATGTGCCAGGGCTTCCGCGGGGTGTTCCTGCCCGAGCAGGCCAAGGTGCTGGAACAGGCCGGGTCCTGGGAGTACGGAAAGATCGCCCTGGTGCTCGGGGCCTGGTGCGTCGCAGGATTGCTGCTGTGCGTGATGACCTTCCGGTGGAAGAGCCGGGACGACGGATGACCACGGGCAACGCCCGGGACGGCGACGAGTGGAGCAGCCGGTTCCCGCGCTGGGACGCCTACTTCGCGGTGGTGTACACCGCCACCCTGATCTTCATCCTGGGCGCGGCCACCCCCGGGCTCATCCCGCGGGTGGCCGCGGCCGTGCTCTTCACCGTGGCCGTGCCCTGGTACATCGTCGTCGGACGCCCCGCGCTGCTCGCCGAGGGCGAGGACGCCCGCCGGTCGCTGGTCTATCTGATCGGCGCGGTGGCGCTGTTCCTGCCGCCGTCTTTCCTGGTCGGGGAGGTCCGGCTCGCCACCTTCGCCCTCGCCCCGCAGTGCTTCATGCTGCTGTGGACGCGGATGCGCCGCGCGCTGGTCCTGATCGCGATCGTCAACCTGGTGCCGGTGGTGGGCTGGGGACTGATCTGGCGGCCGGCCCCGGACGTGCTGTTCTTCAATTCCGTCTTCGCCGTCGTCACGCTGGCGTTCTCCGCGGCGTTCGGCGGCTGGATCATCCGCATCATCACCCAGAGCGCGGAACGTGCCGATCTGATCGCCGAACTGGACGCCAGCCGGGAGGCGGTGGCCCGGCTGTCCGCCGAGCGGGGCGCGCTGGCCGAGCGGGCCCGGATGTCCCGGGAGATCCACGACACGCTGGCGCAGGGCTTCACCAGCCTGCTGATGCTCGTCCAGGCCGTCGAGTCGGAGCTGGACAGCGAGCCGGAACAGGCCCGCCGCCATCTCGGGCTGATGGCCCGCACGGCCCGCGAGAACCTCGCCGAGGCCCGCGCGCTCGTGGCCGGCGACGGACCCACCGGCCTGGAGGACGGCTCGCTGCCCGACGCCGTCCGCCGGCTGGCGGTCCGCCACCACGAGCAGACCGGCGCCCCGGCGGCGGTCGCGGTGACGGGTCCCGCTCGCGCGCTGCCGCCCGGCGTGGAGGTGGTGATCCTGCGCGGCTGCCAGGAATCCCTGGCCAACGCCCGGCGGCACGCGGGGCCGGACGCCCGCGTCACCGTCTCCCTGGAGTACACCCCCGGGACGCTGTGCCTGCGGGTCCGCGACGCGGGCCGCGGATTCGACACCGGCGCCGGCACGGCCGGGTACGGTCTGGCGGGGATCCGTGCCCGGGCCGGCGAGATCGGCGGCACGGCCGGTGTGACCAGCGCGCCCGGCGACGGCACGGAGGTCGTCATATCCCTCCCCACCGGCCCGCTGCCGGCCACCGCTGTGAGGAGCCCCGCGTGATCCGCGTCCTGCTGGCCGACGACCATCCCGTGGTGCGGGAGGGGCTGCGCGGCATGCTCAACGCCGAACCCGACCTCGAGGTCGTCGGCGAGGCGGACAGCGGCCCGCGGGCCGAGGCGCTGGCAGCGACCCTGCTCCCCGACATCGTGCTGATGGACCTGCGGATGCCCGGCGGCGACGGCGTGGCCGCGACCGCCCGCATCACGGCGGCCGGGCTCCCGTGCCGGGTGATCGTGCTGACCACGTACGAGACGGACGGCGACATCCTGCGCGCGGTCGAGGCGGGCGCGGCCGGTTACCTGCTCAAGGACACCTCACGCGCCGAACTCGCCGACGCCATCCGCGCGGCCGGCCGGGGCGAGACCGTACTGTCCCCGTCGGTCGCGGCCCGGCTCGTGGACCAGTTGCGGACCAAGCCGGAACGGCCCCGGCTGACGGACCGCGAGTGCGCCGTCCTGCGACTGGTCGCGCAGGGCTGCACGAACGCAGAGATCGGACGCCGGCTGTTCATCGGCGAGAGCACCGTCAAGACCCATCTGCTGCGGTCGTTCGGCAAACTCGGCGTCGACGACCGCACCGCCGCCGTCACCAGCGCGATGCGGCACGGGCTGATCTGATCCCCACGGCGACGCGCGATGCGGAACGCCGAAGGCCCGGACGGCCGGTGCCGTCCAGGCCTTCGCCGTGCGTCAGGCCAGCTTGGCCTGGAGGGTGGCGACCAGCTCGCCCAGGGCCACCGGGGCCTGCTCGCCGCTCGACATGTCCTTGAGCTGGACGACGCCCTCGGCGAGATCGCGCTCGCCCGCGACGAGCGCGTAGCGCGCACCCGAGCGGTTGGCCGCCTTCATCGCCCCCTTGAGCCCCTTGCCGCCGTACGCGAAGTCGGTGGCCACCCCCGCCTTGCGCAGCTCGGTGACCACGCCGAACAGAATCCTGCGGGCCTCCTCGCCGAGCGGCACCGCGAACACGCTGGTGGAGGCGGGCAGTTCGAGCGTGATCCCCTCGGCCTCCAGCGCCAGCACCGTACGGTCCACGCCGAGTGCCCAGCCCACCGACGGCAGCGCCGGGCCGCCGATCATCTCGGACAGGCCGTCGTAGCGGCCGCCGCCGCCCACCGCGGACTGCGCGCCGAGTCCGTCGTGCACGAACTCGAAGGTGGTGCGGGTGTAGTAGTCGAGGCCGCGCACCAGTTTCTCGTCGTCCTCGAACACCACACCGGCCGCACCGATCAGTTCACGCACCTCCTCGTGGTACGCCTTGCACGCGTCGCACAGGAAGTCGCGCAGCAGGGGTGCGCCGACCAGCTGCTTCTGGACGTCCGCGCGCTTGTCGTCGAGAACCCGCAGCGGGTTGATCTCGATACGGCGCCGGGTCTCCTCGTCCAGGTCGAGCTCGCGCAGGAAGCCCTGGAGCGCGTCGCGGTAGACCGGACGGCACTCCTTGTCGCCCAGCGAGTTGAGCAGGATCCGGAAGTCGCGCAGTCCCAGCGAGCGGTACGCCTGGTCGGCGAGGATGATCAGCTCGGCGTCCAGCGCCGGATCCTCCGTGCCGATCGCCTCGGCGCCGACCTGCGAGAAGTGCCGGTACCGGCCCTTCTGCGGGCGCTCGTAGCGGTAGTACGAGCCGGAATACCAGAGCTTGACCGGCAGCGATCCCGTCTTGTGGAGGTTGGCCTCCAGCGTCGCGCGCAGCACGGACGCGGTGCCCTCGGGGCGCAGCGCCAGCTCGTCGCCGCCCTTGGTCGTGAAGGCGTACATCTCCTTGGACACGATGTCGGTGGACTCGCCGACACCGCGCGCGAAGAGCTCGACGTTCTCGAAGCCGGGCGTCTCGATGTAGCCGTAGCCGGAGTTGCGCAACGGCGCGGAGATCGCCTCACGCACCGCGAGGAACGTCGCGGAGTCCGGCGGCAGCAGGTCATAGGTGCCCCGGGGGGCCTGGAAGGTACTCACAGGAAGCGTCGTCACATTCCTCGTCGCGGAGCCGGGGAGCCGGCTCCGGGGCCGCGGGCCGCTTCCCCCAGGTAGGGGTTGGCGGCGCGCTCGCGGCCGATGGTCGTCTGGGGGCCATGGCCGGACAGCACCACGGTCGAGTCGTCGAGCGGCAGGCACACGCGGGCCAGCGACTCGTACAGCTCGGCCGTGGAGCCACCGGGCAGGTCGGTGCGTCCGACGGAGCCGGCGAACAGCAGGTCGCCCGAGAAGAACACCGACGGCACGTCGGAGGAGTCGGGGAGCCTGAAGGTCACCGACCCCCTGGTATGGCCGGGCGCGTGCGCCACGGTGAACCGCAGGCCGGCCAGCGCGAGGGCGGCGCCGTCGCTGAGCTCCCTGACGTCGGCGGGCTCGCCGATGGTCAGCTCTCCCATGAGGGGCTGCCCGATGGAGCGGCCCAGGGCCTTCTCCGGGTCGCTCATCATGTAGCGGTCCTCGGGGTGGATCCACGCCGGGACGTCATGGGCCCCGCAGACCGGCACGACGGACGCCACATGGTCGATGTGGCCATGGGTGAGGATGACGGCGACGGGCTTGAGGCGATGCTTGGCGAGGGTGTCCTCGACGCCCTGGGTCGCCTGGTGACCCGGGTCGATGATCACGCACTCCTCACCGGCGGCGGGGGCGACCACATAACAATTGGTCCCCCAGGCCCCGGCGGGGAACCCGGCAATAAGCACGTTCGTCCTTCTGTCGTCCGCGGGAAGTGTCGGCAGTTCACGAGCCTACCGGCGCGGGAGCGGCGGCCGCTAACCCGTATCGTCCCCGCAGAGGGCGCCCGGCCGGGCCGGACGGGTACTGGACTGGGGGCCGTGTGGGGCGCGAAGATCTGCCGCACGCGGATTCACGTTCGAGCAGACGTTTTCGAGAAGACTGAAGAAGAAGACCGGGAGACGGCGAAGTGGTCACCAAGGAACAGCGGCGGCGACAGCTCGCCCGAGAGAAGTTCGAGCGGCAGCAGCAGCGCAGGACCGCGGAGCGCTCCAAGTCCCGCCGGCGCAACGCGGTGGTCGCCGCCGTGGTGGCCGTCGTGGTCGCCGCCGGTGCCACGGCGTACGCGACGGGCAGCCTGGGCGGCAAGGACAAGGCGAAGACCGACGCGGCGGCCACCACGCCGCCGCCGGCCTCCAAGGCGCCGGACCCGTGCGCCAAGCCGGGCGCGGGCGTCCCGGGGAAGGCGCAGTGGAAAACGGAACCGGCGATGGCGATCGACAAGAGCGCCAAGTACACCTTCACGCTGCAGACCACCTGCGGTGACATCGCGCTGTCGCTGGACGCCGCGAAGGCGCCGGCCACGGTGAACTCGTTCACGTTCCTGGCCGGCAAGGGCTTCTTCGACCACACCAAGTGCCACCGCCTCACCACCACGGGCATCTACGTCCTGCAGTGCGGCGACCCGACGGGCACCGGACAGGGCGGACCCGGCTACAAGATTCCGGACGAGAACCTGAAGGACACCGCCATCGCGAAGGGCACTTATCCGGCCGGGACGGTCGCGATGGCGAATCAGTACAACGCCCAGGCAGCCACGGGCCGGAACTCGGGCGGCAGCCAGTTCTTCCTGGTCTACAAGGACAGTCCGCTGCCGGCCGACTACACACCGTTCGGCACGATCGGCGCCGACGGCATGAAGGTGCTGCAGAAGATCGCGGCAGCGGGTGCGCAGGCGCCCGACGCCCAGCAGAACACCGCCCCGAACGCGACCGTGGTGATCGACAAGGCGGTCGTCAAGCAGTCGTGAACCCCTGATGAACGGGGCCCCGGCGGTAAATTTCGCGTGTGCGGGATGCGGACAGCCGGGGCGCCGGTCGCCTATGTTGGCGTTGGACCGGTCAGGGCGCAGCCCGGCCGGAGGAAACTGTGGACGATGCCGGCGAGCCGTACAACGGCCGGGCATCACGTGGAGGAGGCGCTGTGAGCAGCGACCCATGGGGCCGCGTCGATGAGACGGGGACCGTGTACGTGCGTACGGCCGACGGAGAGCGGGAGGTCGGTTCGTGGCAGGCGGGGTCTCCGGACGAGGCGCTGGCCTACTTCGAGCGCAAGTACGAGGGGCTCGTCGTTGAGATCGGCCTCCTCGAGCGGCGGGTGAAGACCACCGACCTCGCGCCCAAGGACGCGCTGACCGCGATCGAGCACCTTCGGGCGTCGGTGACCGAGGCGCACGCGGTGGGGGACCTGGAGGCGCTGGCCAAGCGGCTGGACGCTCTCGTCGGGCTGGTGGAGTCCCGCCGCGAGGAGCGCAAGGTCGCCAAGGCGAAGGCGACCGACGAGGCCAAGGTGGCCAAGGAGGAGCTGGTAGCGGAGGCCGAGGGGCTGGCCGAGAGCGAGCAGTGGCGGACCGCGGGCGAGCGGCTGCGCGCCCTGGTGGACACCTGGAAGGCGCTGCCGCGCCTGGACCGCAAGGCCGACGACGAGCTGTGGCACCGTTTCAGCCACGCCCGTTCGGTGTTCTCCAAGCGGCGCAAGGCGCACTTCGCGTCGCTGGACTCACAGCGCGAGGAGGCCCGTCGCGCCAAGGAGAAGCTGGTCACGGAGGCACTGGCGCTGGCGAACTCCACCGACTGGGGTCCGACCGCCGCCCGCTACCGCGAGCTGATGACGGAGTGGAAGGCCGCGGGCCGCGCCCAGCGCGAGTCCGAGGACGACCTGTGGAACCGCTTCCGCGGCGCCCAGGACGGGTTCTTCCAGGCCCGTGCCGAGGTCTTCGCCGAGCGGGACACCCAGGAGCGGGAGAACCTCTCGCTCAAGGAGGAGCTGGCCATCGAGGCCGAGAAGCTCCTTCCGGTGACGGATCTCAAGGCCGCGCGCGCGGCGTTCCGGGCGATCAACGAGCGCTGGGAGGCCGTCGGCCATGTGCCGCGCGACGCCCGGCCCCGTATCGAGGCCCGGATGCACGCGGTCGAGCGCGCGATCCAGGACTCCGAGGAGAACGAGTGGCACCGTTCGAACCCGGAAGCGCGGGCCCGCGCCGCGGGTCTGACGGGTCAGCTGCAGGCGGCCGTCGACAAGCTGGGCGCGCAGGCCGAGGCGGCCCGGGCGGCGGGCAACACCGGCAAGGCCGACAAGCTCACCCGGGAGCAGGAGGGCCGCCAGGCCCTGCTGGACCAGGCACTGAAGGGCCTGGAGGAGTTCGGCGGCTGAACGTTGCCGTGACATCGAAACGCCGGACGGGCTGGTGAACCAGCCCGTCCGGCGTTCTGAGGACGAAAACTAGCGCTGACGGCCCGAAGTCACCCGGTACACGTCGTAGACGCCCTCGACGCCGCGTACGGCCTTCAGGACGTGTCCCAGGTGCTTGGGATCGCCCATCTCGAAGGTGAAGCGCGAGGTCGCGACCCGGTCGCGGGAGGTCTGCACAGCGGCGGACAGGATGTTGACGTGCTGGTCGGACAGGACCCGGGTCACATCCGACAGCAGCCGCGACCGGTCCAGCGCCTCAACCTGGATGGCGACCAGGAAGACGGACGACTGGGTGGGCGCCCACTCGACCTCCAGGATCCGCTCGGGCTCCTGGGACAGCGACTCGATGTTGACGCAGTCCGTGCGGTGCACGGAAACGCCGCTGCCCCGGGTGACGAAGCCGATGATCGGGTCGCCGGGCACCGGGGTGCAGCAGCGGGACAGTTTGACCCACACATCGTCGACGCCTTTCACGACCACGCCCGGGTCGGCGTTGGCCCGCCGCTTGGAGCGGCTGCGCGAGGGGGTGGTGATCTCGGCGATGTCCTCGGTCGCGCCCTCCTCGCCGCCGAGCGCGTCGACCAGCTTCTGGACGACGGACTGGGCGGTGATGTGCCCCTCGCCGATCGCCGCGTACAGCGCGGAGATGTCCGGGTAGCGCATCTCGTGCGCGAGGGTGACGAGCGAGTCGCCGGTCAGCACCCGCTGGATCGGCAGGTTCTGCTTGCGCATCGCGCGTGCGATGGCGTCCTTGCCCTGCTCGACGGCCTCCTCGCGGCGCTCCTTGGAGAACCAGGCGCGGATCTTGTTGCGGGCGCGCGGGGACTTCACGAAGCCCAGCCAGTCGCGCGACGGGGCGGCGCTCGCGGCCTTGGAGGTGAAGACCTCCACCAGGTCGCCGTTGTCGAGTGCCGACTCCAGCGGCACCAGACGGCCGTTGACCCGGGCCCCTATGGTCCGGTGGCCGACGTCGGTGTGGACCGCGTAGGCGAAGTCCACCGGGGTGGCACCGGCCGGCAGCGCTATGACGTCGCCCTTGGGGGTGAAGACGAAGACCTCGTTCTGCGAGAGGTCGAAGCGCAGCGACTCGAGGAACTCGCTCGGGTCCTCGGTCTCCTTCTGCCAGTCCAGCAGCTGCCGCAGCCACGCCATGTCGTTGACCGCGTTGCTGCCGGTGGCACTGTCGCTCTTGCGCGGGGTGTCGGTGCGCACCTTGGAGGCGCCGGAGACCGGCTCCTGCTTGTACTTCCAGTGCGCGGCGATGCCGTACTCGGCGCGGCGGTGCATGTCGAAGGTGCGGATCTGCAGCTCGACGGGCTTGCCGCTGGGCCCGATGACCGTCGTGTGCAGCGACTGGTACATGTTGAACTTGGGCATCGCGATGTAGTCCTTGAACCGCCCGGGCACCGGGTTCCACCGCGCGTGGATGGTCCCGAGCGCCGCGTAGCTGTCGCGGACCGTGTCGACCAGCACCCTGATGCCCACCAGGTCGTAGATCTCGGCGAAGTCGCGGCCTCGCACGATCATCTTCTGGTACACGCTGTAGTAGTGCTTCGGGCGGCCGGTGACGGTCGCCTTGATCCGGGCCGCGCGCAGGTCCTGCTGGACCTGGTCGGTGACGACGGCGAGGTACTCGTCGCGCTTGGGGGCGCGCTCGGCGACCAGCCGCACGATCTCGTCGTACATCTTGGGGTAGAGGATCGCGAAGGCGAGGTCCTCCAGCTCCCACTTGATGGTGTTCATGCCCAGCCGGTGCGCCAGCGGTGCGTAGATCTCCAGCGTCTCGCGGGCCTTCTTCTCCTGCTTCTCCCGCTTGAGATAGCGCATGGTGCGCATGTTGTGGAGGCGGTCGGCGAGCTTGATGACCAGGACGCGCGGGTCCTTGGCCATGGCCACGACCATCTTGCGCACGGTCTCGGCCTGCGCGGCCTCGCCGAACTTCACCCTGTCGAGCTTGGTGACACCGTCGACGAGCAGGGCGACCTGGTCGCCGAAGTCCCGGCGCAGCGCGTCCAGGCTGTAGTCGGTGTCCTCGACGGTGTCGTGCAGCAGCCCCGCCATCAGGGTGGCCGGGTCCATGCCCAGCTCGGCGAGGATCGTCGTGACGGCGAGCGGGTGGGTGATGTACGGGTCGCCGCTCTTGCGCTTCACCCCGCGGTGCCAGCGCTCGGCCACCTGGTAGGCGCGCTCGATCTGGCGCAGCTGGGCGGTGTCGCCCTTGGGGTCGTTTCCCCGGACTATCCGCAGCATCGGCTCCAGCACCGGGTTGTACGGGCTGGAACGCTGGACGCCGAGCCGGGCGAGGCGGGCGCGGACGCGGTTGGAGGAGCCCACGGCGCGCGACGGTGTCGCGCTGCCGGGGGTCCGTACGGGCCGGACGGCAGGCGTCGGCGGCTCAGGAGCGGCTCCGTTGCTCCCGGCGGGGGATTCGGTCCCGCCTTCGGCGTCGAGCGGCTGGGCCTCGTCTGGCAAGAGCACTCCTCACGCGGGTGGGAGAACCCATGGTATCGATCTGTGGCAGGAG
>NZ_JASISZ010000055.1:52275-60314 GCF_030063355.1 Streptomyces sp. PH10-H1
GGGGGGGCGGGGGGGGGGCGGCGGGGGGGTTCGGGGCGCCCGCCTCCTGGGCGGTGCTGTGTGCCGTACGGCGCTGTGCCGGTGGTGTCAGACGATGATGAGCGCGTCCAGTGGGGCGCCCGCGAGGGTGGCGGCGAGCCGCTCCCGGCCTCCGAGGAAGCCGAGCTCCAGCAGGACGGCGACCCCGGCGACCTCCGCGCCGGTGCGCCGGATGAGCTCCAGCGATGCCTCGGCGGTGCCGCCGGTGGCCAATACGTCATCGATGACCAGGACCCGGTCACCGGGGACGAAGGCGTCCTGCTGCACCTCTATCTCGGCGGTGCCGTACTCCAGCTCGTAGCGCTGCGACAGCGTCGCGCCGGGCAGCTTGCCCGCCTTGCGCACGGGCACGAAGCCGAGGTGGGCCCGCGCCGCCGCGGGGGCGGCGAGGATGAACCCGCGCGCCTCCAGGCCGGCGACCTTGGTGGCCCCATGGCGCGCGCAGAGCACGGCCAGGGCGTCCACCAGCGCGTTGAACGCCTCGGGATCGGCCAGCAGCGGGGTGATGTCCTTGAACATCACTCCCGGCTGCGGGTAGTCCGGCACATCCCGGATGCGGCCGAGCAACTGGCTCCGCAGCACGTCGGCGGCGGCGTCCGTCGCGGTCACCGGCGCTTCCCCGAGGGACGGTTCTTGCCGCGGTTGCGAGCCGCGGTCTGATGGCGCTGGCCGACCACACCGCCGGCGGCCGCGTGGTCGCCGTCCTCCGGCTCCCGGTCCTCGCCGGTCTCGCCGTCCTCGGCGTCCCGCTGCTGGTCCGCGGCGGGGTCGACGCCCTTGGCGGCGTCGGCCGCGCGCTTGGCCAGCACCCGCTTCCTGAGCGACTTGATCGCCGGGTCGCGCTCGTTGAAGTCCGCGACCAGCGGGGTCGCGATGAAGATCGACGAGTACGCGCCGGCGGTGAGGCCGACGAACAGCGCGAGGGCGATGTCGTTGAGCACCCCGGCCCCGAGGATGCCGCCGCCGATGAACAACAGCGCGCCGACGGGGAGCAGCGCGACGATCGTGGTGTTGATCGAGCGCACCAGGGTCTGGTTCAGGCTGCGGTTGGCCAGCTCGCTGTAGGTGAAACGGGTCTGCTTGGTGATGTTCTTGGTGGACTCCTTGAGACCGTCGAAGACGACGACGGTGTCGTACAGGGAGTAACCGAGAATGGTGAGCAGACCGATCACGGTGCCCGGGGTGACCTCGAAACCGACGATGGCGTAGACGCCGACGGTGATCGTGAGGTCGTGGATCAGGGCGACCAGGGCGGCGAGCGCCATCCGCCACTCGAAGGCGATGGCGAGATAGATCACCACCAGGATCATGAAGATGATCAGGCCGGTGAAGGCCTTCTGGGAGATCTCCTGACCCCAGCTGGGGCCGACCACTTCCGGGTTGAGTTTGTCGCTGGGCAGCCCGAGATCCTTGGCGATCTCCTGCTGGATCTGCTTGGACTCCGCGGTGGAGATGTCGCTGATCTGGATCCGTACGGTGCCGTTGCCGAGCTTCTGCACGGTGGCGTCGTGACCGAGGGTGTGACCGGCGATCTTGCTCTGGACGGCTGCCACCGAGAACGGGGTCTTCGGGGTGAAGACCGCGCCGCCGGAGAACTCGATGCCGAGCTTGAGACCGTTGACGGCCAGGCCGACGATGGCCACGACCGTGATCAGCAGGGAGACGCCGTACCAGAGCCTGCGCTTGCCGACGAAGTCGTAAGCGATCTCGCCGCGGTGCAGCCGGTGCCCGAGCTGACCGAGATTACCGAGCCGGGACATCAGGCCTCCTTCGTCTCGGTGCTCGCCCTGCGGCGGACGCGACGGATGGGGGCCTGGACGCCCAGGCCCTTCGGGTCGAGGCCGGACCACTTGTGGCCTTCGGAGAAGAACTTGTGGCGGGCCAGGATCGTCATCAGCGGCTTGGTGAAGAGGAAGACCACCACGACGTCGAGCAGGGTGGTCAGGCCCAGCGTGAACGCGAAGCCCTGGACCTTGCCGACCGTGACGATGAACAGCACGGCGGCGGCGAGGAAGGACACGAAGTCCGACACCAGGATGGTGCGCCGGGCGCGCGGCCAGCCGCGGGCGACGGCGGGCTGCAGCGAGCGGCCCTCGCGCAGCTCGTCACGGATCCGTTCGAAGAAGACGATGAACGAGTCCGCGGTGATACCGATGGCGACGATGGCCCCGCAAACGGCCGGCAGGTTCAGCGCGAAGCCGATGGCCGGACCGAGCAGGCTCATGAGCGTGTAGGTCAGCGCGGCGGACACCATGAGGCTGACGATCGCGACGAGGCCGAGGCCCCGGTAGTACACGAGCATGTACAGCACCACGAGCGCCAGGCCGACCGCGCCCGCGATGAGGCCGCCCTTGAGCTGCTCGCCGCCGAGGGCGGCGGAGACGGTGGTGGTGTTCTCCACGTTGAAGGAGAGCGGCAGGGAGCCGTACGACAGGACGTTCGACAGATCCCGGGCGGACTGCTGGGTGAAGCTGCCGAAGATCGTCGCGCTGCCGCCGGGAAGCGCCTGCGAGACCGAGGGCGCGGAGACGACATTGCCGTCCAGGTCGATCGCGAACTGGTTCAGCGGGGGCTGCTGGGCGGCGAGCTGGGTGGTGACCGAGGTGAACTTCTTCGCGCCCGTGCCGTTGAAGCTCAGGTCGACGACCCAGCCGTTACCGGACTGGGTGTCGAACTTCGCGCTGGCCTTGGAGACGTCCTTGCCGTCGATGACGGACGGGCCGAGCGCGTACTTGTACCAGATCTTGTTCTTGCCGTCGCCGCGCTGACCGCAGCCGACGACCTTCTGCTCGGGCTTGGCGCCGGAGCCGGCGTTGGCCTGCTGCGTCGGGTCGTTGCAGTCCAGCGCGGTGAACTTCGCCTGCAGATCGGCCGGAACCGAGCTGTCCAGCTTGCCGGCCGGGGGCGCGGGCGCGCTGGGAGTCGGCGTCGGGGCGGGCGCCTTGGCGGGATCGGCCTTCAGGCCGTCGGTGACAGCGCGGCCCTGGGTGGTGGCGCTGGACGAGGGCGTGATCTTCGGCGAAGCCGTCGCGGTCGGCGTGCTGCTGCCCTTGCCCGAGGGCTTCGGGCCGGAGGAGGCCGAAGGGCTCGCCGTCGGGGTGGGCTTCACCGGCGTCTTGACCCCGGGGGGGTTGGCCTGCTCGGCGAGCACCTGGCGGAAGTACAGCTGGGCGGTCGTGCCGACCTGCTTCTCCGCCTGGTCGGCGTTGGTGCCCTTGGGAATGTTCACGATGATGTGATTACTGCCCTGGGTCTGCACCTCCGCCTCGGAGACGCCAAGACCGTTCACTCGCTGGTTGATGATGCTCACAGCGGTGTTCATGTTGGTCTTGTTGATCGCGTTGGCCTGATCGCTCTTGGCGGTCAGCGTGATGCTGACGCCGCCGGCGAGGTCGATGCCCAGTCGCGGGGTGTTGTTGTGCGTGAGGAACATCGTCCCCGTCAACGCCACCAGCGCGATCAGGATCACGGCCAGTGCGCGCCCGGGGTACCCCTGACTCCCCGAGGACCTGCGGCCCTTCTTGGGTGCTGCCACCTTCTTGTATCTCCCTGTCCAACCAGCCCCCGGGCCTGCGCGCCCGTGGGGTGGCCACGAAGTGATGTGAGAGTCCGGACCGACGCCTTACTTGGGGTCGGTGCCGTCCTTCTTCGGCTCGTCCTCCGTCTTGCTCAGGTCGATGCGCTCGTCATCGGCGGCCCCGGCCGTCCCGGCAGCCTCATCCGTGCCCGTGTCCGCGTCGTCGTCCGCGTCCTCGGAGCCGTCCTCCAGCTCGGGCGGCTCGATGCCGTGCACGATCCGGTCGTACTCCGCCTGGTCCAGTACGGCACCGATGGAGTTCTTCGCGAAGTGCGCGTGCACCCCGTCGGCCAGCTCCAGGAGGACCGTGTCCTCGTTGACTTCCTTCACCACGGCGTACATGCCGCCGATGGTGCGGACACCGGAGCCCGGCTCCATCTGGTTCCGCATGGTTGCGGCCTGCCGCTGCTTGTTCTTGGCAGACCGGGTCATGAGGAACATGGCGCCGATAAGGATGATGAACGGGAGGAGCAAGCCGATACTCACGATTTACAACGTTCCTTCGCACGGCCGCGGGTGGCTGGCCTGATCTACGGGGGTGTATGCCGTTCCGGAGGAAGGGCGTCGGCGGAGTCTAAGCGAGTCCTCGCCGGTGAAACAACGCCCAGCATGGCACCGAGGTTCCTGGGGGGCGAGTATCCCCGCCGTCACGGTCCGAACAGGCCACCCTGGCCGGGCCCCGCGGATTGCTGGGGCGGCACCAGGCCGAGGTGGGTCCAGGCCGCCCGGGTAGCCACCCGGCCACGGGGAGTGCGGGCCAGCAGACCCTCCCGGACCAGAAACGGTTCGGCGACCTCCTCGACCGTCTCGCGCTCCTCGCCGACCGCCACCGCGAGCGTGGAGAGTCCGACCGGGCCGCCGCCGAACAGCTGGAGCAGCGCGCGCAGCACGGCCCGGTCCAGCCGGTCGAGGCCGCGGCCGTCCACCTCGTAGACCTCCAGGGCCTGTACGGCGATCTCGCGGGTGATCCGGCCGTCCGCTCTGACCTGCGCGTAGTCCCGGACCCGGCGCAGCAGCCGGTTGGCGATACGGGGGGTGCCACGGGAGCGGCCGGCGATCTCCGCGCCGCCGTCCGGCTCGATCTCGACGTCCAGCAGCCGGGCCGAGCGGTGGATGACGCGCTCCAGCTCGGCGGGGGCGTAGAACTCCATGTGGCCGGTGAAGCCGAAACGGTCCCGCAGCGGGGGCGGCAGCAGTCCGGCCCGGGTGGTGGCGCCGACCAGGGTGAACGGCGGCAGCTCCAGCGGGATCGCGGTGGCGCCGGGGCCCTTGCCGACGATCACATCGACCCGGAAGTCCTCCATGGCCATGTAGAGCATCTCTTCTGCCGGCCGGGACATGCGGTGGATCTCGTCGAGGAAGAGCACCTCGCCCTCCTGGAGGGAGGAGAGGATCGCGGCGAGATCGCCCGCGTGCTGGATGGCCGGGCCCGAGGTGATGCGGATCGGGGCGCCCATCTCGGCGGCGATGATCATCGACAGGGTGGTCTTGCCGAGACCCGGCGCTCCGGAGAGCAGGACGTGGTCGGCGGTGCCGCCGCGCTTCTTGGCCGCCTGCAGGACCAGGTCCAGCTGCTGCCGTACCCGTTCCTGGCCGACGAACTCCCCGAGGTCCTTCGGCCGCAGGGCGGCCTCGACGGCCTGCTCCTCGCCGTCGGCGGTGGAGCCGACCAGCCGGTCCGGCAGATCGTCGGCGGTCACCGGCGCGGGCTCGTCCCAGTTCACCGGCTTTCGCCTCGCGCGGTCGGCCGCGGCCCGGACGACCCGGCTGTTCGGAGGGGTACGGGGAGTCGCTCCCCGGGAGAACGCAGCATGGTCGGACTTTCGGATAGCCGGTCGGATGGTCAGCGGGTCATCGGGCGGATCAGCGGGTCATGGGGCAGCTCTCATCGGGCGAGTCATCGGGTCAGCGGTCAGCGGGTGCGGTTCAGCGTCTGGAGGGCCGCGCGCAGCAGCGTGGACACATTCGGCGCCTCGCCCGCGGCCAGTACGGCCTCGGCCTGCGGCGCGACCGCGGAGACCGCTTCGTCGGCCTCGCGGGTGGCATAGCCGAGACCGATCAGCGCCGCCTGCAGCTGGTCGCGCCAGGAGGCGGAGACGGGACTGCCGATCCCCCGGTTCGCCCCGGGGCCGACGGGGTCGCCGAGCCGGTCCTTCAGTTCCAGCAGGAGCCGCTGGGCGCCCTTCTTGCCGACGCCGGGCACGGCGGTGAGCGCCTTCTCGTCGCCGGTGGCCACCGCGATCCGCAGGGCGTCGGGCGAGTGCACCGCGAGCATCGTCTGCGCGAGGCGCGGGCCGACGCCGCTCACGGTCTGCAGCAGCTCGAAGATCTGCCGCTCGTCGTCGTCCGCGAAGCCGTAGAGGGTCAGCGAGTCCTCGCGGACGATGAGCGAGGTGGAGAGCCTGGCCTGCTGGCCGATCCTGAGGGTGGCGAGGGTGCCCGGCGTGCACAGGACGGCCATCCCGATGCCGCCGACCTCGACGACCGCGGTGTCCGGGGCGAGGGCGGCGACCGGGCCGCTGACGAAGGCGATCATGCTCGGTGCTCCTGGATTCGTGCGGGCCGGTGGGCGGCGATGGCCTGCTGGAGGCGGTTGGTGGCGGTGCCGCGCCAGATGTGGCAGATGGCCAGGGCCAGCGCGTCGGCGGCGTCGGCGGGCTTTGGCGGCGCGTCGAGCCGTAGCAGCCGCGTGATCATGGCACCGACCTGGGCCTTGTCCGCGCGTCCGCTGCCGGTGACGGCGGCCTTGACCTCGCTGGGGGTGTGGAGATGGACGGGCAGCCCGCGCCGGCTGGCGCAGAGCATCGCGACCGCGCTGGCCTGGGCGGTGCCCATCACCGTACGCACATTGTGCTGGCTGAACACCCGCTCCACGGCGACGACTTCGGGCCGGTACTCGTCCAGCCACTCCTCGATGCCGCGCTCGATGAGGACGAGGCGGTGGCCGATCTCCGCATCGGCCGGGGTGCGCACCACGCCGACTCCCGCCATCGTCAACGGGCGCCCGGGAACGCCGTCGACGACACCGATGCCGAGCCGGGTCAGTCCTGGGTCCACACCGAGTACCCGCACCGCGTCACCCCCTCAAGCCGAGTCGGTCAACTGTTCCTGCAACTGTTCCTGCAGGTTAGCCGTTCCCACTGACAACGCCGCCAACGCCGACGGGCCGGCGGGGTGTGTCCCGCCGGCCCGTCGTGTCGTGACGCGAAATGACGCGAAATCAGGCGTCGACCTTCTCCATGACCTCGTCGCTCACACCGAAGTTGGCGAAGACGTTCTGCACGTCGTCGCTGTCCTCGAGCGCGTCGATCAGCTTGAAGATCTTGCGGGCGCCGTCCTCGTCGAGTTCCACCTGCATCGTGGGGACGAAGTTGGCGTCGGCCGAGTCGTAGTCGATGCCCGCGTCCTGGAGCGCGGTGCGGACCGCGACCATGTCGGTGGCCTCGCTGATGACCTCGAAGGACTCGCCGAGGTCGTTGACCTCCTCGGCCCCGGCGTCCAGCACCGCGTCCAGCACGTCGTCCTCGGACAGTTCAGCCTTGGGGACGATGACGACGCCCTTGCGGTTGAACAGGTAGGAGACCGAGCCCGGGTCGGCCATCGCGCCGCCGTTGCGGGTCATGGCGACCCGCACGTCGGAGGCCGCGCGGTTGCGGTTGTCGGTGAGGCACTCGATGAGCACCGCGACGCCGTTCGGCCCGTAGCCCTCGTACATGATCGTCTGGTAGTCGGCGCCGCCGGCTTCCAGACCGGCGCCGCGCTTGACCGCGGAGTCGATGTTCTTATTCGGAACCGAGCTCTTCTTCGCCTTCTGGATGGCGTCGTAGAGAGTCGGGTTACCGGAGATGTCACCGCCGCCCATCCGCGCTGCCACCTCGATGTTCTTGATCATCTTGGCGAAGAGCTTGCCGCGCTTGGCGTCAACCACGGCCTTCTTGTGCTTGGTGGTAGCCCATTTAGAGTGGCCGGACATCGCCAGCTCCTTACAACGTCGCCAGTAGAAATGAACAGAAGAGATCCTACCGGGGTCGCGCTAGCCCGCGGCGCGCACCATGTCGACGAAGAGCTCATGAACGCGGTGGTCGCCGGTCAGCTCGGGGTGGAACGACGTGGCCAGCAGGTTTCCGGCGCGCACGGCGACGACGGTGCCGTCGTCCAGCCGGGCCAGTACCTCGGTCCGCTCGCCGGTCGATTCCACCCACGGTGCGCGGATGAAGACACCCTCGACCGGTCCGCCGCCGATGCCGGTGATCTCCACGGCCGCCTCGAAGGACTCGTTCTGCCGCCCGAAGGCGTTACGGCGCAGGGCCTCGCCCAGGTTGGTGGCGCCACAGACGAAGGGGGTGGTGAAGGCCCACTTGTCGCTGTGGTTGGCCTCGTCAGCCGGGGTGAGGACCTCGGACTCGTCGATGTAGTCGACACC
>NZ_JASISZ010000056.1:0-30157 GCF_030063355.1 Streptomyces sp. PH10-H1
AACAGAACCGGAATCGGCCCTGCCCGGGGTATATAAGTCTGGCGTTGACTTTTGGCACGCTGTTGAGTTCTCAAGGAACGGACGCTTCCTTTGGTGCCGTCACCGGCGCCCTCCGGGCTTCCCTTCGTGTTTCCGACTCTACCAGACGCTTTCACGCCCGATTCCCAGCCGGCGGGATTTGCCGTCCGGCGCTTTCGCGCTTTCCGGCGTTTGCGACTCTATCAGATCCTTTCGGGCCTGACTCCCAGTCAGCGGGGCTTGTCATCCCGGCCGTTGAGCCGTTCCGACGAGTGAAACTTTAGCGGAACTTCGGCTTCCGATCCAATCGGCTGCTTTCCGTTCCCCATTCCGAAAACGCACACGAAAACAAGACGACTGATCGTCGTTCGTTCGAATGAGTGTTAACGGAGTGGCTGCCTCGGGACCGACTCGCGTCGGCGTTCACCGGCGGGCAACTCGGAGAACACTACGTACGCGACTCACCTTCGTCAACCCTGCGCCAGCGGTGCCACCCGGAAGGTAGCCTGTCCCCCATGATTACGCATGCGCGCACACAGCAGTGGCGGGCCGCCTGAAGGCGGCCGGCACTCCAGCGCATGCATCCAACGGCCGCCGCTTCGGCGGCCGTTCGCGTATCTCGACCTTGACGCCACGGCCGGCGACCGCGGCGGTCACGACGAGGAAGAGGTTTCTGAGATGACGCGGATCTTCAGCGGGGTCACACCGTCGGGGCACCTGACCCTGGGGAACTACCTCGGGGCCATCCAGCGGTGGGTCGCGGTCGACCAGCACCGGAGCCCGCACCAGGGAGACGCGCTCTTCAGCATCGTCGACCTGCACGCGCTCACGGTGGAGCACGAACCGGCCCGGGTACGGCGGCTGACGCGGCAGACGGCGACGATCCTGCTGGCGGCCGGTCTTGATCCACAGGTGTGCACGGTCTTCGTACAGAGCCATGTGGACGAGCACACCCGGCTGTCGTACGTGTTGGAGTGCACAGCGACCGACGGTGAGCTGCGGCGCATGATCCAGTACAAGGAGAAATCCGCGCGGCAACAGACCGTGCGGCTGTCGTTGCTCACCTATCCGGTGCTGATGACGGCGGACATCCTCGCGTACCGGACCGACGAGGTGCCGGTGGGCGACGACCAGGCGCAGCATGTCGAGCTGGCCCGGGATCTGGCGATCCGCTTCAACCAGCGCTACGGACTCACCTTCACCGTGCCGCGCGCGGTGCTCCCACCGGTGGCCGCGCGGGTGATGGATCTGCAGAACCCGGCTTCAAAGATGAGCAAGTCCGCGAGTGTGACGACCGGGATCATCTCCCTGCTCGACGAGCCGGAGGTGATCCGCAAGAAGGTCATGCGGGCCGTGACGGACAGCGGGACCGATGTGGAATACGACCGGGCGGAACAGCCGGGACTGGCGAACCTGCTGGAAATCCTGGCCGCCTGCACCGGAAAGGAGCCGGGGACGCTCGCCGGGGAGTACGACTCGTACGGCGCGGTGAAGAAGGACACGGCGGAAGCGGTCATCGAACTCGTGCGGCCACTGCGGGAACGGCATTCCGCGCTGTGCGCGGATCCGTCCTATGTGGACGGGGTGCTGCGGGAAGGCGCGGAACGGGCACGCGCCCTCGCCCGGCCGACGGTGGACGCCGCTTATCGGGCCATCGGGCTGCTTTAGCCGGTGCCGGTGCCGGTGCCGGTGCCGGCAAGGCTCACCGGGTTACGCGTCCTTCGGCCGCGCTGTCCTCAAGCTCCCCCAGCTACCGCTGGGAGGTGCCCCCTGGACGGGCTGAATTCAGCCCGTCCAGGCGCTTTCGCCTTATCCGTCGCCGGAGGCCAGTTCGCGACTGCGGTCGCGGGCTGCTTCCAGCGCGGCGATGAGAGCGGCCCGTACGCCGTGGTTCTCCAGCTCGCGGATGGCGCTGATGGTGGTGCCGGCCGGGGAGGTCACGGCCTCGCGGAGTTTCACCGGGTGCTCGCCGCTGTCACGCAGCATGACGGCCGCCCCGATGGCGGACTGGACGATGAGGTCGTGTGCCTGGGCGCGCGGCAGGCCGAGCAGGATGCCCGCGTCCGTCATGGCCTCGACCAGGTAGTAGAAGTACGCCGGCCCCGAGCCGGACAGCGCGGTGGCGGCGTCCTGGTTCTTCTCAGGAACGCGCAGCGTCTTGCCGACCGGCTTGAAGATCTCCTCCGTGCGCACGAGATGCGCCTCGGTGGCATGGCTGCCGGCGGAGATGACGGACATGCCCTCGTCGACGAGCACCGGGGTGTTGGGCATGACGCGGACGACCGCGAGGCCCTCGACCAGCCGCTCCTCGAAGAACGCGGTCGGGATGCCGGCGGCCGCGCTGATGACGAGGCGGTCGGCGGCCACGTGCGGCGCCAGCTCGTCGAGGAGCGCGGCCATGTCCTGCGGCTTCGCCGCGAGGATGAGGGTGTCCGCGGCCTTCGCCGCCTCCGCGTTGCTGACGGCCTCGACGCCGTAGCGGGCGCGCAACTCCTCCGCGCGTTCGGGGCGGCGCGCGGTGACGAGCAGGTCCGCGGGGGACCAGCCGGCCCGGATCATGCCGGAGAGGAGGGCCTCGCCGATCTTGCCGGTGCCGAGTACGGCGACTTTCTGGGTCATGGCGGCTCACCTCAAGTGGTACGGAGGGCTTTCGCGGCCATCCTCGCACCACGTGCGCTGCGCGCGGCTTTGCGGTCCATCTGCCGGTACGGGTCCGGTGCCCGGGGCGGTGCGGGGTTCTGTGCCCAGCCGCGCCCTTTGCCCTCAAACGCCGGGCGGGCTTTTTGGCCTCAAACGCCGGCCGGGCTGAATTGGGAGCGGGCGCCGGCCCGGCTCGAACCGTGCCCTCAAACGCCGGGCGGGTTGAGTTGTGCAGGTCCGGCGGGCTAGGCCGTGCGGCGGCGGAGGGTGGCGGCTCCCAGGGTGAGGGCCAGGAGGGCGCAGCCGGCGACGATGGCGAGGTCGCGGACGAAATCGCCGGTGACGCCGGTGTGGCGGAGGACCTGGGTCATGCCGTCGACCGCGTACGACATGGGGAGGACGTCGGAGACGGCGGAGAGCACCGGCTGCATGGTGTCGCGCGGGACGAGGAGTCCGCACATGAGGAGCTGCGGGAGCAGAACAGCCGGCATGAACTGAACGGCCTGGAACTCGCTGGAGGCGAAGGCGCTGACGAAGAGGCCGAGGGCGATGCCCAGGAAGGCGTCGGCGAGGGCGATGACGAGGAGCAGCCAGGGCGAGCCGATGACGTCGAGGCCGAGGCCCCAGACGGCGAGGCCGGTGGCGAGGCAGGCCTGGGCGACGGCGACCGCGCCGAAGGCGAGCGCGTAGCCGCCGAGCAGGTCGGCTTTGCCGAGCGGCATGGACAGCAGCCGTTCGAGGGTGCCGGAGGTGCGTTCGCGGAGGGTGGCGATCGAGGTGACCAGGAACATCGTGATGAGCGGGAAGATGCCGAGGAGCGACGCTCCGACCTGGTCGAAGGTGTGCTGCTTGCCGTCATAGACCCAGCTGAGCAGGGCGAGCAGGAGGCAGGGGACGACCAGCATCAGGGCGATGGTGCGGGGGTCGTGGCCGAGCTGGCGCAACACCCGGCGGGCGGTGGCGAAAGTGCGCTGCGCGTTCATTTGGCCTGCTCCTGGCGGGTGTCGGCGTTGGTGTCGGTGAGGGGGATGACGTTGGCGTTCGCGTCGGCGTTGGCCGCGTCGACGAGGTGCAGGAAGGCTTCCTCGACGGTGCTGGAGCCGATGGACTCGCGCAGCCCGTCGGGGGTGTCGTCGGCGAGGATTCGGCCCTCGCGCATGAGGAGCAGCCGGTGGCAGCGTTCGGCCTCGTCCATGACGTGCGAGGAGATGAGGACGGTGGCGCCGCGCTCGGCGGCGAGGCGGTGGAAGAGGCTCCACAGGTCGCGGCGGAGGACGGGGTCGAGGCCGACGGTGGGTTCGTCGAGGACGAGGAGTTCGGGTTCGCCGAGCAGGGCGACGGCGAGGGAGACCCGGCCGCGCTGGCCGCCGGAGAGGTTTCCGGCGAGGGATTCGGCGTGGGAGACGAGGTCGACGTCGGTGAGGGCGCGGTCCACCTGTTCGCGGCGGGCGGTGCGGGAGAGACCGAGGACGGACGCGTAGTAGTCGAGGTTCTGGCGGGCGGTGAGGTCGGAGTAGACCGAGGGCGCCTGGGTGACGTAGCCGACGCGGGAGCGGAGCCGGGGATGGCCCGCGGGGAGGCCGAGGACGTCGAGGGTGCCGGTGACGCGGGCCTGGGTGCCGACCATGGCGCGCATGAGGGTGGACTTGCCGCAGCCGCTGGGGCCGAGCAGTCCGGTGACCTGGCCGCGCGGGACGGTGAATTCGAGACCGTTCAGCACGGTACGGCTGCCGCGGACGACGGTCAGGCCGTCGGCTCGTACCGCGGGTTCAAATTTATTCATCATGTGATGAATATGCTCTGGTTGAGCGGGCGCGTCAAGCACTGCGGAACGGCCGCGTCAGCACCGCGGACCCGGGCCGGGTCCTGACCCGGTCGGGGTCGGCTCAGGGTCATCCCCTATGGCGTTCAAGAGGCGGCCGCAGGACCGTGGCGGTATGAGGCGTTCATCCCGCGATATCGATGTAACCCGGACCGAGAAGCGGCAGCTGGCCGTGGCCTCGGCGACGCTCGGGCCCTGGCGGCCCGCCGCGGCCGTGGGAGCGCTGGGCGGCGGAGTGTCGCTCGCGCTCAACGTCATCGGGGGTGATTTCGGGCTCGGCATGGTGGTCAGTGCGCTCTCGGTGGCCCTGATGCTGTTCTTCCTGGTCGGCGGGGCCGGCGCGGTGCTCGGCAGCAGCGCGAAGGCCGACCGCCGGATCCGCCGCTGGGCGCGCGCCCACCCATGGCAGGTGGCGGTGGTCCCGGCCGGGCTGCTCTTCGTGTCCGACTTCGTGATGCGTCAGATCCTGAGCAGCGAGGGCTTCTTCGGCAGCCTGTGGGACGGCCTGTGGCGCGGCGCGATCGTGGCCGGCGTGGTGGGCGTTGTCGGCGCGGTGTCGGCGTCCCGGCGTAGCTGAGTCCTGGCGGAGGCCTTGGGGGTCCCGGACCGGCCGGGCCGACCCATTGTGCCGACGCCGGGTCGCCTGCGGCGGGCTTGTGGGGGGTCCGGGGCCCGTCCCCCTCCCGTCACCTGCCCAGCCGTGGGCGGGGGCCGGCGGCTCACATACCCCGCCTCCGTGGGTTGACGGGTGATCTGCGGATCAGCGGATCAGCGGATCAGCGGACCGGCCCTAGCCGCGCTTGCGCTTCTTGCCGGTGGCGCGGGTTGCGGGGTTGCCGGTGCGGGAGTCGCGGCGGCGGGTGTGCAGTTCGCGGGCGCGCTCGTACTCGGCGCGGTGCAGCTTCTCGCCGGGCGCCTCGATGAGGGCTCGGACGAAATAGGCGAGCAGGGTGCCGATGAAGCCGATGAGCAGGATGCCCTGCGCGGAACTCGCCGCCGCTTCCGACCCCCTGCCGCCGGGCTCGGGACGGCGGGTGAAGCCTTCCCAGGTCTTGCGGAACGCCAGGGCGCTGCATACGGCGAAGGCGACGACGACGAGCAGGCCGACGAAGGTGCCGACCTTGGCGATGCTCAGACCCTGGAAGCCGAAGCGGAGCAGGAAGGCACCGGCCGCGGCGGCGGCGAGCGCGCCGGCGGCGACTCCGGCGCGGCGCAGGGCGTAGCCGCCGTCATGCGCCACCCAGGTCGTGCCGAAGAAGCGGATGGGCTCGGGCTGGGGGCCATCGGAGGCCGGGTCCCGCGGCTGGTCCTGCGGCTGGGTCTGGGGGTCGTCGTCCACGGTTCGAGTATCGCCGAACGACACCGGCCCCGAAGCCAAGCGACGTGACCTGGCACGGTTCACCGGGTCCGCGCACCGGGCGGAGGGGGCCGGGCCGGAGGGGTGGAGGTTCGAAATGCTGCCGAGCTATTCGTGGGCCGCAAGGCCCGTAAATAGTCGATTTCGAACCGCCGCCCCGGAGGGCCCGGCCCCCGGACCCCCAAGCCCGCCGCAGGCGACCCGGCTAGCGTTCGAGCTTGCTGACGTCCCGGACCGCGCCCTTGTCCGCACTGGTGACCATGGCGGCGTAGGCCCGGAGCGCCGGGGAGACCTTGCGCTCGCGGTTCTGCGGGGCGTAGACGCCGCCCAGTGCCGTGTGGCGGGCGGCGACCTCCTCGTCGGAGACGAGGAGGTCCATGCTGCGGTTGGGGATGTCGATGCGGATCCGGTCGCCGTCCTGGACGACGGCGATGGTGCCGCCGGACGCCGCCTCGGGCGAGACATGGCCGATGGAGAGGCCCGAGGTGCCGCCGGAGAAGCGGCCGTCGGTGATGAGGGCGCAGGCCTTGCCGAGACCGCGGCCCTTGAGGAACGAGGTCGGGTAGAGCATTTCCTGCATGCCGGGTCCGCCCTTGGGGCCCTCGTAGCGGATGACGACGACGTCGCCCTCCTTGATGCGCTTGGTGAGGATCGCGTCGACGGCGGCCTCCTGGGACTCCACGACGACGGCGGGGCCCTCGAAGGTCCAGATCGACTCATCGACACCGGCGGTCTTCACGACGCAGCCGTCCACGGCGAGGTTGCCGTACAGGATGGCCAGGCCGCCCTCGGCGGAGTAGGCGTTCGCGGCGTCGCGGATGCAGCCGTTCGCGGCGTCCGTGTCCAGGGTGTCCCAGCGCTCGGACTGCGAGAAGGCGGTCGCGGAGCGGACGCAGCCTGGGGCGGCGTGGAAGAGCTCGACGGCCTCGGGGGACGGGGAGCCACCGCGGATGTCCCAGTTCTTGAGCCAGTCGGCGAGCGAGGCGGAGTGCACGGTGTGCACGTCCTCATTCAGCAGGCCCGCGCGGTACAGCTCACCGAGGATGGCCGGGATGCCGCCGGCCCGGTGCACGTCCTCCATGTAGTACTCACCGTTGGGCGCGACCTTGGACAGGCACGGCAGCCGGCGCGAGAGCGCGTCGATCGCCGACATGTCGAAGTCGAGCTCGGCCTCCTGCGCGGCGGCCATCAGGTGCAGGATCGTGTTCGTCGAGCCGCCCATGGCGATGTCGAGGGCCACGGCGTTCTCGAAGGCGGCGCGGGTCGCCACGTTGCGCGGCAGGACGGTCTCGTCGTCCTGCTCGTAGTAGCGCTTGGTGATCTCGACGACCGTTCGGCCGGCGTCCTGGTACAGCGCCTTGCGGGCGGTGTGGGTGGCCAGCACCGAGCCGTTGCCGGGCAGGGCCAAGCCCATCGCCTCGGTGAGGCAGTTCATCGAGTTGGCGGTGAACATGCCGGAACAGGAGCCGCAGGTCGGGCAGGCGTTCTCCTCGATACGGAGGATGTCCTCGTCCGAGACGTTCTCGTTGACGGCGTCGGCGATCGCGTTGATCAGGTCGAGCTTGCGGACGGTGCCGTCGACGAGGGTGGCCTTGCCGGCCTCCATCGGGCCGCCGGAGACGAAGACGGTCGGGATGTTGAGGCGCAGCGCGGCGTTCAGCATGCCCGGCGTGATCTTGTCGCAGTTGGAGATGCAGATCAGCGCGTCGGCACAGTGCGCCTGGACCATGTACTCGACGGAGTCGGCGATCAGGTCGCGGGAGGGCAGCGAGTAGAGCATGCCGCTGTGGCCCATGGCGATGCCGTCGTCGACCGCGATGGTGTTGAACTCACGCGGTACGGCGCCCGCCGCCAGGATCGCCTCGGAGACGATCCGGCCCACCGGCTGGAGGTGGGTGTGACCCGGTACGAACTCGGTGAAGCTGTTGGCGACAGCGATGATCGGCTTGCCGATATCGGCGCTCGCCACGCCGGAAGCGCGCATCAGGGCGCGGGCCCCCGCCATGTTTCTGCCGTGGGTGACCGTTCGTGACCTCAGCTCGGGCACGGTAGCTCCACTCCCTCAAATACGTCTCGGATCCTCCCGAGACTACGCCGCCCTTCCAGGACCTGGACAGTCTGTCCGGAATGCGGGACGAATGACTCACATCCCGGTCACCCCCCAGTCATCCCCGGTCATGCAGCGGGCACGCCCCGACAGGCCCCGGTCCGGCCCCGGCCAGACCCGGCCAGACCCCCATCGGACCCCGGTCAGACCTCGGTCAGGTAGCGCTGCAGGGTGGGAGCGACGAGCGCGATGACGTCCTCGACCTCGGCCGAGGCCAGCGGCTCCACCTTGATCACGTAACGGAGGATCGCGATCCCGACCATCTGCGAGGCGGCCAGCTCGGCCCGCAGCTTCGGATCGGGGACCCGGAGATCCGACGCGATGCGCTCCAGCAGCCTGCGCAGCAGGAAGCCGCGCAGCACGGCCGCCGCCGTCTCGTTGGTCAGCGCGGACCGGATCACGGTCAGCAGCGGGGCACGCGTCGCCGGGCTCTCCCAGACGCCGAGGAAGTAGCGGGTGAGCCGTTCGCCGATGCCGTCCGGGCCCCCCGCCACCACATCGGGCACGCTCAGCGCGGGCTCGAAGGACAGCTCGATCGCCGCCGCGAAGACCTGCTCCTTGGTGCCGAAGTAATGATGCACCAGGGCCGGGTCCACGTCGGCCGCCTTCGCGATCGAACGGACCGACGTCTTGTCGTAGCCGCGCGCGGAGAATTCGTCACGGGCGGCGGACAGGATGCGGTCCCGGGAGTCGGTCGCACCGGCCCGCGCACCGCTGGGACGCCCGCGACGACGGGGTTCCGCCCCCGGTACGGGATCCGGTCCGGTCGCAGGGCCGGCCTTCCGTGCGCGATCCGGTCCGGGCACAGCGCCGGCCTTCGATCCCGCCGGCCGCTCCGCCATCACGCGCCGGAGACCCTGGCCGCCGTGGCCAGGTGGAGCCGGGTGAAGGCCAGCGCCTCCGCGAGATCGGCCTCACGTTCGGCGGCGGACATCGCGCGCCTCGTATTGACCTCGACCACCACATGGCCGGAGAAGCCGCTCAGCGCGAGCCGTTCCAGCAGTTCGGCGCAGGGCTGGCCGCCACGGCCGGGTACCAGGTGCTCGTCCTTCGCCGAGCCGTTGCCGTCGGCGAGATGGACGTGCGCGAGCCGGTCGCCCATCCGGTCGACCATGTCCAGGGCCTCACTGCGGGACGTGGCGGCATGCGACAGGTCCACGGTGAAGTGCCGGTAGTCGTCCTTGGTGACGTCCCAGTCGGGCGCGTACGCGAGCATCTCGCGGTCGCGGTAGCGCCACGGGTACATGTTCTCGACGGCGAAGCGGACATCCGTCTCGTCCGCCATCCGCCAGATCCCCCGGACGAAATCGCGCGCGTAATTGCGCTGCCACCGGAACGGCGGATGGACGACGACGGTCGACGCGCCCAGCGACTCGGCCGCCGCGCGCGCCCGCTGCAGCTTGATCCACGGGTCCGTGGACCACACCCGCTGGGTGATCAGCAGGCAGGGCGCGTGCACCGCCAGGATCGGCATGCGGTGGTAGTCCGAGAGGCGGCGCAGCGCCTCTATGTCCTGGCTGACCGGATCGGTCCACACCATGACCTCGACGCCGTCGTAGCCGAGCCGGGACGCGATCTCGAAGGCCGTCGCCGTGGATTCGGGGTAGACGGAGGCCGTGGACAGCGCGACCTTCGCGTCCGGTACCCGCACCGGGTGTCCGGGCGCGAGCACGTCGTACGCCTTCTGGTCCGCTCGTTCAGCCACGGGAGACAGCGTACGGCGACGGGTCAGCCGAACGGCACACTCATCTGCGCCGACGTGACACGGTCAACATCGAACCGCGTTCGTTCGCCATGAGGTCGAGTTTCCGCAGGATCACCCCTTCACGCAGCGCCCACGGACAGATTTCCAGCTCGGAGACCCCGAACAGGTCCATCGCCGCCTCCGCCACCAGTGCGCCCGCCAGCAGCTGGCCCGCCCGGCCCTCGGAGACTCCCGGCAGCTGGGTGCGCTCGGCCCGGCGCATGGTCGTCAGCCGGGGCACCCACTCCTCCAGTGACCTGCGGGTCAGTGACCGCTGCGTGTACAGGCCGTCGGCGCTGCGGGCCGCGCCCGCGATGCGCGCGAGCTGCTTGAACGTCTTCGACGTACCGACCGTGTGGTCCGGCCGGCCGAGCCGGGAGAATTCCGCGACCGTCCGGGCGATCTCGGCTCGGACATGCTTACGCAACGCGCGGACGTCGTGGGCGTCGGGCGGATCGCCCGGCAGCCACGCCTTCGTCAGCCGGCCCGCGCCGAGCGGCAGCGAAACGGCCGCGTCCGGATCCTCGTCCATGCCGTAGCCGACTTCGAGCGAACCGCCGCCGATGTCCAGCACCAGCAGCCGGCCCGCCGACCAGCCGAACCAGCGGCGCACCGCCAGGAACGTCAGCCGTGCCTCGTCCTCACCGGACAGCACCGTGAGCGTCACTCCGGTCTCCGACGCGACACGCGCGAGAACCGCCTCGCCGTTGGCCGCCTCGCGGACCGCCGAGGTCGCGAACGCCAGCACGTCCTCCGCGCCCTTGTCCTCGGCGACGCGCAGCGCCTCCGCGATCGTGGCCACCAGCCGGTCGACACCCTCCCGGCCGATCGCGCCACGCTCGTCGAGGAGTTCCGCCAGCCGCAGTTCCGCCTTGTGTGAATAGGCGGGCAGCGGTCGCGCACCCGGGTGCGCGTCCATCACCAGCAGGTGAACGGTGTTGGAACCCACGTCGAGCACTCCAAGTCGCATGGGAGTGACGCTAGCGCCCATCGCCACCACGGCGGGCGCGGGGGCCGCCACAGCGTCGTCCGGGCTTCCGGCGATCTACCCTGGCGGCGTGGCGAAGAACGTGGCGAAGAAGCTGAAGCAGTCGAAGAAGTCCCAGCAGCGGTCCGTACCCGACGAGGTCGGTCCTGACTTCGCCCGCGCCTGGGTCGAGTTCCCGGACCCGGCCGACGACGAGCAGCTGTTCCGCTGCGACCTCACCTGGCTCACCTCCCGCTGGACCTGCATCTTCGGCCAGGGCTGCCAGGGCATCGTGGCCGGCCGTGCCGCCGACGGATGCTGCTCGCTCGGCGCGCACTTCTCCGACGAGGAGGACGAGAAGCGCGTCGCGGGACATGCCGCCCGGCTCACCCCGGAGACCTGGCAGTTCCATGATCTCGGTACCGCCGAGGACGGTGCCTGGGCCATGGTCAACGAGGACGGCGAACGGCAGACCCGCGTCGTCGACGGCGCCTGCATCTTCAGCAACCGGGCCGGATTCGCCGGCGGACAGGGCTGCGCGCTGCACGCCCTCGCCCTGCGGGAGGGCAAGGAGCCACTGGAGACCAAGCCGGACGTCTGCTGGCAGCTGCCGATCCGGCGTACGTACGACTGGGTGGACCGGCCCGACGAGACCCGCATTCTCGTCGTCTCCATCGCCGAGTACGACCGCAGGGGCTGGGGTCCCGGCGGCCATGACCTCCACTGGTGGTGCACCAGCGCCACGTCCGCGCACGGCGCGGGCGATCCGGTCTACGTCTCCTACCGGCCGGAGCTCACCGAGCTCATGGGCGCGGCGGGGTACGGACGGCTGGCCGAGCTGTGCGAGGCGCGACTGGCGTCGCTGCTGCCGATGGCCCCCCACCCGGCGGACCCGCCTGCGGCGCGCTGATCGCCTCCCGCATGGCTTCGCCGGGTTCGCCCGGCGCCCGGCAGCCGGTGCGTCCTCAAGCGCCGCAGGGATGCGTTCAGCCCGTCCAGGGGGCACCTCCCAGCGGTGGCCGGGGGAGCTTGAGGAGAGCGCGGCCGAAGGACGCGTATCCCGGTGAACCCAGCCGGTCACGGCATCAGTGCGCCGCCGGCGCGGTGCTGGAGGCCGTTGATGTGGGGGTCGGCGTGGGGGTCGGTGTCGGGGTCGGGTCCTGGGTGGTCGCGGTAGGGGTCGGTGTGGGGGTGGGGGCCGGGGATTCGCCGTGGACGGTGACGACGGCTCCTGAGGGGTCGAAGGCGATGTGCGCGGTCCAGGAGCCCGAGGGCTCGGCGGAGCGGTCGACGGTCACGGTGACGGTCGTGGACTCGCCGGGCCGCAGTTCCCCGCCGGTGGCGCTGAGGCGCAGCCAGTACGCGGCGGTCGACGCGCTCCAGCGCACCGGTGAGCCGCCGCTCGCCGTGAGGGTGATGACGGTGGCGCCGCCGCGCGACGCGGCCTCCACGGTGAGCCGTCCGGCGCCGGGACCGCTGCCGGGGGCGGGCGCGGCCGGGCTGTTGGTGCCGGGCGCCACGGAGGGCGTGGCGGCGGACGTGACGGTGACGGCCGTTCCGGGCGTACGGCTGCCCGCCGGCCGCCGCGGGTCGGTGGAGCCGGTGCTGCCCGCCTTCTCGTAGGGGTGACCGTCGATCCCGTCGGGCTCGCTGGCGGAGATGCCGCCGCCCGGCTGGTCGGGGCCGAGTGGCGTGCCGCGGTAGGCGGCCCAGAGGGCGAGTACCGGTGCCGCGACGACGGCGGCGACGACCGTCGTCGTGACGGCGCGGTGCCGCAGCTGGGCGCGCCGGACCGCGCGGTCCTTGTGGTCGAGCGGGAAGCCGCGCCGGTCGAAGCGCGGAGTATCCTCGCGGCTGCGGCCCGCGCCGTCGCGCATGGCGTGCATGAGGGCGGCGTACGCGGCGGAGCGCGGCGCTTCGAGCATGGTGAGCACGGCGGTCGCCGCCGTGGTGGCGGCGCCCGGCCAGGGGCCGCCGACGAAGGCGCGCTCGGCGGTGAGCCGGCAGTCCGGGCATTCGTCGACGTGCCGCACGAGTTCGCGGCGCAGGGCCGTGCCGAGCAGCACCTTTGAGTCCCCGGCCAGCCGGGCGACCGCGGCGCAGGTGCCGACCTCGACGACGGCGAGCGCGGCCCGGGTGCGTTCGACCTCGCAGGCGGCGCGGGCGAGGAGGGCGCGGGCCACGTCCGCCTCGATGCCGAGGACATGGCCGACCTCGTGCGGCGGGAGCTGGTGGCGGACGGCGAGTTCGAGGGCCTCGCGCTGCTCGGGAGTGGTGCCGGCGGCCTCGGGCCAGGCAAGCGCGGAGAGCTGGGCGCGGCGTTCGTCGGCGACGGCGGCGGACATGCGGGGGACGTCGGGCCGCCCGGTGGCGAGCCGGCGGCGGCAGGACCAGCGGGCGAGGGCGTAGAGCCAGGGGCGCCGCAGCCCGGCGTCACGGAGCCGGCCGCGCTGGCGTTCGGCGAGGGCCAGGACCTCGCCGAGCGCCGCCGCGGCGGCGTCGTGCTCGCAGAGTACGGAGAGGCAGTAGGTGAACAGTCCGTCCAGATAGGGCTCGTAGTGGGCCGGGGGCTGCATTGGCAGCGTGCCGAGCGGCCGCCGGTCCTTGCGCGGTTCCGGGCGCGGTTCCGGGCGCGGTTCCGGGCGGGTCCTGGGCGTGGTCGCGCGCTGCTTGCGGTGCGTGCCGGTGCCAGCGCCGGCACCGGCGTTCTGGGGGTGGGTCTCCTGCCTGCTCATCACCTGGCGACGGTAGGGCGGTGGGCGCACCAGTCTCAGGCGTCCCCGCAAGCATTAACCCGAATGGGTGGTGATCCCGCCCAAAAGGGGACACGCCGTTCACTCTGCCGAGTGGTCACCTGAACGGCGGTACGAGCGCTGTCCGCTGCCCCGTGGGCCCGGCCGGCACGCGTTGTCGGACCCTGCCACTACGGTGAGCCCCATGGCTGCCCGCAAGACCGCTACGAAGGACCGACCGTCCTACCGCTGCACCGAGTGCGGCTGGACCACCGTGAAGTGGCTCGGCCGGTGCGGTGAGTGCCAGGCGTGGGGCACGGTCGAGGAGTTCGGCGGCGCGCCCGCCGTCAGGACCACCGCGGCCGGCCGGGTGACGACGCCGGCCAAGCCGATCGGCCAGGTGGACGTCAGCCAGGCGACGGCCCGTTCGACGGGTGTGGCCGAGCTGGACCGGGTGCTCGGCGGCGGGCTGGTGCCGGGCGCGGTCGTGCTGGTCGCGGGCGAGCCGGGCGTCGGCAAGTCCACGCTGCTGCTGGACGTGGCGGCGAAGGCGGCGACCGCCGAGGGCCCGACGCTCTACATCACCGCCGAGGAGTCCGCGTCCCAGGTCAGGCTGCGCGCCGACCGGATCGGCGCGCTCTCCGACCATCTCTACCTGGCGGCCGAGACCGATCTGTCGGCGGTCCTCGGCCATCTGGACGACGTCAAGCCGGCGCTGCTGATCCTGGACTCGGTGCAGACCGTGGCGTCCCCGGAGCTCGAGGGCGCGCCCGGCGGCATGGCGCAGATCCGCGAGGTCGCGGGCGCCCTGATCCGCGCCTCCAAGGAGCGCGGCATGTCCACGCTCCTGGTCGGCCATGTCACCAAGGACGGCGCCATCGCGGGCCCCCGGCTGCTGGAGCACCTGGTCGATGTGGTGCTGAGTTTCGAGGGCGACCGACACGCCCGGCTGCGGCTGATCCGGGGCGTGAAGAACCGGTACGGCGCGACCGACGAGGTCGGCTGCTTCGAGCTGCACGACGAGGGCATCACCGGGCTCGCCGACCCCTCCGGGCTCTTCCTGACCCGCCGCGACGAGCCCGTTCCCGGCACGTGCCTGACGGTCACGCTGGAGGGCAAGCGCCCCTTGGTGGTCGAGGTCCAGGGGCTCACCGTCGACACCCAGATCCCGTCACCGCGCCGCACCACCTCGGGTCTGGAGACCTCACGGGTCTCGATGATGCTCGCCGTGCTCGAACAGCGCGGCCGGATTCAACAGATCGGAAAACGCGACATCTACACGGCCACGGTGGGCGGAGTGAAGCTCACCGAGCCCGCCGCCGACCTCGCCGTGGCGCTCGCGCTGGCCAGTGCGGCGATCGACACACCGCTGCCCAAGAACCTGGTCGCGATCGGCGAGGTCGGCCTCGCGGGCGAGGTCAGACGGGTCACGGGGGTGCAGCGCAGGCTGTCGGAGGCCGCCCGGCTGGGCTTCACCCACGCCCTCGTCCCACCGGATCCCGGGAAGATCCCGCCGGGCATGAAAGTGATCGAAGTGACGGACATCGGGGACGCCCTGCGGGTGCTCCCGAAGCGTGGCTCACGACCGTAGAGCCGGTCCGAACAGTGGTCCCTGGCCCATTGCGGAGAGAACGTCAGTAAACTTTGCCCTGGTCTCGCCCTTTGGGCATCCGTAGCGACCGGAGGATTGCAGTGGCAGCCAACGACCGGGCAGCAGCTCCCGGCAAGTCCGGCGGGAGTTCCGGTGCTGATGGGCTGATGCGCGCCTCGCTCAGCGCGGTAGCACCCGGCACCGGCCTGCGTGACGGACTCGAACGAATTCTGCGTGGCAACACGGGCGGTCTGATCGTCCTGGGCATGGACAAGACGGTCGAGTCGTTGTGTACCGGCGGCTTCGTCCTCGACGTCGATTTCACCGCGACCCGGCTGCGCGAGCTGGCCAAGCTCGACGGTGCGCTGATCCTCGACAAGGACATGACCAAAATCCTGCGGGCCGGCGTGCAGCTGGTCCCCGACTCGAACATCCCGACCGAGGAGACCGGCACCCGGCACCGCACCGCGGACCGGGTCAGCAAGCAAGTCAACTTCCCGGTCGTCTCGGTCAGCCAGTCGATGCGGCTGATCGCGCTGTATGTGGACGGGCAGCGCCGGGTCCTGGAGGACTCCGCCGCGATCCTGTCGCGCGCGAACCAGGCGCTGGCCACGCTGGAGCGCTACAAGCTCCGGCTGGACGAGGTGGCGGGCACGCTGTCCGCGCTGGAGATCGAGGACCTGGTCACCGTCCGGGACGTCAGCGCGGTCTCGCAGCGGCTGGAGATGGTCCGCCGGATCGCCACCGAGATCGCCGAGTACGTGGTCGAACTGGGCACCGACGGCCGGCTGCTGACCCTGCAGCTCGAGGAGCTGATCGCGGGTGTCGAGCCGGAGCGCGAGCTGGTCGTCAGGGACTACGTCCCGGAACCGACCGCCAAGCGGAACCGGACCGTGCCCGAGGCGCTCGTCGAACTGGACGCGCTGCCCCACTCCGAGCTGCTCGAACTCACCACAGTGGCCCGCGCCTTGGGCTACACCGGCTCTCCCGAGACGCTGGACTCCGCGGTGTCGCCGCGCGGCTACCGGCTGCTGGCGAAGGTGCCGCGGCTGCCGAACACGGTCATCGAGCGGCTGGTCGAGCACTTCGGCGGGCTGCAGAAGCTGCTCGCTGCGAGCGTCGACGACCTGCAGACGGTGGACGGCGTCGGCGAGGCGCGTGCCAGGTCGGTGCGGGAGGGGCTGTCGCGACTGGCGGAGTCGTCGATCCTGGAGCGGTACGTCTAGTTCGGGTCGCGCTGTCCTCAGGCGCCGGACGGGCTGAAAATTCAGCCCGTCCGGCGATCGAGGAAAAGCGTTCCGTCAGTCGGCCTTCAGAACGAACGACACCTGCTTCGGGGTGAAGCCCGGGAGCCTTGCCTCCACCAGGTATGTCGTTCCGACTGCCGCCTGCTGCCCCTTGGGGGTGGCGCAGTCCGGAGAGCTGGACTGGCGGTTCCACTCGATCGTGTACGTCGTCGAGTTCCGGGCCGGAACCTGCAGCAGATAGGCACCGCGGCCGGCCGGGCAGTCGTCGGTGGCCCACACATGCTTGTTGCCGGTGGTGTCGGTGACGGTGACGACGGCCGCCATTGATCCGAAGTCCAGTTTGCAGGCCGTGGCACCCGCGTTGGCCGCGGTCAGCTCGAACTTCGGCTTCTCGCCGGGCGCGTAGGAGTTCTTGGTGGTGCGCAGCGTCAACTGAACGTCGGAGACGGCGCAGTCGGCCAGCGAGGAGCCGGCCGGGAGCTGTCCGCCGGAGCCGCCGGCCGCCGCTCCGCCGGACGTGGCTCCGTTCGAACCGCCGCCCGTGGCACCGGAGTCGGTGCCGCCGGAGGGCGATGAGGAGGAGCCGCCGGACGAAGTCCCGTCCGAGGAACCGCCGCTGCCGCTCGCGCCACCGGTGTCGCGCCCGCCCGGGCGTGAGGGGATATGGGATCCGCTGGGGTCGGGGCCGGGCGTGATGGAGGTCGCCGGGGTGTGACCGCCGGGTCCCTTCGCGCCGGTACCGCCGCTGGAGCCGCCGGAGTTGACGACCCACGCGATCAGCACGGCGAGCAGTGCGACCAGGCAGAGCACGACAGCCCGCCGTCGCCAGTAGATGGACGACGGAAGAGGTCCGATCGGATTGCGCACAGAGCCCACACGCGAACTCTAGGGGAGATCAGCCGCGCACCGTCGCAACACCCGCCGCACCGGGCGCGGTCTTTCCCGATCATCACGTTTTCCCGCGGCCGCGGTCACTGTCAGTGGCATGTGCGAGGATCGATGACGCTATGAGCACAGACACGCGCGCCCCCGCCTCCCACGATCTGCACGCACCCGTCATCGACTGGTTCGACGAGCATGCCCGGGATCTCCCGTGGCGCCGCCCGGAGGCCGGGGCGTGGGGTGTGATGGTCAGCGAGTTCATGCTGCAGCAGACCCCCGTCAGCCGGGTGCTGCCGGTGTACGAGCAGTGGCTGGCGCGCTGGCCGCGCCCCGCCGATCTGGCCGCGGACGCGGCGGGTGAGGCGGTACGCGCCTGGGGGCGGCTCGGCTATCCGCGCCGCGCCCTGCGGCTGCACGCGGCGGCGACCGCGATAGCGCTGAGCCATGGCGGCGAAGTCCCGTGCGATCACGCCAAGTTGCTCGCCCTGCCCGGCATCGGCGAGTACACCGCCGCGGCCATCGCCTCGTTCGCGTACGGCCAGCGGCATTCCGTGCTGGACACCAACGTCCGCCGGGTCTTCGCCCGCGCCGTCACCGGCGTCCAGTACCCGCCGACCGCGACGACCGCCGCCGAGCGCCGTACCGCGCAGACGCTGCTGCCGCTGGACACGGGCACGGCCGCCCGCTGGGCGGCGGCCACGATGGAGCTGGGCGCGCTGGTCTGTACGGCGCGCGGCCCCGAGTGCGTCCGCTGCCCGATCGCGGCGAGCTGCGCCTGGCGGCTGGCCGGCTCCCCCGCGCACACCGGCCCGGCGCGCCGCGGCCAGAAGTACGCGGGCACCGACCGGCAGGTGCGCGGCAAGCTCCTGGCCGTGCTGCGGGACGCCGTCGAACCCGTGCCGCAATCCGCACTGGACGCGGTGTGGGCAGAACCGGTGCAGCGGGCTCGCGCGCTGGACGGGCTGGTGGAGGACGGACTGGTCGAGCCGCTGGCCGACGGAGTGTACCGACTGCCGGTTTAAACCCCTTCGGGACGTTGGTCCTGAGGCTGTTACAGAATCGACGGCTTCCTGTGAGCCCCCTGTGGGGCCACGGTGGCAAAAGCCCAACATCCCCTCCGTAGCGTCTTCCCAGTCGGAACGGTGCGCGCATCAGCGCAGCAGTCGGCAGGGCGGGACAGCACGGGACGGAGGGCACCCATGGCGGCGAACGGCGCGGTACTGGAGTTCGAGGAGTACGTACGGACCCGGCAGGATGCACTGCTGCGCAGCGCCCGGCGGCTGGTACCCGACCCGATCGACGCCCAGGACCTCGTGCAGACCGCGCTGGTGCGCACCTACCCGCGCTGGGACGGCATCGCCGACAAGACGCTCGCGGACGCCTATATGCGCCGCGTCATGATCAACACACGGACCGAGTGGTGGCGGAACCGCAAACTCGACGAGATCCCCACCCAGGAGCTGCCCGACGCCAGCGTCGACGACGGCGCCGACCAGCGCGCCGACCGCGAGATGCTGCGTGACGCCCTGAAGGTCCTCGCGCCCAAGCAGCGCCAGGTCGTCATGTTGCGCCACTACGGCCAGCTGTCCACCGAGGAGACCGCCAGCGCGCTCGGAATGTCGACGGGTACGGTGAAGAGCACCTTGCACCGGGCGCTGGCCCGGTTGCGCCACGAGCTGGAGCACGGCCGCTACGGCTACTCACGGATGGAGGGTGTGTGCGCCGCCTAGCAGCGCTGACCGCGGTGGCAGTGTCACTCTGCCTGCTGACCGCGCTCGCAGGCTGCAAGACGGGCACCGGGGCCCGCCGTGAGGGTCCCGCGCCGCTCCAGACGGCGGTGAAGGCCCAGGCCAGCTCGGCCCCGTCCATCGCCGGTGACCCGGCCGCGCTGGCGAAGCTGGTCAAGAAGGACACCCAGAACGTCAGCCAGGAGGTACGCCAGGACCTCGCGCCCTGCGCCGGCGACGAATACCCGGTGGACACCTCCTCCGGCGACCTCACCAGCGGCGACGGACCCGACCTGATCGTGAACGTCGCGACCTGCGGTGACGGCATGGGTATCGCAAGCTATGTGTACCGGATGATCGACGGGCAGTATCAGAACGTCTTCACCGACGAGCAGCCTCCGGTGTACGGCACCGCGGACAACGGCAAACTGCAGATCATCCGCCAGGTCTACAAGAGCGACGACCGGGTCTGCTGCCCCACCGGGCAGGAGGCCCTGACGTACGTATGGAAGGGCAATAGGTTCGTGCAGGTGCAGCGCACGTACACCGACTCCGGGGACGCTCTGCCCGCACCTACTTCGGAAAAGAAGTCGAATGGCTGAAACCCATGTCCTGTTCGTCGAGGACGACGACGTCATCCGCGAGGCGACGACGCTCGCGCTGGAGCGCGACGGCTTCAAGGTGACGGCGGTGGCCGACGGGCTGACCGGCCTGGAGGCGTTCCGCGCCGAGCAGCCCGATCTCGCGCTGCTCGATGTGATGGTGCCCGGCCTGGACGGCGTCAGCCTGTGCCGGCGGATCCGGGACGAGTCGACGGTGCCGGTGATCATGCTGTCCGCGCGCGCCGACTCGATCGACATAGTCCTCGGCCTGGAGGCCGGCGCCGACGACTATGTGACGAAACCCTTCGACGGGGCGGTTCTGGTCGCCCGGATCCGGGCGGTACTGCGCCGTTTCGGCCACGCCTCCTCCGGTGACGAACCGGCGGAGGCTGCCCTGCTGTCCTTCGGCGACATCGAGATCGACCCCGAGGGCCTGGAAGTGACCCGCGGCGGCGAGCGGCTCGCGCTGACCCCCACCGAGATGCGGCTGCTGCTGGAGTTCTCCGCCGCCCCCGGCGCCGTGCTCTCCCGCGACCGGCTGCTGGAACGGGTCTGGGACTATGAGTGGGGCGGCGACACCCGAGTGGTCGACGTCCATGTCCAGCGGTTGCGCGTCAAGATCGGCCAGGACCGTATCGAGACGGTGCGCGGCTTCGGTTACAAACTCAGGGCCTGACAGACCATGCCGCTTTTCCCCCGCTCCAGGCCAATTTTCTTCCGATCCAGGCCGCTATTCCAGCGCTCCAGGCCACTTTTCCCGCGCTCCAGTCTGCGCTGGAAGCTCAGCGCGGCCATCGCGTGCGTGTCGGTGCTCGTCGCCGTGGCACTGAGCCTCGTGGTGCACAACGCCGCCCGCGTCAGCATGATCGACAACTCTCGCGACGTCCAGGACGAGCGGATACAGTCCGCGCTGCGGATCTACGAGCTGACCGGACGCAAGGTCTTCTCCACCAAGCTCGACGACCCCGCCCTGCCCGAGCCGCTCAAGGCGTTCGCGGCCAAGGGCGAACGCGCCACCTACGTCCAGGACAGCGGCGGCGCGCCGATCGTCTGGGCCGTGACGCCGACCAACGACGGCCACATCCTGTCGCTGCGCACCGCCTTCAAGGACCGTTACTCGGTCCTCGTCGACCTCGACCAGGCGCTGGTCGTCGGCTCGCTCGCCGTGGTGCTGGGCGGCACCGCGCTCGGCGTGCTGATCGGCGGGCAGATGTCCCGGCGGCTGCGCAAGGCCGCCGTCGCGGCCCGCAAGGTGGCCGACGGCAATCCCGAGGTGCGGGTGCGGGACGCGATCGGCGGCCGGGTCCGTGACGAGACCGACGAGCTGGCGTCCGCCGTCGACGCGATGGCCGACGCCCTGCAGGACCGGCTGGAGGCCGAGCGCCGGGTCACCGCCGACATCGCCCATGAGCTGCGCACCCCGGTGACCGGGCTGGTCACGGCCGCCGAGCTGCTGCCACCGGGCCGCCCCGCGGAGCTGGTCCGGGACCGCGCCCAGGCGCTGCGCACCCTGATCGAGGACGTCCTGGAGGTCGCGCGGCTGGACGGGGCGGCGGAACACGCCGACCTCCAGGAGGTCGCGCTGGGTGATTTCGTCCGCCGCCGGGTGCTGTCGCTCGATCCCGACGCCGTGGTCACCGTGTTCGAGGACGCGGTGGTGCTCACCGATCCGCGCCGGCTGGAGCGCATCCTCGGCAATCTGCTGGCCAACGCCACCCGGCACGGCAAGCCGGTGATCGAGGTGAGCATCAACGGGCCGTTCCTGCGGATCCGCGACCACGGTCCCGGCTTCCCCGACGACCTGCTGCGCGAGGGCCCGAGCCGCTTCCGTACCGGCAGCTCCGACCGGGCGGGCGGCGATCACGGCCTCGGCCTCACCATCGCCGCCGGCCAGGCCCGCGTCCTGCGCGCCCGGCTCACCTTCCGCAACGCTCCGTCCTCCGACGGCGGCGGAGCCATCGCACAGCTGCTGCTGCCGCGGTGACGACGACGGCCCCCGGCGCGGTGCCGGGGGCCGTCGGTGGTGCGGTCGTGCTTTCTTTCGGTCGTGCTTTCTTTGGGTCGTGCGGTCGTTACGGGGTCAGATCGCGTCGGCCGGCTGGAGCGCCTGATCGGCGGGGGCCTCGTCCTTGCCGCCGGCCTGCGGGGCCCCGCGCAGCGGGATCTCCTTGATGAACCAGGCCGCCACGAAGCCGACGACGCTGATCACCGCACCCCACAGGAAGACGGTGTGGGTGCCGTTGGAGACCGCGTGCAGATAGGCGTTCCGGATATCCGTCGGCAGGTGGGCGATGCCCGCCGGGTCCAGCTGAGCCGAGCCCGCGATCGCCTTGTTCCCGGCGGCGCCGCCGAGCGACGCCATGGTGGACTGCACATGGTGGGTGAACAGCGCCCCGAAGAGCGAGACGCCGAACGAGCCGCCGATGGTGCGGAAGAGTGTCGAGGACGAGCTGCCGACGCCGATGTCCTTCATCTCGACGCTGTTCTGCGCGACGAGCATGGTGATCTGCATCAGGAAGCCCATGCCCGCACCGAGCACGGCCATGTAGACGCCCGACGTGAACCGGCTGGTGCCGGTGTCCATCATCGACAGCAGATACATCCCGACGGTGATCAGCGCGCCGCCGATGATCGGGAAGATCTTGTACTTGCCGCTCTGGGTGGTGACCCGGCCCGCGATGAGCGAGACCACCATCATCGCCACCAGCATCGGCAGGAGCAGCATGCCGGAGTTGGTGGCGGAGGCGCCCTGGACGGTCTGCTGGTAGAGCGGCAGGAACGTCATCGCGCCGAACATCACGAAGCCGACGAGGAAGCCGATCAGGGAGATCAGCGAGAAGTTGCGGCTGCGGAAGATGTGCAGCGGCATGACCGGCTCGGCAGCGCGGGTCTCGGCGTGGATGAAGGCGGCGATCGCGGCCACGCCGAGCACGAGCAGCCCGATGATCTGGGTGGAGGCCCAGCCGTACTGGGTGCCGCCCCAGGTGGTGATGAGCACCAGCGAGGTGATGCCGACCGTGAGCAGCGCGGCGCCGAGGTAGTCGATACGGGCCTGTACGCGCTTCTTCGGCAGGTGCAGCACGATGTAGATCATGGCGAGCGCCACCACGCCGAGCGGCAGGTTGATGTAGAAGCTCCAGCGCCAGCCCCAGTTGTCGGTGATGGTGCCGCCGACGAGCGGTCCGCCGATCATCGCGAGCGCCATGACGCCGGCCATCATGCCCTGGTACCTGCCGCGCTCGCGCGGCGGTATGAGGTCGCCGATGATGGCCATCACACCGACGATCAGACCGCCCGCGCCGAGGCCCTGGATCGCGCGGAAGGCGATCAGCTGGTCCATCGACTGGGAGAGGCCGGAGAGCGCCGAGCCGATCAGGAACAGCACGATCGACGTCATGAAGATGCCCTTGCGACCGTACATGTCGCCGAGCTTTCCCCAGATGGGCGTGGAAGCGGCGGTCGCAAGGGTGTAGGCGGTGACCACCCAGGAGAGGTGGTTGAGGCCGCCCAGTTCGCCGACGATCGTCGGCATCGCGGTCCCGATGATCATATTGTCGAGCATCGCGAGCAACATCGCGATCATGAGCCCGAGCAGAACCACACGCACACTGCGCTGAGGAGCCGCTTCGGGTGGCGTTTCTGCGGTCTGGGACATGACCGGTGCCTCCCCCTGGATGGGGCGGCCCGCTCGTGCCTTTGGTACTTACTTGCCGCCCGGCTAGTTCGCTACGATTCCGAAGGTAAGCCGCAGCTAGCCGGTCGTCAAGTAAGTAGTTTACGTTTGACCAAAGCCGTACCGGCGTGAGCGCAGGAGAGCAGCAGCCATGGGCACAACGCACACACGCCGCGGCGGCACCCGCCGCCGCATCCAGGACGTCGCGCTCGAACTCTTCGCCGAGCAGGGCTACGAGAAGACCTCGCTGCGCGAGATCGCCGAGCATCTCGATGTCACCAAGGCCGCGCTCTACTACCACTTCAAAACCAAGGAAGACATCCTCACCGGCATCGTCGCCGACGTCGGCCGGCCGGTCGACGAGCTGATCACCTGGGCCGAGGCGCAGCCGCGCACCCTGGAGAACAAGCAGGAGATGCTGCGCCGCTACAGCGCGGCCCTGTGGGGCGCCGCCCCGCTGTTCCGCTTCATCCAGGAGAACCAGGCCACGGTCCGCGACCTGAGCATCGGCGAGCAGTTCAAGAGCAAGATGCTCGCCCTCAACGGTCTGCTCAAGGAACCCGGGTTCTCGATGGCGAGCCAGGTCCGCTGCATCACCGCGCTCTTCGCCATGCACGCCGGGATGTTCGCCGTGCAGAACATCGACGGCGACCCCGAGGAGAAGCGCGAAGCAATCCTCGGGGTCGCCCTCGATCTCATCGCCCAGGCCCACCAGAACCTGGACTGAGTCCTACGGGTACGGGTACGGGTACGGGTACTGCGGTCACATGGTGACGCCGTGCAGGCGCAGGAACGCGAGCGGCTCGACGCCCGAGCCGTAGTTCGGCGTCGTACGGGCCTCGAAGTGCAGGTGCGGGCCGGTCGAGTTCCCGGTGCTGCCGGACTTGCCTATCTCCTGGCCCGTGCTCACCGTCTGGCCGGCCGAGACCTCGAGCTTCGACAGGTGCCCGTACTGGGTGTACGTGCTGTCCGCGTGCTTGATCACGATGTTGTTGCCGTAGGCGCCGCCCCAGCCGGCCTCGACGACGGTGCCGCCGTGCACGGCCATGACCTGCGTGCCGGTCGGCACCACGAAGTCCTGGCCGGAGTGGGTGTGCGCCCAGTGCGCACCGGCCTGCGCGAACGCCGCGCCGATCGTGTAGCTGCTCACGGGCTTCACCCAGGCGTTCACGCGCGCCGAGCGGTCCGCGGCGGACTTCTCGTCCGCCCGCTTCTTCGCGTCGGCGGCCGCGGCGGCCGTCTTCTTCTGCCCGTCCGCCTGCGTCTTCATCACGTCCGCGATGCCGCTCACCGACGACGCGGTCCCGAAGAGACCGGCGGCCTGCGAGTCGGCGGCCATCGCCGCCGTAGAGCCCAGCGCGAGTGCCGCGCACAGCCCGCCCGCCACCACGGCCGCACGGCCACGCATGACGGACTTCGGAGCGCGGTACTTCGTTGAGTTCTTGAGCATGCGGGATTACCTCACTGATTGGGGGATACGGACAGGAACGGCTGCGGGGCCGTCGTCTCGCCATTCAGTGGTAACGCGCCGCCCGGCGGCCGCACAAGGCCCCCTTCTACTAACCGCGGCCGTAGCGAATGCAAGGACGAAACACCTCTTGCCAAGCCCCGCAGCTACTGAAATCGCGTTCCAAACCACCCATCACCACCCAAAACAAGGCCCCGGCGACGTCTGGCCTGTGATGCACGTCACTCACAAGGAGGTCCCACCAGCGCCGGTGAAGCGTCGACTATTCCGCCTAGTAAGGCCGGAATGGCGCGTGTGCCATGTCACCCCGCAATAAGATCCATTGCCTTTCGCACGGGCCCTTGGGCTATTCACCCCGGGCCGGAAGTCCTGTGGCCCCCGTCACTCAACCCCTCACTCGATTCCCCGGAAAACATGGCGGCGCCCGCCCCGGCTGCTCTACCGTTGCCCCACCGAACAGGGGCGGGGGCGCACACGATGGCGGCGGACGAGTACCTCAATGACATCGAACTGGCCGATGCGGTCGAGGCGGTCCGCGAGGGCCTGACCACCGCTGCCGCGCGCGGCACCGGCAAGGCCGTCCGTTTCGAGGTCGGCGACATCCATATGGAGTTCACCGTCGAGATCCGCCGCGACGTCCACGGCAAGGCCGGCGTCAAGGCCTGGGTCGTCGACGCCGGTGTGGAAGGCACCCGCTCCCGGGGCCGCACCCACACGGTCTCCTTCACCCTCAAGCCCAAGAACGCCACCACCGGAGGCCACCTCGACGTCCACATGGACGACGAGGGCGACAGCAGCCACTTCACCGACGCCGGCAGCTGAAGGCGGTGCCCAGCGGGCCCCAGCGCGAACGGATCGCGGCGGTCTTCTCCGGCGGTCGACAGGGCAGCGGCTATCTGCTCAATGCGCACCTCGTACTGACCGCGGACCATGTCGTCGCAGACCCGGACGACATCCGCGTCATCACCCTGGGTGGCCGGGGCGAGGTGAGGTGCAGGCGTGTCTGGTCCGGGCGCGAGGAGATCACCGACAAGGACCTCAACGTCGATATCGCCCTGCTGCTCGCGGAAGGGGACATCACCCTGTTCCCCGCGGACACCACGTCAGAGCACTACTGGGGAAACCTCACGTCGCTCACGCCGGTCCGCGGCTGCGAGGCGTTCGGGTTCCCCCTGGTCCAGCGTGACGCGGCCGGCCGGCTGGAGAGTGAGCAGCTCACCGGAACGCTGAAACCCGGCGCCGGACTCCTCAGCGGCAACCACGCGCTGACGCTCGACGACACGCCGCCCGCACCACGTCCGGACGGCGCCTCCCCGTGGGCCGGCGTATCCGGGGCGCCGGTCTTCCGGCGCGACACGCTGCTCGGCATCGTGTCCGGAGATCCCTACGGGTGGCAGCACGGCCGGCTGACTGTGGTCCCGGTGGCCGGCCTGCTCGACAGGCAGACGTTCACGGATGCCCTCGGAAGCAGCGGCGGTTCTTTCTCGGTCACTTCCGGCCCGCTGCCGATCGATGAGGACGACACGTTCGAGACCCGGTACGCCCGCTTCCTCGCCGAGCGCCACAGCCGGCTCACCATCTTCGGAATCGACCTCAGCAGCCGTTCCCGCGCCAGCTGGCCGCTCGACGCCGCCTACGTCAGCCTGGAGACCACCAGCCCGGAACGCCACACCCACGAGGACGGCATCCCGGCACCCAGCGGCCCCCGTCCCGCCGACCAGGCACTCGCGGGACACGACCGCGTGCTGTTGCGCGGCGTCGCCGGATCCGGCAAGACCACGCTCGTGCAGTGGCTCACCGTTTCGGCACTCCGTGACGACGGGCCGGGCCGCATCCCCTTCGTGCTGCCGCTGCGCACCCTCATCCACCGCGACGCGCTGCCCCTCCCCGCCGACTTCCTCGCCGCCGTCCGCGCCCCGATCTCCCCGCCGCCGGGATGGGCCGAACGCGTACTCACCGCCGGACGCGGCCTGCTGCTCGTCGACGGCATCGACGAGATCGGCGAACGCGAGCGGGAACAGGTACGGGACTGGCTGCGCGATCTGCTGATCGCCTTCCCCGGCAACCAGTGGATGGTCACCTCCCGGCCGTCCGCCGTGGAGGAGTCCTGGCTCGCACGGGAAGGGTTCACCGACCTCACGCTCGCGCCGATGAGCCGTCCCGGCGTGACCGCATTCGTCGACCGCTGGCACGACGCCGCCCGCGCGACCGAGACGGACGACGAGGAACTCGCCCGTCTCGACGTATACCAGGGCTCCCTGCACGAGGCCATCCGCACCAAACAGGACCTCGCCCGCCTCGCCACCAACCCCCTGATGTGCGGCCTGATCTGCGCCCTGCACCGCGACCGGCACGGCTATCTCCCGCACGGCCGCAGAGAGCTGTATGAAGCCGCGCTCTCGATGCTGCTCACCCGCCGCGACCGGGAGCGCGATCTGACCGTCCAGCTCACCGAGGAACCGCAGATCCAGCTCCTCCAGAAGCTCGCCTACTGGATGATCCGCAACGGCCAGGCCGAGATGGACCAGTCCGACGCGATCAGTCTCATCGAAGCGGCCCTCCCGTCCATGCCCGCCGTCGCCGAGCTGGGCGACGCCCGGCAGATCTTCCGCCATCTGCTGGAACGCAGCGGCCTGCTCCGCGAGCCGGCCGAAGGCACCGTCGACTTCATCCACCGCACCTTCCAGGACTACCTCGGCGCGAAGGCGGCGGTCGAGGAGCGCGACTTCGACCTGATGGTCCGCAACGCCCACCACGACCAGTGGTCCGACGTCATCCGGATGGCCACCGCCCACGCCCGCCCGGCCGAACGCGCCCGCCTGCTGCGCAAACTGATCGCCCGCGGCGACCGCACCCAGTCCCACCGCTCCCGCCTGCACCTGCTGGCCATGGCCTGCCTGGAACACGCCCCAGAACTGGACCCCGCCGTCCGCGCGGAGGTGAACGCACGGACGGCCGCCCTCATCCCGCCACGCACCGACGGTGAGGCTGCTGCGCTCGCGGCCATCGGCCCGGTCGTCCTGGAGCTTCTTCCGGGCCCCGACGGCTTGGAGGACGACGAGGCGCGAGCCGTCGTCTGGACTGCCCTCGCCATCGGTACCGACGCAGCGATTCCGCTGCTGGCCCGGTTCCGCCACCATAAGGACCCGTTGGTCCGCAGCCCTCTCGCATCACGCTGGCGCATTGTGGACGACCCGGAACGCTACGCGGCCGAGGTCCTCACGCACCTTCCCAGGAGCGGGACCCTCTATTTCGCCAATACACGGGACGACCTCCGAACGCTCGGCCGGATGGGCGGAGTGGAACAACTCTGCGTGTCAGGACCGCTGCGCAAGGACGATCTCACCGCCCATCTTGAGCCCGGCATCGTGAGTTACCTCGCCCTTTCCAGGGACTTTCTGATGGATGGCCTCGGATTCCTGTCCGCCTTTCCGCGACTGAACTTCCTGCAACTCTCTCGGTCCAGTCCGCTCACCGACCTGTCCCCGCTGGGGAGCCTGCCGCTCTCCGACTTCGCTCTCTTCGGACCGTCCTGCTTCGACCTGGCCAGCCTCGCGACAAGCACCCGCCTTGAGTCGCTGGCCCTCGGATACGGCGTGCTGCGGGGCGAAATCCGCTCGCTTCCCCGGACCCTCCCCCTGAAAAAACTCGAACTCATTGGAATGGACGCACGGCTGACGGGCATCGGGGAATTCCCCGCGCTACGGCACCTGGGCCTCGCCGCCCGGGAATCGCTGCCCTTGCCGGAGGAGTGGGACCATCTGACCGCCCACCCCGGACTCCGTTCGCTCACCTTCGCCTTCAACGATCAGGGGGAAAGGCTGCCGCGCGGACTGGAGATGCCGGGGATCGAGAGCCTAGAGGTCAGCGGATCGTATGTGGCGACGCGATGGGAGGACATCGTGCGCTGCTTCCCGTCGATCCGTGAATTGCGCATCCACGACACCCCGGCGGACCACTGCACCATCGATCTGGCGCCGCTCGCCGAACTCCCCCACCTCACGACCGTGCACGTCTCCAACGCCACCGCCATCCTCAACGCCGACCGGCTCCCCACTGCCAAGGTCACGGCCCGCCCCCGCCCCCGCGATTGGGGAACCGCCCGAGTGTGAACCACACGCCCTTCCCCGGCGGCCCTGCTTCCGTGACCCCGCACCCGTCGGCCAGCGCCGTCACCAGGAACAGCCCGCGCCCGCCCACCTCCCAAACCCCCGACCGACGCGGCGCCGGCCGCCCTGACCCGCCGCCATACACCGCGACCCGCACCTCTGCTTCCTCCACGGCCAGCCGCAAGTGAACGTCCCCACCCGCATGCCGGTGGACGTTCGTCACCAACTCCGACGTACAGACGGCCGCGGTATCGGCCAGCCGCCCCAGCCCCTCCGCGCTGAGCGCGGCGCGGACGAAATCCCGGCAGATCTTGGGAGCGGTCGCCGTTCCCGGGGCGAACAGGGTGTACGTGTGCGGTCGTTGATCGCCGTCCGGGCCAACTGCCTGGAACTCGCCGTCTCCCCGTCTGACGGAACGATCCGCCTCCGCGAATCCGACGCCCCCGGCGTCGTCCTCACCACCACCCGCGCCCGCCTCGCGGCCCTGCTCGCCCGTATCAAGGCCGACGAGGTCACCCTCAGGCCCTTTCACCCGTTCGGCGGATATGCCGGGCAATAGTCGATCATGGCTCCTTGCTCCACGCAAAGCTCGGCATCATGTCGAAAAAGATCGAGAATCAGCGGGTGATCCCCGCACAGCCCGGTGCCATGCCGTCCTGGTACGGCGACCTGCTGGGCGAAGTGAAGGACGCCGTCGGGCAGGCTCGCAGCCGGGTGCAGCGGGCGGTGAACACCGAGCTCATCCAGATGTACTGGGAGATCGGTCACCGCATCCTGGCGCGCCAGGATGCGGGGGGCTGGGGGACCAAGGTCGTCGAACGGCTGTCGGCCGATCTCAAAAGCGCGTTCCCGCATCAGCGCGGCTTCTCGCGGAGCAACTTGATTTACATGCACAGGATGGCCAGGACCTGGCCGGAGCCAATTGTCCAACAACCTGTTGGACAATTGCCGTGGGGGCACATCACCGTTCTCATGAGCAAGCTGAGCACCCGTGCCGAGCTGGACTTCTACACCGCCAACGCCGTGCAGCACGGTTGGTCACGCGGGATGCTGGAGCACTGGATCGCGAGCCGGCTGCACTTCACTCAGGGCGCCGCAGCGACGAATTTCACGGCGACGATTCCCGACGGGGCGGATGTCCTGCAGGACATCGTCAAGGATCCCTACCGCCTCGACTTTCTCGGCCTGGATACCGCGCGTGACCCCGAGCGCGATGACGCGACGATCGGCATTCTCATTGGTACCCACCAGAATGCGGATACCTCGCGGATCGCCCTGGACGGCAACAGCCGTCCCCTCGCTGTCAGTACGTACGCCACTCTCCGCCGGAGGCGCGGGCGCTGATGCCGAGTGAGGAGGACCTCGCCCGGGTGGCCCAGGGCGTCTTCGACGCGGACATCACCGCGCCGTGAGCAGGTGACGGCCGTCGGGTGGACGCAAATGGGGCGGGGCCGGGCCCGCCCAGGGTGCG
>NZ_JASISZ010000056.1:30167-59450 GCF_030063355.1 Streptomyces sp. PH10-H1
GGGGGGTGCCCCCAAGTGGGGGGGGCCCGCAAACCAACCGGTCCCGGCCCCGCCCCATTCCATGCCAGGCCGAGCGGCAGGCGCTTACGCGTCCTTGGACAGGTTCGGCGTGGAGCCGCCGTGGCCGGCGGCCTCGATCGGCGGGGTGTCCGCGACCGTGACCTTCTCCTCGCCGCGGAAGGTGAACGTCTTCTCGTCACCCTCGCCCTCGGTGTCGACCACGACGATGTGACCGGCGCGCAGCTCGCCGAAGAGGATCTTCTCGGAGAGAATGTCCTCGATCTCCCGCTGGATGGTCCGGCGCAGCGGCCGGGCACCCATGACGGGGTCGTAGCCCTTCTTGCCGAGCAGCTTCTTGGCCTCGACGCTGAGCTCCAGGCCCATGTCGCGGTCCTTGAGGCGCTCGTCCACCTTGGTGATCATGAGGTCGACGATCTCCATGATGTCTCCCTCCGTCAGCTGGTGGAAGACGACGACATCGTCGACGCGGTTGAGGAACTCGGGCCGGAAGTGCTGCTTGAGCTCCTCGTTGACCTTCGTCTTCATCCGCTCGTACCCGGACTTGGAGTCACCCGTGGCCGCGAAGCCGAGGTTGAAGCCCTTGGAGATGTCCCGGGTGCCAAGGTTGGTCGTCATGATGATGACCGTGTTCTTGAAGTCCACGACCCGGCCCTGGGAGTCGGTCAGGCGGCCGTCCTCCAGGATCTGCAACAGCGAGTTGAAGATGTCGGGGTGGGCCTTCTCGACCTCGTCGAAGAGGACGACGGAGAACGGCTTGCGGCGCACCTTCTCGGTGAGCTGGCCGCCCTCTTCGTAGCCGACGTAGCCGGGAGGCGAGCCGAAGAGCCGCGAGACGGTGTGCTTCTCGCTGAACTCCGACATGTCGAGCTGGATGAGCGCGTCCTCGTCGCCGAAGAGGAACTCGGCGAGCGTCTTGGACAGCTCCGTCTTACCGACGCCGGACGGGCCGGCGAAGATGAACGAGCCGCCGGGACGCTTCGGGTCCTTGAGGCCCGCGCGGGTGCGCCGGATCGCCTGGGAGAGCGCCTTGATGGCGTCCTTCTGGCCGATGACGCGCTTGTGGAGCTCGTCCTCCATGCGCAGCAGACGCGAGGACTCCTCCTCGGTGAGCTTGAAGACCGGGATGCCGGTGGCCGTGGCCAGGACCTCCGCGATCAGCTCCTCGTCGACCTCGGCGACGACGTCCATGTCGCCGGCCTTCCACTCCTTCTCGCGCTTGCCCTTGGCGGCGAGGAGCTGCTTCTCCTTGTCGCGCAGCGAGGCGGCCTTCTCGAAGTCCTGCGAATCGATCGCGGACTCCTTCTCACGGCGCACATCGGCGATCTTCTCGTCGAATTCGCGGAGGTCCGGCGGCGCGGTCATCCGGCGAATGCGCATCCGGGAGCCGGCTTCGTCGATCAGGTCGATCGCCTTGTCCGGGAGGAAGCGGTCCGAGATGTAGCGGTCGGCCAGAGTGGCGGCGGCGACCAGGGCGGCGTCGGTGATCGACACACGGTGGTGTGCCTCGTACCGGTCGCGCAGACCCTTGAGGATCTCGATGGTGTGGGGCAGCGACGGCTCGGCGACCTGGATGGGCTGGAAGCGGCGCTCAAGGGCCGCGTCCTTCTCCAGGTGCTTGCGGTACTCGTCGAGCGTCGTGGCACCGATGGTCTGCAGCTCGCCTCGCGCCAGCATGGGCTTGAGGATGCTCGCGGCGTCGATCGCGCCCTCGGCGGCGCCCGCACCCACCAGGGTGTGGAGCTCGTCGATGAACAGGATGATGTCGCCGCGGGTGCGGATCTCCTTGAGGACCTTCTTCAGGCGCTCCTCGAAGTCACCGCGGTACCGGGAGCCGGCGACGAGGGCGCCGAGGTCCAGGGTGTAGAGCTGCTTGTCCTTGAGCGTCTCGGGGACTTCACCCTTGACGATCGCCTGGGCGAGGCCCTCGACGACGGCGGTCTTGCCGACGCCGGGCTCGCCGATGAGGACGGGGTTGTTCTTGGTGCGGCGGGACAGCACCTGCATGACCCGCTCGATCTCCTTCTCGCGCCCGATGACCGGGTCGAGCTTGGTTTCACGAGCGGCCTGCGTCAGGTTGCGGCCGAACTGGTCCAGGACCAGCGAGGTCGAGGGCGTGCCCTCGGCCGGGCCGCCGGCACCCGCCTGCTCCTTGCCGCCGCCGGAGTACCCGGACAGCAGCTGGATGACCTGCTGCCGGACCCGGTTCAGGTCGGCGCCGAGCTTCACGAGGACCTGGGCGGCGACGCCCTCGCCCTCGCGGATCAGACCGAGCAGGATGTGCTCGGTGCCGATGTAGTTGTGTCCGAGCTGAAGGGCCTCGCGGAGCGACAGCTCCAGGACCTTCTTGGCACGGGGGGTGAAGGGGATGTGACCCGACGGGGCCTGCTGGCCCTGCCCGATGATCTCCTCCACCTGCTGGCGGACCGCCTCGAGCGAAATCCCGAGGCTCTCCAGGGCCTTAGCGGCGACACCCTCACCCTCATGGATCAGGCCCAGGAGGATGTGCTCGGTGCCGATGTAGTTGTGGTTGAGCATCCGGGCTTCTTCCTGAGCCAGGACGACAACCCGCCGCGCGCGGTCGGTGAACCTCTCGAACATCGTTAATCGCTCCTCAGAGCGGTCGGGCAGTTAGGGGGCGGTCCCCTCCCTGTCCTTCCGCATGCTAGTCCCGACAGCGGGGCAGCTCACTTCAACCGTAGACACCCACCTGGGCCCTTTAGTCCCACGCAGCCGACAACAGCTCCAACCTGATGGTGCGAGACGATGTTCCCGCAGGCCAGGTGAATAGACCTTTATCGAGTACGCCCATGGCGAACGCCGACCCACTCGCCGCCGCGGTCGTCCCGTCCCACTAGGGCTTTCTTACCCGCTGGCACTGACATTCCATGCGACACACGGCCATCGGGTGCGCTACGGGCGAACAACCGTCCGCCCATTGGACACCCACGGTGGACACGGAGCGTACCCGGAGGGCGACTGCTCGTAACCCTTGTGCGCCACGGCAGTTGCATACGGCATGGGCTGGTACGAGCACGAGCTGGGTTGGCCGATCGCCGGTACGACGCCTCCGCACCTGGTCACCGGTGCGCGCTTCGACGCGCTGGAGGTGCCCGCCACGGTGGGCTTCGCCGCGCTGACCCGCTTCCCGCGGCCGGGCGAGCTGGGGCCCGTCGCCCTGGACGGACGGCGCGTCCGGATACTGGTGGCCGCGGGTACGGCGGAAGAATTGCCGGGGCTGCTCGAATGGCTGGAATGGAGCGGAATCCCGCTCGATCTGACCGCCCTGGGTGCGGGCGATCTGATGCGGGCGCCGGCCCATCCGGAATGGGGACGCCGGGAGGCCGCCTACGACCGGACCGCTCCGGTCTGGCTGCGGCCTCCCCAGCCGGGCTGCGAGGTGGAACCCACATTGCCGGCGATGTGTTTCACAGGGCGCTCCGGTACCGATGGTGTGGGGGGACCCATCGGCCTGGTGGCACTGGTCTCCGCTCTCGCGACGGCCTGCCACCGGGTCCGGCTGCTGGAGAATCAGCCGTGTTCCTTCTCGTATGCCTCGCGAATGGACGCGGGAACGCGGCCGCGGTCGTTGACCTCGTAGCCCTTTTCCTTCGCCCATGCACGGATCTTCGCGGTGTCCTGTCCCACGGAGCCGCCCCGCACAACCTTGGGGCCGCGGCCACGACCGACCCGGCCACCGGTCCTGCGACCGCCGTCCAGGTACGGAGTGAGCAGCCCGCGAAGCTTGTCCGCATTGGCAGTGGTGAGGTCGATCTCGTACGTCACTCCATCGAGTGCGAACGTGACGGTCTCATCCGCCTCGCCGCCGTCGAGGTCGTCAACAAGAAGGACCTGAACCTTCTGTGCCACCGGCTTCCCTTTCATCGAAAACGGATTAACGGTAAAAGCAAAGCGCCTTTTCCGGAAAAACACAAACCCCTTGCGCGAAGCGGTACACGATGCCAGTGCGCGTACCGGACATACCGGGACCCTCAGAGTTGCAGCAGCATGCGGCTGTTGCCCAAGGTGTTCGGTTTCACTCGCTCGAGGTCCAGGAACTCGGCCACTCCCTCGTCATTGGAACGCAGCAGCTCACCGAAGACATCACCGTCGACCGGGGTCTCGCCGATCTCGACGAAGCCGTGCTTCGCGAAGAAGTCGACTTCGAAGGTGAGACAGAAAATCCTGCGGACTCCGAGCCAGCGCGCGGTCTGCAAGAGCTTCGCCAGCACTTGATGTCCGACACCCTTCCCACGCTGTCCCGGATGAACCGCCAGCGTGCGGACCTCCGCAAGGTCTTCCCACATCACATGCAGTGCGCCGCACGCCACGACCGCGGCATCCTCGTCGCGTTCCGCCACCCAGAACTCCTGGATGTCCTCATAAAGAGTCACGGTGGGCTTGTCCAGCAGGATGCGATCGCGGACATATGAGTCCAGCAGACCGCGGACAGCCGGCACATCACTGGTCCTGGCCCTGCGGATGGTGACGTCATTTGATACGAGGGGCATGGCCGGACGCTATCGTTCGTCGGGCTCGGGAGGTGCAGAGGGGTCCACGGACTGCACTACGCGCATTGCGTCCCTGAGAGCTTCCCGCTGTTCCGGCGACATCATGCCGAAGAAGTGCACGAGGGCCGCGGCCGGGTTGTCACTCGCCGCCCAGGCTTCGTTCATGAGTGCGGCCGAGTATGCGGCTCTCGTGGATACCGCCTCATAGCGATAGGCGCGGCCTTCCGCCTCGCGGCGCAGCCAGCCCTTCTGGTGCAGGTTGTCCATTACGGTCATGACCGTCGTGTACGCGATGGAACGGTCCTGCTGCAGGTCTTCGAGCACTTCGCGAACGGTGACCGGGCGATTCCACTGCCACACCCTGGTCATGACGGCGTCTTCGAGGTCTCCCAATGGACGGGGCACTCTCGAATACTAGTGACAAATGCCAGGAATGCCGGTTATTTAGCGAGTCTCGTCGATGCCGGTCTGCCGGACCGACTCGGCCCGGGCGAACGCGGCGTCCACGGCCGCGTCCTCCTTGGCCTTGTTGACCCCGCCCTGGTTCTTGATGATCGTCACGACGAGACCGATGAAGAAGATCGCCATGACGATCGGCGGCACGAGCGCGGAAACGTAGTCCATGGCGTCCAGCGTAGCCAGGTCCACGGCGGCGCCGGACGGCGGCCACGCGGCCACCCGTCCGGCGCTCCGGTACGAGCCACGCGGTCAGGCCGTGCGGGCTTCCTCGTCGGGGGGCGTCGCACGGCGGCCCGGAGGGAACACCTCGGCGGGTGTGGGCACCCGGCGGCCGTGCTCGGGGTCGGACGGACCGGGAGCCGGAGCCGGCCGGGGAGCCGGCGCCGGGGCCGGAGCGGGCGCCGGAGCGGGGCGGGCGGGCTTGTCGGCGGCGGAGCCGACGAGGGCGGCCGGCAGGGGCGACTGCGTGCGGCCGCCGGGCAGGGCGAGCAGCCGTCCGCGGTCGGCGATCGTGGAGCGTCGGCGCGACATGGGCATATGGGCCTCCAGGCGGGCTCGTACATCGTGTTCGGCCAGGTCCTCGCAGCGGCGCAGCATGACGGTGCGGCGGCGGTGCTCGACCGTGCCGCAGGGCTGGCTGCGCAGCCGCCGAAGGGCCGCGAGGTCGTCGGGGCCCGGCACGTAGCCGGCGTCGAGGGCGTCCCGCAGACGCTCCAGATAGCCGGCGGTGGTGCCCGGGAGGGCTTCGCGATAGCGGGCCAGCTCCCCGAGGAGGAACGTCCGGAGCCGCCCGCCCTCGCTGACCGCTTCGTCCAGGGCCTCGGCGAGGCGGAGGAACTCCTGGAGGTCGTCGGGGACCGATGTCGTGGTGGCGGGTCGAAGGGCCGCTGCGAGGGCGCACCGGAACACACGCAGTTCGTCCGCGCTGAACGCCATGCCGCCCCGGGACCCGTGTGGCGTGGGCATGGAGTGACTTTAAGTGCTAAGCGGACAAAATTCACGTAACGACATGGCTGAATCCGCCCGGCCGCCTGTTTGTCCTCGAGCGCCGGACGGGCTGAATTCAGCCCGTCCGGCGCTCGAGGACAGCCACTAGCCGGTCGAGATATTCCGCTCATAGACCAGGCGCAAGCCGATCAGCGTCAGCCACGGCTCGTGCACATCGATGATCGACGCCTCGCCGAGGACCAGCGGGGCGAGGCCCCCGGTGGCGATGACCGTCACATCGTCCGGGTCGTCGGCGAGTTCCCTGGCCATGCGCTCGGCGACCCCGTCGACCTGGCCGGCGAAGCCGTAGAGGATGCCGGACTGCATCGCCTCGATGGTGTTCTTGCCGATGACGCTGCGCGGCCGGGCCAGCTCGATCTTGCGGAGCTGCGCACCGCGCACCCCGAGGGCGTCCACCGAGATCTCGATGCCCGGGGCGATGGCGCCGCCCATGTACTCACCGCGCACGGACACCGCGTCGAAGGTCGTCGCGGTGCCGAAGTCCACGACGATGCACGGGCCGTTGTACAGGTGCATGGCCGCGAGGGTGTTGACGATCCGGTCGGAGCCGACCTCCTTCGGGTGGTCCACCAGGATCGGAACGCCCGTCTTGATGCCCGGCTCGACGAGGACCGACGGGACGTCGCCGTAGTAGCGGCGGGTCACCTCACGCAGCTCGTGCAGGACCGCCGGCACCGTGGAGCAGATCGCGATGCCGTCGATGCCGTCGCCCAGCTCCATGCCGAGCAGCGGGTGCATGCCCATCAGGCCCTGCAGCAGGACCGCCCACTCGTCGGCGGTACGGCGCGAATCGGTGGAGATCCGCCAGTGCTCGACGATCTCCTCCGCGTCGAAGAGGCCCAGGACGGTGTGCGTATTGCCGACGTCGATGGTGAGCAGCATGGCGGGTCTCAGACCCCCGCGCGGAGGTCGAGGCCGATGTCGAGGATCGGCGAGGAGTGGGTGAGCGCGCCCACCGCCAGGAAGTCGACGCCGGTCTCGGCGTAGGCGCGGGCGGTGTCGAGGGTGAGGCGGCCCGAGGACTCCAGGAGGGCGCGGCCCGCGACGAACGCGACGGCCTCGGCGGTCCCGGCCGGGGTGAAGTTGTCGAGGAGGATCAGATCGGCGCCCGCCGCCACGACCTCGCGCACCTGCTCCATGGTGTCGACCTCGACCTCGACGGCCAGGTCGGGGAACTCGTCGCGGACCAGCTTGAACGCCTGCGCGACGCCACCGGCCGCCACCACGTGGTTGTCCTTGACCAGGGCCGCGTCCGACAGCGACATCCGGTGGTTGACGCCGCCGCCGCACCGCACCGCGTACTTCTCCAGGGCGCGCAGCCCCGGTGTCGTCTTGCGGGTGTCGCGGACCTCGGCCCCGGTGCCCTCCAGGACGTCCGCCCAGGCACGGGTCGCGGTCGCGATGCCGGAGAGCCGGCACAGCAGGTTGAGCGCGCTGCGCTCGCCCGTCAGCAGGTCACGGGTGCGGGTGCGGACCGTGAGCAGCACCTGGCCGGGCTCGACGCGGTCGCCGTCCTCGACATGCCGCTCGACCTCGAACTCGTCGGTGCACACGACCGACAGGACCGCCTCGGCGATCCGCAGGCCCGCGACGGTGCCGGCCTCGCGTGCGGTGAAGTCACCGGTGGCGAAGGCGTCCTCGGGGACGGTTGCGACGGTGGTGACGTCCACGCCCTGGTCGAGGTCCTCCTCGATCGCGATGTGCGCGATGTCCTCGACCTGAATCGGGTCGAGACCCGCGTCGACCAGCAGCTGCGCCAGGTCGGCGTCCAGGCCGCACTCCAGCGGGTCGTGCTCGTAGGTGGCCTCGTCGTCTCCGCAGCCGCACGCGTCACCGCAGCCGCCGGCGTCCTCGTCGGGCCGGCCGACGGGAATGCCGAATTTCGGCAGCGGAAGCAGAACGGGCTGGGGGCGGTCCGGCGTACTCACGAGAACTCCTTCGGGGCTGCGAGGGTCGTCCCCCGCGGGGTTGCGGCAGTCGCCGGCACGGCGTCCGCCGCGGCGTCGGCACGCACCGGCGGGAAGTCCGCCGTGTCGGTGGTGTGGACGGACAGGGTCCGGTCGGGCGTCAGGCGGACGACGAGGTGACGGCGCCACTGCGCATCGTCCCGGTCCGGCCGGTCCTCGCGCCAGTGGCAGCCACGAGTCTCCTCCCGGCGGCGGGCGGCCGCGACCAGAACCCGGGCCACCAGGCTCAGATTCGACGCTTCCCACGTCTCGACGCACGGCTCTGCGGTCTTGCCGTCGCGCTCCAGATCCTCGATCGCGGCGGTGTGGATGCGCTCCAGCGCGGAGGCCGCGCCGGCCAGGCTGGCGGCGCTGCGGAGCACACCCGCGCCCGCCGTCATGATCCGCTGGATCTCGTAGCGGGTCTCCGACGCCAGCAGCGGGGTGCGGGCCGGCGCGGGGACGACGGGGGCGCCCGGCGCGGTGGGGTCGGCGATGATGTCGGCCGCGATGCGCTCGGAGAAGACCAGCCCCTCCAGCAGCGAGTTGGAGGCCAGCCGGTTCGCGCCGTGCACGCCCGTACAGGCCACCTCGCCGCACGCGTACAGGCCCGGCACGGTGGTCCGGCCGAGCAGGTCGGTGCGTACGCCGCCGCTCGCGTAGTGCGCCGCGGGCGCGACGGGGATCGGCTCGGTCACCGGGTCGATGCCGTGGGCGCGGCAGGCGGCGAGGATCGTCGGGAAGCGCTCGGCCCACATCGTGGCGCCGAAGTGCCGGGCGTCGAGGAACATGTGCTCGGCGCCGGTCTCCTGCATGCGCCGCATGATGCCCTTGGCGACGATGTCGCGCGGCGCCAGTTCGGCCAGCTCGTGCTGGCCGGTCATGAACCGGATGCCCTCGGCGTCGACCAGGTACGCGCCCTCGCCGCGGACCGCCTCGGACACCAGCGGCTGCTGGCCCTCGGCATCCGGGCCCAGCCACAGCACGGTCGGGTGGAACTGCACGAACTCCAGATCGCTGACCTCGGCGCCGGCCCGCAGCGCGAGCGCCACGCCGTCGCCCGTCGAGACGGCCGGGTTCGTCGTGGCGGAGAAGACCTGGCCCATGCCGCCCGTCGCCAGCACCACGGCCTTGGCGTGCACGGCGCCGACACCGTCCCGCTGGCCCTCGCCCATGACGTGCAGCGTGACGCCCGCGGTACGGCCCGTCTCGTCGGTGAGCAGGTCGAGGACGAGCGCGTTCTCGACCGTCTCGATACCGGCGTCGCGGACGGCCTCCACCAGCGCGCGGGAGATCTCCGCGCCCGTGGCGTCGCCGCCCGCGTGGGCGATCCGGCGGCGGTGGTGGCCGCCCTCCCGGGTCAGCAGGATCTCACCGGTCTCGGCCGACCGGTCGAACCGCGCGCCGGTCGAGATGAGCCGGCGCACCGCGTCCGGGCCCTCTGTGACCAGAGCCCGCACGGCCGGCTCGTCACACAGTCCGGCGCCCGCGACCAGCGTGTCGTCCAGGTGCTGCTCGGGGGTGTCGCCCTCGCCGAGCGCCGCCGCGATGCCGCCCTGCGCCCAGCGCGTGGAGCCGTTGTCCATCTGCGCCTTCGTCACGACGACGACCTTCGCCCCGGCCGCGGCGCAGCGCAGCGCGGTGGTCAGGCCGGCGACGCCGGACCCGACGACGATCACATCGGCGGCGATCGCCCAGCCGGGGGCGGGGGCGTGCAACCGTATGCCGGTTCCGTTCATCGGGCGGCTCCGAATTCCAGGGGGATGTTGTCGATCAGCCGGGTCGTGCCGACCTTCGCGGCGACCGCGAGGATCGCGGGTCCGGTGTGGTCCGGGGACGCCTCGGTGAAGTCTGCGGGGTCGACGAGGTCCAGATAGTCGACGGCCAGGCCGTCTGCCGTCTCCAGCACTCTGCGCGCGGCCGCTCGTACGGCGTCGGGGCCCGCCTCGATCGTGTCCCGGCCCGCGAACAGGGCGCGCGACAGGGCGAGGGCGGTCTGTCTCCCTCCGTCGGAGAGATACCGGTTGCGGCTCGACAGGGCCAGGCCGTCGTCCTCGCGGACCGTGGGGACGCCCACGATCTCGGCCGGGAAGTTGAGGTCCGTCGCCATCCGGCGGATGAGCGCGAGCTGCTGGGCGTCCTTCTGTCCGAAGAAGGCGGTGGCCGGGGCGGTGAGGTGGAGCAGCTTCGCGACGACGGTCAGCATGCCGTCGAAGTGGCCGGGGCGGGAGGCGCCCTCGTAGCGCTCCCCCATCGGGCCCGCCGTGATCCGCACCTGCGGTTCGCCGCCGGGGTAGACCTCGTCGGCGGAGGGTGCGAAGACGATGTCGGCACCCGCCTCGGCCGCGAGCTTCACATCGGCGTCCAGGGTGCGCGGATAGCGGTCCAAGTCCTCGCCGGGGCCGAACTGCAGCGGATTGACGAAGACGGTGACGACCACCTCGCCGTCCATCCCCGCCTTTTCGCGCGCGGTGCGGATGAGGGTGGCGTGCCCCTCGTGGAGCGCGCCCATCGTCATCACCACGGCCCGCGGGCGGCCGTGCAGGGCGGCGGCGCGCAGCTCTTCCGCCGTCGTCATCAGGGGCGGCGTCGGTGTCATCGGGCGTCCCCGTCCGCGAGGACGTCGAGCAGCGCCTCGGCACGTTCCGGCTTGAGCATTCCGTTGGCCAGCGCACGGTCCGCGGTGGCCCGCGCCATCGCCAGATACGAGGCGACGGCCTGCGGGGAGTGCTTGCGCAGCTCCTCCAGATGGGCGGTGACGGTGCCCGCGTCACCGCGGGCGACGGGGCCGGTGAGGGCGCCGTCGCCGGAGCGCAGAGCATTGTCGAGGGCGGCGCCGAGCAGCGGTCCGAGCATGCGGCCCGGCTCCTCGACGCCGGCCGCGCGGAGCAGCTCCATGGACTGGGCGACCAGGGTGACCAGGTGGTTCGCGCCGATCGCGAGGCCCGCGTGATAGAGCGGGCGGGCCGCTTCCCCGATCCACTCGGGCTCGCCGCCCATTTCGATCACGAGCGCCTCGGCTGCCATCCGCAGCTCCTGGGGAGCAGTGACGCCGAAGGAGCAGCCGGCCAGCCGCTGCACGTCCACCGCGGTGCCGGTGAAGGTCATCGCGGGGTGCAGTGCGAGCGGCAGGGCGCCGGCCCGCAGCGCGGGGTCGAGCACGCCCGTCCCGTAACGGCCGGAGGTGTGCACGATCAGCTGGCCAGGACGTACGGCGCCGGTCTCGGCGAGCCCGGCGATCAGACCGGGCAGGGCGTCGTCGGGGACCGTCAGGAGGACGAGGTCCGCGCGCGCGAGCACCTCGGCGGGCTCCACCAGCGGTACGCCGGGCAGCAGGTCCGCCGCGCGGCGGCGCGACCGGTCGGAGACCGCCGACGCGGCGACCGGCCGGTGTCCTGCGAGCTTGAGGGCAGCGGCGAGCGCCGGTCCGACCCGGCCCGCGCCGACGACGCCGACGGTGAGGCGGGCGGGGCGCGCCTCCGCTTCGGAGGGCATGGGGCCCGGGGTATGCGATGCGTTCACGCTGCGCTGGCCTTCCGTTCCAGTCCTGAGCGGTACCGGACGTTCTCGTCAATGCTACGCGAATGCTTCCGGCCTTCCTCAGGGGTCCGGTGCGTGGACGGAGCGCGGCCCGATCGCTGCCCTGTCGCTGCCCGAGCGCAGCCGGACCCGGCCCGGACCCGGGCCGGGAAAAGTCCTCGGCGGGCGGGGCCGCGGTGGGGCAGGATCGATGGCATGGCCAACGCGAGCGAAGACGAGAAGACAGCCCGCCTGGCGGCTGTGCGGGCATGCGACCGGGTGCTGTCCACCGGGAAGCGGCCGCTGATGCGGGAGCGGCTGGATCGGCTGGTGGCCGAGGGCGCGGCCGCCCACGACCTGGACAGCCCCACCGACATGTACGGCGACGGAATCGTCGCCACGCTGGAGCAGCGGGTGGCGGGGCTGCTGGGCACCGAGGCCGCGGCGTTCTTCCCGACCGGGACGATGGCGCAGCAGGTGGCCCTGCGGTGCTGGGCGGGCCGGACCGGCAACCCGACGGTCGCGATGCACCCGCTGGCGCATCCGGAGGTGCATGAGCGCGACGCCGTCTCGGTGGTGAGCGGGCTGCGCACCGTCCATCCGACGACCGCGCCCCGGCTGCCGAGCGCGGACGAGATCCGGGATCTCGACGAGCCGTTCGGCACGCTGATGCTCGAACTGCCGCTGCGGGACGCGGGCTTCCAGCTGCCGACGTGGGAGGAGCTGACCGCGACGGTGGCGGCCGCGCGCGAGCGCGACGCCGTGGTGCACTTCGACGGGGCGCGACTGTGGGAGTGCCCACCGCACTTCGAGCGGTCGCTGTCGGAGATCGCGGACCTCGCGGACAGCGTGTACGTGTCGTTCTACAAGTCGCTGGGCGGGATCTCGGGCGCGGTCCTCGCCGGACCCACCGACCTGGTCGCGGAGGCGAAGGCCTGGCGGCACCGGTACGGCGGGCTGCCGTTCGAGCAGTTCCCGACGGCGCTGGCGGCGCTCGCGGGACTGGACGACGTACTGCCGCGCCTGCCGTCGTACGTGGCGCACGCGAAGGTCGTCGCGGAGGGGCTGCGGGCCGGTTTCGCGGGCGCGGTGCCGTTCTTCCGGATCAATCCCGAGGTGCCGTTCACCCACCAGTTCCAGGTGTGGCTGCCGTTCCCGGCCGCGTCGCTGGACGCGGCCGGGCTGCGCCAGGCGACGGAGACGAAGTCCGTCGTGTTCGGGAAGTGGTTCGACACCGAGGTGCCGGGGATGTCGGTGACCGAGGTGACGGTGGCCGAATCGGCGCTGGAGTGGACGGCGGACGATGTCGCGGATGGGGTGGCCGCCTTCGTGGAGCGGCTCCCGGCAAGCTGAACGCGCCGTCGCGTGCTGTCTTCCGTCCCGCCGTCGCCCTTCTGTCGCCCCGCCGTCCGTAGCTCCGCCGTCACTCCCCCGCGACGCGCAGCAGCAGCTTGCCCGTGGTGGTGCGGGTGTCCATGAGGCGGTGCGCCTCGGCGGCCTCTTCCAGCGGGAATTCAGCGGTGACCGGCAGTTCTACCGTGCCGCCCGCGACGAGCAGGAAGGCCTTGTCGGCGATCGCGCGCAGCGCCTCGGGCTCGTTCTCGGCGAGGGTGAGGATCGAGAAGCCGGCCACCGACAGGCCGCGCGGGTAGAGCTCGGGCTGGCCGAGCTGCCAGGGGGCGGCACCGCCCGCGTTGCCGAAGGAGACGAGCCGGCCGAAGAGCGCGAGCGACTCCAGGCTGCGGCGGAGGGTCTCGCCGCCGACCGGGTCGAGGGCGAGGTCGACACCGCGCCCGCCGGTGGCGAGCCGGACGTCCGCCGTGAAGTCGTCACCGACGAACACCTTGTCGTAGCCGTACTTGAGCGCTTCCTCGGCCTTCTCCGGCCGCGATACGACGCCGTAGACGGCGGCCGCCCCACCGATCCTGGCGAGCTGCCCCGCGACCGTGCCGATGCCGCCGGCCGCGCCCTGAATCAGTACTGTCTCGCCCGCGCGCAGCCGGCCGACCTCGTGCAGCAGCCCGTAAACGCTGGGGAGAACGGTCGGCAGGGTGGCGCCCGTGCGCAGGGGCACACCCTCGGGAAGGGCGAAAACGGTGGCGGCGGGGGCGGCGACGACCTCCGCGTAACCGCTGTGCGGGGTCAGAGCGGCGACCTGTTGACCGGCGAGCAGGCCCTCGACGCCGGCGCCGACGGCGCGGATCCGGCCGGAGACCTCCAGTCCGGGGCGGAAGGGCAGGGACGGTACGCGGTAGCCGTCGGCGCGGGCCTTGGTGTCGGCGAAGTTGACGCCGGTGTAGGCCACGTCGATGGTCACCTCACCGGGTCCTGGCTCCGGAACGGGGACCTCGGTCACCTGGAGGACCTCGGGTCCGCCGAACTCTCCGAATTCGATCGCGCGCATGGCTGCCGTCCCTCGCTAGACTGTTCAATGAAAAGCGAACAACTTGAGTGTATGGTTTTCATCGAACACTCTGCAAGGGGGTTCCGAGGAAGGACATCCGATGGGTCCACGGACCGAACCCGAGCACACCCACCCCGACGACGTGCCCGTACAGACCGCGCTCGCCGCCCTCGCCGACCCGGTACGTATCCAGCTCGTGCGCGAACTGGCGGGCGCGGGTGACTGGGAGCGGGCCTGCGGCACCTTCGACGTGCCCATCGGCAAGGCGGCGCTCAGCCACCACTTCGCCGTACTGCGCACGGCCGGCCTGATCGAGCAGCGCGACCAGGGGGCCCGGCGCGTGAACCGGCTGCGCCGCGAGGAGTTCGACCAGCGCTTCCCCGGCCTGCTGGCGCTGGTCCTGCGCGACAAGGGGTAGCCCCGGGTCACGAGGGGCGGCCCGGCCCCACGGGAAGCGGCCCGGCCTACTGGCCGCCCGTGCCGGCCCGCACCAGACCCGTCTCGTACGCCATGACCACGGCCTGCACCCGGTCGCGCAGCTCGAGCTTGGTGAGGATCCGGCCGACGTGAGTCTTCACCGTGGCCTCGGACAGCACCAGTTTCCGCGCGATCTCACCGTTCGACAGGCCCTGGGCGACGAGCAGCAGCACCTCGCGCTCACGCTCGGTCAGCCGGTTCACCGCCGTGTTGTCCGGCGCGCCGGAGCTCGGCAGCATCGGGGTGAAGCGGTCCAGCAGACGGCGCGTGGTACTCGGGGCGACGACCGCGTCACCGCTGTGGACGGAGCGGATCGCGGCCAGCAGCTCGTCCGGCGGCACGTCCTTGAGCATGAAGCCGCTGGCACCCGCCTTGAGCGCCGAGAAGGCGTACTCGTCCAGGTCGAAGGTGGTGAGGATCAGGACGCGCGGGCCGCCGTCGTCCGGCTTGCGGTTCGGGCCGCCGCAGATCAGACGGGTGGCCTCGACACCGTCGAGCCGGGGCATACGGACGTCCATCAGCACCACGTCCACCTTGGTGACGCTCAGCACCTCCACCGCCTCCGCGCCGTCGCCCGCCTCCGCGACGACCTCCATGTCGGGCTGCGCCTGCAGCACCATGCGGAAACCGGTGCGCAGCAGCACCTGGTCGTCGACGAGCATTACGCGGATCGCCATCGTGTTCTGGTCCTCTTCTTCTGGGAGTCGGCTCTCGGAGTCGGCTCTCGGAGTCGGCGGGCGGAGTCGGCGGGCGGTACGCCGTCAGTGTCCCGTCTTGAGTGGCAGTGCGGCGCTGATCCGGAAGCCGCCGCCGGGCCGCGGTCCGGCCTCCAGCGTGCCGCCGATCATGCCGATGCGCTCGCGCATCCCGATCAGGCCCTGCCCGAGGCCGTCCTGGCCGCCGTCCTCGTACAGCTCGTGCTGGGCACCGCGGCCGTCGTCCTCGATGAGCAGGCCGAGCTCGGTATCCGCGAAGGCGAGCCGGACCGTGGCGGTGGCGTCCGTGCCGGCGTGCTTACGGGTGTTGGTCAGCGCCTCCTGGACGATGCGGAACGCCGTGAGTTCCACGCCGCTGGAGAGCGGGCGCGCCTCACCGGTCACCTCGAACCGGACCGGCAGGCCGGCGCCGCGCACCTGCTCGATGAGTTCGGAGAGCTGCTCGACACCGGGCTGCGGGACGTACTCCCCACCGCTGTCGTCGCTGGAGCGCAGCAGGCCGAGCAGCCGGCGCATCTCGGCCAGCGCCTGGCGGCCGGTGCTGGAGATCGTCGCCAGAGCCTGCTTGGCCTGCTCGGGCGAGGCGTCCAGGACATAGGCGGCGCCGTCCGCCTGCACCACCATCACCGACACGTTGTGCGCCACGACGTCGTGCAGCTCGCGGGCTATACGGGCCCGCTCGGCGGCGACCGCGGCCTTGGACTGCGCCTCGCGCTCCCGCTGGAGGCGGGCGGCGCGCTCCTCCAGCTGGGCGTAGTAGGCGCGGCGGGTACGGAGACTGTCGCCGATCACCCAGGCGAGGGCGAAGGGCACCGACACGAAGATCACCTGGGCGACGCCCACCCAGGTGTTCGGCGCGGGGTTCTCCTGCGGCCAGCGCAGCGTCGAGATCGGCGAGGCGCTCAGACCGCCGACGAGCGAGAGCCGGGAGGCCCAGCGGGCGCCGTTGGCGGCGGCGGTGTAGATGGCGACCAGCATCGCGAAGTCACCGGGATTGACCCGGACGTTCAGCACGACCTGGGCGATGCCGATGGCTATGACCAGCAGCAGCACGCTCTCCGGCGCGCGGCGGCGCAGTGCGACGACGGCGCTCAGCCCGAACGAGACCGGGATGGCGGCCAGCCGCGCGACCCGTGAGGTCTGGCTGTCCTCCAGGACCCACAGCGCGTTGATCCCGAGCAGGACGAGAGCCCAGAAGCTGTCGACCCACGTCGGGTGTCTGCGGAGAAAGGAGTAGAGGCGCTGCACATTACCCAGCGTATGCAGGGGAATGGCGGTCCGGGGTCAACCGTCAGAGCGATCTCGGGTACTCCGCAGGGTGGAGGTGACCCCCCTCGAACCCGGCATTGGTCCCGTTCCTGACCTGCTTGGTCCCGGTTCAGCCCGGTATCACCCCGGAATCGTCCCTCACCGGACTCAGGGGGTCGCGACCGGACGAAGGGGGTCCCCGACCGGTTTCCCGCGGTTCTCGACCGGATCACGAGGGGTTTGGCCGGATCACGGGGGGCTCGGCCGGATCACGAGGGCCGGGGGCACCCCGCGGCTCAGCCCGCGCGGCGGTGGTTGCGCGAGCGGGAGCGCTTCTCCATGTACATGCGCTGGTCGGCGGAGTGCAGGATCTCGTCGGCGGTCATGCCGCAGCCGGCCCAGCCGATGCCGAAACTGGCGCCGACGCGTACGGCGCGGCCGTCGACGCGGATGGGCGGGACGATCGCGTTGCGCAGCCGGACCGATAGGTCCTGCGCGTCGGCGGGACCGAGGCCGTCGGCGAGGACGACGAACTCGTCGCCGCCGAGACGGGCGACGGTGTCGCCGTCGCGGACCACGCTGGCGAGCCGCCGGGCGACCTCGATCAGGACCGCGTCACCCGCGTGGTGGCCGAACCGGTCGTTGATCGACTTGAAGCCGTCCAGGTCGCAGAAGAGCACCGCCAGGCCCTTGCTGCCCGAGTCGGGGCTCTCGTCCGGCGCCGAGGTGTGGGTGTGGAGGTCGTAGCCGCCGACCGCTCCCATGGGGGTGGCCATCTCGTCGGGGCCGAAGCCGTAGCTGAACGCGAACTCGTCGGGAGCGGCGTCGGACACCGCGTCGTCGGGTCTGGAACAGAGCCGGCTGGAGAGCCGGGCGCGCAGTTCCGCGCTGTTGGGCAGGCCGGTGAGGGAGTCGTGGCTGGCGCGGTGGGCGAGCTGCATCTCGCGGCCCTTGCGCTCCTCGATGTCCTCCACGTGGGTCAGCAGGAAGCGCGGGCCGTCCGCCGTGTCGGCGACGACGGAGTTGCGCAGCGAGACCCAGACGTAGCTGCCGTCGCGGCGGGCGAGGCGCAGCTCGGCCCGGCCGCCCTCGGCGGAGGTCCGCAGCAGCAGGCCGACGTCCTCGGGGTGGACGAGGTCGGAGAAGGAGTAGCGGCGCATCACGGAGGCCGGGCGGCCCAGCAGCCGGCACAGCGCGTCGTTGGCCCGCAGCAGCTTGCCGTGCTGGTCCCCGCCCATCTCGGCGATGGCCATGCCGCTGGGCGCGTACTCGAACGCCTGCCGGAAACTCTCCTCGCTGGCGCGCAGCGCCTGCTGGTCGCGCTCCAGACGGACCAGGGCCCGCTGCATGTTGGCGCGCAGCCGGGCGTTGCTGATCGCGATGGCGGCCTGGAAGGCGTACATCTGGAGCGCTTCGCAGCCCCAGGGGCCCGGGTGCCGGCCGTTGGTGGGCCTGTCGACGGAGATGACGCCGATCAGCTCGCCGCCGATGTTCGCGGAGGCGTACATCGGGGCGTAGAGCCGGTCATTGGGGTGCCACTCGTCGGGAAAACGGGGCGGGGGGCCGTCGGTGTGCCACTGCGGGACGTCGTCGTCGACCAGGACCCAGCCCTCGGTGTGCGGTATGAACCGCAGCATCCCCCAGCGCTCGCCCATGTTCAGCCGGCGTTCCCATGAGGCACGGGAGCCGACGCGGCCGGCGAGCAGTGACTCGGCGGCGGCGCTTCCCGCGAAGGCCGCGACGACCAGATCGCCGTCCGGACGTACCAGGTTCACGGCGGCGAGCTCGTAGCCCAGCCCGTTGACCACCCCATCGGCCACAGCCTGCAGGGTGTCGGCGAGACTGCGTGCCGTATTGAGGTCTGCGACGACCTGGTGCAGCTGACGCAGGGTCGCGAGACGGACATACGGCTCCGACTCGGTGTCCATGCCTCTCTCCGAGCCCTCGACAGCAACTCCTGGGATTTCTTATCGTCCGATTGCCACGGCAACTGAATCACAGGGAGCAGTTCGCCCGGTACACAGGGTCAACAATTCCTGCCCCTTGTGACTCAAGTCACAGGAGTTTGTCCCAGGTTGACCACGGAGCGTACGGCTTTGGGCTTAGGCCGGCCCGGCGGCGGCCCAGGACCCGCGCGGAACCTGCCTGGTCCTGAGGCCCGATGCGCGGGGTTGTGGCGGGGCCGTACCGTCCTTGATGTGCTTCAGTCATCCGCTGTCCCCCATCCTGGGATCATGGCCCACCCCGACGACTTCCGCGCCGCGATGGCCCGCCTCGCGGCCGGCGTCGTCCTCGTCACCGCCCACGACCCGGAGGACGGGCCCAGGGGCGAGGACGTCGGCATGACGGCCACGGCCTTCCTGTCCGTCTCGCTCGAACCGCCGATGGTCCTGGTGAGCGTCCGCAACGACTCGCGGATGGACGATCTGCTGGAGCGGCAGCCGCTGTGGGCGGCATCCGTGCTCAGCGAGAGCCAGCGGCATATCGCGGGGCGCTTCGCGATGCGCGGGCGGATCAGCGACCGGCTGCTCTTCGAGGACGTGGCGTACTACCGGGGCCCGGAATCAGGTGCGCCGATACTCGGCGGGGCGCTCTCCGTGCTGGAGTGCCACACGGAACAGCGCGTGACGGCCGGGGACCACACCCTCATCATCGGACGCGTGCTCACCGCACGGACGCCGAGTGCCGAGGGCTCTCCGCTGGTGTACTTCAAGGGCCGCTACCGGCAGCTGGGTTAGCGGGCGCGGCCCAGGCGTCGGCCCCAGGCGCGATACGGGGCCGGCTCGGCGCCGGTCCCAGGTGTGAGACGGGGCCCGCCCCGGGATCAGTCCCAGCTGCGCTGGTCGCGGCCCTTCTTGGTCTCGCCGCGCTGCTTCTTGTGCCGCAGTCGGCGTTCGTTGATACCGCGCGGGATCTTGGTCGGGCGGCGCGGCTTCGGCGGCGGGGCCGTGGCGGTGGCCAGGACCGACGCCATCCGCGCGAGGGCCGTCTCCCGGTTGCGCCACTGGGAGCGGTGCTCGGACGCCTTGACCGTCAGCACCCCCGCGACGAGCTTGCCCGCGAGGCGCTCCAGCGCCCGGTCCTTCCACACCGGCGGCAGGGACTCCGTGCCGGCGAGGTCGAAGCGCAACTCGACCTGGCTGTCGCTGGTGTTGACATGCTGACCGCCCGGCCCCGACGACCTGGAGAAACGCCACAGGAGCTCGGCCTCCGGGACGGAGACCGAACCGCGAATGACAAGGGGTCCGGACATGCGTCCTATGATCCCGTGTTCCGGCGGCTCCCGTCACAGGGTTTTCCGCGCGCGTTGCCGCGCGGGCTTCCAGCCGGGACCCGACCGGGAATCGATCGGAGGGAACCAGACGGTCCTGTGACGGCGTTGTGAGGGTGACGGTAGCTTCGTCGGCAACAACCCATCTCCATGGAGGGGACTCCCAATGGCTGTAAGCCTGTCCAAGGGCGGCAACGTCTCGCTGACCAAAGAGGCGCCTGGCCTGACGGCGGTCACGGTCGGTCTCGGCTGGGACGTCCGTACCACCACCGGTACCGACTTCGACCTCGACGCGAGCGCCATCGCGGTGAACACCGCCGGCAAGGTCTTCTCGGACGGCCACTTCGTCTTCTTCAACAACAAGGCGACGCCGGACCAGTCCATCGTGCACACCGGTGACAACAAGACCGGTGAGGGCGACGGGGACGACGAGCAGATCAAGGTCAACCTGGCGGCGCTCCCTGCCGACATCGACAAGATCGTCTTCCCGGTGTCGATCTACGACGCAGAGACCCGCAGCCAGAACTTCGGCCAGGTCCGCAACGCCTACATCCGTATCGTCAACCAGGCCGGCGAGGCGGAGATCGCCCGCTACGACCTGAGCGAGGACTCGGCCACCGAGACCGCGATGGTCTTCGGCGAGCTGTACCGCAACGGCGCGGAGTGGAAGTTCCGCGCCGTGGGCCAGGGCTACGCCTCCGGCCTGGTGGGCATCGCCACGGACTTCGGCGTCAACCTCTGACACCGGCCCCCCGCCTCCCGACGGCCCTCGTATCGCCTGGCGATCCGGGGGCCGTCGGCGTCGGCGGGCGCGCGTGCCGGGACAGCTCACTCGCTGGACGGCGCCCCGTCCGACGCACGCGGCCAGGTCCGACGCACACGGCCGGCGCGCCGCCTCATCCGGCGGTCAGAACTCACTGGTGTCGAGATCGAAGCCGAACGGTTCCGGCAGGGTGATGGTCTTGGAGATCTCGACCGCGGCCTCGCGGGTGAATCGGCCCTTGGACGGCTCCGAGTAAAGGATCACCTGGCCCGCGTCCCGGTCCACCAGCAGGTAGAACGGGATTCCCGCGGCGGCGTACGCCCGGAGCTTGCCCTCGCGGTCGTTGCGCCCGGTGGACTTCGATGTCACCTCGCCGATCAGGAGAACCGCATCGGTTCCGTGGTACTCCAGCTCGTCGCGGAAGCTCCTCTTGGGAGCGATCACCATGTCCGGAATGACCTTGGCGATGTCCACCGTCCCGCTGAGCTTGAGCCCGATCCCGGTGTACGTCCGCAGTTCCTTGCGGCTGACGGTCACCTGCTCGGCCACTTCGGAGACGATCTCTTCATGCTCGCCATTGGCGGGAGGTACCCCGTGGATTTCCCCTTCGATCAGTTCCACGCGCCACCCCTCGGGGGCTGCCGCGTCCAACACTGCGAAGGCGTCCTCGACCGATTCGGCGTAGCTGCGGTCGGCACCCGTACGCGGTTCGCGTTCTGGGGCGGTGAGTGCCATGACGGACCTCCTTCGTACGGCGCGACCCTGCCAGCGTAAATGACAGCCCCGCGGCACACTCCGTGAATGGTCACCCGAACGGGTTCACGAACATCCCGGCGCCGCCCGCGTGCCGTGGGTGATCGATCTGAGCATCGCGCTCGCCGTCCTCTACGCTCTCGGCCCAGCCGTCGACAGGACGTGGATCCCGCGCCGGCACCGCCTGTGGATGGCCGCCGTACCCCGTGCGACGATCGACGGCGTGATCGACCTCGGCTACGCCCTCTCCCGCCGCTTCCCCGACCCCCCGCAGACGGACTACCGCACCGCGGCCGTCCACGCCCTGCGCCACGACCTGTTCTGCGGCGATGTGTACCTCGCGAAGGGCGAGCGCGAACTGTCCACAGCCTGGGGATGGGTCCCGGTGCTCGACTTCGCCTGGGCGATGTGCGACATCGTCGAGCAGCTGGACCTCGATCCGCGCGGCGGCCGGGCCTCGCGCACCCAGTACGCCGAGTTCGACTTCACCGAGTCCTCCGACCGGCTCCGCTTCGCGCGGCGCTTCGGCTACGTGGACGTCACCGCCGACTGGGTCGAGGACGAGCCGCCGCTCTCCCTCCACCACACGACGCTGCGGCGCGAGGCGCGCGACTTCCTCCACGATCTGATCGCCGACCTCACCGACATGCACGACGGCCTCGCCGACAACCCGGTCATCTGGGACCTGCGGGCGCGCTTCCCGCGCGTCTGACCGTACGGGCGACCCGGGGAGTGCAAGCCGCGTGACCCGTTCGAGCCGTTCGAGCCGTTCGAGCCGTTCGAGCCGCGTAACCCGTATGGGCCGTCACCGGATGCGAAAGTCCTGACCAGGGCTTCCCTTCAGTCATGGAAAACTACCCGATGCTCGATCTGTTCTGGACGATGCTCCTGCTGTTCTTCTGGGTGCTGTCCGAGATGAAGAGCCGCGGCGACCTCACCGAGGCGGAGTTCAACCAGGCCAAGGAGAAGTTCCTGAGCCGCCCCACACCCGGCCCCGACTCCCGGTTCTGCCGCCGGCCTTGACCTAAACCATGGTTTAAGTTGAACAGTGGGCAGTGCGACGCCGACAGGTGGCCGCGCCGCCCACTGATCCGGAGAACGCCATGCGCGCCGCCCGACTCCACGCCTTCGGCCCCGCGGAGAACCTCACCTACGAGCTGACCGAGACCCCGGAGCCCGGCCCCGGGCAGGTGCGGATCGCCGTCGCCGCGGCCGGGGTGCATGTCATCGACACCGTGTTCCGCCAGGGCGACCCGAAGAGCCCGTACCCGCTGCCCGAGCTGCCGACCATCCCCGGCCGCGAAGTCGCCGGCACCGTGGACGCGCTCGGCGAGGGCACCGACCCGCGGTGGCTCGGACGCCGAGTCGTCGCGCACCTCGGCATGCTGCCCGGCGGCTACGCCGAGGTCGCGGTCACCGACGCCGAGAAGCTGCACGAACTGCCGGAGAACGTGGACTTCGCCGGCGGCATAGCCATGGTCGGGACCGGCCGCACCACCCTGGGCATCCTGCGGTTCGCGGACCTGACGGCGCTTGACGTGGTGATCGTGACCGCCGCGGCGGGCGGCATCGGCTCGCTGCTGGTCCAGCACGCCAAGAACCTCGGCGCCACCGTCGTCGGCGTCGCGGGCGGCCCGGACAAGGCCGACCGGGTCCGTACCCTCGGCGCGGACGTCGCCGTCGACTACAACGCCCCCGACTGGACCGACCGGGTACGCGCCGCTCTCGGCGGCCGTTCCGCGAGCATCGTCTTCGACGCCGTCAGCGGCCCGCTCGGCCGCGGGGCCGTCGACCTGCTCGGCAAGGGCGGCCGGCATCTCGTCTACGGCTGGTCCGGCGGCGGCCCGCTGGAGCTCGGCGAGGAGGAGCTCGCCGCTCGCGGGATCAGCTCCACGACGGTGGTCGGCCCGGCGATGATGCAGCGGATCGGCGGCCCCGAGGGCATGCGCGCCCTGGCGGCGGCGGCACTCGAGGAGGCCGCGGCCGGGCGCCTCGTACCGGCGGTGCAGCGCTTCCCGCTCGCGGAGGCCGCCGCCGCGCACCGCGCTCTGGAGACCCGCGCCACGATGGGCAAGGTCGTCCTGATCCCGTAGGGCCTGTCCGGCCGATCACGAACAGCCCTTGCGCCGCCGGGTACCGGCGTATGGGCAGCGCTTCGCGGCCCTCGCATCCGGCCCCGGCGGGCCCTTCGCGGAACCGTCCGCGTAGCGTTCGGGCCCCGCCCCGGGAGCCCCAGGGAACTCGGCGGGCCTCCCGGGGAGTTCCCTGGGGGAGATCCGCCAATGCGTCGAGGAGACACCATCATGGCCCTGTGGAACCGCTTCAAGGAATCCGCGCAGACCATGCAGACCCAGCTCACGTCAAAGAAGAACGACCTGAAGAGCGGGGCGTTCCGCGACGCCAGCATGGCGATGTGCGCGCTGGTCGCCGCCGCCGACGGCCAGATCGACCCGTCCGAGCGCCAGCGCGTGGCCTCGCTGATCGCGGGCAATGACGTGCTGCAGAACTTCCCGGCCGAGGACCTGCAGCGCCGGTTCAACGACTACCTGGGCAAGCTGACCGCCGACTTCGACTTCGGCAAGGTCGGCATCCTGCAGGAGATCGGCAAGGTCCAGAAGAAGCCCACCGAGGCCCGCGCCGTCATCCAGATCGGCATCGTCATCGGCGGCGCCGACGGGGACTTCGACAAGGCCGAGCAGGGTGTCGTCCGCGAGGCGTGCTTCGCCGTGGGCATCGACCCGAAGGAGTTCGACCTCTAGGTCGTTCCAGCAGCACTCATTCTCGGGCGGTTACGGGGCTTGGCGCGGCCCTGCCCTTCCGTCCCTGAGGCCGGTTCCAGCCGTCCACGCCGACCGTCAGGCCGCCGCCGGGATTCGCCCCGGCGGTGGCCTCGGCCCCGTGCGCGCGGGCGATCGAGGCGACGATGGACAGTCCGAGGCACCCGCGCCCTCGGCTACGGCGCCGGGCCGGCAGCCGACGAGAAGTTCACCGCCGGCACCGCCGACGCCGCCGACGCCGTCAAGCGCTGGCAAAAGGATCACGATCTGCCGCAGACCGGCGCCATCGGCCCCGAGCAGATCGCGTTCTCGTCCGGCCCCGTCCGTTCAAACTCGACGTCGCCGACGGCACGCTGGCGAAGACCGGCACCAAGGTCACCGTCGACTCCAGGCGGAATTGGACGAGGCAGTGTCGGAGCCGGGGAAGATTTCCAAAGGACTGCCGGCGAAACCAAGACTGACGCTGCGCAGCAAGGACGCCGATTTCTTCCGAACCTATGTGCAGACGAAGGGGGCCGTTCCCGCGCTGCTGGAGCTGTCGGCTGCCGGGCTGAAGACGGACGCGCAGAGGGCTGTGCGGGCCAACGCCAAGGCGTTGCACAAAACGCTGTCAGCTTGGACTGCCGGCCGGCGGCTCGACCTGGTGCAGATGCTGATCATGCGGACGTTTCTCGTCGTCGTCAGTACCCCAGACCTCAACAGCGCGCACCGGATCTTCAGCGTCATGAACTCTCGTGGGCTCGACCTCACCCCGGCCGACATCTTCAAGTCCCAGATCATCGGCGACCTCGGCGAGGGTGACGCCGCTGACGTGACAGCCACCAAATGGGAGAACGCCGAGGAGGCTCTGGGTCGCGACGACTTCGGGGACCTTTTCCTGCATCTGCGGATGATCTACGCGAAGGAGCGGGCCAAGGCGGAACTGCTCAAGGAGTTCTCCAAGCAGGTCCTCGAACCGCACTTCCTGCCGGGCAAAGCACAGGTCTTCGTCAACGAGGTCCTGGTGCCGTACGCGGATGCTTACGCCCAGATCCGGGATCACGACTACCGTTCCGAAACCGGAGCCGAGCGGGTCAACGTCTGGGTTCCAGCGCCTGGTGCAGATCGACAACAACGACTGGCGGCCGTCGGCACTCTGGGCACTCCGCAATCACGCGCCGGACCCGGAGTGGCTCGCCAGGTTCTTCCAAGCCCTCGAACGCCTCGCCGCCAGCATGTTCATCCGTCGCGTGTACACCACGCCCCGGGTCCAGCGATACGCGGAGCTGTTGAAGGACCTGGACGCCGGCCAGGGGCTCGCCTCACCCTCACTCCAGCTCACCCAAGATGAGCTCGCCGCAACCCGCGAACGTATCGACGGACCCCTGTACCTGGACCTCAAGACCCGCAAGTACGTCCTGCTACGCCTGGACGAGGCGCTGGCCAAGGGCTCAGGCGTCGTCTGCTCCCACTCCCTGATCACCGTCGAGCACGTTCTCCCGCAGAATCCGAAGGCCAACTCCCAGTGGCTCGCCGATTTCACCGACGACGAGCGGCAGTTCTGGACCCACCGGCTGGGCAACCTGGTCCTGCTCAACCGCTACAAGAACGCCGAGGCGCAGAACCACGACTTCGCCAAGAAGAAGGCCACGTACTTCACCGGCAAGCTCGGTGTCGCCAACTTCGCCTTGACCGCACAGGTAGTCAGTGCGAATAGCTGGACCCCCACCACCCTGGCGGCCCGCCAGGGCGAGCTCATCGGCGAGCTCTGCTCCGCCTGGGAGCTGTAAGCCCCATGGCAGCCTGTGGCCCCGCCGGGCGGTGGCAGATGAAGGTCAGCAGACGATGGCCTGGATCTCTCGAACCATGCGGTCCCGTGGGGCCGCTTGGCCATCAGCGGCACGAGGCCGGTCAACCGACGGGATGTGCGGGCTGACCGGCGTCATGGTTGTCAGCGAGCAGTCATTCCGCTTTCATCGCCTCGCCGGCTGGATTTGACATGACCATTGCAGGTCGCCCCTGATGTGAGCCGGCTGATATGCCTCCTCACTCGGGGCCGAACCACGGCGGCGCAGCGGGCAGCGCCGTCAGAAAATCCCCCAGGGGTTGGGATGCGGAGTGAGGGTGGGGTCCTCGGACCAGACCAGCCGGGCTTCCAGGTCGTCGCCGAGGAGCTCCTTCCTCGATCGTCGACTTCCCCGCCCACGTCATCGGCCCGAATCTCGCCCTCGCTCCTGTCTCCGCCGAAGGATTCATCGAAATCCACAACCGCATGGGCAACGTCGACATCGTCGCCGACCTGCAGGGTCACGCCAGCAACTGACGACTCATCTCTCCTCTTCGGAATCAAGGGCTCTTGAGCGTCCGAAAGGTCCGACGGCCTGGGAAGAGCGATAGGTGAGAAGCACAGGTATCGCCGCTGCATCGCCATGTAGGTTGACGTGGATTGTCCGGACACAGGTTCGGCGGGGCGGGCGGGGTCGAGTGCGAATATCGCGGTTTCCATGGGGATTTACGGTGCTCAGTCTTGGACTGGCGTTGCTTCCGGGGGTAGCTCACGCCGATCCTCCGTCGGTCCTGCATGTGGAGAGAGGCAACCCCGCCTGTTCGGATGCGGGGACGGGATCGGCCGCTGTTCCGTACTGCACGATTCAGGCGGCCGCAGACGTTGTCGTCCCCGGCCAGTTGGTCCTGGTGGAAGAGGCCGAGCGGGAAGGTCTTCCCGAATCGGTGAACCTGACCCGGTCCGGGACGGCGGACGCGCCCATCACCTTTGACGCCGTACCGGAGGCGGGCGCCTTCTCCGTCAGCGGGTTCACGGTGTCCGGGGCTTCCCACATCGTCATCCGACGGATGTCCGCCGACATTGCGGACGGGCCTCAGCTGACGATCTCCGGTGCCACCGACGTCACGATCGACAGGGCGATGTTCGGGGGCCCCTATGTCGGTCACCCGGCAGTCCATGTGACCGCGGGATCCCAGGGCGTCCGGGTCATCCGCAGCAAATTCGGGGGCTCGGGCGGGACCGGCACCCGTCAGCAGATCGTTGTGGACGGGGGATCGTCAGACACGGTCATCAGCAACAACCTGCTGGGGAACGGAGGCTATCCGCAGACCATCCCGCAGGTTTCTGTCGACGGTGCGTCCGGCACGGCGATCACGAACAACACCTTCGGATACGGCTGCACCGGCCCGCGTATCGCTGTGACCGGCGCGTCAACGGATACGGCGATGGAGAACAACATCATCCCCATCTGGACCCCGCCTGTCCCCGGGGGTAACCCCGGAACGGCGTGCTCCAGTTCGAAGCAGTTCGGGATCAGCGTCGCGAGCGACTCCCTGGCTCGGACCGTCACCGGATACAACGTCTTCATCACTGATGCTTCCGCACGGCCGTACGAATGGGCCGGTGTTCCCTACTCCTCGGTGGCCGCATTTCAAACGGCCACCAAACAAGGCGCGCACGATCTGACCGAAGACCGGCCCAACACGGTCACTTCGGCGTGTACAGGAAATCAGGTCAGCGGTCTCGGATCGCCAGTGATCGATTCTGCCGACGCCTCGGCACGGGGGGTACTGCCGATCGACTTCCGTGGGAACCAGCCGGCCGACGACCTGGACGTCCTCAACACCGGAACGGGCAGTGGTTTCCTGGACCGCGGTGCCGAGGAACTGACGAACTGCGTCGAGTTCAGGCAGTCGGCCAGTGAACCGGCCGGCCGGCGCGGCTGGCATGTGAGTCTGTCCGTGTCCCAGACCTGGCACGCTACGCGATCCGTGGAGATCGCCTGGGGAGACGGCACCAGCTCGGCTTTCTCCGCCGCCCAACTGAACCAGCGGGTCGAGGCCGAGCACGTATACGGCTCGTTCGGCACCTTCCAGGTGACCGAGACCCTGGACCCGGGTGTTGGAGCTCGCACGCTGACCACCATTGCCAGTCCCACAGGCAGCGGTTACATACCCGTCTCGCCGGTACGGGTCCTGGACACCCGTGACGGCACGGGCACCGGCGGGCTGAAGAGAGCGGTGCCGCCGCGCGGCACGGTGCAGCTGTCGACGGAGGGGATCATTCCCTCCGAGGTGGACGTCTCCGCCGTCGTACTCAATGTCACGGCCGTCAACCCCGCTGCCGACGGGCATGTCACCGCCTACGGGCATGGCGGCCCGGTCCCGAACGCCTCCATGCTGAACTTCGTCCGCGGTGGCATCACGGCCAACCTCATCACTGTGGAGAGCGGCCAGGTGGACCTGCTGAACGGCTCCACCGGGGCGACGAACCTGGTAGTGGATGTGGAGGGCTACTACCTGTGGTCCGGTGGCAAGCAGTACCACCCGATGAGCCCGACCCGGATCCTGGACAGCCGCACCGCTCCCGCCGGTGGGGTGGCGACGATGGTACCGGCCGGAAGTGAGGTCAGCGTCAAGGTCGCGGGAGTCTCCGGCCTGCCGGCCCACGGCGTCGCGGCGGTAGCGCTGAACGTCACCGAGGCCGATGCCATCGCTGGTGGCTTCATCACTGTCCGCCCCGGTGGGACCGACCTCACCAACGCCTCGAACCTCAATTTCACCCCCGGTCAGATCGTGGCCAACATGTCGGTGACAGGGGTCGGCACCGACGGGACGGTCACGTTGTTCAACTCGTCGTCCAAGCCGGTGAACCTCATCGTCGACATGGAGGGCTACTACGCCGACGGCGGTCTGTCCTTCACCCCGGTGGCCCCACAGCGCAGAATCGACACGCGCAGCCAGTGCTGCACCTTGGCTCCACATCAGGCCCGGTCGATCGTCCTGGACGACCTCGGTGAGAACTACCCGGGCCATGTGAGTTCCCAGTACCCGGGATACGCGGCCGTCCTGAACTTCACGGTCACCAACCCCACCGGCATCGGCCACCTCGACGTCTACCCGTCCGGCACCACCCGCCCGACGGCGTCGAATCTCAACTTCACATCCGGCCAGACCGTGGCCAACATGTCGATGGCGACCCTCGGCGCCGACCGCAAGGTGGCGTTCTACAACGGATCAGGCGGCAATGTCGATGTGATCGCGGACCTGGAGGGCTACTTCTCCTGACGAGATACCGGCCCGGCCACTGTTCATACGGTGTGCCGGGCCTGCTGGCTATGCGCTCAGCGGTTGACCCAGAAGTGTCCAGACAACAAGGAAGCCCCGGGCCACTGGCCTGGGGCTTTGTGTGGGGGCGAGTGACGGGGATCGAACCCGCTCTCTGAGCTTGGGAATCAAAGGATCTTGATAGCCGCGAAGTGCCTCTGAACTGCAAAAACGCCACGTCTGAGCAGTGCCAGCGTCGGAAGATTTCAAGTCCAGTGAGACGGTCGTGACGCTATGAGGTTTGTGGTGTGGGTTCCCGGCGTTTGGCTGGGTCGTTGATCCATGCCTTCTGGGGTATCTCGGGTGGTCGGGGGCGGCGGCC
>NZ_JASISZ010000057.1 GCF_030063355.1 Streptomyces sp. PH10-H1
CGAGTACATCGACGGCTTCTACAACCCCCGCCGCATCCAAAAACGCCTCGGCTACCTCAGCCCCGTCGAATTCGAGGAGAAGCACTACACCGAACAGGCGACGGCCGAACAAGCGAACCTGAAACCCCGTCGACCCGCTCTGACCAGCTAATCAACCACTCCCGCACAGCGGGGGAACCTCAGTCTGACATTGCTCTTAATCCCAGCTCGAGCAGAAGCCGTTTTTCGGGCAGAACATGACCCACACACTGTTGTAGCCAGGCGACACGGTCGCAGGATTCGGGTCGGGACCGCCGTTGAGAAGAGATCCTTGGTCGGGGGTGGCGGTCAGGGTGACAGATGTTCCGCTTGGGAAGCTTGCGGAGCACGTGCCGGTTGGGGGCGCTTGTGGTGTGGTCCCCTCCGGGTCGAATGCTACCTGGCGGCAGTTGATCCCGGCCGGCTTGCTCATGACGGTTCCGCCGCCCCATCCGTCGCTGATCCACGCATACAGCTGACCCGCCTGGGCCGGGTAGCCGAGCTGAGCCCGAACCGGGGCGGCGGTGCCGAGCGCGGCCGCAGTAGCGAGCGCGGTGGTGACTACGATCGCGCGCCAGGCGGCGCTGGCTCCGAACCGGCGCCGAGCGTGCCAGGCCCGGCGGTGGCGCGGCGGATCGTTGCTGCGGACGCCCGTCGCAGGGGGGTGGGGTTGTTACTCACGGGTGGCTCCCTTGTAGTTGCCGGGTTCGTGGTGCAGGAGGACGCAGCGCTGGGCGGTGATCGCGGCCAGCCGGGAGCCGGCCCGGCTCGCGTACCCGCCGCTCCCGGGCGGACCTCGGAAAAGCCTCACGGCCTCGATCGTGCAGACCTTGCCCCCATGTGAAAACACCCTCTTCCCTGTTCGTGATCACGAATGTGTCGGGTTCGATCCAGTACGGCGGCGCCCTTGAGCGATTCGATCCGACTCACGTCTCCTCCGCCGTCTCGAGAATCCGGGTCCTGGGCACCCCGGCAAGCGCCGGCGCGTTGCCGGGCGACGCCTACACCCGGGTCCGGAGGAAACCGAGGAACTCTTCGGCCTGCTCCGCAGTATCGAAGTCGAGGCCGACAACTACATACGCCGGGTCGTCCACCGGACGCTGCACCCGGTACCGCCGTACGCCCGCCTCCTTCCGCACGGGCGCGAACCGGTCGAACGCGCCCTTCCACACGGCGAAGTCGGTGATTGCATGCTCGATGTGCAGTGTGCACATGACTCCTCCTCGGCCTGATACCTCCAGCCTGGACAGCACTCATGGGCACGGCACATCCCAGAAATGTGGGGAATCGCGGCATACGCTCGAACGATGGCCGACCCCGCCGCGTACACGCGTTCGCACGAGCGAGTCGTCCGCCTCTGCGAGGCCGGCGGCGACCCCCGAACCCTGCGTCTTCGGCTCATCGACGAACTGCGCCGGGCCGCCGGATTCGACGCTTTCGCGTCCTGCTCACCGACCCGGAGACCTCGGTGGGCTGCTCACCGATCGCCGACGTCCCGTGCCTGCCCGAACTGATCCGCCTCAAGTACTTGACCGAAGTCAACCGCTGGACGGCACTCGACGACGTCGCCCTGCTGGGCGCATACCCCGATCCCGCCCGCAGCCTGCTGTGGCGCGAACTGCTGCACGCCCACGGCGTGCGGGACATCGCCTCGATGGTGTTCAAGGACCGCTTCGGCTGCTGGGGCTTCCTCGACCTCTACCGGTACCACCAGGACTTCACCCGCGCGGAAGCCTCGTACCTTGCCCACCTCACCGCACCCGTGACCACCGCGCTGCGCCGCAGTCAGGCGGAAACCTTTGTCGTACGGCCATCCGACGCGCCCCGCCCGGGCCCTCTGGTGCTGCTGCTCTCTCCCGACCTGCGGGTACTCGGCCAGACCCTGGAAACCCACGCATATCTGAGCCTGCTGGTGCCGCCCGAGCACGGCCGCCCGCCGGTGCCCGCGAGCGCCTACAACGTCGCCGCCCAGCTGCTGGCCGTCGAGGCACGCGTCGATGCGAACCCGCCGCGTTCCCGGGTCCACCTGGCGGACGGCCTGTGGCTGACCCTGCGAGCCGCCCGGATCGGCGACGCGGCTCCACTGGACCGGCGCGACATCGCCGTCACCATCGAGGAGACCTCACCGACCGAGCGGCTCGCCGTGTTCACCAGGGCATTCGCCCTGAGTCCGCGGGAGGGCGATCTGCTCGGCCACCTGGCGAAGGGCGGCGACAGCCACACCGTGGCTCGTCAGATGTTCCTCTCCGAGCACACCGTGCAAGACCACCTCAAATCGATCTTCGCCAAGACCTCCACGCACAACCGCAGAACGCTGCTCACCCGCGCCCTCGGAGCATGAGCTGCCGCGCACCGCGGGAAGAACTGGCCGGCAGGCCTCGCCCCCGAACTCCGCACAGCCACGTCGTGGTGAACCCGCACAAGGTGCTCTCCACACCTCTGCACGCCGGCGCCCTGTACTGCCGGCGCCCAGGTGCCCTGGACGATGCGTTTCGTCTGGTGCCCGAGATCTTGCGCACCGATCCGTGCGGCACGCCGACCGACTTCATGAACCGCTCCCTGGAACTGGGACGCAGCTTCAAGGCCCTGAAACTCTGGTGGATCATCAGGAGCTTCGGGATCGGCGGCATGGCTCGGCGCCTTGACGCGCTGACCCGTGATCCTCGAGGCTGCCAACGCGACCGGCACTCCAACGGCGCCTTCGTGCCCAACCCGCGCCACGGGCGCGCCAACGCAGCCAGGCTCGAAGCCGCACAGCAGGCCCTGAGCCACTTCCCGCGTGTCCGCCGTGACAAGCCGGTCGGCCAACCAGCGCCGGGCCGTGGAGCCGCGCCGAAGCCGGACCCGACCAGCCGGGCGCGTTCCTGCCCAACGGCGCAGCCGCCAAGACGGGTCTCAACCGTTCGATCTCGGATGCCGGATGGGGGGTGTTCCTGACGATCCTGCACGCAAAGGCTGAAGGCGCCGGACGGGAAGTGATCGCCCTGGACCCCCCCAACACGTCCCGCCGGTGCCCCGAATGCGGGCACACCAGCGCGGACAACCGGACCACTCAGGCAAAGTTCCAATGCGTCGCCTGCGGCCACACGGACCACGCCGACACGGTGGGAGCCACCAACGTTCTACGGGCCGGGCTGGTCCGCCGAAACGCCAACCCGGCGTAACGAGAAGCCCCCTCGTTTACGAGGGGGCGGAGTCACGAGAAGGGCGGCGCTTTCGACGGCGTTCGAGTTGGCCTTGCTGAAGAGGGTGAAGACCTCACGTTCCGCGGCTGCATCCGCAGGTCCATGGGAGGTCCTCCTGGACCGACGGTACCGCCGTACGCGGCGCGTAGCCGCTTCGGGAGGAGGTTGTCCGCCCACCGCGGACGACAAAAGGAAAGGCAAGGAGGTTATGCACTCCTTGCCACTCTCAAGGTATAGCGCACGGGGGGCCTTGCGGCAAGGCCCTGGTCGTGCCGCAGAATGGTTGACCGAGACCAGAACCTGCGGAAATCCGGTATTCACGAAGTTCACGTGCTTTTGTCGACGTATGGATCACGCGGGACGTCCCAACCACCGGTGGGAATCGCCGTGCGGTTGCGGGGACTCGGCGCGGAGGTGCGGGTGCGCGCGCCGCCGGACTGCGCGGAGCGGCTGGCCGAAATTCAATCTCGTTAAATGGGGGTTTTCATGATTGACGTGATCGTGGTCGGCGGCGGACCGACCGGCTTGATGCTGGCCGGCGAGTTGCGGCTGCACGGCGTGCACGCGCTCGTGCTGGAGAAGGAGGCGGAGCCGACCAGGATTGTCCGTGCGCTCGGCCTGCACGCGCGCAGCATCGAGGTGATGGACCAGCGCGGTCTGCTGGAGCGGTTTCTCGCGCTCGGCAAGCAGTACCCGGTCGGTGGTTTCTTCGCCGGCATCCCCAAGCCGTCGCCGGACCGGCTGGACACCGCGCATCCGTACGTCCTCAGCATCCTGCAGCCGGTCACCGAGCGGCTCCTGAACGAGCACGCCACCGAGCTGGGCGCCGAGATCCGGCGCGGCTGCGAACTGGTCGGGCTGAGCCAGGACGACGACGGGGTGACCGCCGAGCTGGCCGACGGCACGCAGCTGCGCTCGCGCTACCTCGTCGGCTGCGACGGCGGCCGCAGCACGGTGCGCAAGCTGCTTGGCGTCGGCTTTCCCGGTGAGCCCAGCAGGGTCGACACGCTGCTGGGCGAGATGGAGGTGGCCGAGTCGCAGGAGACGCTGACCGCCGTGATGACCGAAGTCCGCAAGACCCAGCTGCGGTTCGGCGCCATGCCCCTCGGGGACGGGGTGTACCGCGTCGTCGTGCCCGCCGCGGGGGTGGCCGAGGACCGCACGGTCCCGCCGACCTTCGAGGAGTTCAAGCAGCAGCTGCGGGCGACCGCCGGCACCGACTTCGGCGTGCACTCACCGCGCTGGCTGTCCCGCTTCGGCGATGCCACCCGGCAGGCCGAGCGCTACCGGACCGGCCGGGTGCTGCTGGCCGGCGACGCGGCGCACATCCACCCGCCGATGGGCGGGCAGGGCCTCAACCTCGGCATCCAGGACGCGTTCAACCTCAGCTGGAAACTGGCCGCCGCGGTCAACGGCTGGGCACCGGAGGGCCTGCTGGACAGCTACCACACCGAACGGCACCCGGTGGCCTCCGACGTGCTGGACAACACCCGCGCGCAGATGGAGCTGATGTCCACCGAGCCGGGTCCCCAGGCTGCGCGCCGGCTGGTGTCGGAACTGATGGACTTCGAGGAGGTGAACCGGTACCTGATCGAGAAGATCATCGCGATCGGGGTCCGCTACGACTTCGGCGAGGGGCATGAACTGCTCGGCCGGCGGCTGCGGGACGTGAAACTGAAGCAGGGTCGCCTCTACGAGCTGATGCACGGCGGCCGCGGGCTGCTGCTCGACCAGACCGGCCGGCTTTCGGTGGCGGGCTGGGCAGACCGGGTCGACCACGTCGTCGACGTCAGCGAGGAACTGGACGTGCCCGCGGTGCTGCTGCGGCCGGACGGCCACGTGGCGTGGGTCGGTGAAGATCAGCAGGATCTGCTCAGCCGGCTGCCCAAGTGGTTCGGCGCTGCCGTCAGCTGAGCGCGCACCTGTGGCCCGAAAGGGTGGGGCCTTGATCGAGACGCTGGAGTGGCTGGTGGAGAGCTGCGAGCGCACGGCCGAGGCCCCGGACTTGCTGCCGGATGACTGCCTCGCCGAACCGGAGTCGGCGGGGGCCGCGGCGCCGGCGGTGGCGGTCGCGCCGTTTCTAGCCAGGCTGCCGCGCGCGGGCGCGGGGTGCTTTCGTGCGCTGCTGTCGCGTGCGCGGCCGGGCGCCGCATGGTGATCTTGTGTCCCTGCGGTCCGTCGTGTCCGTCCGAGACGTTCTGGCCCGTCCTCGATCAGTCACCCGCGCCCCAATCAGCCGCGCTTCAGCTTCGACCGCAGCCGTTGCACTGAGATTCACTGAGTCTCAGTGCAACGGCTGTTACGACAGTGACACTGCGCCTACAACGTATGGGTGTGACGGAACGTCTTTTCAGGTGAGAACCATGCCAATGGCATTTGTCTCGCCTTTGTGTGAAAACCGAGATCTTCGCTGGAAGGGACATTCATGATCGTCACCAAGCGGCACTCCCTGCGTATCGCTGCAGTCAGTGCCATCGCCGCCGCATCCGTCGCTCTGGCAGGCACCGCCGCGATGGCCGCCACCCCGGCTGCGTCCAGTGCTTCCGTCGCGCAGAAGGCCCTTGCAGCCAAGGCCAGCATCAGCGCGAAGCCGTCGGTGAACTCGGTCAAGGCATGGCAGCTGTTCCGGGTCACAGGTAAGACGACTGGTCTCAAGGCGGGCACCAAGGTGACCTTGCAGCAGAAGCAGGGCAGCAAGTGGGTCACGCTGCCTGCCTCGGTCCCCATCGCGCGCAACGGCGCTTACTCGCTGGGTGTCAAGCTCGGTCTCAAGGGCAAGAACGACCTGCGGATCGTCAGCGGGAGCACCGCCTCCCCGGTCTTCAACGTGACGGTGTGCTAGTCGCCTGCAATCGTCTTCGACAGCGCCTCGGCGCCGGATGGGCGCCGAGGCACTGTCACCTTCACTTTTTACCCGGCTACGCGATGCTGCGGTCCCCAGCCAGTGGAACCGTGCCCAAAAGGAGGCCATGGCCCCTCCCACATTTCTCCTCCGGGGACCCGCTTCCGCTGGTCGCAACAGGCCAGGCGCACGGGCGTCGTGGCGTCGGGGAGCAGGCTGAGGGACTGGTGCCGTATCGCGCTCAGTTCGTGGTTGTTCCCGGATGCCGGCCGGCCAGGCGTGCGAGCAGCGCGGTGCGGTGGGATTCGTCGGTGGCGAGCGCGAGGGCGGTCCAGGCCATGGCGAGGCCGCCGTCCAGGACCGCTCGGTCCGCGCCGGTGTACGTGACCTGCCAGCTGCTGATGGCCAGGGTGCACGCACCGGCGCAGTCGTCGGGACCGCAACGTAACTCGCGCCCGCTGACTCACAGTTCGTTTGGGCGCCCGTTGCTCGGTGGCTGCCGGGTTGTTGAGCTGGTCGGGTGATCGCGTGGGATGCGGCGAGAGGGGGGACGTGCGGCAGGAGTGGTCGCCGGAAGAGGTGGTCGGGTGCTGGACGCTGGTGCCGCACCGGGGAGAAGCTGTCGGCCGCCCGCCAGGCCGACGATGGCACCACCACCGCTGAGCCGGCCTCGCGGGTCGCGGGTCCGCCGGGCGATCCGCGAGGCGTGGGCGGAGGGCATCGAGCACCAGGTGCAGCCGCGCGCACTCGCCGACATCGGCCTGCCGGAAACGCGACGGCGCAGGATGAAGCCCCGGAGCAGTCCGACTCAGGGGCCTGTCGGTTATCGGCGGCGGTGCCGACCCCGAGCGCCCGGCCGTCCCGCGCGGCGGACCGCACGAGGCCGGCGCGGGCTGCTGTTCGACTGCGGGTGGGGTTTCGCGGTAGGCATGCAAGTGCGGCTGGAGGCCGGGGTGTTGCCGAACCCGCCGCCTTCGGCGTTGTTGCAGTGCCCGCACAGCGCGCCGAGGGCGCGCGCTTCGTGCTGGTAGCGCACCGAATTGCGGGCCATGGTACTTCGTACGGACTCGGTGCGTCCAGGCGTTGCCCAAGTCCGGCTCGATGCAGGCTACTCAATGCACACGGACTTGCCGATGCCCTGTCGTGATCACGATCCAACCTGCGGCGATGTTCGGGATCGCAAGCGTCTGATGGCCCTGTGAGCTCTGCGATCCGGCCATCGAAAAGGTGCCGGTCGAATATCGACGGCTATCGGCGGGGCATCGGTGCGGCGGATGCCGGTCGTCTCCCGTTCCACGAGCGTTCAACCAGCTGTCCCTGTCTGCGCTGTGTGCTGTCCCTATGTTCCTGAGGGGTTTTGAAAGAAGGGACTATGGACACACTGCTCGCAGTCCGGGCTCGTGGGATCACCAAGTGTTTCGGCGACGTCGTCGCACTCGACGGCATCGATCTAGATGTGGCGCAGGGGCAGATCCACGGCTTGGTCGGACCGAACGGCGCCGGCAAGACGACATTGCTCGGCCTCCTGCTGGGCCTGGCCGTCGCCGACAGCGGCCGCCTCGAAATCCTGGGTACGCCGGTCGGGCGGGCGCTCGCCGCACCTGACGGTGTCTCCGGCTTCGTGGACGGGCCCGGTCTCTACCCCTCGCTCACCGCCAGGCAGACCCTCGCCGCGCTGGCCGCCCTCCGCGGCCGCGACGCGCGGACAACGGGGATCGACGACGTGCTCGAGACGGTCGGGCTCACCGATGTCGCCGACGACCGGGCCAGCGGCTTCTCCCTCGGCATGCGCCAGCGGCTCGGGCTCGCCGCCGCCCTGCTCACCGAACCCCGGCTTCTCGTGCTCGACGAACCTTCCAACGGTCTCGACCCGGCCGGGAAAAAACACGTTCACGGTGTCCTCACCCGGCTCGCGGCGGACGGAACCAGCATCGTGCTCTCGAGCCACCGCATGGACGACCTCGAGGCACTGTGCTCCGAGGTCACCATCGTCGCCACCGGACGGGTCGTCTTCTCCGGCCCCCTGGGCATGCTGGCCGCCGAGAACCGTGAACTCGACTACCGGCTGGTCACCTCCGACGCGCAGGCCGCCCGCGGGTTGGCTGTCGACACGGCCGGGATCGGCGTCGTCGACGACGCAGGGGTACGGCACGGCGCCGAGATGCTCGTCGTGCGCGCGCTGGTGCCCGCCCTCGACGAACTGGTGGTGCGGCTCGTGCACGCGGGCATCGCGGTGCGCGAGCTCGCACCCGTGGTGTCGCCGCTCGAGGCGGCGTTCCTCGCCCTCACCGAACAGCAGGAGGCCGGCCGATGACCGCGCCCGCGACCATTGCCGACGACCACGTTGCCGGGGTCAACCGCGTCTCGGTGGCGCGCGGCTACCGCTTCGAACTGGTCAAACTGGTCTCGCAATGGCGTATCCGGCTGCTCGTTCTCGCCTGCTGGACCGCGCCGGCCCTCTTCGTCGCCGCGGTGAGCCAGCAGAGTTCGCTCCCCTCCGACACCCTCTTCGGTCGCTGGATGCACGCCACGGGGTGGGCCGGATCGCTGGTGGTGCTCGGCTTCGCGGGCACCTGGGCGCTCCCGCTGCTGACCTCGGTGGTCGCCGGCGACGTGTTCGCCTCCGAGGACCGGCTCGGCACCTGGCGCCACCTGCTGGTGGCGGTCCGGTCGCCTCGACGGATCTTCGTGGCGAAGGCACTGGCCAGCCTCACCGTCATCCTGCTGCTTGTGGCGGGGATGGCGTGTTCCAGCGCGGTCGGCGGGGTCGTGGCGGTCGGCAACCAGCCGCTGGTCGGTCTCGACGGCCATGCGTTGACGCCTTCGGACGCCGCCGGTGAGGTCCTCCTCGCCTGGGTGTGCGTGCTCGCCCCGACGGTGGCCCTCGCCGCGATCGGACTACTCGGGTCGGTCGCGCTGGGTCGGTCGCCGATGGGACTGCTGCTGCCCGCGCTCGTCGCGCTCACGATGCAGTTCGCCCAGATGCTGCCGCTGCCCGCGGCCGTACGCCTCGCCCTGCCCGGCTACGCCTTCATCGTCTGGAAGGGTCTGTTCACCAGCCCGGCACAGGTCGGGCCGCTCCTGATCGGCATCTCGGTCAGTCTGGTGTGGGCGGTGACCGCGACAGCGCTGGCGTACCTGCTTTTCCTGCGGCGCGACTTCACCAACCTGACCTACGACGGCACCGGGCGCCGCGCGATCACCACCGGACTCCTGCCACTGGTCGGACTGGTCGCCCTCACGGTCGCGGTCGTCGCCGTGGCGACGCCGTCGATGGGTTCCGGAATCGAGCAGGACAAGGTCCAGCGGTCGGTCGCCACGGCATTCGCCCACCTCTACCGCATGCAGACCAAGCAGCTCAACCGCCCCGACGTCACCGAGCCGCAGCTGCGGGTTACGGCGGCGTGCAACAAGGGCGACGGCCAAGTCGCCGCCCAGGGGCCGGGCAACGACTGGCGTTGCGTCGTCACCTGGCATCTCCCCGACGTCGAGGCCGCAGGGACGGCCGTCTACCAGCTCGACGTCACCTCAGACGGGCGGTTCGTGGCCGACGGCGACGGACCGAAGGAAGTGAACGGCTACTTCCTGGTGCGGACCCCGATCGGGGACGCACCGAACCCGCTATGGCAGTTCGACAGCAACGTCGAACTGCTCTCCACCACCCCGAAGGGATAACTCCATGCAGGTAACACGCCGCCGTCGACGCGTCGAGGAGGAGCATTTCGTCTTTCTCGGTAGACGCATCGGCCGCCGGATCACGGTGGTAACAGCAGGCATCACCGCTGTCGCCCTGGCCGTCACCGGCACCTCTTTTGCCCAGACGCACCAGTTCGGCACCGAGCAGGTCGGCCAGATCACCGATCAGGGCCAGGTCATCTCCAGCGACCAGTACATCGCCCCGTACGGTGACCGCCTCGTCATCAACAACGGCAAGATCATGTCGTCCTCGGTCAGCCCGGACGGCACCCACCTCGCGGCCTCGGTCACCGACGGCGGGGTGGCGCTGTCCATCGTGGACCTGAAGAAGTGGAAGGTGCAGCAGCTCGTCGGCAACTCCGCGTCGGCGAACCTGCGCATCAGCGGCAACGACGTGGGCCAGGAAGGTCCCGCGTACTCGCCCGATGGTTCGCAGTTGTGGCTGGGCCAGACCGACGGCTACACCAAGTTCACCGTGAACCCGGACGGCAGCCTCGCCAACCCGACGTTCGTCCCGATCCCGGCGGACGGGCCCAAGCACGCGCTGGTGGGTGCGGCGGTGTTCTCGGCCGACAGCTCCACTGTGTACTCCGCGGTCAACGGCCAGAACCGGGTGGTCGCGATCAACGCGGCGACCGGGGCCGTCCAGCACAGCTGGGCCGTGGGCAACGCCCCGCGTGACATCGTCAAGGCCGGCACCAAGCTCTACGTCAGCAACGAGGGCGGGCGTCCGGCGAAGCCCGGCGACACCACGATCAATTCCTACAACACCCAGGTGCCGGCCAGCCCGGTGACCGCTGCCACCACCACCGGCACGGTCAGCGTCATCGACCTGGCGCACCCGGCCGCCGCCGTCGCGAGCATCAACGTCGGTCTGCACCCGACCGCCCTGTACGCCAAGAAGGGGGCGGTGTTCGTCACCAACACCGCCACCAACGACGTGTCGGTCATCGACACCGCCCGCAACAAGGTCGTGCAGACCATTGCCACCCAGCCGTGGCCGGAGGCGTCGGTGGGCTACGAGCCCGACGCGGTGACGCTCACCGACGACGGTCACCTGCTGGTGACGCTCGGCCGCGCCAACGCGATCGCCGTCTACCGGTACAGGACCCCGCAGGAGCCGGTCAGCTACGTCGGCCTGCTCCCGACGGACTACTTCCCCGCGCAGATCGCCACCGTCGGCAACAAGGTGGTGGTCTCCAACACCCGTGGTATCGACGCCCGCCGCCCCACCAACAGAGCCGGACACGGCACCCACGACACGACGTCGAGCCTGCAGCACTTCACGCTGCCGAACGACCGCGTCATCAAGTCCGAGACCGCGAAGGTCTTCAAGCAGAACGGCTGGACCCGAGGCTCAGTCACGCTGGCCACCGCCAAGGGCAAGGCGAAGCCGGTGCCGGTCCCGGTACGGCTCGGCGACCCCTCGACGATCAAGCACGTCTTCCTGATCGTCAAGGAGAACCGCACCTACGACCAGGTCTTCGGCGACATACCGCACGGCAACGGCGGACCGGCGCTGACGGAGTTCGGCAAGAACGTGACGCCGAACCAGCACGCGCTGGCCGGGCAGTTCGGGCTGTACGACAACACGTACGACATCGGCACGAACTCCGCCGAGGGTCACAACTGGCTGATGCAGGCCGACAACCCGGAGTACACCGAGTCCTCGGCCGGTGAGTACCTGCGCAGCTACGACACCGAGGACGACGCTCTCGGCCACCAGCGGACCGGCTTCCTGTGGACCGGTGCACAGGCGGGCGGGAAGTCCGTGCGGGACTTCGGTGAGTTCCAGCAGTTCCTGACCAAGCCGTCCGGCGCGAGCTGGCAGAACCTGTACTGCGACGCCAAGAACATGGACGCCACCGGGCAGAACACCGCCTACCCCCTGCACTCGTCCTCGCCGATCCCGTCGCTCAACAACGTCTCGGTGCCTGGATTCCCGAAATTCGACACCAGCATCCCGGACCTCTACCGGTACGAGATCTGGAAGCAGGACTTCGAGAAGCACGGGCCGGCGAACCTGAACATGCTCTGGCTCTCCAGCGACCACACCGGTGGTCCGGCGAACGCGGCCGCTCAGGTCGCGGACAACGACCTCGCGACCGGCAAAATCATTGACAAGATCACGCACAGCCCGTATTGGAAGGACTCGGCGATCTTCGTTGTCGAGGACGACTCCCAGGCCGGCCTCGACCACGTCGACGGCCACCGTGCCCCCATCCAGATCATCAGCCCCTGGGCCCAGCACGGCGTCGTCGACAGCCACTACTACTCGCAGATCACGATGATCCGGACCATCGAGCAGATCCTCGGGATCCACCCGATGAACCAGAAGGACAGCGCGGCCAGCCCGATGCGTGGGGCCTTCACTCCGAAGGCGGACTTCACGCCGTTCAAGGCACTGCCCAACCGGACCTCGCTGACCGCCGGTCTGAGCACCCCGCCTCCCTGCGGCGTGGACACCCCGGCGCCACAGGACCCCAGTGCGGCGGCCGCACCGTCGGCGAAGGTGCCGGCGGCCGAGCAGGAGGTCGCGGCGAAGTGGGAGGACTGGAAGTCGCACCAGCGGCTGACCGGGCCTAACGCCGTGCCCGACTTCGCGAACCCCGCGCAGATGAACCACTTCACGTGGTATCAGACGCACGATTGGACGAAGCCGTACCCCGGCGAGGACAAGATCTTCGCGCCGGCGGACGTGCCGGGCGCCTCCATCCCGTCGTCGCAGTCGGACGGCTGACGTAGGCCGATCGCGTCAAGGGGCCCCTGGCCGGCGTCACCGCTGGCCAGGGGCCCCTTCTGTCCCCCGTGAGGCAAGTTGTGACGAAGCCCCGCCGGGGGATGCACACCCGGGCGCGGCTTCATGGCGCCGCTGGTCCCACTCCGCGCTAGGCGGCCGGCGGCGTGCCGGGGATGACGAACCCGCGGATCGTGTTCGGCCTGGCACTCGAGCGGGGTACGGGCGGCTGGTCATCGCCGGTGGCTTGCGCCTGTTTCATCACCGCGACCAGGTCGGCGTACTTCGGGTCTGTCCACTGCACTGGATGGCCTCCCGTTCCAGTACGTAGGGTACGCGCGGCGCCCGGGTCAGGTCCGTGGGTCGCGGGTTTCGGGCATGGGGATGATCGCGCATTCGGGGGAGTGCTGGCACTCTGCTGCGACGGAGACGAGCCCGTCAGCATGACTGCGCCGAAGGTCGTTGTCGACCGCGTAGCCCGCCTCGCCGATCATCGCTCCGGTCCGGTCGAGGATCTCCGGGTCGTAGAACGTCGGGTTGTAGCCCGGAGTGTGGTGGACGAATACCCGAATCTGCTGCACAGGTCTCATGCTGTGACCGGGTAGGTTCGCCGGGTTGCCAGTTGTGATGGAGGCCGCGGATTCGGCGAGTAAAACGGTTGCGCGGGTGATCAAGTGCTTGACACCGTGTGGGTTTCCGTAACTCCCGCGAGGTTCGTGTGACGATCTACTTCTACGGTGCGGACGAAGTTCCTTACGGCTGCTTCTCCAACTTCTCTGACCATGGCCTGGACCTCGATGGGTGCTGGTGGGCGACTTCGGAGCACTACTTCCAGGCTCAGAAGTTCATCGGCACGCGCCATGCTGATCTCATCCGCCGTGCCCGCACGCCACTACGGGCCGCCGAGCTGGGCCGTGACCCGTCCAAACCGCTGCGCCGGGACTGGGAGCGGGTCAGGACGACGTGATGCGACGTGCGGTGGCCACCAAGTTCCGTACACACGCCGATATCCGCGACATTCTGTTGTCCACGGGTGACGAAGAGATCGTCGAGGACACCACCACCGATCACTACTGGGGTCGGGGCAGAGCCGGGACCGGCAAGAACATGCTCGGCCGGATTCTGATGCGCACGCGTGGCCGGCCCCGCGTCGAACTCGCCGAAGCCCACAAGAATCACGGCCGCCCCAGGAGGTGACCCGGGAAGTGATCGCCTTGCCGCGTGCCGGTCGATGTCCGGGGCGGCTCAGGCCACGGCCTCGATGGAGCGTCCTCCCCAGCGGATGCCTTTCTCGCTGCGGATGCGGGCGCGCTCGCGGCGTTGGGCGGCGAGGACGTCGGGGTGGCGGGCGTTGGCATTGCGCCAGCGCAGGTAGGCGTGCAGGGCGCGGGTCCGGACGGTGTGGTTGGGGTGGTTCGAGTTCGCGAGGGTGAACTGCCGCAGCGGTCCGAAGTGCGCCTCAACGCCCACCGGCACTGCCGGATCTGATCGGCCGGAGCCGGGCTGCGATCCTCGTCCACCTCGATTTGCCGATGTCCACCACACAACGGGCCGACCAACTGGGCCTCACCGCACCCACGTTGAGCGTTCACCTCAGAACGCTACGGGCGGCCGGCATCGTCACGGCCCAACGGTACGGCCGCGTAGTGCTATACCGCCGAACCCGCCTCGATGATCTGCTGCTCGGTGGAGGCGCCCGATCATCAGTGGACGATTGCTGTCAACGTCGGGTGATCAGGAGACCAGGCGCCTGGGGGACGGTAACCCGGCGCGGACGGTGCGTCTTCCGCCGGCTTGGGCCGCCGCCGGTTTGATGTCAGCGCCAAAGGTGGCGGCACAGTTCGGGGCTTCGCGACACGTCACGCTCTCCATGATGGACATCCTCCCCGGGGCGAACCCCAGATCTCCCATGCCCGTCACAGCGGATCAAGCCCACTCCACGGCAGCGCCTTCCGGATGGTCACCGCAACCGACCTCGCACTCCCACGCGGACAACTCTGGTCCACTGCCGAGCCCTACGACGCCGCTCGTTCGGCACGCCCAACCTGCCGAAGGAGTGAAACCCCAGGTGGAGGCATCCGGCGAGAGCGTGGACACGGCGTACAAGCCGTGGCGGGACCTGATCGTAGAAATCCGAGCACTTCGATTGGACGTCTACGACATCGCCGGTCGCCTTCGTTCCTGGCGGACCCCGCCAGGCTGACCAAGACACCCGCAGCGCTCATGATGCCCCTCACGGTGAAGCCGACACCGGCGGAGTGGGCGGGCCACGGAGGGCGGGTGGCGAGAGGGCATTGCCACGGTGGTCCACGGCAGCCTCGCCTCGCCTCGCCGAGAACCTCCTGGCCGCCGCCCGCCAGGCCCGGGTACCCGGGCCTGGCCTGGGAGCAGGCCTTGGCGAAACGCGCGGTCCCGGTCCCGGTGTCCCGGCCGGTCAGGGCGAGCGCGTCCGTGCCGCGCGAAGTCGCTCGCGCGACGAGACGCTCGGGATGTGCGGCGCCGTACCGCGGCGCGTAGCTGAATGCTGTGTGCAGAGGGACGTAGCCCGCCCTACCGCACCACCCTCAACCGATTCGCCCCTTTGCCGCCATGCGTTTCCCGTACGTGCGCTCGAAGAGTGAGCGATTCTCCCAGGTCGGCGACGAGATACGACGGGTCTTTGCTCACCCGGGCGGCACAACGGGACACCGGAATGCGCCGTCGGCGCGTCATGTCGCCGAGCAGGCCCGGGGCTTGCCGCCGTGCGCCGCCCTCGACAGGCGCCGGCCGGCCGAGCGAAGGAGGCCGACGCCACACCGCCGAAAGGGAACCGGAGGGCGTCACCGCTGGCACGTTCTGGACACGATCTTCCGCTTCTACCCTGCCGTCGCGACGGTTCACTCCCCGCTGGACGCGGTCCGCCACCTGCGCGAGCAGCACGACATCAACTGGCCGCAGATCAAGCGGATCCGCGTCGGGCTGGTCGACTACGCCGTCGGGCACGGCGGATCGACCACACGCCCGACCGACCCGATCTCCGCCCAGTTCAGCCTGGCCTTCGGAGTGGGACTGCAGTTCGTCACCGGCCGCAACGCGCCCCAGGACTACTTCGACCCGCAGAAGTGGACCGACCCCGACATCCTGCGGATCGGCGACCTCATCGAGCCCTACGCCATGCCGATCCCGGTCGGTGATCCCGACCTGAGCTCCCAGGTCGAGATCACGATGCGGGACGGGCGCAGCTTCGCCCGCTACCAGGCCGGGTTCCGCGGCCACCCGGTGGCACCGGCCACCCGGGCAGACATCGAAGCCAAGTTCCGCGACAATGTCACCGGCGTGATCACCGAGCAGGCAGCCGAGGCCATTCTCCAAGCGGTGGCGGCCCTCGACACCAGCACCGACGTGTTGCCGCTCACCGCCCTGCTGGGCGCAGGCGCGGCCGGCTGACCACACTAACCCCATACGAACCGGGAAGTGACGTTGCGGATGCAGGGACAGAAACCGCGCGACGCGCGCGCAACGGGATCGGCGGGCCTGCGCCGGGACGCCGCCGAGAACCGTGCGCGCCTACTCCAGGCCGCGGAGCGGGTCTTCGCCGAGCGCGGAACCGACGTCAGCATGGAAGACATCGCCCGCGCCGCCGGGGTCGGCCCCGCCACCTTGTACCGACGTTTCCCCAACAAGGAAGCGCTGGTCGCCGAGGTGCTGACCGCGTTCTTCAGTCGCCTGATCGCCCTGGCCGAGCAGGCGGCCACCCAGCCTGCGACGACCTGCTTGGACACGTACCTGGTCACCGTCGGCTGGGAACTGGCGGCCAACCGCGGACTCGTACACGGCGCCTGGGGAGACCTCGCCCCTCACACGCTGGTCACCGAACTGGAAACCAAGACCGGACGGATCCTCGAACGAGCGCAAAGCGGCGGCGGCATCGATGCCCAGGTCACCGTCGGCGACATCGCCGCCGCAGTCTGGGCCCTGCGAGGCATCATCCACACCAGCGCACACGCCGCTCCCGACGCATGGCGACGCCACATCACCTACCTGCTCGCCGGATTCCACAAGAACGTCGACCACTCGACTCGAGCGTTGACACCCGAGCAGATCACCTCCACCGTCACACCACGATGAGGCACTGATACGGCGGTGGGGTCTGAGCCTGGCATGTCGTCTACACCGCCTGCCAGAACGTGAAGAACGGTTCGGCGAGGTCGGTGATGGTGTATGTGCCGGCCGAAGGACCTGGTCATGTTCCTGGGTGCCCAGCGCTCCACGGTGTTGCGTTCCTTGTACTGCTCGGCGTCGTGGGAGACCGGCTAGGATCGTCCCGCCCCCAACCGAAACAATGGTGCACGCGAGGCCATCGTGTGATCCGCCGGACAGAACCTAGTGGGTCGGCTCACGCAGTCGCGCGGCCGATCGGGCCAGCCTTGCGGCGGCGACGGCGGGAAGGCACCAGGACAGCAGGAGTGCGGCCATCACCGCAGAGGTGCTCAGGCCGTCGAACGCCAGGGAGATCACGAGGCCGAGGACGGGAACCGCGACCACCGGGGCCAGCAGAAGCAGCGTCGCCTGCCGCTTCTCAAGGCGCACCCACTGGGCGGACTTCCAGAGTCTTGTGAGACCGGCGACCGCCGCGGCCAGGGCAAGGACCGGGCCGACCACCGGGATGAGCGCGACGGGAAACGGCAGGACGGTGAGGCCCAGCGTGGTGTACGTGCGCGCTGCGTTCTCCGGTTGTCTTCATTCAGGGGCGGCCTCGCGGAGCCTGCGGAAAGGGAGCTGACCGTTAACCGATTGCTGTGCCGGTCGCGTCGGAGCAGTATGCGGGGATGCGCTTCTCGATCAACATTCCGAACTTCGGGGACTTCGCCGACGCCCGGACGGTGGCGGCGGTCGCCGCAGCGGCGGAGCAGGCAGGCTGGGACGGGCTGTTCGTCTGGGATCACGTAGTGCATGACAAAGTCCAGCGCCGCGGCCAGGACTTTGGAGATCCTTGGATGCTGCTGACCGCTGCGGCGTTGGCGACATCCCGGATCAGGCTCGGCACACTGGTCACCCCGGTCGCCCGTCGGCGTCCCCAGCAGCTCGCCCGCCAGGTGGCCACCCTGGACGCGCTCAGCGGCGGGAGGGTGATCTTCGGTACGGGCCTGGGCGGGCCGATCGAGGACGAGTACGGCAGCTTCGGTGAGACGACCGACCCGGTCGTGCTCGCCGAGCGTCTGGACGAGGGCCTGGACCTGCTGGAGCGCTATTGGTCGGGCGAGCCGGTGAACCATCACGGGCGGCATTACCAGGTCCGGGACGTGACATTGCTTCCCGCCACGGTGCAACGCCCCCGTCCGCCCGTCTGGGTGGCCGGATTCTGGCCGAACCGTCCACCGATGCGCCGGGCCGCCCACTGGGACGGTGCGGTCCCGTTGTTCACCTCTGCCAAACACGGACAGGTACCGCCTGTTGACGAGGTCATCGACCTCGTCGCCTACGTCCGGCAGCATCGCTAGGACCGGGACGAGAGCCCCTTTGAGATCGTCCTCGGCGGCGCCAGCCCGACCGGCACCGCCAGGGCACGCGACCTGATCGGGCCGCTGATCGACGCGGGCGCCACCTGGTGGGACGAACGACAGCTCCAGAGCAGCGATGAGCTCGATCAGCTGGCACCGGTGATGCGCCGCATCGAACAAGGCCCACCGGCCTTCTAGAGGCCAGGCCAGCTTCCTGCCGCTTCGGCTCCGCCGCACCGCACCGCACCGGGCGCGGGTCCGGGCCGGCCCGTTGGTTACTCCAGTCGACGTCTGATCGTGCGCATGAGGTCAACGGCCTTGTCCTCGGTGACCGTTCCTCCGGGAGTGATGGATGCGAAGCTGGTCAGACGCAAGCAATGGTCCTTGTACAGGCCGCCGACCTTCACGAACCCCTCGCCCGTGCCCTTGTAGGCGTCGATATCCAGTTCGTCGGCTCTGCCCGTGCCCGGCTCGCCGCACTGGGCGACTCTTGTTGACCTTCAGCCATACCACCCAGGTGTCGAGGGCTTGAGGCTGCCGCCAGTGGCACTCATAGTCGTAACTCCCTCGGATGACTCTGCTGTGACCTTGGTGCCGATCGCCTGCTCGACCTCGGCGGCGGGCAGCAAGTCGCACGGGGTCGTCCACGCGACCGTCGCGGAGTCGGAGTCTCCGCCCCCGCTGCAACCGGCCAGCACCACTGTCGTTGAGGCGGCCAGTACCGCCATCGCTCTTCGCATACTGGACTTTGGCATCGGTGCTGTTCGATTGTGGCTCTTTCGTCAAGCTCCGTCGCTGCCGCGAAGCGAAGCCCTGCGATCAGGCGGGGGTGCGCTGGAATGGCCCGGTGTTGGCGGGGGGTTGCAACGACCCAGGAGAATCCTCCTGGGCGCCTGTCCTTTCGACAGCTGCGCCGGAGACCGCTCAGCTGTGGGAGACGGTCAGCGACTCGAGCACCCTTGGTGGTGCTGCTGGAGGACGACGGGGTGGCGTAGTGCGTCGTGCTGCCGTTGACCGTCAAGTCGATCGTGTGACCGCCGGAGACGGCGATCGTGCAGCTCCACGTCTTGCCGAGCGATACGTGGCCCACGGTGTGCGGCGTCTGGCCGCCCGAGGGCGAGTTCTCGATGCCCCCGACGATGCCCCCGACGATGTCGCCGTTCGAGTGGTGTGAGTAGAACGCGGCGCGGGATCATGCCGACGCGTGACTGCGTGCTATCGCAGCGGCTCTCCGAGATGTCCGAACCCGCGCGGAGTGCGCGGGCGAGGCCATGGGGGCCATCGGCTCCACGTTCAGCGCCACGCGTGCCTCAAGGGCTGTTAGCCGAGGTCCGGCCGTCGTTCCCCCCACGGGACGACGGCCGGACCTCCGCTGTCGCTGCTGGCCATGTGCAACGGAACTGAACGTACGCGGGTGCTCTACGCACGGCTACCGTTCCTGGGGAATCTGGCCGAGAATGAGCCGGAAAGCTCCGAACGTTTGCGCAACGCCAACGATCTCCAGGTCCAGGCAGCGGGATGCCGGCCCGGCTCACTTGGCGACTGATCCGACGTCAGGTGTAGGGGTTGAACGGGATCCCGGCAGGCTTGGAGTTGTTGAGGGTGTCGTTGAAGGTGCTGTCCGAGATCTTGATCGTGGCCGAGCCGAAGTTCGCGTTCATGAGTTCGTCGCGCAGGCCGGTCGGGTAGCCGTTCCAGCTGACGAGGCGCGGATAGAACCAGCCGCCGGTGACGTTCTCCGGCGGTTCGTCGTGGTTGTTCGCGAGGCGGAAGAAGTGGGTTGAGGCGCCGTCCTTGTTGTAGACGACCTTGGGGTGGGTGCCGTCTGAGGCGGCCCGCGGGGTGTGGACACACCTGAGAATGGATCTTGACGGTCCAGGAAGGTGTAGGTCTCCATGGCAAGGCCCTCGAAGTTCAGTCCGGAGTTCCGGTCCGACGCGATCGCGTTGTGGCGGGCTTCGGCCGGCAGGCGAACGTATCGGGACGTTGCTACCGATCTGAACGTCAACCCCGAGACGCTGCGCGTCTGGGTGCGCGACGTGGACGGGCCCCCGGCGGACGGCGGCAAGGTGACGCCGGGAGATGCGGAGGCGGAGCTGGCCCCGGTTGCGGGCGGAGACCGCCCGGCTGCTGAAGGCCGAGAAAGAGTGGCAGCTGGAGCGCGAGATCCTGCGACGGGCAGCCGCCTATTTCGCGAAAGAGATGAAGTGAGGACCCTTCCCCAAGCTCTTCGAGCAGGGGAGACCCCATGCTGGGACTTCGTCTCCGCCCACGCCGGCGTCTTCGGCGTTCAGCGGCTGTGCCGGGTGCTCCAGGTCTCCCGCTCGGGCTACTACCGGTGGCTCGCCGGTATCGAGGCCCGGGATGCCCGGCGGGCCGAGGACCAGGCGCCGGTCGCCGAGATCCGCGAGATCCACACCGAACACCGCGAGAACTACGGCGCACTGCGCGTCCACGCCGAACTGCGCGGCTTCGGGCACACGGTCAACCGCAAGCGGGTCGCCCGGCTGATGCGTGAGAACGGCATCGTCGGCCGTCACCTGCACAGGAAGAAACGCACCACCGTCCCCGACCGGCTCGCGCCGCCCGCCCCGGACCTGGTCCAGCGGGAATTCACCGCCCGCCGACTCGATGAGAAGTGGTGCGGCGACATCACCTACGTGCAGGTCGGCGCCTGGTGGCTGTATGTCGCGAGCGTCATCGACATCTGCTCGCGCCGGGTGATCGGCTGGTCCATGGCCCCGCACATGCGCGCCGAGCTCGTCATCGACGCCCTGCGGGCCGCGGTCGCCGCCCGGGCCGGTGACGTGACCGGGGTGATCTTCCACTCGGATCGTGGATCGCAATATACCTCGGCCGCGTTCGCCCAGGTCAGCGACCAGTACGGCATCCGCAGAAGCATGGGCAAAGTGGGCTCGAGTTACCACAACGCCCTCGCCGAGAGTCTGTGGCAGGGGCTGAAGCAAGAGGTGATGCACAAGAAGCTGTTCTTGACGATGGGCCAGGCGAGGCTGGAGATATTCCGGTGGCTCACCTACTACAACGCCCGCCGCCGTCACAGCACGCTGTCCTACCTCTCACCGCTGGAGTTCGAACAGCAACACCACCAGCAGGCTAAACTCTCACTCCTCGCATAGAACCCCCTGTCCCACTCTCCGGGGGTCGCCTCACCATCTCGGCAGGCTCCACGATGCTGTTCAGTCCCTACCTTCTTCACCGCCGGAGCGATGTCCACGAAGACCCTCCACGGTTCGACCCGGACCGATGGGACAGCGCGTCGCGCCCGTCCCCGTCACGCCACGCCTTCCTCCCCTTCGGTTCCGGCCCCCGCAAGTGCATCGGCGAACAGTTTGCCATCATCGAGGCCGTCCTGGTTCTGGCCACCCTCACCAGCCGCTGGAAATTGTCGGCTCTGCCAGGCACCCGCGTGCGCCCTCACGCGGGAGGCGCGATCAGCCCGGGAGGACTGCGCCTGCTTGCTACCGCCCGCACTTCACCCGGGCGGCGGGAAAACCGCGGGTCCGCAGACGAGTCGTCGCCATGACGGGCGCAGCGGTTGCCGAAGACGTTTCACGGGTGGTCGCCTGCGAAGCACGACGTAACCCGCAGATCATGCTGCGGGTTTCCCTCCCGCCGCCGAGGCTTTGGATCCGGCCCCGATCGACGAGTCTTAGGGTTCACATGTTGTAGACGACGGGGTCTCACTGGTGCGGCCTCGTCCGTTCGGGCGGCGGTTTGTACCGCCTGCCGAGGCTGCAGTGGATGGTCGTGGAGACTCCGGGATCGCAGTCATCGCTGCACCGGGCCATCTTCCTGCGGGTGGCGGTGGGGAACCTCGCCCCACCAGGGCTGGCCGAGCAGTCGGAGCCGATCGATGTGGACGCCTCCGCCTCGCAGGGCTTCGACCGGGCCGAGCAGCTGGTCGCCCAGCTGATCGAGTCGACCGGCATCGGCGTCGACAAGGTGATGGGGACCGGCCTCGGTGGGCGAGTTGGGCCGGGGGCGGCGGCCGCGGGGTGCGCGACCTGGCCTACATCAAGGTCGCCAGCGAAGTCGGCGCCGGTCTGTTGATAGACGGGCGGCCGCCGTTCCGGCGCTGTCAGCCCAGCGACCTGCATAACCCTGAGTTCACACAGCTAACTAACATCGCCGTTGCCATCTCGTTAACTGTTTACTTATTGACGACATGGGAGCGGCGGAGTTGACTCACGTGAACCTCGGCCGCAGCGTTGCGGCCTCGTCAGGGAGACAACCCAAATGAACGCGATGATACGTCGTGCCGTAATTGGCTCGCTTGCGGTATCGATGGCCCTGTCCGTGGCCGCTTGTGGCGAGGTGGGAAACGGCACCAAGGTCAGCAGGAAGGACAAGTCGATCGGTCTGCTGCTCCCGGAGTACGCCACCACCCGGTACGAGAAGTTCGACCGCCCGCTGATCGAAGGCAAGGTTACGTCGCTCTGCCCGGACTGCAAGATCGAGTACGCCAACGCGGCGGGCGACCCGGCCAAGCAGGCGCAGCAGGTCAGCAGCATGATCGCCAAGGGTGTCAAGGTCCTGATCCTCGACCCGCAGGACGCGGTCGGCATCAAGGCCTCGGTCCAGGCGGCCGTGGACAAGGGCGTCAAGGTCGTGGCGTACGACCGCTTCGCCCAGGGTCCGGTCTCCGCGTACGTCTCCTACGACAACGAGAAGGTCGGCGAGCTGCAGGGCCAGGCGCTCCTCGACGCCATGGGCGCCAAGGCGACCCCGACTGCCAAGATTGTCATGATCAACGGTGACGACGCCGACCCGAACGCCGCGCAGTTCAAGGCCGGTGCTCACAAGGCCCTCGACGGCAAGGTCAAGATCGCGTACGAGCAGAGCGGTCTGTGGAAGGACACCGTCGCCAACCAGAAGGTCACGGCGGCGATCACCCAGCTCGGCGCCAAGAACATCGCCGGTGTCTACTCCGCCAACGACGGCATGGCCGGCGGTATCGCCACCGCCCTCAAGGGCGCGGGCATCAACGTCCCGCTGACCGGTCAGGACGCCGAGCTCGCCGGTGTCCAGCGAATCCTGCTGGACCAGCAGAGCAGCACCGTCTACAAGCCCTTGAGGCCCGAGGCCGACGCGACCGCCGAGATCGCGGTCAAGCTGCTCAACGGTGAGGACATCAAGTCCGTCGCGGACATCACCGCCACCAGCGGCTCCGGCACCACCGTCCCCGCGAAGCTGCTCCCCGCGGTGTCGGTGACCAAGGCCAACATCAAGGACACGGTCATCAAGGACGCCCTGTACCTCGTGGTCCAGATCTGCACCGCTGACTACGCCGCCGCCTGCAAGACGGCCGGCATTCACTAAGCCCGGATCCACCGTTGCCTTGTGGTGCGGCTGGTTGGTTGCGGCGGATGTGACTTCGGCTGTGCGAGGTGACTGAGGGCGTGGGAAGCCTGCCGGTCCGCCGGCTTCTCCGATGTCCTTGGTGGCTGACGGATCGCTTCAGGGAACTGGCCTTCCTGAATCGGGACCTGGACATCTCGCTCACCGACAAGCGCTGCCCGGCCGAGTCCCGGTTGGTCCGGTTCCGGTTCCCGGGCGGTGTGCGGGACTTCGTCGCCTTCCTCGACGAGCAGGCGGCGGCACCCGTTCACCCGGACATCATCGGCTTCGAGCGGGAGGACCCGCGGATGGCGGGGACGATGGAGGCGGCCTTGCGGTGGCACGGCTCCGGCGAGGAGCGGGTCCGGAGTTTTGCCAACAGCCGGCCCACCCCCGCCGGCGGCACGCACGTGCTGGGCTTCCATGACGGGGTGGGGGCTGCGGTCCACGCGTACGCGCGGGAGCGGCGGCTGCCAACAGGGACGGACCCCGATCTCAGCACTGACCGGATCGGCGAGGGCCTGGCAGCGGTCGTGTCGGTGAAGCTGGAGCATCCCGAGTTCGAGGGCTCCAAGCGTGGCGTGCTGGGCAACGCCATGGTGCGCGCCTGCGTCGGACAGGCCGTTCAGGAACACCTCGGCAGGTGGCTGGAGGAGCACCCGGAGCAGGCCGCAGCCGTCATCGACCGGATCATCCAAGGGGCTCGCGGAGACTGACCAGCAACGGACCGCCCTGCCGGGTTCCCGGCAAACGGGACCAGCGGGGCGACGGCAGCACGCTGCCCCCGGACAGGGGCCAGAAATCGTGCGGTCGGTCCAACGAGCCACCTGGCACGCTCAGTAACAACACCAGCACCAACAGGCCAGATCATGTGAGACAACGAGCGAATCGGACCAGATCATCTGAGACCGGGGCCAGATCGACTGAGACGGGACAGCCGCAGCTGCTGGGCTGAGCCGCGCCGAAATGTCCTGTCGCAGCGAAGGTTGACTGTTCTCACCGAAGGTTGAGCACTGGCAGGTTCATCTCATCGAAGTTGAACATCCTTCAGACTGCTCCAGACGTGACAGGGCCAAGGCCGGAGGGCAGCTGGCGCACGGCGGTCGACACCACCTCCTCTGCGGTGGTCGTCTCGGTGAGGACCTCACTCATCAAGCGAGCGCTGAGGGTGAACCGGTTGTCCCGATGCGCGTCCAGGCAGATCGGAGCAACGGTGAGGTGGGGGCGGGTGCTGGTGGAGAATCACAGCGTCCAGTGGTTCGTGAACGTGTAGAGCCCCCGCCCGCGCTGCGGCAGGCACCACGATGAGGCGCTATCTTGCAGCGATGACCGGTTCTGCGGAGCGCCCGCTGCTCTTCCTCGATGTAGATGGACCGCTCATCCCGTTTGGGGCAGCGACGCTCCAACACGTGGGTGGGTATCCGACTTACCAAACGAGCCAAGAATCATCGGGGGGCGGTTCGAACCCGCTTCTGGCAAGGATCAACCCTGAGCACGGGCCCAGATTGGCCGCGCTTCCGTGCACCCTGGTCTGGGCGACAACGTGGATGTCAGACGCCAACGAGTGCATCGCGCCGCGGCTTGGGCTGCCGGAGCTGCCCGTAGTGACTTGGCCGGAGCCCTCCGAGGACGATGAGCGAGACGCGCGAGCGGGACTGCACTGGAAGACCCGCGCGCTCCTCGGCTGGGCGGCCGGGCGCGCATTCGCCTGGGTTGACGATGAGATCACTGACAGGGATCGGGCCTGGGTAGCCGCTCGCCATGGCGAGCGAGCCCTGCTCCATCGCGTCGATCCCCGTCATGGCCTCACCGACGCGGACTTCATCCTCCTCGGCGACTGGTTGCGTAACTTGTGAACGGGCGGGCCATTGACCGCTTTGCCGGGCCGCCATCGCAGACGGCAGGTCGTCAGTGGAGGCCGGCCCTGCTGCTGAGCTGAGTGACTCCTTCTTGCGCTTCGAGTGCCTCTCTGACCCGGGCGCTCTCGAGGGCCACGTACTGGATCTGGGCGGTGGCCAGGGCGAGGGCTGCGGTGAGCTCGCGGTTGCGGCGTAGCGGATGGTCAGCACGTCGCCGATCCGTGCCGGGTACCGGGGGTGTCGTGGAGCGAGCGCTCGCCGTCGGCCAGTGCAGACAGCTCGCCCGCCAAGTCCCGACGCGACTTGGCGGCTTCACTCTGCAGCACGGGTGATTGGTCCATGCTCACCTCAACGACGTTCCGGCCGCTGGGATACCTGGTTCAGCCCCGGCGACGTGCAGCGGGGTCGCTTCGTCAGCCGACGGGGGTCAGGGCGGCGTCGTACTGCTCGACATCCCAGGGCAGCACCTCGCAGGAGAGCAGCAACCGATGGCTGTAGCGGTGGAGGTCCCACTCCTGGACGGGGAACCGGAACCCTTAGTAGATGTCCTGGTACACGCCCTCGAAGCGGCCGATCGCCTCGCGCAGCCTGCTCTCCCTGCTCAGGTCCGGGGGTCGCCGAAGTACTCGGGAACATTCGGGCGGATTGGCCGGCCGGTGGCTTCCAGCGAGAAACAGCGACTCCGGCGGCGCCGGCCGGATGACGGTCAGCGAGTCGCTGAGCGGTCGGCTGAGCCGATGCCGAGGGTCTGTCGCTCGGGCTCGATCACGCCCATGACGCGCTCTTGCCCTCGGGGGTAGGGCGCGCCGGTGTACTTCGTGGCCAGCTCGTCGATGATCTCCCACGCCGCATCGCCCTCGAGCCACTCGACGACCCGCCCACGGACGGCAACGGGCTCGAACGGGTTGTCGACGGGCGCGATGGACAGCGCCATCCGAGGGTCGCGGCGCAGGTTGCGCGCTTTGCGCATGCCCGGACCGGTGAAGAAGACGATTCGGTCGCCGTGGGCGCCGACATAGACGGGAGTGCAATGGGGCGAGCCGTCCGGGAGGACGGTGGCGAGGTGAGCGATCGAGGTGCCGTCGAGTACGCGGCGCACCTTGGGGTCAAGCATGTGTGCTCCTTCAGGGGGGGTTGTCGGCGCGCCATGCGACGTAGTCGGCGACCGCCGCGGGGACGTCGAAGGCCGGGGTGAAGCCGGTGTCGTGGGTGAGCCGGGTGATGTCGAGGTAGGGGTCGTCGCCGGGGCCGTTCTGTCGGCCGGGCAGGAGCTCGAGCCGCAGGTCGGGGGTGATCGCCTGCAGGGCGTTCGCGAAGTCGCGGTTCGTGAACGGCCGGCCGCTGGACACGTTGTAGGTGTCGTGCCGCAGGGTCTCCGCGGTCGTCCGCAGGGCGATCGCGCGCCCGGCGTCCAGCGCGTTGAGCAGGCCGGTCGTGTCCGTGCGGAAGTAGCTGACCGGGTCCTCGTCGGGGATGCTGCCGGCGAGGTGGACGATGTCGCTGATGTCGTGGCGGTCGGCGAGGGCGAGGAAGGCGTCTCGGTCGGTGACGTCGAGGGGTTCCGCGGTGACCCGGCCGGCGAGGACCGACGGGACCTCGGTCCGGCGGTGCGTGGTGACGACGACCTGATGGCGTGCTCGATCGCGCGCACCCTCGACGTCATCGGGGAGCCCTGGTCGCCACTGATCCTGCGTGACGTGAATGTGGGGCTCACCCGGTTCGAGCAGATGCAGGCGGACCTCGGCATCTCCCGCAAGGTGCTGACCGAGCGGCTGAACCACCTCGTCGAGCGTGGCGTGCTCGAGCGCCGGCCCTACGACGGGCGCCCACGGTTCGAGTACGTCCTGACCGAGCGGGGAGCCGAGCTCGTCGACGTAGTGATGGTGATGGTCGCCTGGGGCGACAAGTGGCTCGCCGGGGACGCCGGCCCTCCGGTCCTCTACCGCCACCACGCGTGCGGCGAGGTCAGCCGTGTCGACCTCCGCTGTGCACACTGCGGACAGCCGATGCACGCCGGCGACGTCGAACTACTGCCGGGGCCGGGCGCCGTATCCTGACTAGACCAAGAGGTCCCAGTTAGGGATCATCTTTCGGACGCCGGTCATGCGCTTTGGGAGACCGCGACCTGGGGGTGTCACGGAGTACAACGACCGTTCCCGGCCCCGGTGCCGCGAGGCCAAGGCCCCGCATCTGTTTCATTGGTGGTCGCCTATGAAACACGACGACGGCCGCCGGGCACGTCCGCCCGGGGTACGCACGCGCGTCCACCGCCCGGCAGTCCCTTGACGCCCAACTCGACTCCCTCGCCGATGCAGGGGTGACCCGGGTCTTCTCGGAGAAGATCTCCACCCGTGCCACCAGGCGCCCAGAGCTGGAGGCTGCCGTCAAGCTCGCTGGAGAGATCCGTTCCTCCGGTGTGCGCGTCACTCTCGTCGTCCACGAACACAAGCGGCTCGGTCGCGGCATCGAACTCGCCATGCTCGCCGAGGAGCTGAAAGCGAACGACGTCGGCCTTGAATTCCTGACCGGGGAGCTGAAGGGCTCGCACGACCCCTCCGGCATCGTGTTTCACCGTACTGGCGGCAATGTCCGGCATGGAACGCGAGTACATCCGCGACCGCACTCTCGAAGGCCACGAGTCCGCCCGCAAGCGCGGCAAGACCATCGGCGGCGCGGACGTCACCGACGACGACATGCTGTCCATGGACCTCCACCTCCGCGGCACGGAGATGATCCTGCGCGACATCGCCGCCCGCCTCGTCATCACCAAGGGTAAGAAGAAGGGGGAACACCCAGCCCCCGCTACGGTCCTGCGGATGCTGCGCGAACACGACGAACGCACGGCCGCAGCCTTGACGACGTAGGGAGGGCGGCGCCCATCCCTTACGCAGCGCTACATGTCCGTTCGCCGTCACGGGCGTGACCGATTCGCGTATTTCCCGGCCACCGGTCCATCACCTCGGGCACGGTCGGACCGCGGCCATACTCCGACATCGGCTCACAGCGGGACGCTGCGCCGGCATCCGCGTGCCACGTGAATCCAGCTGAGCCCGACCAATGAGGGAGAAGTGCCATGGGGTGGCAGACCAAGGAGTTCGGGTCGTTCCATGAGGGCAGCGCGGGAGCGGTCCTGGCCGACGGCAGCGAGCTCAAGCCGATGTACTTCAACGTCGCCAGCAGCGGCTCCAGCGGCCAGACGACCAGCGACTGGCATGTGTACAACGGCACGTTCGGCGCGCCGACGGCAGCCGACCTGCAAGGCTCGTGCTCCTGCGGTTGGCGCGGCACGCTCCGCTACCCCATCGACTGGTCCCGCGTCGCCGAGGACGGCCCGCCCGGGGTCGACACCTCGGGCCCGGATGGCGGATTCTGTGGATGGGCTGGCTATCCGGCCTCGTCCTTGAGACGTTCGGGGTCGAGGACGGTGATGCGGCCGCGGGCGAGGCGGAGCAGGCCGCGGTCGGCGAGGTCGCGCAGGACTTTGGTGGTGGTCTCGCGGGAGGTGCCGGCCAGGGCGGCGATCTGTTGGTGGGTCAGTGCGATCTGGGGTTTGCGGGGGCTGAGGGGTCGTGGACGGCCTTCGGCGGCGAGAGTGGTCAGTGTGGTGGCGATGCGCTGTGGGACATTCTTGAAGACGCTGTCGGACAGGCGTTGCTCGATCTCGGTGAGGCGGCGGCCGAGGATTTCGGTGATGCGGGTGGCGATGCGGGCGTCGGCGAGCAGGTGGCGGCGGACGTCGGTGCGGCTCATGACGCAGACGATGACCTCGTCGAGGGCTTCGGCGAAGTTGTCGTACATGCGTTGTCCGAGCAGGACCATCTCGCCGAAGATGGTGCCGGGGCTGACGATCGCGGTGGTGAGGGCCCGGCCGTCGGCGGATACGCGGAAGATGCGGATGCGGCCGCGTTTGAGCATGAACAGCGTTTCGCTGGGCTGGTGCGGGGAGTACAGGATTTCTCCTGCGGTGTAGGTCTTCATCGGGGCCGCGGCGGCGATGACGTCCATTTCCGGCTCGCTGAGGTCACAGAAGATGTCGACTTCAGCGATGCACCAGGTCCGGTCGTCCGGTCCCGCTCCAGCGTCGCTCACGCGGGCGTCCCTTTCGGCAGCAGCGGGGGTCTCCCGTCGTCCCGGGGCCCAGGGCGGGGGCGCGGCGCCCCACGCCGGGCCGGCCAGCGCGTCGGCGCCCTCGGCCAGACAGTAGGGCATGGCACCCTCGCCCGGGCTGCTGGGACGCTGTGCGGCACTCCGGAGGGGTGTGCCGGGGCGGGATGTTGACGCGGGGGGTATCCGGCTCATCCGGCGTCCGAGCCGGTCCGCTTGCCCATCACCTGGGCGATACAGGAGAAGGCCAGGCCGGCGAGGAGCCCGAACACCAGGTGGGCGCCGAGGCTGGAGCTGGTGACGTCGTTCCACTCGAAGACCGGCATGCCCATGTTGGCGGGCATGATCCACAGGGCGCCGATGAACCACCACGCGGCGCCGTAGACAAGGCCGAGGACGATGCCCGGTGCCATGCGCTGGGCGAACTGTCCCAGCAGGGCGCCGAAGGTGATGCCGGCGAACAGTGCGATGGACAGGTGGATCAGCCAGCCTGCGAAGGCGTTGGTCGAGCCGAGGAGACCGGCGACCATGGTGATCATCGCCGTGTCCATCATCGGCCTGGAGACCGACATCCAGATGCCCATCCCGATGCCTCCGACCACACCGGCCGCGGCGCCCCACGCTGTGTGGACCGGGATGACGGCGGTTCTCGGGGATACCTGCACGGCGGTTGCCATGATCAGAAGTCCTCTCCTGGTGCGGGTGCCTGCTTTCGTCTCGACGCTAGGACCGGCAGTCTGTTCAGGTATGTGAGGGCGCTTACGTACGGGCCGGTAGAGGGTGCGGCCGTCAGGGGGATCTCTCGGCGATCAGCAGGGTGTAGCCGAGGGTGCCGTCCGCGACGCAGGCGCGGGAAGCGGCGAGGGCGGCTGGGGCCGCGTTCAGGTCCACGCCGGCGTCGGCGAGCCTGGCCGCGGCGGTCAGGCGCAGCAGGTTCAGCCGTGCCTCGATCTGGTCGATCATGCGGGTCATGGCCGCGTCGTGGCGCTCGGTGTGGACCGTACGCAGCCCGGCGGCGGCCAGGATCCCGGCGTACTCGGCCGGCGGGCGGGCATCGGCGATGCAGGCGATCCGCGCGGCGAGACCGGTCAGTTCCGGCGGGAGCCGGTCGGGGTCGGCGGTGACGTCGGTGATGCCGACCCGTCCACCGGGCCGAAGGACGCGGGCGAACTCGGCTGCGGCTTTGGCCTTGTCGGGGAAGGTGCACAGGGCGCACTCGCACACCACGGCGTCGAACACGCCGTCCGGATAGGGCAGGTGCTCGGCATCGCCGGTGGTGAAGGTGGCCCGCTCCGTGAGTCCCGCGGCGGCGGCCGTGCCTTGGGCGAGGGCGGTGTTGGCCGGGGAGTAGTCCACACCGTCCACGCGCACGCCGAAGGCGTCGGCGAGAAGGAGGGCGGTGGTGCCGCGGCCGGAGGCCACATCGAGAACGCGGCTTGTGTCGGTGAGTCCGAGATGGGCCGTGAGGCGCCGGGTCAGGGCGGTGCCGCCGGGATGGTAGGAGTCGCCGAGCAGCAGCGCGACCACGTCGGAGGAGTACGCGGCGGCACAGCATGTTTTGAGCTCGTCGCCGGCCGCGGCGGGCCGGCGGGTGCTCTCGTCGGGCGCTGGCTCCGGCGCGGTCATCGTGGGCCCTGCTTGGATTCGGCGGCGGGTTGTGCACCATGTGCGGTCTTGGAGCCGTAGGGGGTGTCGGTGAGCCGGTCGGCCAGCGGCAGCGCATTGGGCACGACGCCCGCAACCGGCACGCCGGACATCTGCGCGCGGACCTGCTCGCGGTAGCCGACGGAGTTGTAGGCGCAGAAGGGGATGAGGCGCCCGTCGGGGGTGATCTCCTCCACGCAGCACTTCATCAGCTGTTTGACGTTGAGGGTGTACGGGTCCTGGAAGTCCTGCACGACGATCATGAACGCCTTGTCGCCCAGGTCCTTGACGGCCGAGGGGAGGTCGATGCCGCAGGCGTCCGCGCAGTCCAGGGCCTCGGCGGTGGCCCGGAGCTTCTCCTCGGTGGTGGCGGTGCCCATGAACGCGGAGGCCGACCACAGCTTCTCCAGGGCCTCGCGGATCCCGGCGTCGGGCATGACGCGGTTGGTTACGTAGTCGAGGTAGTCCTCGACCTGGAGCAACCGGGGGATGGGAAGGACGGTTCGGTGGCCCGGCTCACCGTCCACGATCAGGTAGGTGACGGAGCGGCAGGTGGGGAAGCAGCAGGGGACGGGGAAAAAGTCGCCCTTCTGGAACCAGTCGGGGAGCTGCTGGTTGATGAGTTTGATGACGTCGGGGTTGGTGAGCCGGTTCAGCGGGTCGAAGGCGACATGGCGCCCGGAGTGGGTGACCGGCTGGAACGCGACGGAGCGCACGGCGGGGTGGTCGATGCCGAAGGTGATGATGGGGCCCAGTTCGTGCTCGTTCAGGCCGCGCTCGACGGCGGCGACCAGGGTGACGGTCAGCCCCGCCTCGGCGCAGTTGTCGAGTGCCTTCTGCTTGAACTTCCGCAGGTCGCGGCCCCGGATCTCGCGGTGGGTGCGCTCGTCGAAGCCGTCGAACTGCAGATAGATGTTCACCGACTTGCCCGGCACCCGGTTGCGCTTGCCCAGCTCGGTGACGAACCGTTTGTCGGAGGCGAGGCGGATGCCGTTCGTATTGAGGGTGACGTTCTTGATCGGCCGGGCCTGGGCGAGGTCGATGAAGTCCACGATGTGCTGGTGGATGGTCGGCTCACCGCCGGAGAACATCACCACCTCCGCCTCGCCCTCGGAGGCCACGAAGACATCGAGCATGCGCGCGCACTGGGCGTGGGTGATGGCGTAGCCGTCGCTCTGGTGCCCGGAGTCGGCGAAGCAGATCGGGCAGTCCAGGTTGCAGCCGGTGTTGACCTCGATGATGCCCAGACACGCGTGCTGCTTGTGCTCCGGACACAGTCCGCAGTCGCTCGGGCAGCCGTCCTTGACCTCGGTCTGGAAGACGAGGGGGATGGTGCCGGGCTTGTTGAACCGGGCCGAGGACAAGTACTCCTCGGCGTCCCCGTAGACCAGGGCCTCGAACGGGCCGTGTTCCTTGCAGCGTTTACGCAGGTAGACCTTCCCCTCGCGGATGTTGACCTGCGCGTCGACCGGGGTCTTGCAGATCGGGCAGATCGACTTGGTAAACTCGATGAACACCTCGTCCCGGTCCCGCTTGACCGGCGCCGCCGGTGCCGCCGGTGCCGCCGGTGTCGGCGCCGCCTGGTCCGTGGCCGGTGCCGTCTCGTCCGTTGTCATCGCATCTCCACATGGTCATCGTCATGGGCTACACCGGTGCGGGTGCGGGTGCGGGTGCGGGTGCGGGCCTGGTCAGGGTCGGTCCGGGCCCGGCCGGCGGCATGCAGCAGCACAGCCGCGTACAGGAGGGTCAGTGCGTCCTGGACCAGCACGATCCAGGACAACGGCTGGGACAGGTGGACCCCGAAGCAGCCGCAGTTCGCGACCGCAAGGCCGCGGGCGTACGCCTGCACCGCCAGCGCGGCCCACATCACCGAGACGGCTGTGTAGACCCACACCGGGGCGCGCGCCGTCGATCGAGGGCGGGCCAGGAACCAGATGCCGCACACCAGCTCGCCCGCGATCAGGACCACCGCGAGCACGGTCGCGGCGGCGCCGTCCACCAGCCTGTACGTGGCCAGAATCGAGGGCATGCGTCCGAAGGAGACGAGCTGGCCCAGAGACATCGCCGTGTACACCGCGCCCAGCACGCTCCGCAGCACCATGGTGTGGACGCTACGCCCGGTTTGGGCCGAGAACTGTAAGGCCGGTCACCGAACAGGCACCTTATCCGCGCGGCCATGAGCAACACGGCATCCCGCCGCCAAGTCTGCCGGCGGGATGCCTCGGAAACAGAGGGTCACGTGCCCGCTCTGGTACGTGTCGAAGGGCGGATGCCCACCGGGATCGGCAGACCCCGTACCCGCTGATCGCGCGTAGAATCGGCTCATACCGGCAGGGAGGCGTCATGCGACGCACCATCCGCATCGGACCGTTCAGATTCGGGACCGGCCGCAGCCGGGAGCGCGCGGTGGCCGGCCCGGTGAGCCGCGGTCGCTTCGCCGTTGATGTGGCAGAGGGCCTGATGGGCGTCGGCGCCCCGTTCAGGTGCGGGAGCAGCGCCCTGGGGTTCCGCGTGCTCGTCACCGACAAAGAAACCGGCCGACGCCAGTACATCTCCGAAAACTACACCCACGACCTGGCGTACGCCGACGGAGAAAAGTACATCACCAAACTGGTCACCGGCAGGAAGCGCGTGAAGTGACACCCGGACGTGCCCGGTGCGTGCAGGGCCCGGCCGACTGCTTGATGGGCCGCGGCGAGCGCGCGGCACGTCAGCGCAGAAGCGCGCGCCGCTCCGCCTCCTCCTTGACCGACCGGAGCGAGCCCACGACCGTCTCCTCCCACCGTGCGGCAACCAGACGGCCCCAGCGTTCTCCCAGCGCCCACCCATCGGTGCCCAGCTCACCCCGGTACTCCAGCCGCGTCCCCGATCCTTGCTCGATGAGCTGGAAGGACTCGACGACGGCCGGCACCGGTCCGCGCACCAAGCGGAAGTCGACCCGGCCGGGGCGGGTGAACCGCACCGTCTCCGTCGTCGTCGCGGTCAGCCGCCCGCCCGCTACAGGCGTGAAATGCGCGGCGAGCACCATGTCGGCGACCCGCTCCAGCACCTGCACCTTCTCCCGCATCGCCCGGGTGGCCCGCCCGAGATAAGGCTGGGCGATCACATCGAAGACCACGTCCCGAGGCGCCCTGATGTCGATCATCTGCGGTCCCAGAGAACGGGTCCGCCGGCCCACCCCCAGGTCGAGCGGCAATGCCCCCGTCACCAGCCCCACATACCCGGCCGCAACACCGCCACCCGCCACCGCCACCATCGCCAGCCGTCTGACCCACGCCATGCCCACGTCCGTTCCCCATCCACTCCACATGCCGTCCGGGGCACGACGCTACGGCCTGCCGCCCCGGCCGTCGGTGATCACGCTCACGTTCCGCCCACGGGTCGGCCGTCTAACGTGGGCACAACGACCCGCGCTCGAAGAAAGGCCGGCCCACGTGCCTGTATCCGATCTCACCGACAGCCGCGCTGCGACCGACGCGCTCCTGGGGATCCTGCGCCAGGGCCGCTGGAGTCCGCGTGCGGTCGCGCGTTTCCTCGCCCTGGCCGCCGACCGTTCGGTGCGCCAGGCGGTCCGGCGTCCACGGGCACTCGCGGAGATCACGGCTCTGCACGGCGCGGTGCTCACGCTGGCCCGGGGACGAGGGCGCGGATGGGTGGCGGCCAGCTGGACGCTCAGCGCCCTCCACCTGGGGATGCTGGAGAACCGCGACCGGCTCTCGCCCGCCGATGCGCTGACGCTGGTCCGCGGCAACCTCCCAGCCCTGGCAGCGGGGTCGGGTCGCTGGGCCGGCGTGATGGCGATCGCCTCCGATCTGGCCGACGGCCACCTCGCCCGCCGTCAGGGGACCGTCTCCCCGTTCGGCGACTACGCCGACTCTTTCGCCGACGCAGGGTTCTGGACCTGGCTGGTGCTGCGGCACGAACCCAGCCGCGCCGTGCGCGCCGCGGCGATCACCGCATGGGTGGTGCCGGTTGCCGCCGTGACAGCCGCAAGCCTCGCCCGCGGCGAGATGGCCGAGCGGCCCAGGCCGGCGCTGTTGCGTCCGGCGGCCGCGATGCAGGCCATCGTCGCGGTACGCCACCTCCTGCGGCCCTGAACCGGCTGCAGCCGACACTCGCCGTCCGGCCGCCGACGACCAAAGCCGTACAGACGGCGGCCGTCTTCGCCGTTCACGTGCCCCCGCCATGGCTCTCGGCGGTCTCCGGTACGCCCTCGACGGCCACCGCGTGCCAGAACGCAACGTGGTTCTTGATCCTGCGGGCGAACGGGCTGGGATGCGGGTAGTACCAGGCCGCGTTCGGGTTGACCTCATCGCCGACGCACACCGTGTAGTAGCTGGCGATGCCCTTCCACGGGCACAGTGACTTCGCCCGGCTCTCGGTGAAGTACTCGCGATGCAGGGACTCGGGCGGGAAGTAGTGGTTGCCCTCGACGACCACGGTGTGCGCCGCTTCCGCGATCACCGTGCCGTTCCACACCGCGCGCATCATGATCCGTCCTCTCGCCAAACTGGGCTGTCCAGTACCGAAGCTATGCCGCTTCGGCGGCGTGATTCGGTGATCGCGCTTACATTCACGTCCGCCTTCAGCCCAGGATGTCGCCGAACCCTGCCGCGGCCAGCGCCTGCTCCTGGGTTTGGACGGTCCCGGTGAGCGCGGAGTGCTCTGCGGCGAAGCGGGCCGCGGCCTGCGAGGTGGCGAAGAAGTCGATACGGCGGCAGAAACGGCCGCCGGCGCCGACGCACACGCGGTGGTCGGCTCCGTGGAAAGGGACGGGGTGTCAGGAGGCGCAGCAGGACAGCTTGGAAACGTCGCGGGTGTAGGTCTGGGCGGCCAGTTTCAGCCCCTCGGCCATGGTCAGGTAGGGGCACCACAGGCCGGCGATCTGCTGCACGGTCATCCTGCCCGCGAGGGCGTAGACGGCCGTGGCGATCATCTCTCCGGCGTTCGCGGCGATGATGTGGACGCCCAGCAGCTTTCCGGTGCCGGCCTCGGCGACGAGCTTGATCAGGCCGCGGGTGTCGCGGTTGACCAGGGCCCGGGGCACGTACTGAAGGGGCAGGACGCGGCAGTCGCAGGCGATGCCCTGCGCGACCGCCTGGGCGTCGGTCAGCCCGGCAGCGGCGATGGCCGGGGTGGTGAAGGCGACCCGGGGCAGGTGGTGGTAGTCCAGCGTGCGCTCCGCGCCGTCGAGGGCATTGTCGGCCGCCACCACCCCATGAGCGCCGGCGACGTAGACGAACTGCGGATGCCCAGTGACGTCACCGGCAGCCCAGATCCTGGGGTGGTGGGTGCGCAGGTGCTCATCGACGAGCACCTCACCGCGCGGGCCGGTCTTGACCCCCACCTTCTCCAGGCCGAGGTCGTCGGTGACTGGGCGGCGGCCGGTGGCCACCAGCAGCTGCTCGGCGCGCAGTTCGAACACCTCGCCGTCGCGGGCGGCGGTGAGGGTGTAGCCGCCCCGGTCGCGGCGCACGGCGGTAACTGTGGCGGCGGTGTGCACGCCGATGCCCTCGTCGCGGAAGACGTCTTCGATGACGGCGGAGACTTCCGGTTCCTCGAAGGGGGCGAGCCGGTCCAGCGTCTCGACGACGGTCACCTTCGTGCCGAGCCGGGCGAAGAGCTGGCCCTGCTCCAGGCCGATGGCATTGCCGCCCACCACGATCAGCGACTCCGGCAGGTGGTCGAGTTCCATGGCAGTGGTCGAGGTGAGGTAGCCGGCCTGGTCCAGGCCGTCGATCGGCGGCGCCCACGGGGCCGAGCCGGTGGCGATCAGGTAGTGCCCGGCCTCGATGGTGGTGCCGCCGTCGTCCAGGACGACCTCCAGGGCCGGGCCGGGGGCGAAGCGGGCCGCACCGTGCAGGATCCGCCAGTCGTACTCGGCCGCCAACTCCACGTACTTCTCTGCCCGCATGCCCTCCACCAGCGCGGTCTTTCCGCCGATCAGCGCGGAAAAGTCCACCGGGCCGGCCTCGGTCCTGATCCCCGGGAAGGGCTGGGAGAGTGCGACGTGCCGGGCCTCGGCGGCGGCCAGCAGTGCCTTGGAGGGCACGCAGCCGGTGTTCACGCAGGTACCGCCGACCGTGCCGCGCTCGACCATCACCACCCTCGCGCCCTTGGTGCGGGCCGCGATGGCGGCGGCGAACGCCGCACCGCCCGAGCCGATGATCGCCAGATCGAAGCCGGATACCGTCTCGCTCACCACGCTGCCTCCTACGCCGGGGTCCGGGCTCGGCCGGGGCTGATGCCGATGCCGATGCTATGTGCCTTGCCGAATAGCCACATGGCACCATACTATGCGGTTAGGCGAATAGTTCCAGTCCTTGGAGGGACCTGCCGTGACCGACCACCCCACCGCTCCCGTCGCCGAGCGGGCCGCAGCACGTGAGAGGTGTTCCCACAGCGACACAGTGGCCCGGTTCTTCCGCGCGCTGTCCGACCCCACCCGGCTGCGGATGCTGGAGTTCATCCTCGCCGCCGAGCGCACCTCCGCCGAGTGCGTCGAGCACACCGGGATCTCCCAGCCGCGCGTGTCGGTCCACCTGTCCTGCCTCGTGGACTGCGGGTACGTCGTCGCCCGCCGCGACGGGCGCAAGCTGCGGTACTCCGTCGGTGACCCCCGCGTCGCCGACCTGATCGTGCTCGCCCGGGCCCTGGCCGCCGACAGCGCCACCGCCCTGGACTGCTGCACCTGCATCCCACCGGCCGACCGTGATTGACAGCCAGTCGTCCAGCGACGGCGGCAGCAGGACCTGGTGCGGGTCGAATGGTCGGCGTTGCGCTTGAACCACACGGCTTCCCACTAACGTCTTCAGCAGATCCTTACCCAGGATGTCGAAATCGTCGCGCGTGCTTCTACCTATCGGTGAGAGCGCCTGACCAGGGCGCGGAAGCTTTGAGGAGCCGACCATGAAGTACATGCTGTTGATGCAGTTCAGCCAGAAGACGGCGGACTTCCCGGGGATCGGGACCTGGACCGCGGAGGAACTCAAGGCGCACATCGCGTTCATGATGGACACCAACAGGAAGTTCACCGAAGCCGGAGAACTGGTCGACGCCCAGGGGCTGGCGATGCCGGAGACGGCCCGGATCGTCCGCTCCCACGGCGGCGGCGTGCCTGTAGTCACCGAGGGCCCCTACCCCGAGACCAAGGAGTTCCTGGCCGGCTACTGGATCGTCGACTGCGACAAGCCCGAGCGGGCGATGGAGATCGCCGCGTCCATTTCGGCCGCGCCCGGCCCCGGCGGCGCCCCGCTGAACATGCCGATCGAGGTGCGCCAGGTGATGTCGGCACCGCCCGAGGAGATGTGAGCACTGGCTGACGCGGGCGTTAGCGCCGAGGACCTGCTGCGCGAGCTGGCGCCGCAGGTCATCGGCGTGCTCACGCGGCGGTTCAGGGACTTCGACGCCGCCGAGGACGCCGTCCAGGATGCCTTGCTGGCCGCGGCGACCCAATGGCGCGACGAGGGTCTGCCCCGCAATCCGCGCGGATGGCTGATCCAGGTCGCGAGCCGCCGCATGATCGAGCAGGTGCGCAGCGAGCAGGCACGGCGCCGCCGGGAGAATCTCGCGGCCAGCCTGGCGCCCCTGGACCGGCAGTCGGCGCCAGCAGCGGACGACGACGAAGCTGCGGACCGGGACGACACGCTGATCGTGTTGTTCATGTGCTGCCATCCGGCTCTGTCACTGGCGTCCGCGATCGCCCTGACCCTGCGGTCGGTGGGAGGCCTGACCACGACCGAGATCGCCCGCGCCTTCCTGGTGCCCGAGTCGACCATGGCGCAGCGGATCAGCCGGGCCAAGCAGCGCATCAAGACCTCCGGGATCCCCTTCGGTATGCCCGGCCATGACGACTGGGCGCCTCGACTCGACGCGGCGTTGCACGTCCTATATCTGATCTTCACCGAGGGATCCACCAGTAGTAGCGGCCCGGACTTGCAACGCGTCGAGCTCTCGAAGGAAGCGATCCGGCTGGCCAGGGCCGTGCACGACCTGCTCCCCGACGACAGCGAGGTCACCGGGCTGCTCGCGCTGATGCTGCTGACCGATGCCCGAAGCCCGGCGCGCACCGGCCCGGGCGGCGAGCTGATTTCGCTGGCCGAGCAGGACCGCAACGTGTGGGACGGCAACGCCATCGCCGAGGGAGTCGAGCTCATCACCGCAGCCCTGCCCAAGGGCCCCGTAGGCCCTTACCAGGTTCAAGCGGCGGTAGCCGCCGTCCACGACGAGGCGGCGACGGTCGAGGAGACCGACTGGCCCCAGATCTTCGCACTGTACGGAGCGCTGGAACACATGTCTCCCACTCCCGTGGTGTCGCTCAACCGCGCCGTCGCCGCCGCTATGGTGCACGGCCCGGCGATGGGCCTCGACATACTCAGGGCCTTGGAGTCGGACCGACGCCTGGCGGGGCACCACCACCTGTACGCCGCCAGGGCCCATCTCCTGGAGATGGCCGGCGACTTCCGGGCGGCGATCGAGAACTACCGCGAAGCGGCGAACCGTACGACCAGCCTGCCGGAACGGCACTACCTCACCATCCGGGCCGCCAAGCTCGCCGCGCCGCCCACCCCGGCCCCGACAGGCCGTGGCGAGCAGACCAAGAACGGCCCCCAGTAGCAGGCCTTCGGCGGCAGGCCCCGGTACAACAATCCGGCGCAAGGCAAGCCATCGGTGGCGGCACGGGCCTCAGCGACCCTCACTGAGCCCGGCTCCCGCCCCAATGAAGCGCTCTCTCGTCAACTGAAAGCAGTCACAGCGGACGACCGACCGGCGTTCGCCGAGCACATCCGGCAGTCATTGCCAACGGACCAGCCCTTCACCGGATACGTCCGAGTCTCCGCACTCGTCGGCCGGCTCAGGTGACCAGCCGAAACGAGCCACAAGTGCCGCCAGCCTTCATCGACAAAACTCACCTCTGAGATCAACAACTGGCTCCCAAAGTCATCGAAAAGTGGCTCCCGAACTCCCCTACGAAGCCACACTCCTCGGGGCCCTTCACGCAGCGCCAGGCGACCTGGTGGTCCGCGGTCCTGACGACCTCCATGTCGAAGCCGCGGTCGGGGGAGCCGAAACGGAACTCCAGGATCCCGCCGGGCTCGGGCTTGCCGGAGACGTCCCGGGACCACCATCCGGAGAGACCGTCGAGTGTGGTCAGCGCATCGTGGACGCGGGCCTGGGGCGTGGAGATGCCCACGCGGTGTCGGATGTCGGCCATGTCATGCTCCTTTTGCGAGGACGTCGCCGGTTTCGAGGAGTGTCTTCAGTCCGGAGATCACCAGCGGCCAGCCTCCGCTGACCATTTCGGCCACGGTGCTCCCGTGGTCGAACCCGTCGTGGGTGACGGTCAGCTTGACGGTGGAGCCGTGCTTTTCGAGGTCGAAGGTGACCTTGGACCGGGGTTCGGCGGCCAGCTTGGCGAGCTGCTCGTCGTCGATCCCGAAGACCTTGGCCAACTCCGGTGTGAAGGTGTGCCAGGTGTAGGAGAGCCGGCGGTAGGGGTCGGACTCGAGCACGACCTGCTCCGGGTCCGTGATCGACACGCCGTGGTGGTCCCAGGTGATGGTCGACCCGGCCTTCCAGTCGGTCTCGAACGCCATTGACCAGTACCGCTGGGTGAAGGCGGGCTCGGTCAGGGCCTGCCAGAGCCGCTTCGGGGTGGTGTTGATGTAGGTCGTGTAGACGAACTCAGGTCTGCTGCCCACGGGAGTGTCCTCCAAGGCTCTCTTCAGGTCGGCCAGGGCGGCGACCCTCGGTTGGTCATAGCGGCTGATCCAGCGTTCGGCGATGGCGTTGATCGGAGCGGCGTTGAGGTAGCCAGCGGGGTGCCCCGGTCAGGGCGTCGACGGCGTGCAGGGTCGAGTCGAGGTAGCAGACGGTCGCGCCGGACCGGTCGTAGCCCCGGCTTCCGCGGGCGGCGGTCGGCACGCTCCACAGGGTTTTCCCCGTCGCCGGGTCGAAGGCCGCGAGCAGTCCGCTGACCGCACCCGAGGCTCCGGTGCCCGGGTAGCAGTACAAGGTTCCCTGACGCAGAGTCAAGGAACCCTCGTAGCCGATGATTTGGCTGTTCGTCGGCGGAAGGCTGGTGGGGCGGCTCCAGAGGGTTGCGCCGTCGGTGGGCTTGAGGGCGAGCAGGTTCGGCTGGCTGCGGCGCAACCGGAACTGCATCATCGTTGGTGGAGCCGAGGCATGAGGGATCACCATCCACGTGATGGATCCGGAACGTCCGATCGTTTCTACGACACCGTCGACCGCAATATGAGGATGCGAGGTTGGCAGTGATCGTCCAGGAAACAGAGATCCTGGGCAGGTGCGGGGATTGCGAGGGACAACTCATTCGCCATGCCGTGCAGACGGTTTGGCTGGGCTACTCCGGGCGGCGGGTATCGACGTTCTTGTCGAGCACGGGCTACCTGAGGAGGAATCATCCCGGCGCTGATGCTCTTAGTACTGCAACCGCATGTGGGGGTGGTGGCCTCGGCGTTGGTAGTGGCATCTGCGGGCGCGGGCTTGGCTGCGGCGTCGGAAGCGTGACCAGTGCAGATGATGGTCGTTGTCCAGGTGGTGGGGCGTGAGGACGAGGTGCCCGATCATGCGGCGGATCTCGGGGACGCTGAGAGGTATGAGGTCGTGCTCGTCGCCGGCGCTGCCCCTTTTGTGGTTTCTGTGGCGCGGATGGCGGTCAGGTAGGCGAGAGCGGCCATCGCCAGGGTGATGTGCCGGTACCAGGCCCGGAACAGCCGTACCTGGTAGTGGTCCAGGCCGCATTCGCCCTTCGCGATCTGGAAGCATTCCTCCACCTGCCAGCGCGCGCCCGCCACCGTGACCAGGTCCTTCAACCGGGTCGCGGTGGGCCCGTAGCAGACGTAGTAGGCGATCTTGGTCGGATCGGTCAGGCTGCGGCGGGCCAGCACCCAGTGTCCGAACCCATCAGCCCAGTCGGGCCGGATCGCGATGCGGGCCCAGTGGTAGATCCGCTGGCCGTGGGCGCCGGCCCCGGCCGAGATCCGCTTCCACCCCTGCGCGGGCAGCGCGGCCACCAGATCCTCGACCCGCACCTGCCAGCCGTCGGTCGTGGTCACGGTGTCGTTGAGCTTGGTGGCCAGCACATGCGCCACCTTGCGTTCCTCCAGCCACATCCTGAAGTCCTTGACCTGCCCGTATGCCTCGTCCGCGGTGACCCAGGCGAAGGGCACCGCCGCGTCGATGGCCCGTTGCAGCATCCACTTGAGGTGCTCGGTCTTCGTGGCGAACGGCACCTCGTCACCGATCCCGGCCGCCCGGCACCGTGCCCGGTCGTCCGTCCAGGACCGCGGAACATAAAGCTCCCGGTCGATCAACGCCCGCCCCCTGGCTGAGGCGTAGGCCAAAAACGTGCCGATCTGGCAATTCTCGGTGCGGCCCGCGGTGCCGGAATATTGCCGCTGCACGCCCGCTGACCTGGTGCCCTTCTTCAGGAAGCCGGTGTCGTCACCGATCAGCACCCCGTCCGGGGACCCGATGCTCTCCACGACGAAGTCCCGCACATCATCACGGACCGCGTCCTGGTCCCACTCGGAGTGATTCAACAGACGCTGCACACCATCGGGGCGGAGCTGACCGACCTGCTCGGCCAGCGTCCACCCATTCTTCTTCTCCAACGGAGCCAGCAAACCCATCAGATAGTCCAAAGCCCGCTCACGTGGCTCCGACCTGCCAAAACGCCCTGCGAACCGGGCATGCAACCCTTCTACACCCGCAGCCCACGACTCGACCCGCCCCACCGTCAACGATTCGTCACACAGACGGACCAACGAGCCACACCGCCAACAGTCACACCACATGCGGTTGCAGTACTAATGGTGTTGACGATCGATCCGCTGCCGGAGGCGAGCATCACCGGGAGTTGGTGCTTCATGCAGTTCCAGACCCCGCGGACGTTGACGTCCATCGCCCGCTCGTAGACCTCGTCGGCCGTTTCGTGCAGCGAGCTCTCCAGCGTCCCGTAGCCGGCGTTGTTGAAGGCGGCATGCAGGCGCCGAAGTGCTGCACCGCAGCCTCGACCGTGCGGCGCACGTCGGCGGAGACGGTGACATCGCCCGGTACAGCGAGGGCTTTGCACGAGCATACGGATGGCCGGACCTCCCGCGCCGGGCCTTCCACACCCGACCGCCCACCCCGCGACCGGCCGCGCCGGCGGCCGCCGCCTGAAGGGGCGGTGAGCACCAAGTGGTCAGGCGTCGGCCTGAATTCGGGCGTGCAGGTGCATGTCGTGCCAGCCATCGGCATGCAGAAGAGCACTGCGCTTCGTTCCCTCATAGGCGAATCCCGCCTTCACCGCCACCCGGCAGGACGGGCCGTTCGCCACGGAATGCTGCAGGTCGATCCGATGCAGACCCAGATCATCCAGAGCCCACCCGCTGACCGCGACGGCCGCGCGGACCGCTGCGCCACGACCACGGGCCTCGGGCGTCACCCAGTACGCGATCTCGGCGGACCCCTCGGCCAGGTCTATGACACGAAGGGCGGCCCGGCCCATGACCTCCGGTCCGGTGATGGCCCAATGCGCGGCAGTTTCCCTGCGCCACGCCTCGTTGTATGAGGCGATCATCCGCTGGGCCTCTGCCGGGGATTCGACGCTGCGCACGCCCCAGCGCTGGATCGCCGGGTCCCCGAACGCGGCCAGGAGTGCGTCCGTATCAGCCTCCTCCCACGGCCGCAGGAGGAGATCACCAGCCTGCAGCACAGGCTGTTCGGTCTCGCTGAGGGAACCGGCGGGCAGAATCGGAGTGGTGAGGCGTGCCATGCCGCCATTCGATCACAGCACCATTCATCATGCTTGAACCGGGCCGCGCGGAGCACCATCGGCTGCCCGGCTCCCCAAGAGTCACCCCCGGCGACGGCACCCGCCGTCTGGGGTACCCTCAACCAATTCGGCGGGGGGGCAACCCAGGCGGCAGCCCGGTCAGGCGTGTCCGGGGGCAAATCCTGTGGCGCCGGGTGGTGTTACTTCTGCGTCCAGACCTGGTTGGGCTGGGTACCTCCGCCGCGGCAGTCCCAGATCTGCAGCAGCGCGCCGTTGGACGAGCCGCCGGCGTCCAGGCACTTGCCGGACTGGGGATTGGTGACGGTGCCGTTGGCGTTGAACTGCCACTGCTGCGCGCCGGATCCGTTGCACGACCAGAGCTGCACATGGGCCCCGTTGGCCGTGGAACCGGCGGCCACGTCGAGGCACTTGCCGCTCTGCGGGTTCACGACCTTGCCGCCGTCGCGCTTCCACTGCTGGTTCCAGCCGGTGCCGCAGTCCCACAACTGCACGGGCGTGCCGTCGTAGGTGCCCCACTCCTTCAAGTCCAGGCAACGGCTGCTCTGCTGTCCGACGATGGTGCCCGGCGTACCGCCACCGCCGCCACCGCCGGTGCTGCCACCCGTGCCGCCCGAGCCGTTGGAGTCGTACGAGAAGGAGTTCACGGCCAGTCCGGGGCCGCCGACCCACGGCTCGAATCCGAACTGCACGCTGGTCATGTACCAGGCCGGCTGGAGGTAGCCGCGGCTGATCGAGTCGTTGGTGAAGTCCTTGATGTTCACCGTGACCGAATTGGTGGTCTGCTGGCGGACGTAGGAGACGGTGTTCCAGGCGATGCCGTTGTTCTGACGGCCGTACCACACGTCCCAGTTGGCGCCCTCGATCCAGACCGTGCCGACCTTGGTTCCGAACGGTGAGGGCGGCCCGGCGTGGCTGGCCCAGATCATCATCTCTTCCCCGTTGTTCTGGCCCGACGGGTTGGAGCTGGTGTCGAACCAGATGTCGTAGGCGGCGTCCCACTGGCCGTCGGCGGTGGAGAAGTTGACGCTGGACTGCGGGTTGCCGAAGGACGACACCTGCAGCGGCAGGCCGTTGCCGGTGGAGCAGTTGCCGTAGTGGCAGCCGGCGTAGATCGAGGGGTATGCGGCGGGGGCGCCGCCGGTGCCCACGTTGTGCCAGCCCTTGGTGACGTTGAAGCCGTCATCGTTCACGTCGATGCACTGCTCGATCGAGTCGCCCCACTCGTTGTTCTGGACGACGTACTTGCCGCCCGACACCTTCATGCTGTCGGTCTTGCCGCACAGGGTGGTGCTCGCGGACGCCGACGAAGCACTGGTCAGCGAGAGGGTCGCTACCAGCAGGGCAGCCACAAGTGCTGCCAGTGCCGCAGCCACGCGATGTGGCTTCAGATGGGATCTGAGCATGGGAGTCCTTTCGATCGCCGGGTGGGCTGCTGCCGCACCCGGACGGTGGGGGGATGCACTCGGAGGCGCCAAGAACCGTGGGAGCGCTCCCGTTTGCGGGAACACGGGAACACCAACGCCGTCTCTTCGGAAGTGACATGAGGGGACACTCGGGCCAACGCGGCCCGCCAGAGCCGCCTCCGAGGCAGAAGAACCGTTACGTGGCATGTGAGTTCGCCCAACTCGTTCACGCCGTGACACATGAAGCCAGCGAGGCTGATCCACTGTCAAGCGGTGTGCGTACGTTCACTTTGTGAAGCCAAGGCGGGATGCTCCTGACAGGCGCGAATGGTTGATCTCGAATACGGGAGTGCCGATCCGGCATCTGTCGCTGGGGAGCGAGCGACCCGCTTCATCGGATTTGAGGCCCTACAGGCAGGGCAATGGGCCACTTCGTCATCCACGTAAGCGGGAGCCGGGCATCAACGCACGGGTCATTTCGTGCCCGGCGGGCACGTGACGAGCACCGTGAGCCGTCCGACCTCGGTGCCACGATGAATTCACCAGTCAAACGTTGACCGGGCAACTGGCTCGGTTGCCGCATCGCTCTCTGTCCGATGCGGACGTGGGTCTTGCCGAGGCGGTCGGGCCGGGACTACCGTGCCGTCCCGGACTAGTAATTAGCTAGTAGCTACTAATAATTAGCTAGTAGCTACTAACTACTTCGCCCTGGTAGCCACTGGCGAGACGAGTCGCGGCCGTCTGAGCGCAGATCGCGCGATGACCGCACATGAGCTGGCCGGACGGCCGGCTGGCCAGGCCGACGATGGCGCCCGATGGGAGGGTCTTGGTAAAGATGGCTGAGAGCGCGCCCTCGTACCGGCGCGATCGGCCGCGACTGCCGGCCGCCGAGCGACGGCGCCAGATCACCGACGTGTCCTCCGTCCTGATCGCCGAGCGCGGTTTCTGGGGTCTGTCGATGCAGGATGTGGCAGATGGGTGCGGGCTGACCGTTCCCGGCGTGCTGCGCCATGTCGGCTCCAAGGCAGGCTTGCTCATCGCGGTGCTGGAACACCGGGACATCGAGGATGCCCGATCCCTTCGAGCGGAACTCGGCGTCGGTGAGGACGAGGTCCCGGACGAGTGGTCCGCCGGCGGTCCCGAAGGGGTCGACCTGCGGCGGTTGTGCTCGGCGACCATGCGGCGCAACGCGGAGCAGCCGGAATTCGTACGGCTCTTCACCGTGCTGGAGGCCGAGTCGCTGACACCGAGCCATCCCGCACACGCCTACTTCGCGAACCGGCAGAAGCAGGCGATGGCTGCCTTCGCCTCCCTGGCCAGAGACATCAGCGACCGTCCGGAGTCACTCGCCCGGCACATCGTGGCGATGATGGACGGCCTTCAGATCCAGTGGCTGCGTGCACCGGAGACGGTCGACCTGGTCCGGGAATGGGAGGTCGCCGCCGGGATGCTGTTCGGCGAACCGGAGGGTGACGCGCGTACGAAGAAGCGGATCGGCTGACGAGCCGCGACGGTGGCTCGGCCGCACGTGATCGCGTGCGGCCGATCGGCATCTTCGCGACATACTTCCTCGCCTCAGCGAGCAGATGCTGGCCGAGTTGAACGTCGACACGGGCGCCACGCCCGGATTTCTCACCGGCACCGCAGGCTCGGCAACCGCCCCCGACACGGGCCAGGACCCGGCCGAGGAGCCCGCATCGGCCCGGCGCGCACGTATGCAGACAAAGAAGCCATCGCCCCGATGTCCGGAAGTGTCCAGACGGCAGTTCGGATTACCCCGCACCCCTTTCGGCTACTACCCCTGGTGCCGAAGAGGGCACCGACTGTAATCGTCACCTTCGGAGGGGACCTTTCATGGCCGACCAGAACACACCGAGCGCACAACAGATCAGCGAAGCGCTGAACTCCGCGGGACCGATCGTGCTGGCTCCGGGCCCCAGGGAGCAGCCCACCCAGGTCCCGCCGTCGCCTCACGACGTGTGGGACCTGCCGAACGGGACAGCGTGGGTGTACTACGGCGAGGGCAAGAGCAGCCTGACCCACCCCCACCACCCGGGCCAACCACACCCCGACACACCGGCAGAGACCTCCACCCCCAACAACGTGACAACACCCTACAACTCCCACCGGCCCCATCAGGGCATCGCCAACGCCCGCCCGCTGCACCTGCTGCCGGTTCCGGTCACCGATCCGGAGCAGATCACCCACTTCGACATCCGCAGACGCGAACGACTCGGCGGCATCCTCCACGAATACCAACACGCCGCGTGAACTGGGCGGATGAGGTTTTCGGCAGGGGCACCGTCACACGGTGATGGCGACCTTCGCGCGCGCGTGGTCCACTTCGAGGTACCGGATGGCCTCGGGTACCTCGCTCAACGGGTAGGTCCGGTCAATGACCGGGGTGACCTGTCCGGACTCGGCGAGTTCCCTCAGCGCCGCCAGGTTCTCCTTGCTCGGCGTCGCCGTGAGTACGAGCAGCCGATGGCGGGCGAAGCGGGACAGCGCCTGCCCCCTGAGGATGAGACCCATCGGCCCGACCAGACTGCCGCCTTCGGACACGCCCCCGCCAGACAGCACGAGCGTCCCCGCGGGTGTCAGCGCGCGTCGGCACTCGGTCAGCGAACGGTTGCCCACCAGGTCGAACACGACGTCGTACCGTTCTCCGTTCCGGGTGAAGTCTTCCCGGGTGTAGTCGATGACGTGGTCCGCGCCGATCGACCGGACCAGGTCCACGTTTCGCGTACTGCACACGCCGGTCACTTCCGCGCCGAACACCTTGGCGATCTGTACGGCGAACGTCCCCACGCCACCTGAAGCACCATTGACCAGGACCTTCTGTCCCGGCTGCACTCGCCCCAGATCGCGCAGGCCCATGAGGGCGGTGTTCCCCGCCAGTGGCACCGCGGCCGCCTGCTCGAACGTCAGGTTGGCCGGTTTCGACTCCACCACGTTGTCCGGGGCACACACGTACTCGGCAAATGCTCCGTCGGCTTCGCCGAATACCTCGTCACCGGGACGGAACCGTTTCACGTCCATGCCCACCGCTTCCACCCGACCCGCGAAGTCCGTGCCCCGGATCTTCGTCTTCGGCCTGCCGAACCCGAACACCAGGCGCACCAGGTACGGGTCGCCCCGCATGAGGTGCCAGTCGCGCGCGTTGACCGCGGCCGCGTGGACCCGTACCAGCACCTCATGGTCGGCGGCCACCGGCTTGTCGACCTCCCTGAGCTCCAGAACGTCAGGTGAGCCGTACCGGTCCTGAACGATCGCCTTCATCGGGTCTCCGTAACGCGCGGGTCAGTGCGGAATGGATCGGCTGGCCGGAGAGTCAGCACCACTCATGACCGTAGGCGAGTGACCTCAATGCGCGCATCGGGGGCAATCCCTAGGTGACGCACGGATCTCCCGCATGTCGGGCACGATCTGGCACGCGGGCCCGTCGGACTGATTGGACGATAAGCGCCCTGGTTCCGGGAGACGGACTCCCGAGGGCAGCTACCGACCGTCACCAGTGCTCATGATCACCCGGATTTGCTCAGACGGTGCTCATGATCTGCCGACAGGGTGCTGTCACGTTGTCGGGCGTCTGTGGAATGATCTTGTGGTTGGTTGTCGTCGGAGGGGTCGTTTCGTGTCGTCCGGGTCGCCGTCGTACAGCAATCACCGGTATCCGGTGGAGGTGATCTCGCACTGCGTGTGGCTGTACTTCCGGTTCCCGCTGTCGTTCCGCGAGGTCGAGGAACTGATGCTCGAGCGCGGCGTCATCGTCTCCCACGAGACGATCCGCCGATGGTGTCTGAAGTTCGGGCAGGACTACGCGAACGCGCTGCGCCGCAGGCGCCCGCGGCCCGGCGACAAGTGGCACCTGGACGAGGTCTTCATCAAGGTCAACGGCGAGCAGAAGTACCTGTGGCGGGCCGTGGACACCGACGGCAACGTCCTGGACATCCTCGTCCAGAACCACCGGGCGACGCCCATGCGCTGGCCGATATGGTCCGCATCGACCGGGCCCAGCTGCGGCCGGTGGCCGGAGACAGCGAGCAGGCGCAGGCCGTCAAGGTCGTCGCCCGCGCCCACCAGACCCTGATCTGGGAACGCACCCGCACCTTCCACAGGTTGCGCACCGCGCTGCGCGAGTACTTCCCCGCCGCCCTGAACGCCTACGCGGATCTGACGCTGACCAGCACTGACGCGCTGGAACTGCTGATCAAGGCACCCACACCGGCAGCGGCCGTGAAGCTGACCCGCACCCAGATCACCGCAGTCCTGGCCCGCCACCGCCGACACCATCGCGACGCGAAGGCGGCCACCATCCAAACCGCCCTGCGTGAGCCGCAGCTCGGCCTGCCCGAACAGGTCACCGCCGCCTACGCGGCCACCACCACGGCCCACGCCCGGCTGCTGATCGCGCTGAACGAGCAGATCACCGCGATGGAAGTACAGGTGAAGAAGCATTTTCTGGCGCACCCGGACGCTGAGATCTACCTCTCGATGCCCGGCATCGCAGAGATCACCGGCGCCCGGGTGCTCGCCGAGTTCAGAGACGACCCCACCCGCTACGACAGCGCGAAAGCCCGCAAGAACTACGCCGGCACCAGCCCGATCACCCGGGCCTCCGGCAAAAGCCACCACGTCCAAGCCCGCTACGTCCGCAACAACCGCCTCGCCGACGCCCTCCAGACCCAGGCGTTCTCCGCCCTGCGCGCCTCACCCGGCGCCCGCAAGTACTACGACAAACAACGCGCCCGCGAAGTCGGCTACAACCCCGCCCTCCGCCAGGTCGGCAACCGCCTCGTCGGCATCCTCCACGGCTGCCTCAAAACCCTCACCCACTACGACGAAGCAACCGCCTGGTCACACCACGCCCACCCCCATACCGCTTGACACCAAACGACATGGGGTGTCTGACCCGCCCCGTGATCATCGCAGACGGCTTCAACTCCGGCCCCAGTGACGTGGCGATGCTCTGGGACGGCCTCGACTGGCGCGACTACGCGTTCCTCAGCGAAATCCGCCGCCGTGGCAGGGACGTCATCATCCTCGGCTTCCACGAGCGCGAGCGCGGCGATCCAGGACAACGCACAGGTCGCGCTCGCGGCAATCCAGCGGGCGACCCAGGAGATGAGCGGCGAACACGGCCTCGCCGTCGGCGGCTTCAGCATGGGCGGTCTGGTCATGCGGTACGCCCTCCTGAAGCTGGAGCGCCAGCGGATGGACCACCGCACCGAGCTCTACTTCTCCTACGACAGCCCGCACCGCGGCGCCTGGATCCCCATCGCCCTGCAGGCCTTCGCTCACTACACCAAGGACCTGGACGACCGGTTCTCGAACCAGATGAACAGCCCGGCCGCCCAGCAACTTCTGTGGCAGCACATCTCCCACTGGCAGGACACCCCCGAGACGAGCAAGGAACGCACCGACTTCCTCGACGAGATGGAGCGCATGGGCAACTGGCCGGTGCGCCCCCGGAAGATAGGCGTCTCCACCGGCGTGGGCAACGGCGCGGGCAATGGCACCCAGCCCGGCGTGAAGACGTTCCAGGGCAAGGGCCTCGCCATCACGGGCACCAACCTCTTCGCCCAGTCCACCGGCGACAACCAACTCGTCGCGCAACTGAGGGTGGTGACCCTGCAGAAGCCGGCGATCCGCACCTCGGGCCTGCCCGACATCGACGGCGCCCCGGGCGGCACCCTGGAGGGCTTCGGCATCCTCGCCGACTCGCTCAACGCGCTTCCCTCGTACGCCGGCATGGCCTCCGAGGCCCTCATCCGCGACCACTGCTTCGTGCCGACGGCCAGCGCGGTCGACCTCCGCGACATCGCCACGCACGACGACCTGTACACGCCCGTCGACAGTCTGCCGCCGGAGGACAGCGGACTGGACGACTACAAGCTCGCGTCCCAGAACGAGGGCCACACGCTGATGACGGAGGAACTCGGCTCCTGGATCATCGACCAACTACCGTAGTCCGCCAGTCAACTCCCCGGGGCGGTACCCCGCAGTCGGGGTGCCGCCCCGGAGAGAGGGGTGCCGACTCGGAGAGAGGGGTGCCGACTCGGACGGACGGCCCGGTCCTCGGAGGGGCGGCCCGGTCCTCGGAGGGGACCGATCCTCGGAGGGGGACCGATCCTCGATGAAGCGGCTGTCAGACCTGTGCCATGCCGCCGTCGACGGACGTTTGGCGATGGCGTAGTCGATGAAGCGTCCCTCATGCAAGTCGCCATCCCGGCCGGCACGATCCGGTCGGACATCAGCACGACCGACATGTTCGCCGCCCTCACCGGAATCGCCCTCACCTCGGGCAAATCCGAGCAGCGCGAGCAGGCCGAACGCCTCCTCGACCTCACCCTCGACGGATTGATCGCTCTCCAGCGCCCGTGATCAGCGCTCGGAGCGCAGCCGGTCGGGCGTCGCGGCGCTGGGCGGGAGCGGGGGCGCAGTGATGAGTGTGCCCAGGAGGGTCAGGGCATGGGTGGAGGGGCTGCCGGGGTCGGCCTGGTCCGCCCCAATAGTCAGACCTACAGGGACCAAGGACCAACCCGTGAACCTCCGACGCGATGCAAGCTCACTGATCGACGCACTGAACAACCAGTCCACGGACTCCGACCGCCGAGCTCTGATCACCGGGGCCACCGTCGTCACCATGGATCCCGCCCTCGGCATCCTGGCGCCAGCGGACGTCCTGATCGAGGGAGACGTCATCCGCGCAGTGGCCCCCGATCTGCTGTCCCAGGGCGCGGCCGAGAACGCCGTGGTCATCGACGCGTCAGGCTTCATCCTCTCCCCCGGATTCGTCGACACGCACCGGCACGCCTGGGAGGCGCAGCTGCGCCGGCTCATGCCGGACGTGAACGACCTCGGCGAATACGTGCTGACCACCCTCGCGGGTCTGGCCCCCGTCTACCGTCCGCAGGACGTGTACGTCGGCACCCGGCTCGCCGCCCTGACCGCGATCGACAGCGGCATCACCTGCATGCTCGACTTCTCACACAACTCACGCACCCCCGCCCACTCCGTCCAGGCCGTCCAGGCCGTCCAGGCGCTGATGGACACCGGCATCCGAGGCGTGCACGCCTCCATGGGACCGCATTTCGGCGGCTGGGACCGGCAGTGGCCCGGTGACCTCACACGTCTGCACGCGCAGTACTTCACCGGCGACCACCCGCTGCTGAGCCTGCGCCTGGCGGCACTGGCGACCGATGAGATCGCCGGACCCGACCTCGCCTACGGGCCACAGCTCGCCCGGGCGGCAAGGGAGTTGGGCTTCGGCGTCAGTATCGATGCGGTCTTCGGCGCGACCGCCTCCACAGCCATCGTCCACTGGGCCGAGGAGGGCCTGCTGACGCCACAGGTGACGCTCATTCACTGCACGGGCCTGGCGCAGCAGGCCTGGCAGGCGATGGCAAACACCGGAACCACCGTGTCCCTGGCGCCCACCTCCGAAGCCCAAATCGGTCTGGACTCCGCGATCCCCGCCATCGATGAGGCGCTGTCGGCCGGCATCCGGCCGGGCCTCGGTATCGACGTCGAGGTCGCCCTGGCCAGCGACATGTTCACCCAGATGCGCGCGCTGCACGCCATCCAGCGCATGCGGGCGGTCAACGCCGCCTACGGGACCCCGGACCCGGGCCAGCCGCGCCGGATCAGCACCCACGACGTGCTCGACTTCGCGACCCTCCAGGGCGCCAGGACCAACGGCCTCGGGGAGGTGACCGGCTCCCTCACCCCGGGCAAGCAGGCCGACCTGTTGATCATCGACGCCGAGGACATCAACACCATGCCCCTCAACGACGCGATCGGCACCGTCGTCCTGGGCTCCGACCCCCGCAACATCACCGCCGTATTCATCGCCGGCCAGGTCCGCAAGTGGAACGGCCAGGTCCTGGGCGTCGACCTGCCGGCCCTGGCCGGGCGGCCGCCGATTCACGCGACCACGTGCTCAACGCCCGGACCCAGGACCGGAACTGAGACCCTGGACGGGCGAGCCTCAGCGGTCACCAACCTTCAGCGGTCGACGACACGTCCGTTCATCACTGCCGCCCGCCGAACTGCCAGTTGTGGACCTCGATGTCGGCATACCGGTCCGCCGTAAGGACGGCACGTGCCGTGTCCGGATCAGGCGCCCGGACCAGCGCCGCCGTGCCCAGCCAGGTGGTGCCGTCGTCGGACAGCAGCGGCCCGTACGCGATCAGCTCCTCCTGGCCGGGCGGCTCGGCGAGGTCGGCGGCCTGTCCCGTGCCGAGCCCGAGCACCAGGTACCGGTTGCCGCCGGTCCGGCCGCCGGGGAAATCCCACATGGTGCGTCCCAGCGTGTTGTGCCACCGGCGCAGCAACACGTCCCGGTACACGCCGGCCTGGTAGCCGGGCTCGTCGAAGGCGAATGCGCGAGCGGCGGCGGGGTCCGGCACGTCGACGATGTGCGTGCTGCCGGTGGGTGTCTCGCGGTCATCGTCGAGTGTCGGACCGCGGGCGATCATCTCCTTCGAGTACCGGTCCATGTAGGACAAATGCTCTTCCAACAGCTTGTTGCGCAACGCCACGGAGCCGGATCGATCGCGGTGGTAGCAGAAGAACTCCATCCCTTGGATCTTCGCAGGGAATCCCGGCTTCCAGGCCTCCTCCTCAACAAACACCCGGTAGTGCACGCTACTTCGGTACCTGGAAGCCGCCGATCTTCTGCTCGAGCAGTTCGGCCAGCCGCAGCGGGGTGCGGTCCTCGAACATCGGACCGATGAGCTGCACTCCCACCGGCAGGCCATCGGGGGCCCGGCCCGCTGGTATGGCGGTGGCGGGCAGGCCGGGCATGGTGGCCAGGCCGGCCCAGACGAGCTGGTCGAAGTACGGGTACTCGACGCCGTCGATGTCGATCCGGCGTTCCAGCGGATTGGGGTTGTGGTCGTGCGGGAACGCGGGAGTGGGCGTGATCGGGCACACCACGGCATCGAACTCGGCGAACAGTTGCCGCCAGCCGTGGCGGTGCAGTTCGCGGCGGTTGTTCGCCTGGAGCCAGTCGCGGTGGCTGAACACCATGGCGCGCAGCCGTGCCGCGTCGAGACTCTGGTCGTCCGCGCTCAGTCCGGCGGCGCGGGTCCGCAGCCGATCGTACGGTTCGACGGGAAAACGTGCGACGGAGCCCGAAACCAGCAACTGGCTGTAGAGCGTCCCGGCCTCGGTCAGATCGGGTAGCAGCGGACTGTGCCGTTCGACGTGGGCGCCGCCGTCGACAAGCGCGTCGGCGACTCGGTTCACGCCCGCCCGCACCGCCGACCCGGTTGGAATGAGCGGATGTTCGTCGAGGATCAAGACCCGGAAGTCGCGGAGCCGTTCGTGGCGCGCGGGCGGCAACCTCAAGTGGTGCGCCACGCCGAGCGTCAACGGATCCGGTCCGGCCATGACGTCGAGCAGGAGCGTGAGGTCGCGGGCGGTGCGCGCCATCGGACCGACGACGGCGAGGTCGAGGTCGACCGGCAAGGCCGGTGCGGACGGCGGGACCATACCGCGGTTGGCCGCCAGCCCGAGTGTCGGCTTGTGTGCGTAGACACCGCAGAAATGTGCGGGGGTGCGCAACGAGCCGGCGAGGTCGGAGCCGATGGACAGCGCACCGAATCCGCACGCCAGGGCCGCCGCCGATCCGCCGGAGGATCCACCTGACGTGCGACCGTGATCCCACGGGTTGTTGGTGGTGCCGTAGATCTCGTTGAAGCTCTGGATATCTTGCAGCCCCACGGGCACGTTGGTCTTACCGAGTATCACCGCGCCCGCAGCCTTGAGCCTCGACACCTGTACCGCGTCCTCGGCCGGCATGAAGTTCCGGTGCGGCGACATGCCCCAAGTCGTGGGCACTCCGGCGATGTTGTAGGACTCCTTGACCGTCACCGGTATGCCGAGGAGCGGCCGGTCCTCACCGCGGGCGCGCGCCTGGTCGGCGCCGAGCGCGGCGGCCCGCGCTCGGTCGAAGTCCGGCACGCAGATCGCGTTGATCTCCTTGTCGTCCCGCTCGATACGGGCGATCGCCTTGTCTGTCAGTTCCGCCGAGGTCACTTCACCGGCACGCAGGGCAGCCGCGAGTTCTTCGGCCGTCTGAAAGTTCCAATCCATGAATCCGACCGTACCGACCTCTCGAACAGGCCATGAAATGCCGCTTCGCGCAACGGGGAAACGAGGACACGTCGCGGCCTTCGCGGCCCCTCAGTCACGTCAGTCGAGGCAGAACTCGTTGCCCTCGATGTCCTGCATCACGATGCACGACTCGTTCTCCTCATCGGCAAGCAGTACTCGCTCGCGTACCGCGCCGAGCGCGATCAGTCGTACGCACTCGGCCTCGAGTGTGGCGAGGCGCTCGTCACCCACGAGCCCGGTGCCGACCCGCACGCAAAGATGAACCCGATTCTTGACGACCTTCCCCTCGGGAACGCGCTGGAAGTACAGTCGCGGGCCGACACCTGAGGGATCACTGCAGACGAACGATGAATCCTGACGCTCAGGCGGCAGCGAACGTTCGTAATCGTCCCAAGTAGCAAACCCCTCCGGCGGCGACGGTACGACGTACCCCAGCACCTCGCACCAGAAACGAGCGACGCGCTGAGGTTCCGCGCAGTCGAAGGTGACTTGGACCTGCCTGATCGATGCCATCGGACCACCATAGCGGCGCGTGCTGTCAGAGGGACCCCGGCCTGGGGAAAGAGCCTCCGTACTCAGCTGACGGGCGGGCGGCGACCGCTCCAGGGGTGTGCGAGTTCGAGAGTGCGGGACACCTGGAGCAGGAGGTCCTCCCGCCATGGTGCGGCGACGATCTGGATGCCGACGGGCAGGCCGGTGGCCTCGTCGTGGTGGACGGGCAGGGAGATCGCCGGCTGGCCGGTCACGTTGAACACGGACGTGAACACCCCCATCGGATAGCTGTTCAGCAGTGCCCTCAGAGGATCGTCGTCGGTGCCTGCCCGCCAGGCACCAATGAGCGGCGGAAGGCAGGCCATCGTCGGCGTGACGAGGAGGTCGAAGCCGGCGACGAAGCCTTCGACGATGCGCCGCGACAACTGCTGGGTCTTCTTCACTCCTTCCGCGTACGCCCACGAGTCGATCCCTCGTGCCGCCGCACGCAGGGCGCGATTGTGCGGCTCGACACGGTCCGGCTCCGCGAGTGCGATTCCGGCACCGGCGACGTTCCACAGGGTCGTGAACGCCGCGACCAGCTCGCCGGCCGGCGGCAGCGGAAGGGGGGTGTCGACGAGGTGATGGCCGGCCGACTCGAGCGTCCGAAGAGCGACGTCGACGGCTGCAACACACGCCGGGTGCACGGCTATCCCGTCGATCGGGGAGTCGGTGAGCACACCGATCCGCAGCCCGGTCGGCAGGTCCGTCGTCAGCGCGGCGGCGAAGGACGTGCGCGGCGCCGGAGGCGACCACCACGCGGCCGGGTCGTGACGCGCCAGGACATCGAGGACCGCCGCGGCGTCCGCCACCGAGCGGGTGAGCACGCCGCTGGTGCCGAGACCCTCCACCTCCACGGTTGCGTTGGTGACCAGGCCGCGGGTGGGTTTGAGGCCGACGAGCCCGTTGCACGACGCGGGGATCCGTATCGACCCGCCGCCGTCCTCCGCGTGGGCGATGGGCGCCATTCCGGCGGCGACGGCGGCGCCCGCTCCGCTCGACGACCCGCCGGGCGTGCGGTCCGGGTCCCACGGGTTGCGCGAGATGCCCAGCGCGTCGCTCTCGGTGAAGGGCAGGCTGCCGAACTCGGAGGTCGTGGTCTTGCCGAGCAGCACGAAGCCCGCGTCCACGAACCGTCGCACCACCGGGTCGCCGAGGAAGGGTGGAAGGTCTTCGGGCGACGCGGCCCGCGCCACTGCGTCGGCCGCGACGGACGCCGCTTTGCGGACATCGTCGTCGGCCCGGTGACAGAAGGCGTTCAGCCGGGGGGCGAGCTGGTCCATCCGCTCGAGAAAGCAGTCGGCCACCTCGACCGGGCTCACCTCCTTTCGGCGGATTGCCGCGGCGAGTTCGACGGCGGACGTGAACGGGTCGATGGGCGAGCGCATCACGGGCGGTCCCTTCTGAGGGCGGGGCTTGCAGGAGCCGTCAGTGTCATCGCGGCTCGGACGTCGCGTCTTGGATGAATGTCGCGTAGCTTGGCGCCATGCGCTCCGCCGGGCCGTCCCATGACTTCGCGTCACTGTGGGACATCGCCACACCGTCGCGGCGCGGCCGGCTGCCGGGGGTCAGCATGGCCGGATTCCGCGCCCGCACGACCGACCTCTACGACCTTGACGTGGTCCCGTACCCGGCGGTCACGGTGGCCGTCGACCTCGGCGACGAGCCGCTCGTCGTCGACGACTTCAACGGCCGGCAGCAGAGCGGCAGCGTCGTCGTGGGGCTCGCGTCCGGCGGCGTTCGAGGCCGCGGCCGGGACATCGGGTGCCTGCAGATCCGGCTGTCACCGCCGGTCGCGCACGCGGTGCTGGGCGGCTGTGCGGAGTCGGGCGCCACGGTGGTCTCCCTCGACGACCTCTGGGGCCGCGACGCCGCGCGCACCCAGGAGCAACTGCGCGCTGCCGGGTCATGGGACAAACGGTTCGCGATAGCGGAGGCCGCGCTCCTTCGACGACACGAGGCAGGCCGAGCGGTGGAGCCCGAGGTCGCCTTCGTGTGGGCGCAGATGGTGACGAATCTGGGTGGGGTTCGGGTCGAGCGGCTGGCAGCCGAGGTCGGCTGGAGCCGTAAGCGTCTGTGGTCCCGGTTCCGATCCCAGATCGGTCTCAACCCCAAGCGCGCCGCTCAGCTCGTCCGTTTCGACCACGCGGCCCACCGTCTGGCCGCGGGTCACAGCGCCGCACGGGTGGCGGCGGAGATCGGCTACGTCGATCAGTCCCACCTCCACCGGGATGTCATGGCCTTCGCCGGTGTGACCCCCACGGCCGTCGCGGGCGCGCAGTGGCTCGCGGTCGACGACGTCGCGTGGGCCGCCCCCGAATACCTGGCCACTTCCTGACCTACGGTCTGCACCGGGCAGGCGCGCGGCCGGTGGCGCCGGTCGCGGGTGACCTGTGACGGGGGAACATTTCTACAAGACGCCCGGCAATTGGGCTCGTGACACTGTGAGTATGTCCAAGAACCGGAATGACTCCCCACTGCCGGCCCCTCAGCGGCCGCGATACGGCGTTGACGCTCCAGCGTTCCCGGCGACACTCGGCGCTGTCGGCGCGGCCTGCTACCTGGCCGCCGGCCGGTGGCGGCCGGGACGGAAAGCCATGGTGACGGCGGGGACGGTACTCATGGCCCACAACGTCATCTACCTGCACACCACACTGCACGGCAAGCTGCGCATCTGGAGGCGGGAGCTGGACCGGGCCGACTTGAAGGGCAACGAGCAGTTGCTGGACCTGGGCTGCGGGCGCGGCGCGGTGCTGATCGAGGCGGCCAGGCGGCTGCCGACGGGACACGCCGTGGGCGTGGACCTGTGGTCTGGCAAGGACCAGAGCGGGAACCGGCCCGAAGTCACCCTCGCCAACGCCGCTGCGGCAGGGGTCGCCGACCGGGTCGAAGTACATACGGCCGACATGACCGCCTTGCCCTTCGCGGACGGCTCCTTCGACGTCGTGACGAGCGCGCTGGCGATCCACAACATCCCGTCGCCCGAGGCGCGCTACCGCGCGGTCGACGAGGCCATGCGGGTGCTGCGCCCTGGCGGGCAGTTGCTCATCGCCGACTTCTGGCCCATGGCCAGGAAATACGCCGCGCACATCGGGCAGGGCACGCTGCGCGGACTCGGCCCCGGGTACTGGTACGGCGGCCCGTGGCTCAGCGTCACACTGCTGCATGCCGTCAAGGAGCCCTGAGCCGGTGGCACATCACCTGAGCTGGGCATCGCCCCCGCATGGCCGGGGCGTTAGAAGTTGTTGTCTTTCCGCTCGCGGTTGGTTGGTTTTCGCTGGTCAGGAATAGTGTCGGCGTCGCTGCGGAAGTGTTGAGGCATCAGGTTTCCGCTTCGGCCTTGGAGGTCGTGATGCCGTCGGTGCTCGGGTTGCTGGAGGTCCGCGAGGTTGCCGCTC